>CAJUSY010000001.1 GCA_910589545.1 Peptoniphilaceae bacterium
TTTCTTGTTTTAGTTTCTCTCCATTATCTTTGCAAGATTCTAACTTTTCCTTTAATTCATCTATCTTTGATTGGTCTTTTTGTTTCTTTTCATTTAAGTCTTTTATTTGATCTTCTAAATCATTAATATTACTTATAGAACTTTCTATCACTTTTTTACTACCATCTGTATCATCTGCTTTAGCTAGTACATTAGTAGTTGAAGTTGATGTTAAAACTAATAAAAGAGCCATAAAAAAGGCTCTTAATCTTTTCGCGTTAAATTTCTTCATTATGAATGTTCTCCTTTTCTTTTAATTTTTCTTCTCTTTTTCTATCATTGATTTTCTCCATTAATTCTTCCAAGCTAATATTGTTCCTCCTAAGAGTTACAATTATTTCTTCATTTTCAACTTGTATTTCTTCATCGCAAATTTCCTTGTATTTTGCATTTAAATCTTTCAATTTCTCTTCTATTTTTTTCTTTTTGTTTCTAATACTTATAAGTTTTCTGTTCACATAATATCTCCCTTCTATCTTGGTCTTCCAAAACCATAAAAATGTGATTTCCAATATTTTGAATTTATTGATGTGTATTGAATTGGATCTCCTGCGTGAATCATCATTCCGTTACCTGCGTATATTCCTACATGAGATATTGGAGTTCCACTGTTATATGTTGAGTGGAAAAATATAATATCTCCAGGTTGAGCTTCACTTGGACTTACTGGATTACAATAGTCTTTGTATATTCTCCATGCAGTTGTTCTTGGCATACTCTTTACACCAGACTTTGTAAATGACCAACATACAAATCCTGAGCAGTCAAAGTTAGATGGTCCACTTGCTCCAAACACATATCTTTTGCCTATATGTTTTTCTGCTTCATTAAATAAGGCTTTGGCAGTAGCTGAATCAAAAGCAAGACCAGGATTTCCAAAGTTTGGATTATCTACTATTTCTCCTAAGTCCCCATTACCTGATCCAAAAACATCACCCATATTCCCCTTAGCTTCAAGAAGAGCTTCATAATGAACTACATTGTCTGGATAATCTCTAAATATTTCTCTAACAACTTCATCCATTTCTTTTTTCTTTAAAGTTACAATTAACTTTTTATATCCGTACTCTTCTTTTTCATAGCTAGTATAAGGATTGCCACGACTATCATATCTAGTTCTTGCTACTGTTCTTGTTCTAATTTCAATTTCTTCCTTAAAATCAAGCTTATACATCTCATCGAAAAGCTCTTTTAAAATTCCTTTTACTTCAGATGCTGATTTTACTTCTCCACATCTTGAAGTTATATAGGATAAAAGTTCATGGGTATTATGACCAATTTCTCCTTCTTTATTTATAATATATTCGTCATATCCAGGATGACTTGTCTTTACACTTTCGATTTGTGATTGTAGGTCATACTCCATTGCTGAAAATTCTTGATTAACTTCACTTAGAACTGTATCTTGTGATAGGTATGTTGTTGTCATTACTGAGTTAACAGAGTTACTTAGTCCACTCATACCAACACTTCCACCACCAATCATTATTGATAGCATAAGACCTAGTCCTATTACTAGAAATAGAACCATCTTGCTTTTTCTAACAATCAGCTCTTTAGAAGCCTTACCTAGACTTAAAATAGCTTTTTTAACTCTATCTACAAGTCTTGTTTCGTGCTTTTTAGCTATCATGCTCTTCATTTGCTTTCTCTGGTAAAACTTCTTAAATCTATTTTTCTTTATATAGGCATCTGATTTTTTTAAATCTTCCAAGCCACTTTTAAACTCCAACTTGCTTTTTCTCTTTTTTATTTTCTTATCAAGTTTAGATAGCTTTTTTAAGGACTTTTTCTTTTTATCTAGCTTATACTTCCTTATTCCATGCTGGAGTTTAGAGCTTACATTAGCGGCCTTTTCTCCAGATTCTACACCTGTATTGTCAGATCCTGAACTTAGATAATCTCTCACTAACTCTGAAGACTTAGCTCCAGATAATAAAACCCCAGAAGATAGACTTCCTTTAGTTTTGTTTTTTAAGATATTATCCTTTAGCTTACTTTTAGACTTTTCAAGCTCTCCAATCTTTTTGTCTGAGATAAAATCTTTAACATCTTGTGCCTTCTTAGAATCTTTCGTTGTACCTTTCTTAGATTCATTTTTTAAGTCATCGATTTTCTTTCGAGTGAATTTATCACTTTCATAATTTTTTCTTTTGTAGTAAGTATTCTTTTTATTAACTTTCTTTTGTTCTGAAGGTTTAAGGCTTGTTTCCTTTTCATCTTTTATAAATTCAGACTTATTGTCTTTAATCTCAGAATTATCACAAGTTTTTTCTGTATGAACTTGGCTTAGCTTACTCTCTTTATCTATTTCTTTAGAAATTTTTTCCTTATCTCTAAACTTCTTTTCTTGATAAAGCTTCTGCTTTTGCTTTTTATCGATATTAGTATTACTTTCGTTCTTACTTACTTCATCTTTAACAAGCTTATCTTTTCTATATACTCTCTTGCTTTTCTTTGCTTCAATAGGTTTATCTTCACTTGTCTGGATTCGCTTAGACTCTTTCTCGTTGATTTTGTCTTGGAATTTATCCTTACTATGGATAAGTTTATCCTCATAATTTTTGAGAACTTGTCTTTTACTTGATGGCTTCTTATTGTTTATTGATTGAGCCTTAGCTGAAATATCATCTGTTGTTAATTTATTAGAATTAATATTTCTACTGTTTTCACTATCAAAATTTACCTTTTTGATATCTACATCTAAATCTTCATCAAGTTTAATGCTTTCATCTGTCCTTATTTCAAGATTAGCTTGTTTTGTTTCTCCAGCCTTATCCTTATTTTCTAAAACCTCTTTTCTAATTCTTTCCTTGTTTTTAGACTTCTGAAAATCTTTTAGTTTATCTTGTTTTTGATCTTTAGATAATACATTCTCATGGAAAAGTTTAGATTCTTTTTCTGATATTTTATCTCCGAACCTATCCTTAGTCTTAATTATCTTATTGGTATAATCATCTGAATGAACAAGTTTACTATCCATATTTTTTTCAGGATCATCCCTATTTCGTATAATTTTCTTTTGAAAATCTTTTTTTAGTTTTTTATCCATATCACACCTACTTAGTTTCTTCTGGTTTTGTTGTCATTAGCTTATATAACATGGTGTCTTTAGGGAATTTATCTATAAATGGAACAATAGTATTTCCAAAGAATAATAGTCCCTCACCTGCGTTTGAATTAGTAATATAGTTTAACTGATAAGGCGATATTTTTAATTTCTTAGCAAGAATATCTCTATCTCCAGATGCTTGATTTAACATTAGAACAAAGTCTGTATTATCAAAGATATTTTCAATTTCCTGACTTGTTAAAAGGTCTTTTACGTTTTGAGTTATACCTGTTGGAATACCACCCCATTTTCTAAATCTTTTCCAGATTTCTACTGAATATGAAGCAGTTTGTGGGTCTTTTAATAAAAGGTGGAACTCATCTATATAATATCTTGTAGACTTGCTCCCTCTATTTAAGGAAACCTTGTTCCAAACCTGGTCTTGAATTACAAGCATACCTATTTTTTTAAGTTGTGTTCCTAGCTCTTTTATATCAAAACAGAGGAGTTGCCTATTTAAATCAACATTTGACCTATTATTAAATACATTAAGACTTCCCTTAACATAAATTTCCATTTCTGTTGCGAGCTTCCTACCAACTCCCTCTTCTTGAGATAGGAGCATATCGTATAAATCTCCTAATATAGGCATATTTTCTGGTTTGGGGTCTTCAAAATATTTTTGATATATCTTTGGTAAGCACCTATCTATAACAGATTTTTCTGCGGCAGTAAGACCAGATCCTCCTACTACAAGTTCAAGCATAGACATTATGAAGTTTGCCTTATCCTTTAAAGGTGCATCCCCATCTCCATAGTTCATATTAATATCTAATGGATTTAGGTAGTCCTTTGACTTTGCCGAAACTTTAATAACTTCTCCATTAAACTGTTTTACAAGGTTTGAATACTCGCCTTCAGGATCACAAATAATTACATCATCATCTGTGACAAGAATTGCATTTGCCATCTCTCTCTTTGCTGAGAAAGATTTACCAGAACCTGGTGTACCTAATATTAATCCGTTAGGGTTCTTTAGTTTCTTCCTATCTGCCATAATCAAGTTTTGGCTAAGGGCATTTAATCCATAGTACAAAGAATTTGCCGAATCAATAAATAGCTCTTCTGTTGTAAAAGGCATAAATACTGCCGTTGAAGATGAAGTTAAAAATCTTTTTATTTCGACTTGATTAACTCCTAGGGGTAAGGCAGAAACAAGTCCTTGCTCTTGTTGGTGAGATAATCTTTTTACCTGACAATTATGTCTGTTAGCAATTGATGAGATTTGAGCAATAGTGTTTTCTAACTTTTGATTAGTCCTAGCAAAATTCATCATTACTATGGTAACTACAAAGAGCCTTTCATCTCTATTTTGTAAGTCAGATAACATGGACTTAACATCAGCTCCAAAAGTATTTATATCTGATGGAATAATATCCATATCATATCCAGCACGAACTGCTTTCTTTTGTTCTTCAATTTTCATTCTATCCAGGTCTGTGTTTTTTCTCTTAATAAGTTTAATAGCTTCTGCTTGTTCAACTACATCTATATGAAAAGCTACATAAATATTGTCATCAATATCTAAAAACTCAGATAACATTCTGTCTGATAACTCACTTGCAAGTATTTGAAAATGGCTTACTGCTCCAATATATTTACCAAATTTAAAATTATTTACCGGTGCAAAATTAAAGATATTAGGAGTTATATGTGATTTTGTAGACTCTTTCTTCTTCAAATCCTTATATGAAAAATCAAAGTTTTTGTCTGGATTTAACATATCGTGAACAAGTCTTAACCTTTCTTCTCCATCAAGGCTTTCTGCTCTTACACCCATAGATTTAAAGTTGGATAAAATATCTACTTCAAGTCTATTTAACTTTGCTCTTGCTTGCTCTAGATTATCGGCTTCTGTTGTAAAGGTTATATACTTCATCTTTTTAAGTCCGTTATTCCCCTTTGCAAGTTGAAGCTTTAACATCTCCCTAAACTCTTTTCTTACATCGTCATAGAAGTCTCCCTTATCGGCAATTTTAATTGCATCTTGTAGGTCTTTATTTCTTCCTAATTGATTTACATATGAAAGTTCAATGTGAACACTTGGATCAAAAGAATTTAAAAAGTTGGCAAATTGGTTAAAGATTAAATCTCTATCTTCTTCCAATGCCAACTGGTAATTTATATCTTGAAATGAAATTGTCCTTGAATAATTTTTTTCATCTAACTGGCAAATGCCCTCTGGTAACATTCTTATATAGGGAATTGTATCTTCAACAGTAAATCTCTTTTTCTCTTTCTTTAAAAGTACACTTAGAAGACTATTTGTTGGATCTTTCTTTGTTTTTAGCCTTCTTACTTCCTTTCGGTCTTTTTTTAATTGTTTTTCCCTTAGATTTAAGTCGCTGATTTGCTTTTTTCTTTGCTTCAATGTATGCCTCCTTTCTTATTCTCTTAGTTGGTTGATAAAACTTATGAAGATAGAAAAATTTAAAATATTTTTCAAAAGTTAAGGTATCTTTTTCATATAAGGTTATAAAAAAGATTGGCAGGGTTACTATTAGCATTACAATGATAGAAACATCATTAGGTAGATATTTCTTCATAAATAAATAGGTTGGTATACCAATTAGTCCTGCCACAGAAAAACCTATAAGTTGTCTTTTGGTTAAGTTAAAGGCAACCTTTGTTTTAATCTTGTCCAAATCTTTTGGTATTGGTACATATGCCATTTTAATCTCCCTCTACTTCTTCTTTGGAAAGTTCAAGTATATGGTCATAATTAGATGTTGTTTCCTCTTCCAGGTAGCTAATTCTTTCTTCTAATTCTTCTTGTTTTTCTTCATTTCTGTCATTGTATTCGCCTTGATACATAACAAATTCATTGTGACATCTTCCGAGTCTATTTATTCTCCTCTTTAAGTTTCTAATCTCTTCATTTCTTTTTTTCTCTTTTAAGATTTCATAAGTTCCTCCTAATAAAATTCCAAGTCCCAATAAAGCACAATTTTTCTTTTTTAACATTTATTCCTCCTAGTGCGTATTCATAATACTTTTTGCAACTGTTCCACTCTTAAACATCATAAGTCCAAGTAGTAGAGCATATCCTAATATACTAAACAAGCTTGCGTGAATATCTGTAATCTGTACCGTTCTTATTAAAACGGTGTAGATACCTAAACATACCATCAAAAACAAACCTTGTAGTCCCAAGGCAAAAAGTCCCTTGATATAATTTGTTCCAATCTGACCACATTCTTTATTTCCCATAGTCGCAAATGGTATGGATGATACTGATGAGTAGACATATATTTCAAACATACGCCCATATACTATTAAGGTAATAGTTAAAGATATACATTGAATTGCAATCCTTACAAGGCTTGTTTCAACTAATATCATTAAAAGCTCACCTATTTCTTTTTCTTTTAATGTATCAACCATTGCAACTATCTGATCTCCTGAAACAGTGGCAGAAGTAGTGATTACCCCTGCCGCTTTGTTTACAAGATTTTGTGCCACATCAAAGACTGCCATTGAAAATTCAAAGGCATGGCTTGCAAGGTAGACTGCTATAAACATCTTTATAATGTATTTGAAAAACTCAAAAGTATCTGTATCGTGCATATTATTCTTTTGCATAACCATATTTATGAGTTCAATACATAAAACTGCTGTTATGATAAGACCTGCTATTGGAACGATCACATTATCATTAATGTTTTTTATGAAGTTATACACTTCTCCATTCCAACCCATTGGTGTCTTCCCAACATCAGTTGCAATAACTCCTACCTTGTCATTTATATCTAAGAACATGGACTCAAGATTTGCTTTGATACCTCCGAGTAGCATATCCTTAAAAAATTCAGTTAGCTTGTCAAAGATACCAAACATAGACTTTCTCCTATTTTAAAGCATTTGCAAGTAGTGGAATTAATTTAATACCGATTAGTACAATTCCCCCACCAGCCATAAGCTGCTTAATACCTTGAGATTTAGCACCAGGGTTATCATTACCATAACCTTCCATTAAGTTAATAACTCCCCATGCTCCTAAACCTGCACCAATTGCAGTTACAAGTGTCTTTAAAACTCCAACTCCAGCTGTAAAAAATTCCATATTATTCCTCCTCGTTTTCTTTCTTATTTTCTATTTTATTTAGTGATTTAACTATAAAGTTCTTGTAGACCTTATCTCCTTTTTTATTTTCTTTGAAATATCCAAAGACATGGATTAGATCTCCTTTTTCGAATTCTTTTACAATTTCTACCTTTTCTCCATATACTGAGCAATTTGTATATTCTTTGCCCTTTCCATATTTTTTAACAAGAGCAAAATTTGCAACTTGAACACTTTCTCCATCTTTTTCAAATTCTGAAAATTCAGCTTCCTTAACTAAATTCGCATTAATATTTATCATTTCTCTATCCATTAATTTCTTCTCCTTGATTTATAAATTTCAATTAAAAAAGCGACTGAACTTTATTTCAATCGCTAAATGCCTTATATATTAAATTGTTTTAAGTGGGACTTCTTATCCTTACCATCTTAACCTCCCAATTTTGAGTATAAAAAAAGACGATAGAGTTTTTAATTTCTATCGCCTTCAAATATATTATTGAATATTTATTATAGGGAAATCCGATGTTAATACATCTATTATATTATCAACCCCAATAATAATAAAGTGTATTATTTTATCATCTTCTATATAATCTACTTCTTTTTTTAGTTTATTTATACATTCTGATTCCTCTGAGTAATAAAATGGGTAATAATCGTCTTCTTTTTCTATCCAACAACTAGGCTTATATGCCTCGGCAGTATTTAAATAAAGGTACACAGTATGATCAAATATTAAATTAACTTTACTATCAAGTTTTTCAGACTGTAAATCAATTTTTAATCCTTCAATATTCCATTTTATATCCTCTATATACATATAATCTGCGCTATAATTATTTACTTGGTATTTCTTAAAATTACCCATAGACATACTCCCTAATTAATATTTCTTGTATCTAATTTTGATTTTCCATTTTCCTTGAATTTCAACCGTTGGTCTACCATCAGAACTTTTTCTTCTTAGATTTACTTTTGTTCCATCTGGTAGTTCTCCAACTTTAGTCCCATTAGGATAATTGTGAATATCCTTTGGTTTTAACTTATCAAAATCGCCCCTCGCGGAACTTTTACCATCGTCTTCATAAATTTTATTTTTACTATCTTTAACTTTTTTCTTACCTTTTAATACATCGTTAACTCTTCTTTTAGTTTGTTCATTATTAGATTTTGCCTTATTTTTTGCATCACTACTTACCTTAGAGAATACTCTGTTAACGGTGCTTACAGAATCTTTAAACTTATTTTGGAAGATGTTTACTATGCTATTCCATTTTGGTGCAACATCATTCCAATATATTGCTAATGTCCCTACCGCAGCAACAGATGCAACAACTAGCATAGCATCTCCAAATGGTAATGGACCATCAGCTGCAGCAGCAACAAATCCTGACATCATTGCTTGTAATGAGTATAGTACAGGTCCTGGAAGATTTAATGAAGATAAAGTTGCTGCATATGATCTTACTGAGATGCCTGATTTTTCTTCTCTAATAAGTTCATTCAAATCATTATCAAAGATTTTTTTGGCTTTATCTGATAGTGAAGCATATATAATCTTTGCTTCATCTGTTTTACTATACTCTTCAAGCGTTAGGTTCTCATTGTTTTTATCACTGTATAAGTAATAATTATCTGAATTATCACTTGCAAATGACCTGACAGGTATAGCTCCTACTAACATAGCAAACGCTAATATAACCGCAATTAATTTATTAATCTTTTTCATTTTAACCATATTTCTTTCTTGTTTATATGTTTAGATTCAAAACATATGAGTTCATTCCAACTAACTTTTTATATAATCTTACTTTGCTATATCTATGGTTTTCCGCTACCTCCAAAATGATTTTATTAAGATTATTATACTCCCATTTTTTAAAATCTAGTAAGAAACAAAAAATTAAAATTTTAATAATAGTTTTCTATCAATCATAATACATTTAAAATCCGTTTTGCAATATTAATTTTTTCCATTTCCTAATCTTTGTTCTAAATGTCCCGAAAGGTGCTACCGTATTCACATGAATGAATTTATACACTTCCCAAATAGCCGTTTTTGTTGCTTCATCTGCCCATTTTCTCATATGTGGTTTAAATAATTCTTCATCTGTTAGCTCATCTATCATAAGATAAATATCTTCAATATTTTTTGTTAATTGTTCTTTTAGTTCCTTTAAAGATTTATGAGCGTAAGCTTCTGTAAACCATTGATATAATTCTCCAAGTTGATTCCATTTGAAATTATCTGATGGTGTTTTAACTTCTAGTCCTTTTTTCTCATCTTCTTCCCATTTCAATACTAAAGTTGTCCAACCTACTTGATAGGCAAGATTTTCTGCTGGTGTCCTATCAACTTCTTCTACTCTTTTGTCTTTCAATTCTTCTGGGATATTATCAAATTCTGAAATGTATTTATCAAAAGTTTTCTTTATCTCGTCTTTTAATTCTTCCTTACTTTCATAAGACCTCATATGCCTACCTCCATGGTTTGTATATAGATATTATACCAAAAATATTTATATATTAATATTCAATCATAATCTTCCAGTAACTTGTAATTCTTATGTTTTGTGATATCAAATTTATCAGATAGTAAAAGTCTTACTCCTCTTATCTGGTATATACACGTGCCTCCATCCATAACAGTTATTTCATCTTGGCTCATAAGTTCCTTACCAGTCTTTTGGTAATTTAGACCAAAAGATTTTTTATTTGATCCTCTTTCCGATGCATTATATAGGTCTATAGTTTCTTTTCCCCCTAGAAAGAGTGTAGAATCATTGTTATCAACTATTGTATCTGCATGGTCTTTATGGATTGCTTTTAATTGAGATTGTACTTGCAGTATTATGCTTGCTGATATTTCTCTTGAGAGTTTTTAATTTCTATCGCCTATCAACACTTTATTTCTAGTCTTCTAAAATCGATACTTCAAGGTCTATCGCTTTAAATGTAACAGTTATTCCTACTTCGTCCTTTACCGTTTTCTTAAATAGCTCAGCTATATCATATGGGGACATATCATATATATCTTCATACCATTCATTACTTTCATCGTACATTGTCCCACATATTGCTTCAATATAATTTTTCTTATCCCTTGTGAGTTCTGTATCACTTTCTAGAATAAACTGCTCCCCATTTATATTTAATATAATTAAATATGATTTTCTATTTTCACACATTTTGCTTTCTCCATAAAATCAAATGTTTAACCTATTTATTTTATAACTTGATTTTAACTTTACCTTATCTCTATTTGTTAGATACTCTTCCACATCAAACAAGTTCTTCTTATCATAATCTTCCAACAACTTGTAATTCTTATGCTTTGTAATATCAAATTTATCAGATAAAAAAGGTCTTACTCCTCTTAGCTGGTATATACACTTACCACCATCCATTACAGTTATTTCATCTTGGCTCATAAGTTCCTTACCAGTCTTTTGATAATTTAGACCAAAAGATTTTTGGTTGGATCTTGTTTCTGATGTGTTATATAGGTCTATGGTTTCTTTTCCTAAGGTTTCTGATAATTCTTTTACTGTTGTTTTTTCTTTTCCTCCTAAAAAGAGTGTAGAGTCGCAGTTACCAACTATTGTATCTGCATGGTCTTTATAGATTGCTTTTAATTGAGATTGTGCTTGCAGTATTATACTTGCTGATATTTCTCTTGAACGAATTGTCGCTATTAGTTTTTCAAATTTAGGAATTAATCCTATATTGGCAAACTCATCAAGCAAACACCTAACATGAACAGGAAGTCTTCCACCATACACATCATCTGCCTTATCACATAGTAGATTAAATAATTGGGAATACATTATTGAGACTACAAAGTTAAAGGTATCATCTGTATCTGATATTATTACGAATAAAGCGGTCTTTCTATCTCCAATTTTATCGAGCTCTAGTTCATCTTCGCTCATTAGTTCTCTAAGCTCTCTTATATCAAAAGGTGCAAGTCTTGCTCCACATGATATTAAAATTGACTTTGCAGTTTTTCCTGCTGCCAGTTTATATTTCTTATATTGCTTAACTGCAAAATGACTTGGGTCTTTCTTTTCAAGAGCTTCAAAGAGCCTATCAATTGGGTTCATATAGGTTTCGTCATCTTCTCTGACTTCACTTGCGTCAATCATATCCAAAAGTGTCTTAAAGTTCTTTTCTTCTTCTGGTGCTTCATAATATATATAACCGATGAGGGCGGTGTAATAGAGCTTTTCAGCCTTTACCCAGAAATCTTCTCCAGCCTTTTCTCCATCTCCCTTGGTGTTAGCAATTATGGTTTGAACAAGCTTTAAAATATCTTTTTCACTTCTCAAATAAGCAAAAGGATTGTATTTCATGGACTTTTTGAAGTTTATTGTGTTCAAAATCTTTATGTCATATCCATTTTCATAAAGCATTTTTCCACACTCTAACACAAGTGTGCCTTTAGGGTCTGTTACTACATAGGAAGAGTGCATTTGCATTAGATTTGGCTTTACATAAAATCTCGTTTTACCTGATCCAGAACCTCCTATTACTAATACATTTTTATTTCTAGCATATTTAGGATTTTTAGGTCTTGAGTTCATTGTAAGTCTTTCAGTATTAGTTATGAGAACATTGTTTTCAAACTTAGGGTCAATGTATGGAGCAATATCCTTACTTTCTCCCCATCTTGCAGATCCATATTCCTTACCTTGCCTATATTTCTTTTTATTTTTTCCTTTGCTATAAACAATTAGCTTAACAAGACCAGCAACTGAAATACCTACTAACAAGTCCCTTGGATTAATGCTTGGTATATAGGATAAATTTCCTATATCAGAAATTCCTACCATGATTCTATCAATAATATCTCCTCCAACATAGGAATTGATATGCTTAGAAAAGATATTTCCAATGTAGAAAAAGGATAGATAAGGGATGTTTGCTAATATAAATTTCTTTGGGTTGTCTATTTTAATTAAGTTTTTAATATCAGAAAGAATGGCTTCTAATACCTTATTCATCGTAGAAACCTTCGCTATCTAATAAAATTAGTAGGTAGTGTCTTCCCTTTGGTGTTATAAATGTTTGTATTCCTACAAGTGTACCTAGTGGATCAACCCATTCTTTTACTTCAAAATACCCCTTGTTCTTATCTGCATAAGGTAAGAGTTTCTTTTTCTTATCTCTATAAATTAATCCCTTATCCATTAAAAAGCTTATAAACTGATTTTGTGGTATTCCTAACTCTTTTGCAGTATTTCTAAAGTTTGTAAGTAGGTTATAATCTACTAATTTGTCATAATAATCTGCCTTTGGTCTTAATACTTCAATTTCTTCTTCTCTTTCAGCAATAATTCTATTGGCTACAAGAATTGCATCTGCAAGTAGCTCTTCGTTAGTTTTCTTTTCTTGACCAGCTATATATCCTCCATTTTTTCTAATACTTGGTAAGACTTCTCTAGTTACCCAAGCTTTGAATATTTTTGCTTGTGGTAGTTTTGATGAAAGGATAAGTGAATATAATCCTGACTCATTAATAATTGAAATATTCTGTATTCCTCCAGGGGTGTTCCATTTCGTTACACCCTTATCTTCTTCATCTACATGGTCATAAACAGCTTTTCTTGGATTGACATATCCTAGCATAGTTGCTACTTCATTAGCTATAAAGAAAAACTCACCGTCTTTTTCTATAACAGTGAGTTTCCCAAAATTCTTATTTTCAAATGTTTTTAAATTACTTATCATAAGCTTTGCTCCTTATGTTTATTTTTAACTTTATCTTTACTAATGGTGTCCTTAGCCATATCTTTAAACTTATTTATAGTCTTCGTTATTGAATCTTTTCTATCGGCCTTTCTTTCAGAAACCTTAACTGCTTTTTTAAAGGCATGTTCCATTACCTTTATATCCTTAGATTGAAAAAACACAGAGTGGTTGCCAGTTTCCTTATCTTTCATAACAGAAAACTTCACTCCGTGTTTATTTAAAATTTTCTTTAATTCTTTTAACTCAGGATCCTTTAGATTGATTTCTTCTAACTGTCCCTTTTTAACCATATCTTTTAGTTTTACTTCTTCTCCATTATTTTTTATTACATTTTTCAAGCCTCCTTGTTCTTCTATTTGCTTGTGTATTTTCTTTAAGGCATCAAGAATTGCTTTACTTGTTGCTTTTGCAAGTCTTACTTCAAGATTAAGACTCGACCTTGATACATCTTCATTAATCATCTATTCCACCTCCATATAAAAGTAATTCTTTGTATTTTCTTAACTTCTCTTGTTGAATTTTTCTTCTAAAATCTTCTCCCGTAACTTTAACTGGTATTGTCATTTCAAGTATTCTTGAATATATCCTCTGATACTCAAGTTCAATATTAGGATTTTGAATAATTTCCAATGATAAGTTTGTAGTAAAAATTGTCGGCCTGCCTTTTAAGTATCTTGAGTTTATAATGTTATATACTTGTTCTCTTGCATAAGATGTATCCCTTTCAATTCCAAGGTCATCTAGGATTAACAAGGGAATGTTTGATAGGTTATCTATAATTTCATTTGAATCTACCTTAAATGCAGATTTTTGTATTTGATTTATTACCTGAGATAAATTCATAATCTTAACTTTAACTTGTTCTCTTTCAATTAATTCATTTGCAATAGAACAAGCAAGATAAGTCTTTCCACTGCCAACATCTCCATAAAATAAAAGTCCAACATTGTCTTCCTTCATTTGCTCAAAACTTTTGACATAATTATAGGCAACCTTATAGGCTTGACCTTTTTCATTTAAGAATCTCTCAAAAGTATACTGGTGTTGGAGCGGCGATGAGAAGCAATCTCTTTTCAATGACGATATTTTCATTATTCTTTCTTTTGATTCATTTTCCTTTTCTCTTTTTATTTCACATTCACATTTAATTCTTGGAATAAACTTTGTAAATCCAAGGTCAAGTAATTCTCCATCGACTCTTTTACCACATACCTTGCAATAGATATGTCCATTTCTTTCAATATCATTTTCTCTTAATACAAAATCTTTTAAGCTTTTCATAAACTCTCTCCTATATCGTAATTCATTTTTCTTGTTGAATTGTCATTAATGTTTTTTGCCTGATCATTAAGATACCAATTAATTATCGTTGCCTTGTGATCTTGATAAACTCTGTTATTTGCTTTCATATATGACGACAATCTATCAATATACTCACTAATTCTACTACCTAAATCATTCGTTAAGTCCTTGTATTCCTCATCAGTTAAAAATATATTTTTATATATTCCATAAGGCTTTTGCCCTTTACTAAAATCATTATTTCTTAACTCATTATTACTAATATTGTTATAGTTACCTTCCGATTTTCGAAAATCTTGACTTTCGATATTCGAATCTCTTGAATTTCGATTATCGAACTTCTGGAATTTTGTTTTTCGAACTTCTTGATTTTTTAATTCCATATTATTAAATATGCTCATAAAGTCTTTAACATAAATTCTGTTAGGCTTTCCCAGTCCTTGTCTTTTCTTTTCAATCAGTCCTATTCCTGATTTAATATCAAGTTCAGCTATTAATTTATTTGCTTTTTCACTTGCACAATTAAATTGATCTTTTATACTTTCTATTGTGTAGTAAATAAAGACTTTTCCATCTTCATCTATCCAGCCATTTTTATATGAAAGACCCATTCGATTAAGCATATATGAATACAAAACTTTAGCTTCAATAGAAATGCTCTCAAAAACTTCATCTTCCATTAATACCATAGGTAACCTAATGAAGTTATACATTTCAGATTGCCTATTATAAAAATAATCAAAATTCATTCCTACCTCCTCTCTTTAAAATAAAAAAAGACGACAGAATTATTGCTTTCTATCGTCTACGGTTGTCTTGTATTTATTTTTCTTCAAATTGATTTTATTGTATAGTTTAATAATTCTAATAATCCAATAACATATATACCTAATTTAGGTAATCCAAATGGACTAAATAAAAATGCTAATATTAGTGCTTCAATTACAATTTGCTTGTCTCCTTGAAAAATGCTAGCTATTCCAATTATAAAAATCAAAGTAGAAACTACGCTTAACAACGCAGTACTCAAACTTAATATGAAGGTTAAAAAAGCTATGAGCAAACTCAACACTAATCTTATCGGTAATAAAATTATTCTAATTATCCATCTCATACATACTCCTAAAAATTAAACTGGGATTCATAACAAACCCCAGTTTCATAATTAGCGTGTCCTTTAATATAATTTTGATCCTGCTGGAATATTATCATCCAGCATTATTAAGTTAAGTTTTTCTTCACCGTCATACTCACAAATTGCAGATATAATCATACCTTCTGAGTCGATTCCCATCATCTTACGAGGAGGAAGATTACAAATTGCAAGTAGTGTCTTTCCAATTAAGCTCTCTGCGCTGTAATATTCCTTAATACCAGATAAAATAACTCTTTCTTTTTCAGAACCATCATCTAATGTAAATTTCAAAAGTTTTTTTGACTTAGGAACTTCTTCGCAGTTTTTAACCTTTACAACTCTAAAATCAGATTTTGAGAAAGTTTCAAAGTCTACCATATCTTCAAATAATGGTTCAACTTTCACTTTTGAAAGGTCAATTTCTTCTGTCGTAAGTTTGTCGTAAGTTTCGTAAGTTTCTTTTGACAAACCCCCATTTTCTGCCTTTTCTAAGCCTATTGGCTTCATTGTTGGGAACAACATTATGTCTCTGATTGATTCGTTGTTAGTCAACATCATTATAAGTCTGTCAACACCAATTCCCAATCCACCAGTTGGAGGAAGTCCTACTTCCAATGCGTTTAAGAAATCATAATCCATCATTTGAGCTTCATCGTCACCATTTTCTCTGGCTTCAACTTGCTTTAAGAATCTTTCTTTTTGGTCAATTGGATTGTTCAATTCACTAAATGCATTTGCGATTTCTTTTGTGCATACAAATGCTTCAAATCTGTGAGTGTATCTTTCGTCATCAGGATTTCTCTTAGCTAATGGACTTACTTCAACCGGATGACCCAATACGAATGTTGGTTGAACTAGTTTTTCTTCACAGAAATGTTCAAAACATTCATTGATTACTTCACCACGTGACATATTATCTGTGATTTCAACATTGTTTGCTTTGGCAACTTCACGAGCTTGTTCATCTGTTTCAATTTCATCAAAATTTATGTCTGCATATTCCTTTATTGCATCAACCATTGTTATTCTTTTCCATGGTGGTGTAAAGTCTATTTCTGTTTCTCCAAATTGAGCCTTCATAGATCCATTAACTTTTTCACAAACAAAAGCAACTAATTGTTCTGTGATATCCATCATATCGTTGTAGTCTGCGTATGCTTGATATAATTCTATTGCTGTATATTCTGGATTGTGAGTGTGATCCATTCCTTCATTTCTGAACATTCTGCCCATTTCATAAACTTTGTCAAATCCGCCTACGATTAATCTCTTTAGGTATAATTCGTTTGCTATACGCAAATACATATCGATATCTAAAGTATTATGGTGAGTAATAAAAGGTCTTGCATTTGCTCCTCCAGCTATTGTATTCAAGATTGGAGTATCAACTTCAAGGAATCCTCTTGTATCCAAAAATTCTCTGATTGCTGAAATAATTTTAGATCTCTTAACAAATGTATCTTTGATTTCTGGATTCATAATTAAATCAACGTATCTTTGTCTATATCTCAAATCCGGATCTTTTAGTCCGTGCCATTTTTCAGGTAATATTTGTAATGATTTAGATAATAAAACTACAGTTTTTGTTCTAATGGATACTTCTCCGCTTTGAGTCTTGAATATTGTTCCTTCAACACCAACGATATCTCCTATATCCATATTTTTTACTTTTGCGTAGTTTTCTTCGCCTAATTCATTTACTTTATTAAATAATTGAATTCTACCAACAGAATCTTGTAAGTCCATGAAGTTAACTTTTCCATGTCCTCTTTTACTCATAATTCTTCCGGCTATTTTAACTTCTTTTCCGTCAAATTCGTCAAAGTTATTTAGGATTTCTTTAGTATTATTTGCATTCTCAAATTTCTCATGAACGTATGGATTTTCATTTGCATCTAATAATTCTTGTAACTTTTGTCTACGAATTTGTAGCATTTCGTTTAAATTTTCCATTTTTATCCTTTCTTTACAGTTAATACCTTTAATTCTACGATTCCACCTGGTGTTTCAACTGTAGTAGTGTCACCAACTTTTAAATTTAACAGAGCTTTTCCTGTTGGTGATTCATTTGAAATTCTACCTTCAAAAGGATCAGCTTCTGCTGTTCCCACTATTTTATAAGTCATTTCTTTGTTTGACTTTAAGTTTTTGTAAGTTACTGTTGATCCAACTGTCACAACATCTTTTTGGTTTTCGTCATCTTTAATAACTTTTGCGTATAATAGCAAGTTTTCAAGATAGTTAATTCTTTCTTCTACTTGCGCTTGTTCATTCTTAGCTTCATCATATTCTGCATTTTCAGAAAGGTCTCCAAACCCTCTGGCAACTTTGATTTTCTCAGCTATTTCTGTTCTACGAGTAGTCTTTAAAAACTCAAGTTCTTCTTTGTGTTGATCTAAGCCTTCTTGAGTTAATAAAAATTCTTTATCTGCCATAATCTATTCTCCTTATTTTAACCATATATTTTAAAATTATATAACAAAAGGCATAATTGTCAAGTTTTTAGTATATGATTAAACTATTCATTTTTAAATTCATCTAGTATTTTATATATTTGATCAATATCTGTTAATTGATTGATTTCATTTTTAACTCTATTAGAATTTTTAAAGCCTTTTAGATACCATTGAATGTGTTTTCTCATTTCTAAAATAGCACGTCTTTCTTCATAAAATTCTAATTTTAATTGCATGTGTTTTTTTATTGTATCAATTACTTCTACTTTTGTTTTGGTCTCATCATCACTGAAAATAAATGGGTTTTGCATCGCCCCTCTCGCCAACAAAACTCCATCGCAATTTGAGTATTCCATGTTTTGTTTTATATCTTCTTTTGTAAAACAATCTCCATTTCCAAAAACAGGGATATCTACAGTTTCAACTAATCGTTTAATATGAGTCCAATCAGCTTTTCCCGAATAATACATTTTTCTAGTTCTTGCGTGAAGTGTAATGTAATCCACTTTTAATCTCTCACAAATTTGTGCAAGTTGAAGATAATTAATTGAATTTTCATCAATTCCTAGTCTAAATTTTACAGATACTGGCAAATCAGTATTGTTCTTGCAAGCTCTTATAACATCTTCCGCAAGGTTTAAATCCCCCATCAATGCTGAGCCATCTCCATTTTTGAATATTTTAGGCGCTGGACAACCCATATTGATATCGATGGATTTGAAATTATAATTTTCAGTCAGAAATCTAGTTGCATAAGCCATGATTTCTGGTTCATGCCCAAATATTTGTACAGATGTGCTATTTTCTCTTGGATCTGTGTCTAAAAGTTTCTTTGTTTTTTTGTCATCATAGTAAAGTGCTTTGGCGCTTATCATTTCTGTAAAGCACAAACCAGCTCCTAATTCTCCACAAATTATTCGAAAAGGAATGTCTGTTACTCCAGCTAACGGCGCCAAAAACAAATTACTATTCAAGTTTAATTTTTCTTTAATCATTTCTATTTAAATCGTTAATAATTTTTAAGCCATCCAAAGTAATTAGCTTGTCGATAATTGTGATGTACTTGGATTGTTTTGCGATTAAATACGAAAAACCTCCTGTTGCAATTATTGTAACTTCATCTTTTGTTTTGTGTTTTTCTTCTAGGATTTTTTCGATAATATAATCTATTAATCCAATAAATCCGAATACAACCCCTGATTGCATGCTACTTACAGTGCTATCTCCGATGACTTTATCCGGCATTTCAATTTCAATCTTAGGAAGCTTGGCTGTTTTCATAAAAAGTGCTTCTGATGATATTGCTACCCCAGGAGCAATTGCTCCTCCCAGGTATTCTTTATTTTCTGAAATATAATCAAAAGTAATCGCCGTTCCAATATCAACTATGATTATTGGTGTTGAATATTTTTGGCAGGCGCTTACTGCGTTAATTATTCTGTCAACTCCAACTTCTTTAGGACTTGAATATTTATTAACTATTCCTGTTCTTATTTTTTCATCTACTATTAAAGGTTCAATTCCCAAACATTTTTTAACTGCTTTCGGAATAGTAGGCATCAAGTTCGGTACTACAGATCCTATTATAGCTTCTTTTACTTCTGATTTTTTAATTTTTGAATAATCTATCGCTTGTCTTAGTGTTAGTGCGTATTCATCACTGGTTTTACGCAAATCCGTGGATATTCTCCATTCAAAAACCAATTCATCTTTTTTAAAAAAACCAAATACAATATTTGTATTTCCAATATCAATTGCAAGTAAAATATCTTCCACCTTCTTTATTTGTTTTCAATTGTTGCTTTTATAAATCCATTGAATAAAGGATGAATTCTATTAGGTCTTGATTTAAATTCAGGGTGAAATTGGCAACCTAAGAAGAATTTGTTTTGTGGTATTTCAAGTATTTCTACTAAGTTATATTGGTCATTAATACCTGAAAATACAACATTGTTTTGTTCGAATTGTTCTCTATAATCATTATTAAATTCGTATCTATGTCTGTGTCTTTCTTGGATAAATTCATCAGAATACAATTCTTTTGCCAATGATTTGTCTTTTAGGTGACATTCATAATTACCAAGTCTTAAAGTTCCACCTATATCTTCGATATTTCTTTGTTCTTTCATTAAACTTATTACTGGATTTTTGCAATCAGCCACGACTTCTGCGGTATTTGCATCAGATAATCCCAATAGATTTCTTGCTATGTCGATGGCTGCAATTTGCATACCTAAACATATTCCGAAGTATGGCATGTTGTTTTCACGGCAGTATTTTGAAGTTTCAACCATTCCTTCCATACCTCTTCCTCCAAATCCACCTGGAACAATAATACCATTCAATCCTTCGAATGATTCTTTGATATTGTTTTTGTTAAGTTCTTCAGAATTTATCCATCTAATATTAACTTTATGATTATTGGCATATCCCGCATCTATCAACGCTTGTTCCACAGAAAGATAAGCATCATGAAGTTCTGTATATTTTCCAACTAAACCAATATTTACTGTTTCAGTTGCTTTTCTGTAGTTTTCAATCATTTTTCTCCATTTTCCATCTTCTTCTACTTTGGATTTAAGTTTCATTTTTCTCATGATATATTTATCCAAATTTTGTTCTTGGAATTTCAATGGAACTTCATAAATAAAATCAACGTTGAATGATTGAATGATGGCTTCAACTGGAACATCGCAGAACAATGAGATTTTTTCTTTTAATTCATCTGTAACTATTCCTTCACTTCTAAGTATAATTACATTTGTTTTAATACCTAAACTCATCAATTCTTTGTAAGAATGTTGTGTTGGTTTTGTTTTTAATTCATTACTTCCAGGAATTGTAGGAACTAATGTTGTGTGAATGAATAATACATCTTCTTTTTCATTTTCCGCATGGATTTGTCTGATTGCTTCCAAAAATGGTAATGATTCAATATCCCCAACAGTTCCACCAATTTCTGTAATTACGATATCTGCTTGAGATTCTTCAGCTGCTTTATAAACCGCTTTTTTTATTTCATCAGTAATATGTGGAATAACTTGAACAGTTTTACCATTATAATCTCCACGTCTTTCTTTTTTGATAACATCATTATAGACTTTTCCTGTAGTGATGTTAGATCTTTGAGTTAATTCTTCGTTTATAAATCTTTCATAATGGCCTAAGTCTAGGTCAGTTTCTGCTCCGTCTTTTGTTACAAAAACTTCCCCATGTTGATAAGGACTCATAGTACCTGGGTCTATGTTCAAGTACGGGTCAAATTTTTGCATGAATACAGAAATCCCTCTGTCTTTTAGCATTCTACCAATACTTGCCCCGCTAATTCCCTTACCAATACCAGAGACAACCCCTCCAGTAATAAAAATAAATTTACTCATTACTCCTCCTATAATTATATTAATGATGAATATATATCTTGAATGTCACACAAACTATAATTTTCTTTGTAGATATATTTTTCAAGGCTATCATGTATTTCTCTGATTTCTTCGATTAATGGACTAATTTCATATTGAAAATACTTAGCCTTTTCATATTTTGATTCAAAATCAGATTTGTGTAGCATCTCTTCTAAATTATTTCTCTTATTGATAATTTCATTTAAACCTTTTTTTAATTTTTCTTGAGTGGAAATTAAACTTTCTATACTGCATTTCTCAATTAAACTCGTGTTTTGAAGAAGTTGTTTTGAGAATGCATTAATAACAAATTTATCTAACATATAAATTAATGTTTTCGCTTCAATTTCATGAGTAGTTATTACATCTTCTAATCCAACATCGTAGATTGCGTGTAATTCTTCCTCACTTAGTATACCACAAAAATCCTTTATAGATTCCTCTGAAATTAGTGAATACAATGAATCAAAATAATGAACTAAATCCAATAAACCTCGCTTCTTTGCTTCTTCTCTCCAAAGTTCTGTATAATTATCTTGTCTGTATAATATATGCTTGTGGTTTTTCAATATATCTACTACTTCTGATTTGATAAATTGTTCGATATTTTCGTTTTGAGATTTGAATTTTTCGTATACTCTCTTAATTGCATTAGCATACATAGTGTTTAGAACTATGTTTACATCACTTGCACTGTTCGATGAACCCAACATTCTAAATTCAAACTTGTTTCCGCTAAAAGCAAATGGACTTGTTCTATTTCTGTCAGTCATATTTGGTGGTATATAGTCAAATCTATTTATTGAAAACTCTGGATAATTTCTGACAATTTCTTCTTCATTCATAAGCGAATTAAATGTTTCTTCAATATCTTGTCCTAAGTCCATGGAAATAATTGATGGTGGAGCTTCATCTCCTCCTAATCTATAATCATTAGATGTAGTTGAAGATGCTGATCTTAACAATGCTTGAGATTTATCCACTGCTTCAATTAAACATGCTGTAAATATCAAAAAGACCAAATCATTTTCCATGTCAGCTTTTGATGAGAATACATTTCTACCATGATTTGTTACTAACGAATAATTGTTATGTTTACCAGAACCATTTACTCCTTTGAATGGTTTTTCATGTAATAAACATACCAAATGATGCTTTCTAGCTGTAGTTTTAAGTATTTCCATTACCAAGTGGTTATCATCTACAGAAATATTTGCGTTTTCAAAAAGAATTGCAACTTCGAATTGATTTGGAGCCACTTCGTTGTGTTCTGTTTTAGCATATATCCCTAATCTGAATAATTTCTCGTCTATATCTCTATAAAATGCTTCTACTCTTTGAGGAATTGAACCAAAATAATGATCAGTAAGCTCTTGTGATTTAGGCGCTTGTGCCCCTAATAATGTTCTTCCTGTATTTATCAAATCTATTCTTTCTTTGTACACATTTTCATCTATAAGAAAGAATTCTTGTTCTAATCCGATTTTGACTTTCATTCTGTAACAATGGTCATCAGAAATCTCGTTGTAAAGTTTAGTAGCATAATCAGACAAATAATCCAAACTTTTTAAAAGTGGAAGTTTTTTATCCAATGTTGTCCCATCATAAGATACAAATACCGATGGTATATACATAATATTGTCTACTATAAAAGTATTAGAAGTACAGTCCCAATAAGTATATCCTCTAGCTTCAAATGTAGATCTGATTGATCCTGTTGGAAAAGATGAAGCATCAGGTTCTCCTTTTATTAATTCTCTAGCTGAAAATCTATTTATAGGAGTATTATCGTCTCCTCTATCTAAAAATGAATCGTGTTTTTTTGCTGTCAAACCGTTTAATGGTTGGAACCAATGACAAAAATGAGTAGCTCCTCTTTCAATTGCCCATTTTTTCATAGCATGCGCAATTATTTCTGCTGTTTCAATATCAAGTAAATCTTCTTTTCTAACTGCGTTTTTCCATTTTTGATAAATCGGAAATGGTAGTGAATCTTTCATTTGTCTCTTATCAAAAGTGTCAATTCCAAAAATTTTGTTTGTATCCATAATACCTCCATGTAAAATAAAAAAAATTGGCAATCAAAGAAAGCCAATTTATGAAAAACAAAAATAGTGTTTTTTTTATTATATTTAATCACAGTTTTGTTGTCAAGTATTTTATTGTTTTTTCTTATTCTTTTTTATGATTACTTGCATTTCAGAAGCATCACTTGGATTGATAGGAATAAGTTTGTTAGTAGCTTTGGAATTTTTCAAAGTTAATTCCAAAAATCTCTTATCTTTGGAGTATTTCCATTGTTTGATGTCTTCATATTCAGCCAAAAATCCATTGAAATAAATTCCTTTATCTGTAAATGAAATTTTTTCGAATGTTAAATAAATGAATATAACTCCAAGTAATATATAAATTAATGGGAACCATGTTTTTTGTTGGTTAAGATACAATAATCCCAATATTACAATTGAATATGATGCAACCATCATTAAAACTCTTTTTCTTTGGTTAAAGTTTTTTATAACCCTACCTATATTTTTTTTAACTTTATATACATTGTACATTTGCTTTAATCCAAAAAGCAAAATCAATATATACATAACATTAATAACACTTTGTGCTTTCATTATTTCTCCTGATTAACTATATTATTTTCTATTTCTTCATCTTTTTTTCTTACGTCAACTAATTCTTTAGGTTCAGTTTCGTGGATTTTAGTTTTTGTGTATTTGTCGAATATATCTTCGAATTCTTCTTGACCTATAGTTTCTTTTTCCAAAAGTCTGTTCGCTAATGCGTGTAATAAATCAATATTTTCATTTAAAATATTTAATGCTTTATTATACGCTCCATCAATTAATTCTCTCATTTCAGAATCAATTTCATAAGCTATCTTATCAGAATATGCTTTGTTTTTTCCTAATTCTTCTCCTAAAAATACTTCTGAATCGTCTCCACCATACATCATAGGTCCCAATCTTTTACTCATACCGTACTTTGTAACCATTGCATGAGCAATCTTTGTCGCTCTTTCAATATCATTACTAGCTCCTGTAGATATATCGTCAAGTACAACTTCTTCTGCTGCACGTCCACCCAAAAGTGAAATCAACTTGTGTTGCATTTGTCTTTTAGTCATAAACTTTGCATCTTCTTGTGGAAGGTAAGCTGTAAATCCTCCCGCTTTTCCTCTAGGGATGATTGTAATCATGTGAACTTTGTCGTTATCTTCCAAAAATTCAGACACTATAGCATGTCCTGATTCATGATATGCAGTAAGAACTCGTTCTTTTTCGATTACAACTTGTGATTTCTTTTCTGGACCAGCTACAACTTTTATGGATGCTTCTTTGAATACTTCGTTTGATACTTCAGCTTCATTGTTTCTAGCTGCAAGTAATGCTGCTTCATTGCACAAGTTTTCCAAATCAGCTGGAGAAAATCCTGTAGTTGTCTTAGCAATATTTTCCAAGCCCACATCAGGTTTTAGTTTTTTGTTTTTCGTGTGAACTTTTAATATTTCTAATCTTTCTCTAACATCTGGAAGTCCTACGTAAATTGTTCTATCAAATCTTCCAGGTCTCAACAATGCTTTATCCAAAATGTCTGGTCTATTTGTAGCACTCATTACAATAACGCCTTCATTTTTGCCAAAACCATCCATCTCTACAAGCAATTGATTCAACGTTTGTTCTCTTTCGTCGTGTCCACCACCAAGTCCAGCTCCTCTTTTTCTACCAACTGCATCAATTTCGTCGATAAAAATAATGCATGGAGCATTTTTCTTGGCTTGTTCAAATAAATCACGTACTCTGGAAGCTCCTACTCCGACGAACATTTCTACAAAATCCGAACCAGAAATACTAAAGAACGGTACCTTAGCTTCTCCAGCAACAGCTCTTGACAAATATGTTTTACCAGTTCCTGGAGGTCCAACTAATAAAACTCCCTTTGGAATTCTAGCTCCAATATCTATATATTTTGAAGGATTCTTCAGAAAATCTACAATTTCCATCAATTCTTCTTTTTCTTCTTTTAATCCAGCTACATCATCAAACACAACTTTTTCTTTTGAATCTTGATTTAGTTTTGCTTTAGATTTTCCGAAATTCATAGCCTTAGAATTTCCAGAGTTTTGAGTTTGATTCATAAACATAAACCATATTATTCCTAATCCTAGAATTATTAATATGGTAGGCATCACCTCAACATACCATGGCTTTCCAGGATCTTTTTCAGTTTTTAGTACGATTTTATTATTCTCAACAGATTCCTTCAGATAATTATTATAAAAAACTTCCCACATTTCTGAAGGCATGTACATTTTGAAAGGAGTGTTCTTGCTGTCTTTTAACACACCTTTTATATCATTACCTTTTGCTACAATTTCTTTAACATTATCTTTTTTCACGTTAACTATCATTTCATTGACAGTAAAATACTTTGTATTCAATGTATTGTTTTGAGTAATAGTCACAAAAAAAGCTATTAAAATAATTGGAACAAGGTACATCGCTAAACTTTTAGTTACTTTTTTCATTAAATCTCCTTTTCATAAAAAGATTTTTTCAATACACAAATATCTTCAATATTTCTAAATTGTTGTGCAAAGTCTAATCCATACCCTACAATAAATTCATTAGGAACAGTAAATCCTTTAAATTTAACTTCTACTTCGTTAGTTCTTCTGTCCGGTTTATCCAAGAGAGTCGCTATCTTAACGGACTTCGCTTTTCTATCTTGTAAATTACGAACCAAATAATTTAATGTGCGTCCACTGTCCACAATATCTTCAACGATAAGAATATTTTTGCCTGCGATATCTTCTTCCAAATCCTTAATAATTCTTACAGTTCCACTTGATTCTGAAGAATGTCCATAACTTGATACCGCCATGAAATCTATTCCAACTTCGAGGTCTATATTCAATGTCAAATTACTCATAAACATTGCCGCACCCCTAAGAATACCAACTACTATAAGCTCTCCCTTATCTTTGTATTCCTCTGTGATTTCTTTTCCCAATTCTTCGATTCTTTTGTCGATTTCTGATTTTGGTATTAAAATCTTTTCGACTGCATCACATAAATTACTTTTCATAAGTCACCTCTATAATTAAAACTTCTTTGCTATTAGAATTTTTCATATATAAATTGGATCTTTTTAATGATAAAATTGCATATATATTTTCTTCATCACTCAATATAGGATAATTATCTCGTTCAATCTTAGAAATTTTATTATCTATAAATATATCCTTAATTTTTTTTGTAAATCCTTTTAATTTTATTCTATCACCATTTTCTCTCTTTCTTAAGATAAGATTTCGTGAAAGAATATCGGAATCAAATACCATTTTATTTCTCGATGGTGTAATGTTTATATTTGTAGACAAATAGCTGTTGATTTTAAAATTTACAAACTTGATTTCTCCAAGTTCAAATTTTATGCTATTAATTTCTTTCTTGTTTAAATTTTTCCTAATTATTACTTTATCATAACTTTTAAAAAAACTGTAGTCTTTAAATACATATTCGCTACCATTTTTCAAACTAAATAACTCAATAATATCGTCAATATAAACCATTCTAATATCCTTATTAGAACCATTCAATTCAATTAAAAGCTTTCTTATTATGTTACGTTTTACAGAGATTTTTTCTTTGCAAAACAAATCGACATTTATAGAATATCCTTCGTTGGATTTTGTGATTAATTCTAGGTATTCTAAATTAGTTACATCATCGATTATCTCTTTTGAGTCTTTTAAAATGTTAATAGTTCTATATATAGACTCATTAATTGAATTATTAAAATTCTCTTTGATATAAGGAAGCATTTCCAATCTAATTTTATTTCTTTGAACATCGGCAATGAAATTTGTCTCATCGGTAACAAATTTAATATTATTTTCTTCAAGATATTTAAGAATATCGATTTTTGATATATCTAAAAGTGGTCTGATAATATTTTTATTCTGATAGTGCATTCCACATAATCCATCTATCCCACTTCCTCTAAATAAATGCAAAAAGAAAGTCTCCACTTGATCGTCCATATGATGAGCAACGGCAATTTTATTAAAATTCTCAGATTTTAAAATATCGTTAAAACATTTATATCTTAAAATTCTTCCACTATCCTCTAAACTAATCGAGTTTTCAATTGAATATTGTTTCATATCTACCTTTTTAGAAAAAAACTTGATATTCTTTTCTTCAGATATTTCCCTAGAAAATTTTTCATCTGCTAAGGCTGCATCTCTATATGAATGGTTTACATGACAAGTTATAATATCAAAACCCATCTCTTCTTTTATTTCATATAAAACATTAAATAAAAAAACCGAGTCTGCTCCACCAGATAATCCAATTAGAATTTTATCATTTTCTTGTATTAAATTTTCTCTAACAATGGTATTTTTTATCCTGTTTATCAAATCCATACTAATAAAAAAACCGCATCAAACTGCGGCATTTCTCCTAATTATACTTTCTTTTCTTTGAAAACTTTTTGTTTTCTCTTTGTCTGATAGAATCTAATCTTTCATTGCTTTCCTTCATAAATTTCGTAATCAAATCATCAAAAGTTGATTCGTTATTAGATTCTTTATCTACATTACTATCATCAGAATAAGTTTTCTTAGTAAATTCTTTTTTATGTTCTTTTTTGGGAAGACATTCCTTTATTGAAAAGCTAACCTTTTTATCTTCAATGCTCATTACTTTGCATTTAACTACATCATTAACTTTTAACACATCTTCAACTTTTTCTATGTAGTCATTAGAAATTTGTGAGATATGAACTAATCCTTTAGTCCCATCTTCACATTCTACAAATGCCCCAAACTTAGTAATCCCTGTTACTTTACCTTCAACAATATCGCCCACTGATATAGACATACGCAATATCTTCCTCCTAATATAATACTATATATAAGTATATACTACTAAAAAAACGCTGTCAATAATTATTTATCAGACTTTTTGCCAAAAGTAGGAGATGGTGTGAAGTTAGCATTTTTTTTTGGCTTTTGCTTTTCATCCTTAATCAAAACTTCGTTAGGTTTCACCATACCTAATTTTTCTCTGGCATATTTTTCAATTAACTCAGGATTGTCTAAATGCTTGGAATCTTCAGATAATTTAATTATTTCCTTTTCAAGTTCAGCTTGCTTAGTTTGTTGTTCTAATTTAACATTATTTATGCTTTTAATTTGTAGCTGTTGCTTGAAAATAGTAAACAATAACGTAAAACAAGCAAAAATAGTTACAACTGAAACTATTATCCTAAATTTATTAACGTTTTTTCTTCTTTTTCTTATCTGATTATCCCTGGCATTCATTTTAATCTCCTAAAGTTTCAAACATTTTATCTGCATCGTCTTTTTTTGGATTATCAATTAATTCTGTAACCCTTGCTTTTAGAACTGATTGAGCGAAACTAATCTCGATTATGTCTCCGACTTTTACGTTGTCTCCAGGTTTAGCGATTTTGTCGTTGATTTTCACTCTTTGAGATTCACAAGCAGTTTTTGCTACAGTTCTTCTCTTAATAATCCTTGAATTTTTTAAAAATTTATCTAATCTCATCTATTTCCTTATTTTCTATTTCTTCTAATATTAATTTTAAATCCAAATCCGATTCAACTTTCTCATAAACTATTTTATCATATTTTTTGATAATTGCAGACTTCATTTTATCATTTCGATATAAGCAATATATGTCGCAATCATCCAAATCATCATTGAAAGTTTCTTTGTCGATAAAAAACATAGCTTTTACAAATTCTTTCGATTTTCTCCTAATTTTATATACTCCATTTTTTTCTTTTTCAAATTTTTCAAGTATAAGTTTAATATCTTGTAAATTATCGACAATAAAATCAGCTTTATCTTGTTTAAAATTAAATCTATCTTCTCGTCTAGCAATTACTGTTAATCCTGCATGCTTTGCAGATTCAATCCCATAATCAGAATCTTCAATTGCAATAGCATCTTGTGGACGCACTCCTAAAATTTTACATGTTTTAGTGTAAATTTCAGGATTTGGCTTTGATTCAACAAAATCCTCTCCACTAATGACAACATCAAATTCATCTTCAATGTTTAATTCCTTCAAAACTAGTTTGATAGTATTTTTTGGTGATGATGATGCCAATGCTAGTTTGAAGTTTTTTCTTTTAAGTTCTTTTAGTAATGGATAAAATCCATCCATTACCAAAGAACTATAATCTATTTTATCAGCATCGATGTAATTTTTCATCAAATCATATACTTCTTCAGGTTTTCTGTGAAGTTTTGATTCCAAAAACTCATCGGTCTTTTGTTGACTTAAACCAGCAAGAGAAATTAAATCTTCTTCAGATATTTCGACGTCAAAATCTTCAAGCACTCTCTTGAAAAAATCAATATACACAAATTCGCTATCTATTATTACGCCGTCCATATCAAATATTACTGCTTTCATTTTCTACCTCTAAGTTTATTGTACCATATTACTATTATAAAATCTTCGCTGCTCCACGATATACCAATCCAGCTATAGGATCGATGGTCAATATTTCTTCATCTTTTACTATATTTACAGCATCTTTACAACCTACAATTGTTGGAATTCCCAAGTGTAATCCGACAATTGCTGCTGGAGAAGTAAGTCCTCCTTCTTCAACAATAATTGCAGACGCTTTTTGAACATATGGAATAAATTCTCTTTCTAAGCTGTATAAAACAATTGCATTTCCATCTTCAAATTTTGAAGCTAAATCTTCAACTCCTTTTGCTATTCTAGCTTTCGCTGTTACAGATTTCTTGCCAATTCCTGTTCCTTCGATTAAGATGTCTCCTATTGTATGAACTTTTAATAAGTTTGTAGTTCCAGATACTCCAACCGGAAGACCTGCTGTAATTATTATCAAGTCACCTTCGTGAACTAAGTCTTTTTTTATTCCAGCAGAAATTGATCTATCAATAACTTCATCTGTGTTTTCACTCAATTCGCTAAGAACTGGATGTACCCCCCAAATCAAAGATAATTTTCTCATTACCTCTTCTGATGTTGTGGCTGCAACTATTGGAGATAATGGACGATATTTTGAGACATTTCTTGCAGTTGAACCAGAAGTTGTAGCAACAACAATTGCATTAGCCCCCAATTGTTCACTAATACTTCTTGTAGAAATACTTATCGCATTAGTAGTAGTAATATCTAACCATTTCAATCTTTTGTTTGCAGCTTCTTTAAATTCATCAGAATTTTCTGTATTAATAGCTATATCATTCATAACTTTTACTGCGTTTATTGGATAATTTCCCGCTGCAGTTTCTCCAGAAAGCATAACCGCATCACTTCCATCTAAAATCGCATTTGCAACATCTGTAACTTCTGCTCTAGTAGGTCTTGGATTTCTAATCATGGAATCTAGCATTTGAGTCGCAGTTATAACTGGTTTTCCAGCTAATGAAGTTTTCTTAATAATCTCTTTTTGAACAATCGGCATAATTTCAGTTTGGATTTCAACACCTAAATCCCCTCTAGCAACCATTATTCCATCAGAAGTGTTGATTATCTCATCCAAATTATCAACGCCTTCTTGTGATTCGATTTTAGAAATTATTTTGATGACATTTCCGTTGTTTTCTTCTAAAATTTTCCTAATGTCCAATACATCTTGTGATTTTCTAATAAAAGATGCTGCGATGTAATCTATCCCATTTTCAATTCCAAATTTAATATCTGAAATATCTTTTTCTGTGATTGCAGGCAATTGTACTTTTGAATTAGGAATGTTGACTCCTTTTTTGCTTTTTAAAATACCATAGTTATTAACTTTGCAAATTACATCAGTGTCTTTAATTTCAACTACTTCTAATTCCACTAACCCATCGTCAATTAAAACTTTCTTACCAATATCCAAATCATCTGGAAGTCCTTTGTAGCTTACTGAACAGATTTTTTCATCTCCAACTACATCTCTTGTTGTCAACGTGAACTCATCATCAATAGATAGCTGAACTTGATCTACACCAAAATCCCCTAATCTAATTTCAGGTCCTTTTGTATCTAACATTATAGATACTGGAAGGTCAAGTTCTTCTCGCGCTTGTTTTATATTTTTTATTCTTTGTAAATGTTCTTCGTGAGTACCGTGCGAAAAGTTCAATCTGCACACGTTCATACCATTTTGCATCAAGGTTTTTAAAGTCTCTACAGAATCTGATGCTGGACCTATAGTACAGACTATTTTGGTTTTCTTTAACATTTTTCCTCCCATCTAAATAGATATCTCTTTGGATATTTCATACAAATCTTCTCTAAATTTTCTCTGCGTTTTAACCGCTTCGTCTATAGGAACTGTTATGATTTTATTATCCTTCATGGCAATTGCTAGTCCTGTTTTTTCTTCCATAATTAGTTTAACTGCTAAGTTTCCCATTTGTGTTGCCATCAATCTATCAAAAGTACAAGGGGTTCCTCCACGTTGAACATGACCCAATATAGTAACTTTTGTTTCGACTCCTGTTTTTTCTTCGATCATATCTTTAATATCATAAGCTCCACCGACTCCTTCAGCAAGCATAATTAAATGATGAAGTTTACCTCTTTTTCTTCCTCGGTCGATTTTTTCTGTTACTTCGTCTATGTCTAATTCTACTTCTGGAACTAATATGGACTCTGCTCCTGAGGCAACTCCGGAATACAAAGCAATATCGCCGCAATTTCTTCCCATAACTTCGATTATATTTGCTCGTCCATGGCTTGATGATGTATCTCTTAATTTAGATATTGCATCGCTAACTGTTTCAACGGCAGTGAAAAAACCTATCGTATAATCAGTGTATCCCATATCATTATCAATAGTGCATGGAATCCCAATTGTCGATATTCCAATCTTACTTAATGCACTTGCCCCTTTAAAAGAACCATCTCCACCTAGAACTACAAGTCCATCTATTCCAAAATCTTTTAAAATCTGAGCGCCTTTTTTCTGACCTTCTTCAGTTTTAAATTCATTGCATCTCGCAGAGCCCAAAATGGTTCCACCTCTGTGAATAATATCTGCAACGGATGACACATTCATTTCGTAAATATTTCCGTTCATAAGACCATCATATCCGGATCTTATTCCCATAACTCTTATTCCATTGTAAATACAAGTTCTTGCTATTGAACGAATGCATGCATTCATTCCCGGTGCATCTCCACCACTTGTAAGTATAGCTATTGTTTTCATAATTTACCTCTATTTTAAAACTACATTCTCTCTTCCTAATAATGATGCAAGTTCATCAATAGTATCATCTTCCACAGAAATTCTAAATTCATTTCCTAACAAGTAGTTTTGTTTCTTTTCTTCAAAATATATATTTGATTGTGTATTTCCTTTACTATTGAGTAATATTGGTTTCACTTTATCCAAAATATAACTTGGCATATTTTTTGTAATTCTCAAGAATAATTTTTCTTCTGTTTGCCTTTGGTTTTCTACATTTGAAATTGATTTAATATTTTGAATACTATCTACTAAAATTTTAGGAACTTCACCTTCAATAATGTTCAGCCTTCCACTCACAATCAGAATTTCATCTTCATTTAAAAGACTTGAATATTGCTCGTATTTTTGAGGGAAAACTATAAGTTCCATAGTTCCATACAAATCTTCAAATTTTACAAATTCCATGATTTTTTGATTTTTAGTAAATTTCTTATTAATTGATTCTATTATCCCTACAACTTTTACTCTTTTTCCATCAAAATTCTTCTCATTGTAAACATCATCTTCCAAATCTCCAGTTGAAAAATTAGAGTATTTATCTATTATTTTCGAATAGGATCTTAAAGGATGGTCTGATAAATATATACCCAATACTTCCTTTTCCATTCTCAAAAGTTCTGATTTGTCAAATTCTTCTCTTCTTGTAAATTCGTCACGCTCTTCATTATCTTGAGTTTCAAACATATCGAACAAATTAGATTGCCCTGGTACATTATTTTTCAATCCAGATTGAACAGAATCGATTATAGATTGGTATTGTAACATCAATGTCGCCCTTGTTTCTTCCAACGATGTAAACGCACCAGCTTTTATTAAAGATTCAATGGAGCGTTTATTTATCGCTGATTTGTCCTTATCATAAATTCTTTCGATAAAATCTCTAAATGTTTTAAATTTACCACTCTCATTTCTAGAAATGATAGTTTGTTCAATAAGATTCGCTCCGACGTTTTTAATCGCCTTTAAACCGTAAATAATTGAATTATCTTTAACATTGAACTTATCCAAACTGTAGTTAATATCTGGTGGTAAAATATCAAGGTTAAGCCTTCTAGCTTCTTCAATATACAAAGAAATCTGAGAAGTGTTTCCCATAACTGATGATATTAAAGCCGCTAAAAATTCCACTGGATAATAATATTTTAACCAAGCTGTTCTCATCGCAACTAATGAATACGCTGCTGAGTGGGATTTATTGAACGCATACTTTGCAAAGTCTATCATTAAATCATAGATTTTATTTGCAATATCTTCGTCTACGCCTCGTCTAATTGCTCCCTCAATCAAAATATTTCCATCTTCATCTTCTTTTCCGAAAATAAATTCCTTCCTACCATCTTCCATTACCTTCATTTTTTTCTTACTCATCGCACGCCTTAAATTGTCAGCTTCTCCCAAGCTAAATCCTGCAATTTTTTGTACGATTTGCATAACTTGTTCTTGATAAACAATGGTCCCGTAAGTTGGTTTCAAAATATCTTCTAATAATGGAGATAAATATTGAACTTCTTTTTCATTGTGTTTGTTGTGAATGTAAGTTGGAATCTCATTCATTGGGCCAGGTCTAAACAAAGCATTTGCTGCTATCAAATCATCAAATTTGGTTGGCTTCAATTCTTTCAAGAAGTTTCTCATTCCTTGAGATTCAAATTGGAATATTCCCAAAGTTTGTGCAACTGTAAACACGGACAAAACTTTTGGATCATTTTCATCCATATCATCAAAACTTACATCAATATTTTTGTTCTTCTTAATAAATTTAATACAATCGCTGATTACTGTTAAGGTTCTAAGTCCCAAAAAGTCCATCTTTAATAAACCAAGTTCCTCGAGTTCAGTCATATTAAATTGAGTAATTACAGCATCTTTGTTAATAGCCAAAGGAACATACTCCATAATTGGTAGCTTTGATATTACAACTCCTGCTGCATGCGTTGATGTGTGCCTTGGCATTCCTTCAACTCTTCTTGCAACATCTACTAATTTTTTAACATCTCGGCTATTATCGTAAGCTTCTCTAAATTCTGGTGAAATTTCTAGAGATTTATCGATAGTTATATTCAAAAGATTTGGGACTTTTTTGGCAGTATCATCAACAGTTTTAAAGTCCATCGCCAAAACTCTTCCCACATCTCTTATCGCATTTCTCGCTGCCATTGTTCCGAATGTTACTATTTGAGCAACCTTATCTTCTCCGTATTTTTTTACAACGTAATCGATTACTTCTTCTCGTCTTTCATAGCAAAAATCTATATCAATATCAGGCATTGAAACACGTTCTGGATTCAAAAATCTTTCAAATATTAAATTATAATCTAAAGGATTAATATCTGTAATTTCTAAGCAATAACTTATTAAACTTCCAGCAGCTGATCCACGTCCAGGTCCTACAGGAATGCCTTGTGATTTTGCAAATCTTATAAAATCCCATACAATTAGAAAATAATCGACATATCCCATTTTTTCAATTACAGAAAGTTCGTATTCGCACCTATCCTTTGCTTCTTGTAGCCTATTATCATTTGCAAATCTTTTTTCTAATCCATCATATACTAGTTTTTTAAGATAAGTAGTGTTTGTAAAACCATCAGGAATTGCAAAATAAGGTAGATGAAGATTACCAAATTCAAGTTCCACATTACACATTTCGGCGATTTTTTTGGTATTTTCAATTGCTTCAGGATAATCCTTGAACAAATCCTTCATTTGTTCTTCACTTCTCAAGAAAAATTCACCTGGAATGTAACTCATGTTGTTATCTTCTTCAATAGTTTTTCCAGTTTGAAGACAAATCAAAATATTGTGTATTTTATAATCTTCTTTTTCAATATAATGAACATCATTCGTGCATACAAGTCCTATGTCCAATTCTTTCGCAATTTTGGGAATATTTTCCATAACAACCATATCTTCTCTTGAAGAATGATTTTGTAATTCTAAGTAAAAATCTTCCCCGTAAATATCTTTCAATTCCTTGGCTACATCCTTCGCCTTATCATAACCATATCTTATTAGAGATTCTTGAACTTCTCCTTTCAAACAAGCAGACAAGGCTATTATTCCTTCAGAATATTTTCTTAAAGTATCTTTATCAACTCTTGGTTTGTAATAAAATCCCTCAACATATCCTAAAGACACTATTTTCATCAAATTAGAATATCCTGTTTGATTTTTGGCTAAAAGAACTAAATGATTATAAAATTTATTTTCAGGATTTTTTATTTTATGATCCTTGTTGGTAGTGTAAATTTCACAACCAATTATAGGTTTTATATTTCTTTTTTTGCATTCTTTATAAAACTTTACTGTTCCAAACATACTGCCATGATCAGTAATTGCGATGGCTTTCATTTGTAAATGTTCGACTTTATCTAAAAGCTTTTCGATTGGAGAAAACCCATCTAGTAAACTGTATTCTGTATGAACATGTAAATGCGTAAACGTATCTATCATTTCAAACTCCTTTAGCCTTATTTTATAATAAGTTCGATTATTTTAAAAGAAAAATTGCTGACAATTATAAATCATCAGCAATTTTTTTAAGTTTATTAAGTCTATAACTAACTCCAGATTTTGAAATCTTAGGAGTCATCATTTCTCCCAATTCTTTTAGTGAAACATCTGGATTTTCAATTCTAGCATAGGCTAATTCCAACAATAATGGATCTAGTGATTCCAAACCTATTGAATTTTCAATTTTTTCAATAATAAGTTTTTGCTTTAAAGCAGCATCTACAGTTTTGTTCAAATTTGCTGTTTCAAAATTAAATCTTCTATTGACATTGTTTTTGATATCTTTTAAAGCTCTTACATTTTCAAGTTTTAAAACACTATTATACGCTTTAATCAAACTCAAAAAATCAGATATAGCTTCAGCTTCTTTTATATACAAAACATAATTGTCGCTTCTTTCGAAAATAGATGATTTTATTCCAAAAGAATTGAGAATATTGCGTACTTGATTACCAACATTTTCTTGTTTGAAAATCATCTCCAAATGATACATTTTTGATGGATCATAGCAAAAACCAGTCCCCAAAAAAGCTCCCTGCAAGAAACTGATTTTTTTGATAGTTGTGTCGATAATTTCTTCATCGATTCCTAAATCAAAATCAAATGGACTAGTTGAGGAGTGTGTATCATCGCAAAATTGTTTCGATATTTTCTCATCAATTAGTATTTCATATATATTTTTCTTTCTAAGATTATTATTGTGAATAACTTTCATATCACATTCATAATTGTAAAGTTTTTTCAGATTAGCAAAAATTAGTCTTGCAACTGGATTGCTTTCTGTCTTTAAAGTAATCTTCACTCCCAATGAATTGTAATTCAAAGTACCTATCGTTTTAGTAAAAGCTGATAGCATAGCCAAAACATTATAATCGTCAAGATTTGTTATTATCTCAGTTTTAATATCAGATGAAAAACTCATATCCTCACCTTTTTTCTATAAATGATTTGGCTGTTTTAATCATATTTCTTTCTGCGCTGTGTCGCACATATCTCAAAGCCTTGTCAGGATTCATAAAATCACCTTCTGCAAAGCCCTCTTCTCTTTGTGGGATAATATTATTATCTTTAGTTACCATATAAAAATAGTGAACTGTTTTTAGAACTTTAGTGCCATCCATGTGTCTGTATTTATATTTTACATATCCAATATATTTTACAATCTCGGCTCTTAGTCCTGATTCTTCAAAAACTTCTCTAATTGCAGTTTGTTCTAAGCTTTCTCCTTTCTCTACCCTACCTTTAGGAAGAACCCATTCACCACGGAACTTTTTAAGCACAGCAACATTACCATTATTGATAACAACCCCACCTGCACTTATTTCTTCCATATATCCTCCTGTATTTTATTTTGAAAATCTAATACTATTATAAACTGAATTTAAAATATTTAAAAGTCAAAGCAAAATTTAAAAATTATTTCACTTAATTTTCACTACTATATATGGTACAATAGTAGTAGGAAGGTGTGAAATGAAGAAGAACAAATTAGAAGAATATATAGATAATGCTATAAGCGACAATGATTTTTCGAAAGTTGGAGAAATTATTGAAAAGTCAATCGACATGGCATTGGATTTATCAAAAAACGGTCTAAATGTAGTTATGAATACATTTAATCTAAAACCTAAAACTAAACAACAATACTTGGCTAACAGAGACCCAAAGTTAGTAACTCAAAAAAAGGTTAATCCAAAAAGCTACTTTGCACTAAGAAATATTAGTTATGCTATAGGTGCTATGACTTTATTTGGTTCAGTCGTATCGATGAGCTACAGTTTATCCGATTTATTTTCTGGTATTATGGTAGGCTTGGCATTTGGTTTCTTAGGATATTTGTCACATATACACGCATCAAAATTACAAAGATTTTTGCGATACAAAACAGAAATCGGTGACAATAAAATTTTAAACGTTGAAGATTTTGCATCTGCAGTTAATCTTCCTGTTGATAAATGTAGCAAGGAGCTAATTTATTTCATAAACAAAAGATACTTTCCTCAAGCACGTGTAGTCGAAAACGGTCATCTGTTTTTATTAGATAAAACAAGTTACGAAGCATATAAAGCGCATTACTTAGATGAAAGTAAAACTGAAGAAAATCAAAAAGAAATAGAATCACAACGTGATATTACTAACTATATTACAATAACAGAAAATTTGATTACATCTATAAAGGATTTGGATTTCAAAAAAGATGTCATTAAATTAAAGGATTTGTTGGTGTCAATAAATAATCAAATACAAAGCGATAATTCTGATATAAATGGTCTGAATAAATTCGTAGATTATTATACACCTACTGCAATAAATTTAGTGAAAAATTACATTCAATTTGAAAATGAAAAAAATGATATTATTAGTGTTGAAAAATCAAAGGGCGACATTAAAAATGCCATCGACAATATTAACAAAGCTTTTTCAAAATTATTAACAGATTTGTATAGTGATGATATTCTCAATATTAACTCAGAAATAGAAGTAATGAATACTTTGTTATCTCAGGACGGATTGATTGAGAAGAATACAATGTTTAAGAGAGGTGCTAAATAATGGAAGATAAACCAATTAAATTGACATTAGATGTAGAAGAGCCTACTTTAGATGAGATAAAAGTAGATGACGTTGTCCCTCAAGAATTTGAACAACAAGTTAAGCTTACTGATGAAGAACAAAAAACAGTGGATGAGTTTGTAAAACAGATAGATTTGTCAAATTCAAATATAGTTCTTCAATATGGAGTTGGTGCCCAGAAGAAAATTGCTAGTTTTTCAGAAAAAACATTAAATTCTGTGAAAACAAAAGATTTGGGCGAAGTCGGAAATTTACTATCTTCAGTAGTTACAGAATTAAAATCTTTTGATGAAACTGAAGACAAGGGCGTGTTTGGTTTTTTCAAAAAAGGCGCTAATAAAATAACTGCTTTGAGAGCAAACTATGATAAGGCTGAGAAAAATGTCGACGAAATTTCAAAAATTTTAGAAAATCACCAAATTACCTTGATGAAAGATATTTCATTGTTGGATCAAATGTACAAGTTCAATGAACAATATTTCAAAGAATTAAGCATGTATATTTTGGCTGGCCAAAAAAAATTGGATCAAGTTCAAAATGTAGAACTTCCTAATATGTTAAAAGAAGCTGAAAGCTCTCCTAATTCCATTACAGCACAAAAAGCAAATGATTTGAGAGATTTGGCTACGAGGTTTGAAAAGAAATTGCACGATCTTGAACTTACGAGAATGGTTAGTTTACAAATGGCTCCCCAAATTAGAATGGTTCAATCTTCAAACGCAGTTATGGTTGAAAAAATTCAATCAACAATTGTCAATACTATACCTATTTGGAAAAATCAAATGGTTTTGTCATTAGGTGTATATCACAATTCTCAAGCTGCTGAAGCTCAAAAAAAGGTTACAGATTTGACAAATGATTTGTTAAGAAAAAATGCAGATACTTTAAAAATGAGTACGATAGAAACAGCAAAAGCTACTGAACGAGGAATTGTCGATGTAGAAACTATTAGACATACTAACGAACAATTAATCAGCGCTTTGGATGAAGTGCGTAACATTCAAATCGAAGGTCATGAAAATAGATTAAAAGCAAAGCAAGAATTAATGGCAATGGAACAAGAATTAAAAAATAGACTTTTGAATAAGCCCAATTAGTTTTACGGAGTGATATTTATAATATCGCTCCTTTTTTGTTGAAAATTCTACTTCTTTATAATAAAATATACTAAATTATTAATGGAGGCAATATGAAAGAAAAAGTTTTTCACTCAATGGGAATATACAAACTTTTTTACTTATTATCAGCTATTTTGATGTTAGTATCTTTTTTGTTCAATACTCCCACAGAAATTTTTAATGGTTTAATAACAATAATTAAAAGTCCTTGTACTTTAATTACTGACTATATGTACTTGGCGAATATTGGAGCGGCATTTTTTAATGCGGGGCTGATTTGTTTGTTATCAACACTGTTGTCATATAGTTTTAAGGTTGTTATCTCTGGACCAGGAGTTGCGGCTATTTTTACAATGACTGGATTTGCTTTTTTCGGAAAAAATATTTTCAATACAATTCCAATAACAATTGGTGTATTGCTTTATGCTAAAATAGAAAACACATCAAAAGCATCTGTAATACTTCCAGCATTATTTGGTAGTGCATTAGGTCCTTTGGTAAGCGAAATCGCTTTTGACTCTAACTTATCAATTGTTCATTCAATTATAATTAGCTATATGGTTGGAATAAGTATTGGTATTATTATGGTGCCATTGTCAGGAGCTTTTTTGAGATTTCACCAAGGTTATAATCTCTACAATATGGGATTTACAGCTGGGATAATTGGTATGCTCTTTGTTGGAATTTTGAGAATGTTTAATGTCAACATTAAATCTGTAAACTTGGTGTACCCTGTAAATGATATCAGAATAATAATATTTTTGTATTTGCTTTTTATCTCAATATTTTTATTGGGATTTATCAAAAATAATATGTCATTTCACGGTTACGAGAACATTATGTATAATTCTGGTAGGTTGGCGACTGATTTTATATCACTTGATGGTTTATATCAAACTATGATTAATATGGGCATAATGGGGCTTATTGCTACGACATATGTCATTATTGTGGGTGGTCATATAAGTGGCCCTATTATCGGCGGAATTTTTACTGTAACTGGATTTTCAGCATTTGGTAAACACCCTAAAAATACTATTCCAATTTTAATTGGTGTATTCTTGGCCTCTATTTTGAATACATTTAATCCTCTATCAACATCCAGTCTTTTGGCAGCTTTATTTGGAACGACACTTGCTCCTATAGCTGGTGAATTTGGATTTTTCAGGGGTGTGCTGGCAGGATTTTTGCACATGGCAATGGTTCTAAATATCGGCGTAGTTCATGGTGGAGTTAATTTGTACAATAATGGATTTTCAGGAGGGTTTGTAGCTGGAATTTTGGTTCCTGTATTTAGCGAAATGGATAATTTCTTAATGAGAGTGAGGTTAAAAAACGATGATTAGTAACGAAGAAAAAAAGGCTAAATTAATCGTGTCGGAAATTTTAAGTTATTTTTTCATGTACGACACAAAAAGTATAAGAATAGATTCAGAATTCAAAGACGATAAGTTAATTATAATTGCCGAAGGAATGCCAACAAAAACTCCACAACACCTTGAAGACATGACACGACTTATCAATGTTAGTAGATCACCTCAGATAGAAGATTACTACGCAAATTTATTAGGTTGGGAATCGGATTATAATGATATCAATTTACTTGGTTCAATGGTTGACTCTGGTATTATTTCTTACGATGGTAAAATTTTGAGTTTCTACGTTGAGCGTAATTTAATATAGTTTTTGAATAAAATACGGTAGTGTGATAATTTCACACTACCGTTATTTTTTACTATTAAATTGCTATATCATCTTTTAAATATGGTATTCCATCTGCTGTCGGTGCTTTTGTTTTTCCTCCGAATAATATCAAAACAATTAATGTTGCTACATAAGGAATCATTGATATTAGTTCTGAAGGTATTGGAAGATTTGTTCCTCCTAATACAACAGATATTGATTGTGCAAATCCGAAAAACAAAGCTGCTAGCATAACACCTTGAGGAGTCCATTTACCGAATATTACTGTTACCAAAGCAATGAAACCTTGACCAGCAACTAATGCTGGGAAGAATGAAGATACTAATGATATTGACATTGTGGCTCCACCTAAACCAGCCATAAATCCTGAGAATAAAACTGCCATGTATCTAACAAAAAATACATTTATGTTTAATGTTTCTGCTGCTTTTGGATGTTCACCAACTGCAATCAATCTCATTCCCCATTTTGTTTTGTACATGAATATATAAATCAAACAAACCAAAACAAACACCAAATAAACTGTAATCGGAAGAGAAATTACATTAGCTAAGAATTTGTTTTCAATTCCATTAAATAATACAGGTATCTTATATTGTGTTTCGATTGATTTAGTTTGAGTTGCACCGTTAAAAAATATTCTTGAAACAAATAGTGCAACACCTGGTCCTAAATAGTTGATAGCTATTGCAGAAATAGTTTGATCTCCAGCAAATGATATAGATACAATTGCGTGTATCAATGAAAATACCATTCCACTAAGTCCACCGCACAAAAATGCTAGCCAAGGATTATGTGTATAATATCCTACAGTTGCTGCAATCAAAGCTCCAATTGTCATCATACCTTCAAGTCCGATATTAGTAACTCCTGATTTTTCAGATACCATTCCACCTAGTCCAGCGTATAAAATAGGAGTCGCATTGATTAATGTATTACCTATTACTAATCCTAAAAGTACTAAGTTCATTATTTGCCTCCTTTATTTTTAAATCTAGATTTTATTATTCTAAACATCAATGGAATTGCAGTGAACAAAATAATTGTTCCCATTATTATGTTAATCATTTCAGTTGGTGCATGCAAAACTCTTTGAACATTTGCACCACTGTATTTCAATCCACCGAAGAACAATCCAGAGAATATACATCCAATTGGATTATTGTTTGCAAGTAAACTTACTGCAAGACCGTCAAATCCAAAGTTTTCCATGCTAGATAATGCTGAAATTGTGTATCTGTATCCTAAAACTTGAGTGATTCCACCAAGAGCACACACAGCTCCACTGATTGCCATAGATAATGTCAATTTTTTATTAACATCTATTCCACCGTATTTTGCTGCATCTTGGTTAAGGCCTACAGCTTTTAATTCATATCCTAAGTTTGTTTTCTTCAAAATATACCACAATAAAATTGCTGCAACTATTGCCAATATCAATCCCAAGTGAATAGGTGCTTTGAAGAAGTTATCGATTGCTTTAGGAAGTCCTTTTACATTTTGCATCAATGTAATTTTCGCTGTTTCTTGAACTTCATGAGTACCCATTGAGTTAGGTGCTTTGAATTTTGGGAAGTTTGCAACCATGTTATTTAAATAAAAAGCAATCCAATTCAACATTATTGTAGAGATAACTTCGTGGATTCCAAATTTTGCTTTCAAAAATCCAGATAAAGCTCCAAATAATGCACCAGCCAACATCCCTACTATTATTACAACTGGAACGTGAATAAAGGCTGGTAAATGAAGATTATATCCTAACAAAAAGGCTACCATAGTTCCGACAATGTATTGACCTTCTGCTCCAATGTTGAATAATCCTGTTTTAAAAGCAAAAGCAACACCTAAACCTGTGAAGATAATTGGAATGGCGTTTACAATTGTCCATCCAACATTTTTTGGCCTTTTAAATATACCTTCGAGCATTAACTTATATGCTTCCAATGGATTATATCCTGCTAATACTAAAGCTAATGCTCCAACCAATAGACCTATTAAAATAGATAAAAGCATGAAAAATAGCTTGTTGTATTTTGAAAATATTGAAATTTTTTGATTATTATTGTTCATCTACAACACCTCCAGCCATTAATCTACCAAGTTCCAATTCGTTAGTTTCTTTGGAAGGTTTTTCTCCTACGATTTTCCCGTCGAAGATAACTGCAATATTATCTGATAAGTCCATAATCTCGTCCAATTCAAAAGAAACTAATAATACTGCTTTGTTTTGGTTTCTTTGATCCACTAAATATTTGTGAATAAATTCAATAGCACCTACATCCAATCCTCTCGTAGGTTGCGCTGCTATTAACAAGTCCGGATTATTCGAAATTTCTCTAGCTATAATTACTTTTTGTTGGTTACCGCCTGATAAATTCTTTGTTTTTTGATTATAATCATTAGGTCTAATATCAAATTTTTCTATCAAGTTCTTAGCATTATCATTTATAGCACTAAAATCTAACTTCAATCCTTTACTAAAAGGTTTCTTTTTGACATTTTCTAATATCAAATTATCAGCAATAGAATAATCTAATATAAGTCCGTGTTTTTGTCTATCTTCTGGAATTGTATTCATCCCGAAATCTATAATCTCTCTTGGAGAATGATTTGTAATGTCTTTTCCCTTTAAAGTAACTTTTCCAGATTCTATCTTTCTAAGTCCAGTAATAGCTTCAATAAGTTCTGATTGTCCGTTACCATCTACCCCTGCTACACCGACGATTTCTCCTCTTCTAACTTGAAGATTTAAATTTTTCACAGCATCAATGTTTCTAGAATCTTTTACAACTAAATCCTTGATATCTAATACAACCTCACCTGGTTCTTGGTCTTGTTTTTCAACGTTAAATCTTACATCACGACCTACCATTTTTTCAGCTAATATATTTTCATCTATTTCTTTGACATTTAATTTATCGATAAATTTACCACGTCTAATTACAGTGCAATAATCTGCCATCGCTTTGATTTCAGATAATTTGTGTGTGATTATTATAATAGATTTTCCTAGTTCTGTAAGATTTTTTACAATTTTTATAAAATCATCAATTTCTTGTGGCGTCAAAACCGCTGTTGGTTCATCAAATATTAAGATATCTGCTCCTCTATATAAGCATTTTAAAATTTCAACTCTTTGTTGCATCCCTACTGAAATATCGGCTACTTTGGCTTCTGGATCAATCGTTAAACCGTACTTTTGTGATAATTCTCTAACAGCTTCTATAGACTTTTCGTTATCTAAAATTCCACCTTTGCCAGTTATTTCTTTTCCTAAAACAATATTTTGATACACTGTGAATGGCTCTATAAGCATAAAATGTTGATGCACCATTCCTATACCAGTTTGTATTGCTAGTTTAGGAGTCATTTGATCAAAAGTTTTTCCTTTTACTGTAACACTTCCCGATGTAGGTTCATACAACCCATAAAGTATGTTCATTAGAGTTGTTTTTCCAGCTCCGTTTTCTCCTAACAAAGCATGAACCTCTCCCTCATGGAGGCTGAAATTTACATTATCAAGTACTTTATTGCTGCCAAAAGATTTTGATATATCTTTTAAATCTACAACAATGTTTTTTTCATCGTTCATGTTTTTCCCTTTCATTTTTAAAAACAGGTATAAAAACAGGGATTTCTCAATCCCTGTTCTCAACCTTATTTATCAAATCCGAATTCTGTAAATTCTTTTTCGTTTTGTGGAACTTTGATTTTTCCTTCTTTGATGTCGTTCTTTAAACTTTCGACTTTATCCTTAACTTCTTTAGCTACTAAATCATTTTTAGCATAAGCGATATCTACAGCGTCACCATCTTTTAAAGAATATGTTACAGTACTTCCACCTTCAAACTTACCATCTAAAATCTCTTTTGAGATTTTTTGAACTGCAACGTTAACACCTTTTACTGTAGAAACTAACATATTTTTAGGAGCATCGTCAGATTGGTCTCTGTCAACACCTATAACGTATTTGTTATTGTCAATAGCCGCTTGAATAACACCGTAACCTGTACCACCTGCTGCATGGAATATTACATCTACTCCTTTTTGATACATTAAGTTAGCTATTGATTTTCCTTTATCTGGAGCAGCATAACTATCAGCGTATTGTGATTGGAATTCAATTGGTTGTTTCTTTTGTCTTTCAGCTTCTTTAACTCCAGCTTTAAATCCATATTCAAATCTATCAATTACATCACTTTTCATACCACCAACAAAACCAACTTTGTTTGTCTTAGTAGTCATACCAGCAATGTAACCAACCAAGAATGAGTTTTCGTTATCTGCAAATAAAACACCAATCATATTTGGTCTTTTTTCAACATTTGCATTGTCAATAATAGCGTATTTTTGGTCAGTGTTTGACTTGGCTGCAGCATCTGTTGCGTTAAACAAAGCGTATCCAATTGTAAATATTGCATCGCTTTCATCATCCAATGCTGTTTCCATATTTGGAGCATAATCAGCTTCTTTGTGTGATTCGATATATCTGTAATCCAACCATCCTTCTTTTTTCGCATTTTCAAATCCTTCGTATGCAGATTGGTTGAATGACTTATCGTTAATTCCACCTTGGTCAGTAACCATTGTTACTTTTACTTTTTCTTTCTTTTCTGAATTATCTGATGACTTTCCATTATCAGATGAATCTTTGCCAGCTCCTCCACATGCAGTCGCAAAAACCATGCCTAGGCAAAGAAATAAAGCAATTATTTTTTTGTAAACTTTCGACATAATGTCCTCCTTAAATTTTAATGATAACATTTGCTTATATTTAAGAAATTAAATAATAATTTATCGATTTTTATTCACTAACATAAACGTTGTTATCGTGTAAATATAGATACCTTCTATACAATATAATATTAGCAATTATTAACAATATTGTCAAACAAAAAATGAATTTAACATTGTATAACTTTTCTGATATGATATATATAATTATAATAAAAAATTTAAATAAGGAGACAAAATGAAACATTTAGTTTTGTGTGGCTGTGGTCACGGACATATTTTTGTAATAAAAAACATTAGAGAACAATATCCCGATATCAAACTAACTGTAATAACAGATAACGAATACCAATATTATTCAGGTATGTATACAGGATTTTTGGGAGGAGTGTATACTCATGATGAAATATGCTTTGATGTGAAAAAAGTTTGTGAAAAATACGGAGCTGATTTAATCTTCGATAAGATTATCAAAATAGATGATGAAAATAAAAAAGTTATAGCAAAAAATCACACTATCGATTACGATTATTTGAGTATTAACCTTGGAGCAACTCAAAAAACTATCGCTATTGGAGAAAATATAATAAATTCAAAACCGATTAATACAATTATAGATTTAAAAGAAAAAATTAAAGATTCTGATAAGAATATCCTAATACTAGGTGCTGGTGCGAGTGGATTGGAGTTAGCTTTTGTATTAAAAACTATTTATCCAAAAAAGAATATATCCATAGTAACAAGAGGCAGTGTGAATATGGAAGGATTTAGCGACAAAGCTAATAAAAAAGCTAGAAATTTATTAAGTAAAAAAGATATAAAAGTTTACGAAAACAAAAATATATCTTCTATTAATGAAATAGATATAGATTTTGATAAATTAATTATGTGTATAGGCTCAAGTGGAGTTAATGTAGATTTTGGAAATCTTAAAACAACAGACAAAAACTTCCTTATATCAGATGAATATATGAAAATTTCCGACAAAATATTTGCAGTAGGAGATTGTGTAAGTATAGATAAATACCCTGATTTACCGAAAGCTGGAGTGTATGCCATAAGACAATCGCCTATTCTAATGAAAAACATTGCACATACTTTAAAAAATGAACAATTGGAAACTTATGTTCCAGATACTAATCCTATGCAAATTTTATACTGCGGAAATGAAAAAGCTCTTTTATACTATAAAGGCATAACTTTGTATTCTCATCTTTCATTTGTATTAAAAAGATATATAGACAAAAAGTATATGAAATATTAAAAATCCCTCATCTGAGGGATTTTTTAGTCTATTTCTTTTCTTTCTTTTTCTTCTTGCTCTAATGTTTTTTCTGGAATGATTATATTCAAGACAAATACAATTAAAGTCGCTACTACTACTGGAGATGCTGTAAATACCATTCTAAACCATTGTGGAAAATATCTTACAGCATTTGGACCTACTTGTGTAATTCCCATACCTAAGGCAACGCCCAATCCGACAATAGTTGTATTTCTTACACTCATTTCACTAGATGTAATTAATTTCATACCACTCATTGCGATTTGTGCGAACACCGAAATAGTGGCACCACCAATAACAGCTTGCGGAACTGAAAGCATCAATGCTCCAAATTTTGGTATCAATCCGCAAACAAATACCATGCTAGCGGTAATCAATAAAACTTTTCTTGCAATTACTTTAGTCATTGATACAATTCCAACATTTTGTGAGTATGTTGCAGTTGGTAGCGCACCGATAAATGCACCAATCACACTGACGATACCATTTGCCTTAATTCCACCAGACAATTCAACATCTGTTGGCTCACGATCCATTCCACCAATTGTCGTACTTGTTAAATCCCCCACTGCCTGAACGGAGTTTACAATATACATAATTGCCATCGTTAATATAGCATCCAAATGAAATTGGAATTTGAATGGATAAATTTGTGGTAACATAAACCACGAAGCATTTACCACATTATCAAATTTAACCATGCCTAAAAATAATGATATTATGTAGCCTACTACAATTCCTACCAAAATTGCGGCTAATTTGATGTAGCCTTTCATAAACATATTACAAAATAAAACAACACATAATGTAATGATCGCTACAACCCAGTTTCTAATCTCCCCTTGCATAGGACCATTTCCACCAGACATGTAATTTACAGCTACTGAATACAGACTAAGTCCTATTGTTAATACAACAGTTCCCGATACAATTGGAGGGAAAAATCTCCTAATCTTACCTATAAATATTCCCGTAAAAATAGCAACTATTCCGCCAATCAATTGCGAAGCATATACTGCCCCTATTCCATATTGTTTTCCAATTGATAGTAAAACTGGAATATAAGCAAAACTAACACCCATAATAACAGGTAGTTTTGCACCAAATTTTAATACTGGATACAATTGCAATAATGTCGCTATTGCAGCGATGAACATTCCTGCTTGAATCAAATAAATAGCTTGTGCGTCTGTAATCGCATGCTCACTTGATTTCAAAGCACTTGCCAAGACTATCGACGGCAAAGCATTCCCCACAATCATTGCCAATAAATGCTGCATAGCTATAGGAAATGATTTAAGCATGGAAGGTTTGCCATAATAGTCAAATAATGAATTCGAATTACTTTCCATATACACTCTCCTCTTTAATTTCATTAAAGTATATTCTATATTAAATTTGGAATAATTTAAAGAGCAATAAAAAAATACTTCCAAACTTTCAAATTAATTCTCATAATTTGTTTTGGAAGCATTAATACTATTTTACAAATCTAGTTCCTGTTAAACCGTTAATTCCTTCTTTTGCTTTTTCCAAAGAAGTTATCATAGCTATCTTGCCCTCACCTGACTTAATGAAGTTAAGACATGCTTTAACTTTAGGTAGCATAGAACCCTCTGCAAATTGCTTTTCTTCTATTAATTCTTCAGCTCTAGATAAATTCAATTCGTCTAAGCCTTCTTCATTTTCTTTACCAAAATTAATGCATACTTTTTCAACTGCAGTTAAAATAATTAACAAATCAGCATCAGAAATTTCTGCTAATTTTTCAGAAGTGAAATCCTTATCTATAACAGCTCCTATGCCTTCTAACTCGCCGTCTTTTTCGACTACCGGAATCCCTCCGCCACCGCCAGCTATTACAATAAAATCTTTTTTTATCAAAGTATTAATTGCTTCTTTTTCGATAATATCAATAGGTTTTGGTGATGGAACTACTCTTCTGTAGCCTCTATTAGAATCTTCTTTAAAAGTATAACCACTTTCTTTAGCAAGCTTTTCAGATTCTTCTTTTGAATAAAATAAACCTATCGGCTTTGTTGGATTAGAAAAAGCTTCATCATCCTTGTCTACTTTTACCTGAGTAATAATAGTAGATACTGCATTTTTCATGTTTCTTTTTGATAACTCATTCTTGATAGCATTTTGCAAATGATATCCTATATATCCTTGACTCATTGCAACGCATTCTGCAAATGGCATATTAGATATTTGTGAATTTGAATTATGTGCTGTTTCCATTGCTAAATTTATCATACCGACTTGAGGTCCGTTACCATGACAAACGATAACTTCGTTACCATCTTCAACTAAATCCACTATAGAAATAGCTGTTTTTCTAACTGCTTTTATTTGTTCAGCAGGTGAATTTCCGAGAGCGTTTCCTCCTAATGCTAAAACTACTTTTTTCATTTTAACTCCTTTAATAAATTAAAAATAGTATCCAAATACAAAATCCCAATGCTGAACATTGAGATTTTAATTATTAAGACACTTCGATAAGTATATATTACACTGATTTTATAAAAAATACAAGAGATTTAGAAACTTTTTGTAATTTTTCCTGTTAAATTTTTACTGGTTTTATCAAAATTTGATATAGCCTTTTCATATTCTTCAATTAATTTGATTCCTACTTCAGTCAAAGTAGAACCTCCACCATTTGCTCCACCAATTTCAGTATCTACAAATTTTTTCCCATAAATTTTTTCACTATTTTTTATGATATTAAAAGCCTTGCTATAACTCATTTTCAAATTTTTGGAAGCCTTATTCAAAGATTTAGTCTTATCAATTTCTTTTAAAAGCAAGTAATTGCCTTTTCCGAAAAACTTTTTACCGTCATCGTCTTCAAACCAAAACTTACAATTTACCTTCATCCCTAAGCTCCTCAATTTTATCCTCAGTTTCCTTAATCCATACAGGAATTATACAGTCAAAATCATTGTAAATTTTCAATATTCTTTCGAACTCTTCTGTCAAATCTACTTCATTTTCTCCATTTAATTTTGGTTCCAAAATGTCTAAAATCGTGTAAATCGCAAGGATTCTGTAAAATAATCTAGGAATTTTACCATTAAAATATGATTTTAGCAATGAATAATAAAAGATTTGGCTATTTTCATCAACTTCATTAATTTTTCTAAACTCAAAGAAAGAATCTCCCATATAACTGATATTTTTAGAAACAAATTTAAAATTATCATCAGAACAAATGGATTTAAGATTATCAAACAAATATATATTGCTTAACTTTCTTGAATCAATTAAATATCTGTTCTTCTCAATATAATCAAAAACAATATAATCCTTATCTCCTCTGAAACTAGTCATAGAATAATTGTATATTAAATTATTGATTTTATAATTGAAAATCTTCGACCACGTAGAATCGTCATTTATTTGGCTATCTTGATGTAGTTTTCTAAGAATCTCTCCTATTTCGCTTCCAAGTTGTACTTGCTTATCATAAGGTATAGGCTCTGAAAGATTTTGCAGGAATTTCTTTATTACAAAAGTATAACCATTTTCATAACCACTATCTTCAATTTTGGCAAATTTATCATTTAACTCATATAGTAGATGATTGTTTCGATTATTAACATTCAAAAACGACTCCAAATCACCTTCATATATCTCAACTATATATTTACCTAAATCTGTATTTACAACATACTTATCATCTTGTAACTCATAGTCGTAAATTTCTTTATCTATAAAAAATTGTAAATCTTTGATTTCCATATAATCACCAATACAATTTTATCATTAAACGTCAAAATTTTAAAACAAAATATTTATTCCCAAATTTTTGTTTCAATTTCTGAAGTTCTTTTCAATTTTAAAATTTCTTCTGCGTATTGCTTAGCCTCTTTCATTGAAGTACTTGATATTGTATATTTAATTTTTGGAATTGAGGCTGCTGGCGCTGAAAATTCATCTAGTCCCATTCCTAAAAGAAGCTTTGTTGCTTTTGTATCCCCTGCAAATCCTCCACACATTCCTGTCCATTTGCCATTTTCATGGCTAACATCGATAACTTTCTTAATAGCTCTCAAAACTGCTGGATTGTATGTGTTGTATAGATTTGAAATCTTATCATTACCTCTATCACATGCCAAAATGTATTGAGTCAAATCATTAGTTCCAATACTAAAGAAGTCAACATACTCAACCAAATCTTCAGCGACAATTACGCTAGCAGGAGTTTCTATCATAATACCTACTTCAATATTTTCATCAAATTGTATATTTTTATCTCTCAATGACTTTTTATTGTCTTCGATAATTTCAATAGCATTTTCAATTTCTTCAACAGAAATAACCATTGGTAACATAATTCTAATTTTCCCAAATGCAGATGCCCTTAAAATTGCTTTTATTTGCGCATCAAAGACATCTTTCATATCAAAACAAAATCTAAGCGCTCTCCAACCCAAGAAAGGATTATCTTCCTTAGGAAATGTATAATAAGGAAGTTCCTTGTCTCCACCTATATCCAAGGTTCTAATAATAACAGATTTATCATCTAGTTTTTCCACAACATTTTTGTAATATTGAAATTGTTCATCTTCTGTTGGAAAATGATCGTTATACATATACAAAAACTCTGTTCTAAATAATCCAACTCCTTCGCCACCTGATTCAAGTCCTTTTTCAAGATCTTCAATGTTTCCGATATTAGTCATAACATCAATATCTTTTCCATCAGTAGTAATTGCTTTGTTGTATCTGTTTTCTTCAAGTATTGTTTTTTCTTCATCGAGTTTATTCTTTTCATTTTTGTATTCTTGAAGCGTTTCTTCATCTGGATTTATTATGCAAACTCCCTTGAAAGAGTCAATTATTACGGTTTGTCCATCTTCTACATTTTCAGTTATATCTTTCATTCCAACAAGACATGCAATTCCTAATGTCTGAGCGATAATTGATGTGTGAGCAGTCTTACCACCCAAATCCATCAAAAATCCAACTACATGGGATTTATCTATTATTGATGTTTCATAAGGAGTTAATTCTTTTGAAACCAAAATCGTGTTAGGATCCAACGAATCTAGTTTTTCGTATTCAATTCCTTTAATTTTATATAATAATTGTTGACCGATATCTTTGTAATCAGACGCTCTTTCTCTCATGTATTCATTGTCTAAAGACTGCATCATAGTTACCATTTCATCGATAGTATCTTTTAGAGCTTTATCACTAGAATTATTTTCATTAATTTTTGTAATGACTGATTCAGTCAAAAAAGGATCATCTAACATACTCAAATGAGCTTCTATTACTTGTTGTTGTGTATCATTATCAACTTCTGTATTCGATAAATTCGTTTTATATTCTTCTAAGGCTTTATTGAATTTATCTACATGAAGTTGAATCTGATCATCTGAAATCTTTTCAGTAGTTACACTAACTTCTTGTTTTCTCATAAGTTTAACTTTTCCAATAGCTATTTGCTCACTTGCAATAATACCTTTCTTAATTAAACTCATAATACCTCCTTATAAACTAAAGCCGCCACAAAAGTGACGGCTTTAAATTCTTTCTTGAATTAATCTTCTAAATTTTCTATAAATTCAACTAATTTTTTTAAGTTTTCTTCTTCGTTTTCGCCATCTAATCTAACAGTCACTTCAGTATCTTGAGAAATACCTAGTGCCATAACGTTGAAAATAGATTTTGCGTTGGCTGTTTTACCATCTTTAATAAGTTCAACCTTACCATCAAAATTCTTTACAAATTGTACCAATGATGCAGCTGGACGTGCGTGCAAACCTGTTTCATTTTTAACTATAACATTTTGTTCTACCATAATAATCCTCCTATGACTACTTTATTTATATCCTATTAATTGATTTTTTAAACAGGAAAATATTCTAATTTATATCTTTTACAGATTCTCTCTTCATAATTTGAGAACTTAAAATCGCTTTTTCATTTATAGTTTTATTTTCTTTTAAAACTTTTACTAAAGTTCTCATAGATACAGCTCCTATATCATAATAAGGTTCTTGAACAGTAGTAAGAGTTGGTCTATAAATACTTGTCATTGGTATATCTCCAAATCCAGATACAGAAATATCTTCGGGAACTTTCTTATTGTTATCGTAACAATAATTAATAAAACCTATTGCTTGCGCATCTTCACTAAAACTTACACATGTTATGTTTTTAGAATCTTTCATTTCGAAAATCTTATCTCCTGCTTCATAACCATCTTTTACAGAAACACCTTCTGATGAGATTTCAAATTTTTCTAATTTCAAATCATCGCATGCTTGTCTGTATCCTCTTAGTTTTTCTTGTCCTATTTCAGTATCTTGATTCTCTTTTACAAACAAAATATTCTTGTGACCTAAATCATAAATATGATTAATCATATTTATCATAGCTTCTTTGTAATCTATTTGCACAGTGTGTACATCTTTGATATTCCAGAATTTGTCCAATTGAATATAAGGGACTGTTTGATCTTTCAGTTTGAAAATAACTTCTGGTTCAATATCTTCTGAAATCAAAATTATTCCTTCTACTTGCTTTGTAAACATGAAGTCTATAATCTTCTTTTCTTGTTCTAAATCGCCGTATGTAGAAGATAATAGTATGTCATATTTGTACATTCTTCCAATTTCTTCAGCACCTCTTACAATTTGTGCCATATATGGAATACCGATATCTTTTACTACAACACCTATCAAATTGGATCTTTTCATTACTAAAGATCTAGCCAATTCATTTGGTTTAAAATCAAGTTTTTGAATTGCATCTAAAACTTTTCTTCGCGCTTCTGGACTTACAGGCTTGGAATCGTTCATAACTCTAGATACTGTAGAAATTGAAACTCCAGCGAGTTTTGCTACGTCTTTAATTGTTGGTGATGACATTTAATCGCTCCTTACTAAAATATTTATTGGTTTACTATTTATCTCAACTTTCACTGGTAAATTCCCACCATATTCTCCATCTACATCTCCTGGAACTGTTTGATTAGATTCAATGGTTAAAGTATCAGTTTGAAAATATAAAACATCTTCAGAGTATATATGCTTCGAACTAAAAGCATCTATCAAAATCTGAGCAACCTCTTTAAGACGGGAATGTTTAATTATTAGAACATCTAATTTTTGATCGTCAATCTTTGCTTGAGGGCAAATATTTTTAAAACCTCCTACAGTATTCGAATTGGAGATAATCATAATAGGAGATTTTACTTCTAAATAATCATCCCTAGTCTTAATCTTTAACTCCATAGGTTGATTTAATGTATTAGGAAGTTCCTTTAATCCTTCTACAATATATGCAAGCCTGCCGAAAATCGCTTTTTGAGCTTTATCAGTTATATAACTAACTGATGCAATATTTCCCACAGCAAAAACGTTGATAAAATATCTATGTGAATCTTCATTACTAATTTTTCCGACATCACTTTTAATAATTTTACCCGTTTTAATCATTCTATATAATTTGTAAGGTGTTGAAGGTAGATTTAAGTACGTTGCGAAATCGTTTACTGTTCCTGTGGAGTAAATCGTAACCGGAATATCTGATTCACTATCACAAATTCCGTGAACAACTTCATTAACCGTTCCATCTCCGCCTGATATAACAATCAAATCCCAATCATCTGAAGATGTGTTTAATGCTTCATTATATGCATCATTTTTGCCTTTTGTTTTAAATAACTGAACGACGAAATTATCCTCAATTAAATAATTAATCAGTTTAGTTAAATCCCTTGCATGGGTCTGACTTCCAGATGATGGATTCGAGATAATTTTTATTCTTTTCATTCTATCCCATCTTTCCATAATAGCATACCAAAAAATTAATTGTTTTTCAATAGGAATTTAACAATTTCTACAATTGTTTTCATAAAATTGAAAAAAATTAAAAATTTACAATAAGCCAATCAGAAATATTCCGATTGGCTTATAAATTCTTATTAAATTATCTTCGTGCTAAGCTCTTTACGAAATTAATAATATCCCTCGCAGAACCAACATAGTCTGTAGAATTTAAAAATCCGTATTTTATATTAGTTGCAGTATCCGTTACTGATTCAGCAACATAATCCACAGTGTTAGACACATTGCTAGAAACAGATTCTACATTTGATAAAGTGTTACTAACATTATTTGTAATATTTCTTACATCTGGAGAAACATCGCCTATTAATCTATCAGCTTTATTTGTTATACCAGTTACATTATCTAGTATTTGTGGTACTTCGCCAATTGATCTATCGATATCTTTTTTGTTATCAGCTAAAACAGCTTTTACGCTTTTGATTAAGTCTGTAAGTTTGAAGAAAAATACGATTAAAGCAATTAAGAATCCAGATAAACAAATATATAATATTATCTTAAATATATATAAAGCATCTACCATTTCTTACCTACTTTTTGATTTCTTTTTTTACTTCTTTTGCTTCGTCTTTTGCAGTCTCAGCAGTTTTCTTTGCTTGTTTTTTGCCTTCTTCGACTGTTTTGTCTGCTCCTTTTTTTGCTTCTTCAGCTACATTCTTAGCAGATTCTCCAACTTTTTCAGCTGAATTTTTAGCTTGATCTTTAGTATCTTTTACATCTTCTTTGATATCTTTTCCATCTTCTTTTACTACTTCTTTAAGATCTTCTCCAAGAACTCCTAAATCAGTTTTAACTTCATCAAATTGATCAGAAACTCTATTTAATTCAGTCATTCCTCTATCTTGAAAATCTTGGTATTTATCTTTTACGCTATCAGTAACATTGTCTGCAGTTAATCTTACTGTATCTACTGCATCGTTAATGTTATTTACTGCAGTTTTCTTAGTTTCTTCTGCAAATTTTTTGATGTCTTGTCTTGTTTCTTCACCTGATTTAGGGGCTAATAATAAACCTGCTGCTAAGCCTAAAGATGCACCAATAACTGTTCCTAAAGTTATTTTAGCTTCATCTTCATATTTACGTTTAGCAATTTCCCATTTGATTTGTCTTTCCTTTTCTCTTCTTTTATGTTCTAAATAATCCATTAAACTCATAATAACATCTCCTTAAATAATTTTTCTTATGGATATAATATACCCTCTATTTTTAGTTCTCAAACATTATTAGTGAAATATTTATAAATTTTATTCTTTTAGATATAACCTAACCCAAGTTTCCCAACCAACTGTATGTTTCGGTGACTTTAATAAACCATTCTTTCCTTTTGAAACCATTCTTACAAAGTCTTGGTCTTCTGTTAAATTTTTCCTTCCAAATTCATTGAACTTTTCAGTAATTAGACCAGTGTTTTTATCATTTACAAATACCAAGCAATCATCATCAATTGTCTTTCTTATTTCATAATTCTTATCACCACTTGTAACATCAAAATCAGAAATTGTTTTATTAATGTCGACTAAATCCCAATTTATTTTATCGTTTTTTGAAAAGAAGGATATTTCATAATTTTGTCTTATAACTAAATCGTTAGATTCAATCAACAAAACTTTTTTACCTGGAAATGCGTATTCCGATGCATTTTCTATGCTTAATTTTGCATTTTCCGGATTTTCAATTTCAATCTTTATTGGATCTATTAATATTTTGTATCCATCATTTTCTTTTACCATTTTTAAAGGATTGGTACTTTTATATGATTTATCCGATTTTAACTTCGCTTCATCATCTTCTAGCCATTTTAAAATAGTCGCTTGATATTCAGGATTAGAATTTAATTCATTTATAAATTCTTCTGCATCTTTGTTTTTAAAAGTTACTGATTTATTTGAAGATTTAACAATGCTTATCATTTGTTCTGAGGACTTAGATTGAACGGATTGAATGAATTTTGATTTAACAGATTCTGCTGTAATAGTTTTTTCTGCCAAGTTTTCTTGGAACATAGGTTTTATGTATTTAATTCCAAATACTATACCTATAAGTAATGCTACTCCTACAATAGAAAATAAAATCTTTTTTAATATTGAAGATTTTTCTTCGTCTTCGTATTCATAATATTCATAATCGTTATAATAGTCATTATTTGTTTCTTCAAATGCTTTTTTTCTTTGTTCTTTTAGCAATTCTGATTCCGATTCAATATCAGTAACACTCAATCTATCAGTTGTATCTTGATTATTGCTATTTATTTCTTTATCGTAATTTGTATGATTTTTTTCAGAACTCTTCTGATCATCAATTGTGAATATATTTCTATGATTTTGAGATTCACTTCTATATTTTGATGCCTCTAATAGAAAATCTTCAAAAGTTTTTCCTTCAGAAGAAAAATCATCATCTTTTGAAAAATCATGTCCACAAACTCTACAAAATCTATCTTCAATGCTCACAAAAGAATTACAATTGGGGCATTTTTTTAAATTAGAATCTTTCATAATATCACTCACCTTTATCTACCATATATTATACATTCTAACACTATTTTAGTTAATAGATACTCGAATTAAATACATACGAAAAAAGCATGAGATATTGTCCCATGCTTATAAGCTAAAACGCTTTTATTTCAAAATATCCTCAGAAGACCCTAATCAATTAATGACCTTCAGTATGTGAAGGTGGGTTGACTGTCTCAAACATCTGATATCCCTTCGAAGAGGGCTCATCATCAATAATCGAACGTCCGTCATCCCTTATAGAGTGTGTCGGTTTAATTTTTCAGGATTCCTCTTCTGAGGTTAATTTAATTATACTACAATATAAAAGTGTTTTCAAGTGAGATTATTTTTCTAAAAACCAAGTAAATCTTTGAGGAAAATCTGTTCTAATAATATGGTTATTGCCTTTCATGTCTACAAATTCTATTTCATTTGCGTGAAGCATTTGTGAAAAGTCTTCTATTTGTTTTCCATACAACCTATCAGCAACTATTGGGCAATTAATATGTTCCATACTGACTCTTATCTGATGAGTCCTGCCTGTTAATAGTTCTAGGCTAACTAAGGAATACTCTCCATAATTTTTTAGATTTTTCACAATAGTTATGCTTTTTTTACCAAAGTTACTGATTTCAGTTTTTATTCCATTTCTTACTAGATTTAGTTCTAATTCTTGATCTGTAGGATTTCCCTCGACAATAGCCAAGTACCTTTTTTTAAAAGAATATTTTTGGTAATATGAATGAGCGATTTTATTTTTTGCTATCATCACTACTCCCGAAGTATCTTGGTCTAATCTGTTAATAAATCTCACTTTTTGTCTGATATTTCTCTGTTCAAATAAATAGGACACAAAATTAGCCAAGCTCTTTTCCCCTTCAGTGTTCATCGTAAGTTTATCTGGTTTATTCAAAACAAACACATCTTCATCTTCATATAATACTTCTATGTCCATATCCATCGGTTCGTAATGATTTTCTTCATCTATTAGGTTGATGACTAATTTATCCCCTTTTTTCAATTTTGAATTTCTCTTAGCGTGATTTCCGTTAATAAAGATATCATCCTTATAAATGCTTATAAATAAATTTTTAGAAATATGATTATTTTGCAAAAATTCATCTAACCTTATTTTTTTATCTATATCAAAACTAATTTGTTTCATTGTTTAAATCTCCACTTTTTTGGTATAATAAAATTATATCAAATATTAGGAGCTTTTAGAATAAATGAACATAAACAGTAAAATTATTAATATATATGTAAACGATAACCAAAAATCATTAGAGACAGCAATGATTGTAAAAGAAAAAATGGAGCAAAAAGGATTTAAACCTACATTTGATTTTGATGAAAATGCTCTGATAAATTTATGTATTGGTGGAGATGGTGCTTTTTTAAGAGCTGTTCACAAGTATGAGTTTTCTACGATTCCTTTTGTAGGAATTAATACTGGACATTTGGGTTTTTATCAAGAAATTCTGATTCCAAATATAGATAAATTCATTTCGGATTTAGTAAATCAAAATTATGGTGTTGAAAAAATTTCACTTTTAGAATCTAAAACAGCCATTCGTAACAGTAGCAAAACATATACTCACAAAGCATTAAATGAGTTTGTTGTAAAAAGTGATGACTCATCAATTGTTTATTTAGATGTTTACATCGACGATAATCATCTTGAATCGTTTGCTGGAGACGGAATAATACTATCGACTCCTTCAGGTTCAACTGCATATAATTTTTCAGCAGGAGGATCTGTATTATATCATGGGCTCGATGGCTTTCAGGTAACACCACTTGCCCCTATTAATTCAAAAGCTTATCGTTCTCTTTTGAATTCATTAGTTGTTCCTTCAAAAAGCAATGTAACTTTATATTTTAGAGATCACAATTTTGACAAAAAAAGCTCCATCGTTTTGGCAGATGGATTGAATAGAAGCTATGATAATGTCGATTACGTAAACTTTACTTATTCAGACCAATATATTAATAAATTAGTATTCTTAAAAGATTGGTACTGGTTAAATATTAAAGACAAATTCTTATAAAATAAAAAACATGGATTAACAATGGTCATACATTATAATCCATGTTTTGTTTTTATTTTTCTAAACCCAATTCATTTATTGCAGCATTAAGCATTTTTGAAGCTATAGGCCCTGCAGTTTTCACTCCATAAGAGTTATCATCTTCCAAAATAACTGCAATCGCAAATTTCGGTTTCTTTGCAGGTGCTGCTGCAACAAACCAGGCATGTGTACTCGTTTTGTCTTTTATTTCAGCTGTACCTGATTTTGCAATTACAGACGTACTTACATTTAGTGTGTCATAGCCTTCGGCAGTAGTACGTAAATAATCTTTTAGTAATTTCATATTTTTTTTGTTACCCACTTCAGACAGTAATTCAGGCTTTGTTTCTTTTATTACCTTTCCTTCTGAATCGATGATTTGACTTACCAAATATGGTTTCATCATTTCACCATTATTTGCAACAGAACTCATTGCCATTGCCATATTTAAAGGTGTTACTAAGGTTTCTCCTTGACCGAAACTTGTAGTAGCAATATCGGCATTACTTTTTGTTTTTGTGTATCCATTGACACTTACTGCAACTGGCAAATCAAAAGGAATTTTCTTGCCGAGCATAAACTTCGAAGCATTATCTTCCAAAATTTTATTTCCTAATTTTACACCTTGAGATGCGAAATAAACATTAGATGATTTTTCAAGAGCTTTTCTCAAATCAGTCTCACCGAACACCGCACCATTATTGTTGGAAATTTTGTATTTGTTAAATTCAATTGTACCAGTATTATCTTCTACATATTTATCAACTTTGTCTTCATTTTCTAATATTGCATTACCTGTTATTATCTTGAAAACAGACCCAGGAGTATACATTCCTTGCGTAGCACGATTTAACAATGGAGATGATTCTTTGTTTAAAAGATCTTGCCATTGAGATGAAACGTCGTTTGGATTGTAAGACGGACAAGTTGCCATAGCATAAACTTCTCCAGTTGTTGGATTCATCAATACAACAGATCCTTTTTTACCTTCTAATAAATTATAAGCCAATTTTTGTAACGTAGAATTAGTTGTCAGTACCAAATCATTACCTTTATTATTTGAGCTTACAATATTTCTTAACTGAGATAAAGGTGTGTCCTTGTTTATGTTTAATAATTCCTTCATGTATGATTTTTCCAAACCAGCCGTACCGTAAGTTTTTGAGTTATACCCTGTTATATTTCCATATATATCTGCATAATCAAAAAATCTATAATTTTTACCCGATTGATCTTTTTTTGTTTCTACTAAAACATTTTTGTCTCTATCGTAAATAGTACCACGTTCGACCTTATCCTCATCAACCCACAATCTTTTATTATATTCGTTATTTGCAATTTTGTCGGCTTTAACTATTTGAAAATAAGTTAAATACAACACCAACAAAACAAATAAAGTCATAAAGAAAGATAAAACCACAATAATTCTCTTATTCATTTTATTTTGCATAAATATCTTCCTCTCCTTGGTCAGTTGAGCAGAATTGCAAAATTGCAAGACAGATAAACGACATAGCCATTGAAGTTCCTCCGTAACTTACAAAAGGTATCGTAATTCCTGTCAAAGGAACCAACTTCATTACTCCCCCGAACATTACTAATCCTTGTATTGCAAAAATAACAGAAATTCCTAGAGCCACAATCTTGTAAAATTTATTTGATTGATACAAAGAAATCTTCATCCCTCTATAAATCAAAATCAAAAACAACATTATAACGCCCATTCCGGTAAAAGTTCCCATTTCTTCGCAAATCGCAGCAAATATAAAATCACTTGTAACTACTGGAACAACATCCGGTCTTCCTAGACCAAGTCCTGTTCCAAAAAATCCACCACTTGCAATTGCGAATAAAGCTTGTGTTATTTGATAGCCTATTCCATCGATATTTTTCCATGGATCAATCCATGTAGAAACTCTTATCCTTATATGTGAAAAAAGCATATACGCTGCTACAGCACCTGCTATTGCTATTAATAAATTCAATAAAATTAATCTGATGTCTTCTTGATTGACGATTTGGTAAACTAAAAACAATCCATAGAAAATCATTGCAGTCCCCAAATCTTTTTGCAAGAAAAACATTCCAATGAATAAATAAACGACAATCATCAAGAAGTATCTTTTGATTATAGGTAAATATTTTTTATATTTATTTGCAGAGTCAAATTTTATTTTGTCTAATATATCAGTGTTATAATCATAGCTGGCCAAGAAGAATACATACAATATTTTAGTAATTTCTGATGGTTGAAATCCAATTCCAAAAATACTAACCCAGTTTCTAGCACCGTATTTGTCTTGTGCAAGTACAAGAGTTATCAGAAACATTAGTATGCAACCTATCAGATAAAACGCCGTAAATTTGTACCATTTATTATAACTTTTTAAAATAAAAAATGTAGCAAAAAACAGCAATATTCCAATAGTAAACCACATTATTTGCTTTAATCCTTCGTGTGGATTAAGTCTGTAAATAATGATTATGCCAATACTAAAAAGCATACAAGCTATCTGCAATATATAACCATCGCCTTTAGTTATTTTTGTTACGTATTTATTTGCTAAAAACATTAAAATTGTAGCAAACAGAAAATAAATTAAAGCTTTTGAATTCAGTCCTTTTTCGTTCGATCCCAAAGCCAAGAAAAAACCAATTATGTTAAACAGCAATATTAAATAAACCGGCCTTATCATCTTACTATTCACTCTCATTGGTTTCAAATTATCGATAAACTCTTTAAATCTTCGATCATTTTTACGTTTAGTTTGCATCTTTTTCACCATTTACAAACATAAATTCAATTTGTCCGATATCTATCAAATCTTTGTCATTAAGTCTAGCAGAATTTTGCAATTTATTGCCATTCAAAAAAGTTCCATTTGCAGAATTTAAATCCTCTATATAGTAATTATTCTTTTCTTTATAAATACGTGCATGTCTCTTAGATATAAATCTATCTTTTAATGCAACTTGATTGTCATCGTCTCTTCCTATAGTGGCAGTTCTTCCTATAAAATAATGCTCTTGTATTTTAAAAGGCAAATTTTCTTTCCTATTTATTAGTTTTAAATAAGTATTTGAACTGTAGTTCATATTGTTTGTACCCTTTATGTCCAAATAAATCATTTTGATTATGTTGAAAATAAAATAGTAAATAATTATTACAAACAAATATTTAAAAAACATAGAAATTAAATTGTATAATTTTAAATTTGGAGTAATTTGTATAGAAAAGAATGCATCCAATATGTCAATAATGTATTTCACAGATTTTCATCCTTTCTCATTTTATCCTAATCTAATATATCATATTTTGGACTTAATTAATGAAAAATAAAGTTACAATTTGTCAAAATTAATCTTCAAATATAACAGAATCATCAGTAAATCCTTTTATTCTTGCTAACGATTCTATTGAATAACCTTGTTTTCTTAAATTATCTCCACCTTTTTGAAAAACTTTTTCGATTAAGATTCCTATTCCTTCAACATGCGAATTTGCTTGAGAACAAATATCTATCAATCCCTCCAACGCTTTTCCATTTGCCAAGAAATCATCAATTAAGAGAACATGGTCATTTTCATCCAAATATTCTTTAGAAACCATAACTTCATAACTTCTATTTTTCGTAAAACTAAACACTTCTGTTCTATAGCAGTTGTCACCCAAAGTTTTTGAACTTGTTTTCTTCGCAAATACAACTGGGCAGTTAAATCTAATTCCACAAGCGTATGCAATAGCAATGCCACTTACTTCAATTGTCAGTATTTTATTGATTTTTTTATCCTTAAATTTTTCGTAAAATTCATTTGCTAAATCTTCAAAAAGAACAGGGTCAATCATGTGATTAATGAACCTGTCTACCTTTAATATATTTCCTGGCAATACTGTGCCATCTTTCATAATTCTCTCTTCAAGTTTTCTCATTTTTCTCTCCTAGAATTTAATATAGTATATTATACATACAATATCAAAAAATCTCAATATTTGACAATTTAAAAAATATCACTTACCCTAAATTTTAGGAATAAGTGATATTTAGAACTTATTTTACATTCATCATTTTTTCTTTTGCTGTTTTTTCAATATCCAAAACCTTTTGTTCAGCTTTTTCTTTAGAATCTGCAACAGAATAAATATATAATTTGATTTTTGGTTCAGTTCCAGAAGGTCTTAATGCATACCATGATCCATCATCATAGTAATATTTTAAAACATTTGACCTTGGAGTATTGTAATCTTCATAATTTACATCGTAGTCTTTTGTTTCAATTAAACTTGTTTCCCCAATTTTTTCGATAGGATTGTGACGAAATTCCTCCATAATTCTTCCGATTTTTTCTTGTCCATCTAATCCTTCTAAAACAACAGAAGAAAGTGAGTTTTCGTGATATCCGAATTCTTCATACAAATCATTTAATACGTCAATCAATGTCTTGTTTTGTTTCTTGTAGAAAGCTAACATTTCCGAAATCATCATTGAAGAACTTACAGCATCCTTATCTCTCACAAAAGTTCCATAAGAATAACCGATGCTTTCTTCATATCCAAATACCCAAGATTTTTCGCCAGTTTTTTCATATTCATTTGCTTTTCCACAAACATTTTTAAATCCTGTAAGCGTTTCAATCATTTCAACGCCGTATTTTTTAGCGATTTTAGCTGACAAATCTCCCGTTACTATTGATTTTACAACCGCTGGATTTTCTGGTAAATCGTCTTTTTCATATCTTTGACTTAAAATATAGTTTGTCAACAAGGCTCCAATTTTATTCCCATCTAAAAACACGTATTCTCCATCATCAAAAACTTCTACAGCAGTTCTATCTGCATCTGGATCAGTTGCCAATAATAAATCAGCTCCTACTTCTTTTCCAAGATTAATTGCATATTCAAACGCTTCTGGGTTTTCAGGATTAGGATATGGCACAGTCGTAAAATTACTATCTGGATTTTCTTGTTCTTTTACTACATAAACATTTTTGAATCCTCTGACATCTAAAATATGTCTAACGAACCTATTTCCAGTTCCATTCAATGGAGTGTAGACAATTTTAACATTCTTGTCTATGTTTTCATGATTTATGGTAAGACTTAATACATCTTCAAAATAATCTTTATCAATATTTTCTCCAAAATATTCTATCTTCCCTTCGGCTATTAGTTTTTCGAAGTCTCCTATTTTAACTTCTGTAAGACTTTCAATATTTTCTAAATTACTCAAAATTTCATTTGCCTTATCTTCTAGAATTTGGCTTCCTTCTTCCCAATAAGCCTTGTATCCATTATATTCTTTTGGATTATGAGAAGCTGTAATCATAATTCCAGAAATACAATTGAATTTTCTGATAGAATAAGACAACATTGGTGTAGGTCTTATATCATCAGACAAATAAACTTTTATTCCATTAGAAGCTAATACGTTTGCGGAAATTTCAGCAAATTCTTTTGAAAACTTTCTAACATCATAACTTATGCTAACACCTCTTTTAACTGCTTCGTCACCGTAATTTTTGATAGTATCAGCAAGTGCTTGTGTCGTTTTCATTATATTGTACTTATTCATTCTATTTGTACCAGCGCCGATTTTACCTCGTAATCCCGCGGTACCAAATTCTAATGATTTGTAAAATCTATCTTTTATTTCTTCATCATTATCTTTTATTGACATCAATTCTTGTCTTGTTTCTTCATCATAAGACTCATCGTTTAACCACTCATTGTAAACTTTTAAATAATACATAAAACCCTCCTATTGATAATAAATTAAACCTTTATACAAAGATTTTTCTTTAAACCATTTTTCTAAATCATATACTCTCTTCTCGCCCCAATTTGAACACTCTATCTTCCAGCTTTCATCATAATAAATCGCTGTAATAGTTACCCAATGAAATTTTACATCGGGATTTTTGTGATTTAAAGTAAGCATCAAAACTGGATATCCATTTGCTATTGCACCAATAATGTATGTTACGATATTTCTGATTTTCCAAGTAAAATTGTAATTTTGGGCTACCAAGCTGATACCATTTTTCTTGGCATACTTTCTAATACCAGAATTCATCGGAAATAAAAATGGTACACCGTATATTTTAGGCTTAACAAATGTAGAAATCCTATCTGCAAATTTTATATAATCAGTTTTCGATATGGTAGTGCCTATAAAATTTTCTGGAACCAATTTAGCGTATTCTTTTTTGGTATTTGCAATATATATAAAAAAATTTGTGATGGCTATTACTGAACAAGCTTTTTTCGTTAGATATTTCGAATGCAAAATATCTTCAAACCACTGCTGATCACCACCATAATTCCCTTCGATATTTAAAATTCTATCTACGTACTTAAGTTCATATCTGATATTTTTCATTATTACTCCATACTTAAAAAATATACCCCGCTTTTTCTAGCATCAATCAAAATTAAATCATCAGTTATTTCTTGTTTAACTATCTTGTCTTGAAAAACTTTAGTACACTTTTTAAAACCACTAAAATATTCGTTCAAATCAAATTCAAATCCATCTCCAGCGTTAATAAAAATCAAGAGAAAGCCAACATCATTTTTAATACTAAAACTTATGCAATAATCATTTACATCATAAAAATTAATTCTTTTTCTTATTTCTTCATCATTTATTATACTAAATTCCGAATGCCTTTTCCTAAATTCGATTAGCGATTTTACATATTGATACACTTCTTCATTATCTTTTTTTAATTTCCAATCTACTGCATTAACCTCTAAAGGCATATTGTAAGTATTTTTGAATTGCAATTTACTTCTCAAAAATTCATTTCCACAGTGAAAAAAAGGAATTCCTTGACTAAACATTATTAAATCAAAACAAAGTTTAGTTGAAGATTTAATATCTGCATTTGTTTTCAGTAATTTATCTTGAAGGATCAGATTATCATGCGAATTAAAGTAATTTATGGTTTCATTCGAGTTTTTGCAAAATCCTTGAATTTTTTGGTTATAATAAACAGACCCGCAAATCCCCTTCTCCAAACTAACTTTGTCAACATTTCCTTGTACAAAACCGATGGAATTATCATCATTATCGCCTTTTATTGCATTTCTATAAAATGGATTGAAAAACGCAAAATCCTTGCATTTTTGTAAGCCAAAAGTCGTTCTTTTTTCTCTTGATAATGGGGATTCATCTGCAACCCAAGGCTCTCCGTAAATTATTACATTTGCATCTTTTTGTCTTAATTTTTTTACAATTTCGCAAGTTGTTTCTGAATCTATTAGTGCCATCAAATCAAATCTAAATCCATCTATATGAAACTCTTTTTGATAGTAAAGTAAACTATCAATTATGAAACTCCTAACGAATTCATCCTCAGTATTTAATTCATTACCGACTCCTGAACCATTTGTAAAATCTCCATTTTCATCACGTCTGTAAAATTGAGGATATATCAGATTAAAAGGATGAGATTTATTTCTAAAAGTGTGATTATATACGACATCCAAAATCACACCGATATTATTTGCATGTAATGTTTGAATCATTTTTTTGAATTCAATAATTCTATTCTTGGGATTTTTTGGTTCAGTAGAAAAACTTCCCTCAATACAATTATAATTTTCTGGATTGTATCCCCAATTGTAATTATCTTGTGCATAATCTTCTGAATTTTTCTCATCGACACCTAGAAAATCAAACACAGGCATCAAATGAACATGTGTAATTCCTAAATCTTTCAAATGATTTATTCCCGAAACATCATTGTCAGAAACTAATCCCAAAAATTTTCCTCGTAAGTTTTCTTGAACTTCGCTTGATTGATCAGAAGAAAAGTCTTTAACAGATAATTCGTAAATTATAGCATCATTTCTATTTGATACTTCATATTTCTCATCTTGAAACCCTTTTGGATTTGTAGATTGCAAATCTACTACACAAGATTTTAGACTGTTTATTGAACAAGCTTTGCAGAATGGGTCTACAACTTCATACGTCTCATCAAGCTTATACTTATAGTAAACTCCATCTAAATTCCCTTCAACTTTTACTTCGAAGTATTTTCCAACTTTCTTCATATTAATTGAAGTGCATCTCACGTCATCATAATTTTCGTACAACAATAATTTGACACTATTTACTTCAGGAGCAAAAAGATAAAAAACTGTATAATCTTTATTATAATTAAATCCTAATTCATACATCCATAACTCCTAAACTATTTATATAATCAATACCAAATTTTTTCGATATTTCAATATTTCTAATCATGTTTTCATTCCATATACTTTCATCCAAGTACATTTTTTGAATTTTTTCATTCAACTCTACAAAATTATCCAGTGATTTTATAACATTAAAACTGTCGTCGTACTTCTTTATTAAGTTCAAAATCTCAAAAAAATCATCAATAACTTTTTGATTTTTCAATTTATCAATATTTTGTAAAATGAAGTTCATTGTAGTAGATTCTTTAACTTCAAATTCTCCTTCATCAAATTTGAAAACTCCTGAATTATTATCAATTTGACACACATTTTGATAAACACTATTGTCACTAGCTACTATTATTGCTTTATTATTCATAAAAGCATAAGGATAAGTGTTAGAAACATCAAAGTATTTGTAAGGAATATAATTAAAAACATCGCAAGATTTGGCAAAATCTGGAATTTGATCAAGCATAATATTCTCTACAAAAACAAGCTTGATTTTTTCTTGTATATATTTATCTGAATTTATTATTTTCGACAATCCAGCGCATAAAATAATAGTTTTCTTGCAAAATAGATAATCAAATGAACTCATGCCTCCTATAAAAAATGTAGTCGGAGTAATGGATAAGTTCACGTTGTCTTTTAATTTTAGATACAAATACAAGATGTACAAAATATTCATAACCTGTCTTTTTCCTTCGTGAAAATCCGTTAGTTGCATGTTAAAAATACTTTTCGGATTCAAGTTTTCTAAGTTATATTTTGTGATTAAGTTTTTCTTGCAAATGAATTTTTCTTCAAATAAATCGCCATTTTTAACATTATTTGTAAATAAGTTTTCGTTAAATCCATATGTTTCCACTGATAATTTTCTCTCAATATTTTCATTAATATTAACAAATTCGCTTTTTAACAAAAATTCTTTCTGATAATCAGAACCAACGTTAATTTTTTTGGACATAAAAGCTATTAGATTGAAACAATTCAAATAATTTTCTTGAATAATTTCCAAAAAACCATTCATTAGAGATTTTTCGTTTAATTTTTGAATAATATTTTTTATGTTTTTATTTTGATACAAATAATTCAAATCCAATTTTTCAAATGATTCTCTGTGCAAATTGATGTTATAGTATCGAAAAATTTTTGTGCACTTTTTAAAACTTTGTTCAAAATCAAATCCTAAGTCCATGAACTTTTGCATAAATTGAATTATCACCAAAGCCATGTTAGTTTCGACTATGTTTATTTGGATATGGTCTTCTATCTCGTTTGTTTTATAAAAAATCTTTAACTCATCATTAAAAATATCCTCAATTATAGATTCAGATAAAAATTTTTGTTGTAGAAATTTAACATATTTCCCAAATTCGTTAATTTCTGGAGTATAAACAAATTGGCGAATTGAGTTAAGTTTGTTTTCTTGACTGTAAATTTCTTCTAATTTTCCACAGATAAAATTCTCATAATTAAGATTAGGATTTGCTTTTGGTACAAATAATCTTACAAAACTAACTTCATTTACTAAGTATGGAACGTCATAAATTTGTGATTTTACTCTATTGTTTTCTATCTCCAAATCATATTCATTTAATCTTTTAAAAACAACGCTGGTCTTCGGAGCTTGAAACGTAGTTTCGATTTGATTATCTTCTACTATTTTCTGTTTGAATTGAGAATTTTTGTAAAAAATGGAATACGCCTTACAAAACTTACCTTGTTTGCTAATTTTTTCAAACAAATCAACTGAAAATCTTCCTATATAACTTTGCCCTAAGTGTAAATCATTTTCGAAATTGACTACTTGCTCATATTTTTCTCCTAGAATGTGTTGGATAGGATTTTTCAAATTAAGTTTTTCTATATAATGTTGAAACAAATTTTCTAGCATTAATTCAAATGAAACAATGTAGAATCTCTGTTTTCTGTTACTGTAAATATCTGTGTAATTTTCAGAAATAATATCTTTTATGACATCATTTAAAGCAATTCTAATTTCAAGTACACTTGCATTTTGAAGATCAACCAATGAATTATATGATAATTTAACTGTTAATAATTTTCTTAGTTGTTCTTCTGAAACGGCTATCATTTAATGAGCTCCTCGTAAAGTTTAATGTATCTTTTCGCTGATTGTTCCCAATCGTTTTTAGAATTCATTGCGTGTTCTTGAATTACTTTAAAATCATCATTGTAATAAAAAGATATTGCTCTTCTTAATGTATACAAAAAGTCGTGTGCATTTATATTAGTAAACGAAAATCCATTACCTTCTTTGGTGTATTCATTAAATGATTGAACTGTATCTCTCAATCCACCGGTTTCACGTACTACTGGAATAGTTCCATATCTCATTGCAATTAATTGAGATATTCCACAAGGTTCAAATATTGATGGCATCATCAAAAAATCTGCTCCAGCGTATATTTTGTGTGACTCTTCGTTATTATAATAAATGTTGGCCTTTAGTTTTTCTGGAAATTTCCACTCATAGTATTTGAACATTTCCTCATAAGAATATTCGCCTGTCCCCAAAATTATCACTTGTACATCTTCTGTCGTCAAAAACTCATCCATAATGTATCTTACAAGTTCAAGCCCCTTGTTTTCAACTAATCTAGTAACCATGGCGAATATAGGCACATCTTTTTCTTCTAAGCCATACATCCTTTGTAGTGCTTTTTTATTTACAGATTTGTCTTTGATATTTTTCAATGAATAATTTTTAAATAAATATGTGTCTGTTTGAGGATTCCATATAGTAGTGTCTATTCCATTAGTAATACCAGATATTTTGTATTGATATTTTCTGATTACTCCGTCAAGTCCTTCTCCAAAGAAAGAATATTTTATTTCGTCCGCATAAGTTTTCGAAACTGTTGTGACTTTATCGCTGAAAACTATTGCGCCTTTCATAAAGTTAATTGCATCATAGAATTTCAATGCATCTTCAGAAAAATACATCGGAGATAAATCAGTTTGCCTCAAAGAATTCGAACTGAAAACTCCTTGATATTTTAAATTATGAATCGTAAAAACTGTTTTTATTGACTCATAGAAAGGATCTCCTTTGGCAAAATCTCGCGCATAGACATTTACCATTGCAGTGTGCCAATCATTGGAATGGATAATATCACAATCAAAGTCGATGTATCTTATCAATTGAACGCAAGCTTTTGAAAAAAATACAAATCTTTCACAATCATCATTTTCTCCATAAACATTATTTCTATAGAAATAATCTTCATTATCTAAGAAATAAAATTCTACACCTCTATGAACGTATTTAAATACACCAACATAATGATGTTTGAAATCCAAATCTACATAAAAACTTCCTTCAAATTTGAATTTCTTTCTATATTCTTCACTTATCAATTTGTACAAAGGGATGACCACTTTCACATCATGACCTTGCTTTTTCATTTCAAGTGGAAGTGTCCCTGCTACATCTGCAAGTCCACCAGTTTTTATAAACGGATCAGCCTCTGCTGCACAATATAATATCTTCATTTACATTCCCCTATTTATCTTCTAGTATTGCATTCTTTTTTAATTCGTATGGATAATTTGGATTGCCAACAGCAGTTACATTTTCTTTTATCAAAACTCCTTTATCAGTAATCGTATTTACAACTACTGCGTTTTTTTCTATAACTGTTCTCTCGAAAATAACGGAGTTTTTAATAACCGCACCTTCTTGAATCTCAACACCTCTAAAAATAATTGAGTTTTCTACTTTTCCATCAATTTTAACTCCATTTGCTATCAGAGAATTTTTCACAGAAGCAGAGTCTCCATATAAAGCGGAAGGTTCATCTTTTGATTTTGTAAGCAATAACCCATTTTTGAAAAATACATTATTGTAAATATCAGCGTTTAATAATTTTAAATTCGCATCGTAAAATTGTGTCAAATTTCTAATTACCTCTACATATCCATCAATCATATACACGCCAATTTTTAATTTGTCCAAATTAGAAATAATAACATCAATTAATTCATTAGAATTAGAATTTTTGGCTGCATCATGGATTAAATCCAAGAATACTTTCTTCTTCATGTAGCCTATATTTGTCATCAAGTTAAATTCATCGTCAATTCCCTGATTTGTTCCTATACTAATCAGATTTCCTTCATCATCCAAGTTTAATCTTGTTTCTCCGATGTATAATCCTGTAGCATTATCCATCTTTTTACAGAATAATAATATATCCAAATCTTCTTCGATAAATCTATCATATGACACCGAAAAATCTTCCCTAAATATAACCATAGGATCGTAGAAGTACAACTCTTCTTCATTAGATCTCAAATAAAAATCTCTAGTTTCATTATATGCTACTATTTCCTTACCTGCATTTTCAAAAGTTGGAGGAAAGATCACAAGTCCATTTCTTCTTCTGTTTAATTCGTAACTTTCTCCATTTCCTAAGTGATCTAAAGTTGAACGCATGATTTTTCCACCATATAAAACAACGTTAGAAAATTCATTATTAGCAAAATTACTCAAAGCAATGTCTATAATTCTGTATCTCGCTCCATAAGGAAGCATGTATTCAGGTCTAGAATCAGTTAAATATCCAAAATCTTGCCTACTTTTTCCTCCGTATATAATTCCAATACAATTTTGCATAATATCCTCCTAGCACTCTTCAATTCCATCTTCGCTAACCAAATAAATTTTATCAGAATTTTTTTCACCAATCACTTGATTTTCTTCAATAGTCATTGATTCTGCAACCACACAATTGTACAGTTTTGCTCCCTTTTTAATTACAGTATCACTCAAAATAACAGAATCTTGAATATCAGTATCTTTTTCTACAGTAATAGATGAAAACAAAACAGAATTATTGACATTACCATAAATCAAGCAATTTTCATTGATTAGAGATTTTTTAACTGTTGCAACTTCGTCGACGTAATGAGGAGGAAGATTTCTATTTTTTGTATAAATTCTCCAACTTGTATCGTACAAATCAAGTTTATTATTCGGATTTAGTAAATCAAGATTTGCTTGCCAATAACTTCTTACTGTTCCTACATCTTTCCAATATCCATCAAACTTCCATGCAAACACATTCAATCCATCTTCAATTATTTTGGGGATGATGTTCATTCCAAAATCGTGTTTGGAATTTTGATCTTCATTATCTCTCATCAAATATTTTTTCAAAGTGTGCCAATTAAAAATATAAATTCCCATTGACGCCAAATTACTCTTAGGATTTGCAGGTTTTTCTTCAAACTCGACAATTTTTCCATTATCTTCAGTATTCATAATTCCAAACCTACTAGCCTCGCTCCAATCAACTTCCATAACTGCAATCGTAAGTTCGCTATTTTTATCCTTGTGATATTTCAAAATTTTATTGTAATCCATCTTATAAATATGATCTCCAGATAAAATAACGACATATTCAGCATCTAATTCATCCAAATATTTCATATTTTCATAAATTGAGTTTGCAGTCCCTTCATACCAATTACCCCCACTTTCAGTAGCAAATGGAGATAAAATTCTTAACCCCCCTGAATTTCTTGACAAATCCCAGCTTGAACCATTTCCCAAATGTGAATTTAGTTTGAACGGTTTGTATTGCGTTAAAATCCCAACATCTCTAATATCAGAATTTGCAGCATTACTCAAAGCAAAATCAATTATTCTATATTTCCCGCCAAATGAAACTGCTGGTTTTGCAACATTTTTAGTCAAAGCTTTAAGTCTTGAGCCTTGACCACCAGCTAAAAGCATTGCAACCACTCTATTTCGTGCTTTCATAAGCCCTCCTATTTTTTATTGATATTTCTCAACTTATTTAATTTAATAAACATTGCAGAAAATGGTTCTATATCAACTGAAATAGAAAATTCTCTGTCATTATGCTTTATATTTTTTGAATAATACGGCTTGTTTCTATTCAAATTGCCTCCGTATTTTTTCATCGAAGAATTAAGTACAACTGAATAAAGCGCATAATCATCCACACCAACTGGATAATTTTTTCTTAAAACCGGTGTAAAATTAAATATGCAAATAATTTTCTCATTCTTTGAGTTAATTCTCTCAAAAATTATCAACGATTCATTTGAATTATTAACATCTTCCCATTGAAATCCAGAATAGCTGCTGTCCAAATCATAAAATTCGTCATTTGTTTTGTAGAATTTATTTAAATCACTCATGAATTGTTTTAGTTTTTGATGTTTTTCGTATTCTAAAACTTCCCATGTAATTTCTTTATATTCATTCCACTCATCAAATTGTCCTATATCATTTCCCATGAACAATAATTTCTTACCAGGATGAGCAAACATAAATGAATATAAAAGTCTAATTTGATCAAACTTCTCATCGTATGCCCCAGGCATTTTCCCAATCATAGAGTTTTTCATGTGCACAACTTCATCGTGGCTAAATGGAAGAATATAATTTTCATTAAAAGCATACATAATAGAAAAAGTTAATAAATTATGATGATTTTTTCGATATATTGGGTCTAGTTTCATGTATTTTATAATGTCATTCATCCAACCCATGTTCCATTTAAAATCAAAACCAAGCCCATTTTCTTCTACAGGCTTTGTAACATTTGGCCACGAAGTAGATTCTTCAGCAATAACAAATACCCCAGGAACTTCGGATTTTATAGTTTGATTTAATTTCTTTATAAATTCAATAGCCTCTTTGTTTTCTACGCTACCATCCTCATTTTTTATATCTTTTCCTGAAAAATTCAAATAAATCATGTATGCAACAGCATCCACCCTTAATCCATCAATATGATAATATTTGAACCAAAATAATGCAGAAGATATCAGAAAATTAACGACTTCTTTTTTTGAAAAATCAAAATTCAAAGTACCCCATTGATCGTTGTCAGCAAGATACTGATTTGATTGTTCAAATAAATTATTTCCATCAAACTTTCTTAAACCAAAATCATCTCTACAAAAATGCGCTGGAACCCAATCCATGATGATTCCTATATCATTTTGATGGAGTTTATCTATCAAATACATCAAATCTTTTGGACAACCAAACCTCGAAGTAGCTGCAAAAAATCCCGTAAGTTGATATCCCCATGATCCATCAAATGGATGCTCCATCAATGGCATAAACTCAACGTGAGTATAATTCATTTCCTTGAGATATTTTACAAGTTCATCGGCAAGTTGAATATACGACAGATAATTTTCCCCATGCTTTCTCCAAGAAGACAGATTAACCTCGTAGATACTCATTGGTCTGTGTACTTTATCAGTTTTTTTTCTTTTGTTCAGCCATCTAGCATCATTCCATTTATAACCTTCTATATCGTAAACCTTGCTTGCCGTTTTGGGCCTTAATTCACTATGAAATGCGAACGGATCAGCTTTGTACAAAATTTCTGAGTCCTTTGTAACTATTCTATACTTATATGAGTCGAAAATTTTCACATCTTTAAGGCAAATCTCCCAAATCTCACCATCATTTAATTTTTTTAATGGAAGTGAATAATCATCCCAATCATTGAAATCTCCAACCAAATTTACATATTTCGCATTGGGTGCCCAGACCAAAAAACTAGTGAAACTACCCTCTTCATTCGAATAAATATGCGATCCTAGAAAATTATACAAGTTATTATTATTTCCTTCGTGAAACAAATACAAATCTGTTTCATGATTTTCTTGATAAAAATACTCTTTCATACTTTCTCCTAGCTATTTAAGAATCTATTATTATGACTTATTCGCCAGTTATCATGTTTATTGTCATGATTTTGTTCTTTAAATCTAGTAGTTGATTATTAAGTTGATTGTATTCTTCAGAATCCATATTGGTATGATCAAATAATTCTTTGTTTTCGTATAATCTATCGATTTTTTGTTTTATCTTTTCTAATTCCTCATACAAATCATTGTTTAAACGATTAGTAGATATTTCTTGTTCAATATCGTATTCTCCTGCTTCAAATTCTTCTGTAGAATAAATTTCAGGTATCACAGAATCAATCTTATATTTTTCTCTTAACAAATCAGATAAAGCATCTGAACCTTCAGATTCACCATGAGTTATAAATATTTTTTTAGGTTTCGTCTTCATGTTTCCAACGAAATCTAGTAAATTATTTTGGTCAGCATGACCAGAAAAACCTCCCAAATTATATATTTCAGCATTGACTTTGATTGTTTCCCCGAATAGCTTTACTTCATCTATTCCGTCTAACAAAATTCTTCCAAGTGATCCTTCTGCTTGATAACCAACAAATACAACGGCATTTTTTTCATCCCATAAATTATGCTTTAAGTGATGACGAACTCTTCCTGCTGTGGCCATTCCACTTGAAGATATGATTACTCTTGGGAACTTTACATTATTTAACATTTTTGATTCATCAATATTTTTTACGTAGTGTAAGTTTTCGAATTCAAAAACATTATCTCCACTTGAAATATAATCCTTAGCCTTTTGATTAAATAAATCACTGTTTTTCATAAAAGCTTTGGTAGCTTCAAGAGCCATCGGACTATCCACGTATACCGGGACTTTCTTTTCATAATGATCTTTTATTTGGTAATCATAATAGCTATTTAACTCATAAATAATTTCTTGAGTTCTACCAACTGCAAAACTAGGAATAATTACAGTACCACCTCTTGCAGAAACTTTTTCGATTATGTCAATTAATGATTCAACACTTTCTTTATAAGGCTCATGAATTCTGTTACCGTAAGTAGATTCCATTACCAAATAATCACAACCTGACAAAGCTTGAGGACTATTTAAAATAGGGTTATTAGAAGTTCCTATATCTCCCGAGAAAATAATTTTGGTAGTTTTATTATTTTCAGTTATAAATATTTCTAAACTCGAAGATCCTAGCATATGTCCAGCATCTCTGAATATTACCTTAATATCATCATTTATTTTTACAACTTCGTCATAATAACGTGCTCTAAATAACGAAATACAACTCATTGCATCTATTGTAGTGTAAAGTGGGCTTAAAAGTTTTTTACCAGATCTTTGTCTTTTTCTATTCTCCCATTCAACATCACTCTCTTGAATTTTGGCGCTATCCATTAGCATTATTTCCGCTAAATCTTTAGTAGCTTTTGTACAGTATATCGGACTTCTAAATCCTCTCTTATATAAAAAAGGAATTCTTCCTGTATGATCGATATGTGCATGAGTCAAAAGCATAAACTCTACTTCACTTAAATCTATTTCATCATGATTTTTTTGTTCCAATTCCTTACTACCTTGAAATAAACCACAATCAACCATGAATTTGTGTTTCTCAGTTTCAACTAAATAGCACGAACCTGTAACCTCTTTTGCTGCTCCTAAAAATGTAATTTTCATAAAATCACCCCTTAATTACTATATACCCAAAACAACATTTAAAATATTTTAAATCAGTAAAATATCCGCAAACTTTAATTTGCGGATAAAATTTATTTTTGTTTTCTTTTTCTTTTTTCTTCCAAATTTTTTGCAATTAAAGTATCCAATACTAATTCATATCCCTGAGCACCATTTTGTAGAGATCTGTTAACTCTACTTATAGTTGCTGTTGATGCGCCAGTATCTTTTTCAATTTCACTGTATGTTTTTCTAATTTTAAGTAACTTTGCTACTTCTAATCTTTGAGAGATTGAGTGAAGTTCCCTCATTGTGCAAACGTCTTCAAAGAAACGTTGTAATTCCTCTTTTCCATTCAACATCATAATTGCCTCGAAAAATTCATTTAATGTTTTGTCTTTGATATTAATTTCAGTCATAATCTTACTCCTTAAATTTTTTTGGGTAACCTTTACCCATAACTAAAAAATAATACAATGCATTTGATAATTTTAGTATACACGCTTTCCCTAACTAAAGCAAATGTTTTTTAGATTTAATTTCTATTATTAATGGTTTAACCTAATTCAATAGAAAAAATATGATACATTATATTTTTATACACACTATATACCCAAAAACAATAGTATTTATTCTCTCAAGAATGATTTTATTGTTAATTTTAAATTAAATTTTTTTAATAGAAAAGGGAATCTATCAAATGATAAATTCCCATTAAAACTATTTATTGTGTTTTTTTGATTTATATCTCAATTGAGTATCCAAAATCTTCTTTCTCAATCTCAAATGATGTGGAGTAATTTCAATTAATTCGTCTTCTTCAACAAATTCCATCATCTCTTCCAAACTCATTATTTTTGGAGGAGAAAGCTTTAATGCTTCGTCTGCTGCTGAAGATCTAATATTTGTTTGTGCTTTTTTCTTACAAATATTAACTTCTATGTCTAAACCTTTCGCATTAGAACCTACAACCATACCTTCATAAACTTCATCTTGTGGTTGTACGAATAAAATACCTCTGTCTTGTGCTGAATTTAATCCGTAAGATGTCGCAGTTCCTGTGTCGAATGAAATCAATGAACCCAATTGACGTTTCGGAATTTCGCCTTTATATGGCTCATATCCTTTTAATTCTGTATTTATAACACCATTTCCCTTAGTATCACTTAAAAACTCCTGACGATATCCTATAAGACCTCTGGAAGGTATTTCAAATGTAAGTCTAGTATACCCACTTGATGTATTTGAAATATCTTGTAATTCTCCTTTTCTCGTACCTAGTTTTTCTATAACTGTTCCAACGAATCCTTCTTCAATATCAATCGTAACTATCTCTACTGGTTCGAGAATTTTTCCGTCTTCATCTTTCTTGAATAAAACTTCTGGTTTTGATACTTGGAATTCAAATCCTTCACGTCTCATGTTTTCGATTAAAACAGATAAATGAAGTTCTCCTCTACCACTTACTCTAAAAGTATCTGTAGAATCTGTATCTTCAACTTTTAAGCTTACATCAGTTTCTAATTCTTTGTATAATCTAGCACGAACTTGTCTACTCGTTACAAACTTTCCATCTCTACCTGCAAATGGAGAGTTATTAACAGAGAAATTCATCGCCAAGGTTGGGTTTGAAATACTTACAAATTCTATAGGCTCTAAGTCCTCTTCATTAGTTAAAGTATCTCCTATTTCAATTCCTTCAACACCTGTCAAGGCAACAATAGATCCAAATTTTGATTCATTTACTTCTACCCTATTCAATCCGTCAAATTCATAAATCTTTGTTACTTTAATCTTCTTTTTCTTTTCGGGATCATTGTAGTTAACAATTACACAGCTGTCATTGACTTTTACTTTACCTTGCTCAATTTTTCCTATACCAATTCTTCCAACATAATCGCTAAAATCAGTTGTAGAAATCAAAAGTTTGAACGGAGCATCTTCTTCTCCTTCTGGAGCAGGAATATAATCTATGATTTTATCTAATAGGGCTGTCATATCTTCTGGTCTTTCTTCAAGATCATCAGTTGCAAATCCTTCTCTTGCAGACGCAAATACAAACGGTGAATCTAAGTAAGATTCATCAGCATCCAATTGAATAAACAAATCTAAAATTTCATCTACTACTTCATCTACTCTGGCCTCTTTTCTATCGATCTTGTTAATACAAATAATCGTAGGTAAATTTAATTCAAAAGCCCTTTTCAATACAAACTTTGTTTGTGGCATAGGTCCTTCAAAAGCATCAACTACTAAAACAACTCCACTTGTCATTTTTAATACACGTTCAACTTCTCCACCAAAGTCAGCATGACCTGGAGTATCTATAATATTAATTTTATGATTTTTGTAGTCAATTGCAGTATTTTTAGAAAGAATAGTAATTCCTCTTTCTCTTTCTATGTCATTACTATCCATTACACGTTCTTGTACTTCTTGATTTTCTCTAAATATACCACTTGTTTTTAATAACCCATCAACCAATGTCGTTTTACCGTGATCAACATGGGCAATAATTGCTACATTTCTTACATCTTCTCTTTTCAAAATTCCACTTCCCTCTAATTTGTGACACTTCATTATATCATAAATTACAGAAAATAAAAGAAAAATTTATGTAAAAATCACGTTTGTTAGATTTACACAATAAAACAAGCTATTAGGCTCCATATTAATTAGGTTTCACTAATAGCTTTGCTTCAACACAATTTTCTTTAATTTTTAATTCATCAGCTAATTCACTTACTATAAATAATCCTCTTCCTCTAACATAAATATCATTATTATAATAACTTTTTGAACAATAATCAATCCCCATACCCTCATCCTTTACACAGATTTTTACAGAGTCATCATTTAATTTTATTTTAAAAGTTATTTTTTTATTTATATCAAATTGGTTACCATGTTCTAGCCCATTAAATATCAATTCATTAATTATTAATCGTATATCATAAAGTAATTCTTCGTCTGGTACAACTTTTCTTAATAGTCTAAGCATAGTATGAATATTTTTAGTAGCAATCGTCCTATCACTGACAAACTGCCTTTTAAACATATACATAACATCACCTAAACTATTTATACCCAATCATAAATAAAGTATAACATTAGGTATTCGTTATCTAAATAGTAAATAAATTGTAAAAAATGATTAGAATTTTTTGCAGTGGGTATATATTACTTGTACCTGATAACAGGTAATTATCTTAAAGGGGGAAATTAAACATGAAAAAATATGTATGTGACGTATGTGGATATATCTACGATCCAGCTGAAGGAGATCCAGATGCAGGTGTTCAACCACAAACAGCTTTTGAAGATTTAGCTGAAGATTGGGTATGCCCAATTTGTGGCGCTGGAAAAGAAGATTTTTCAGAAGTAGAATAAGAACCAATACAAACTAAATAAAACAAAACACAAATAAACATTGAAAAATACACGATTACCAAATTTGTAATACAATTCTAAACTATTAAGAACTGATACAATTTGTGTAATCGTGTGTAATCTGTGTGTAATTTGTGTGTAATAATTTAACCTTTTATTTCTCTAAATATATCATTAAATTCTTTCATATCTTCTTCTGTTGCATATTCTTTGATATAAAGTTTTGCTGTTCTTCTATAACTATCTATGGTTGCTTTTTTTCGATTTTTCTTTTCCCAATTTCTGGAAGCTTTTATTTGAGATTTTTTTGTTTTATTTTCCATAAACACCCCTTGACAATTTTGTTTATTGAGTTAAAATTAAATTGTAATTACAATCTATCCACATTGGAATGTAAATATATTAGCAACTTATTAATCACTGTATAATTTACACAATTTTTAAAATCTAACCAAAGTGGAATTTTGGGAGAGCAGGTGTTGTGCCTGCTCTTTTTTATTTGTTTTCTTTCATCTTTTTGTATTTATCTATAATCGGTTGATAATACACTTTTTCTGCTTCTTTTCTTGCCCTTTTAGCTTCTTCTATAGTGTCAAATGTGCCTAAATGTTTTGATTTTCCTCGCAGTTTTATAGCCGCAGTATATTTTCCACCATCTACTTTTATTACACCTTTAACTCCTGTTTTTGAATTTGAGCAAGCACTTTTTGTTAAAGCACTTATTCTTGTTCCATCTATGCTTAATTCCTTATTTGCTTTATTAGTAATATCTCTAATACTTTCTAAATGCTTTCTTGCTCTGTCAGCCCTATAGCAACCACAACTTTTAGTTTTTCCGTGTATCAAATAAAAATCTAAAACTGATACAATATTCCCACAATCACATTTACATATCCAGTGATTTTTTCTATCTTCGTCTTTTTTAATTACTGTTAGTCGTTCAAACTTTTTCCCAGTTAAATCTTTTTCCATAAGTCACCTCTTTTGTTTTGATAAATATATTATAACGCATACGTTACATACTGTCAATAAACCACTTAAAACTATACGCAAATTTTATTGATTTCGATTTATAGCACTTAATAAACGTTTTATCAGCTTTTTATCTTTTAGTTATGTAATTATACCAATCGTATAGAAATAACCTCATATAAAGCATTTCACGAGGTCATTTTCATTTGATAATTCAATTTACACATAAAAAAAGAGGGTAGATAAAAAATCTACCCTGTGTAGTAAAAAATAAGTTACAAAAATGATTTAATCAATACTATAAATTGTTTTTCTTTTTCAACATTCCTACAAAGCATATACAATATTTTTATTATATTATATAGCTAATCTTCTTAGTACATATTTATCACTAAAAGTGATTACTCAAATTTATTATTTTCTTTTTCTGATACATCAGAATATTTTTTAACGCTTGTATATAAACCTACTGCTGACAATCCGTATGTTATTCCAAGTAGTATTCCATTTGTGTTTATACCATTTACTGTAACTCCAAGTATACCACCTATTAAAATCGAAATCAAAGGTATATACTTCGTATTTACAACATCAGCTTTTTTAATTACTTCCAACAATCCAATAATCAAAGGTACTATCAGTATGTTTGTTGTATCGTTCATAATTATTTCCTCACTAAAAACTTACTTCTATCTTTGTTAAAATCTTCTGCTTTGTCAGTCGCTTTTACATGATAAGTCGCATATCCAGTTAGTCCGTAGTTTTTGCCCTCAATCTTTCCTAGATGGTCGCCACCAACTGCGATTATCGTATCTCCACTCTTTACCATTCTACCAAAATCAAAATTAAAAGCACATGGAGCTAATAATGCCCTATGTTCTTGAGCTATAATATATGCTTTTTGGCATTCTTCGTCTAGGTATGTCACGACTGTATTTTTTACGCTGTCTTTTTGCTCTTTTGTCAATTCCAATTTTGCCACTCCTTTCACTTCTGCTTTTTGTTTCTTGTAACCGTTAAGTCCTAATTTCTTCATTAAATTTGGATAATCAACAAAACACCAACTTGTATCGACGCCACCCTCACCAGTTGATGGTATGCCTTTCCATTGACCTTTGTTAGTGTATTGGTGCATTGCATATTTACCAGCATAGTTAACGCCTTTATTCCAATGTGCTATCCATATATCGTATTTCTTTATACGCTCCCAACACAAACGACCGTCGAGGAATGCCTTGTTACTATAAATGCCTACATAATATCCAGCATGCTCAATCTCTGAACAAAATCTAACGGTATAATCCGTTAGTTGTTTATTTGAGTATCTTTTCCTATTTAGGCTGAAATCCTCGATGTCGAAGTATACAGGATATTCCAGTCGCTTTCCCTTTAGTGCCTTTAGTGTCATATCAATTTCAGAACTAATGTTCAAATAACTTGCAACATACACTCCAACTCCAATTCCAGCCTTTTTACATTCTCTGTAGTTGTACTCAAATGTTTTATCGATATATCCACCATTGTAACCACTGCCAAGTCTTAGTATTGCAAATTGCACTCCGTCAGCCTTAGCTTTCTTCCAATCTGGATATCCGTTATACTTCGATACATCTACACCTACTAGCTTAGTCATATCTTTTGCCACCTCCTAATATTATTTGTTTCATTTCACCTAATATTTTCAACACTTCTTCTTGATTTTTTAATAGCTCATCATGGTCTCTTTGTAAATCCATGGCGTTTGTATTATGTTGTTCTAGTTTTTCTTTTAAGTCTAGCAATTGTCTTTTAAAATCAACAGTTTCATCATAATGTCGATTTGTTATTTCTGTATTTTTGTCTATTGATTTGTTAAAATTTACCCAAGCCTTTAGCATAAGTGGTGTGTATTTAAAAACAAATACACACACTCCTACTGCAAAGGCAAGGGTAAATCCAGTATCTAATAATTTTAGAAATTGCTCCATTAAGCGTCAACTCCGCTGATATCAACTGCTCCGTTTTTAAGAATTTTACCCCTGATAGGTGCTTGTTTGTGGTCGATTAAATCTTCTCTATGATAGTATTTCAACCACAAATCTACTGCATATTGTAGTACCATATACTCTCTAACACTAAATATAGCCTTATAGAAATTCTTATCTTTTTGATACTTGATGATTAATAAACTTAAATATTGAGCCATTATTCTACCTCCTTATTTTCTTCGACTTTTGACAATACTTCTTCTTCCAACTCTGGTAAATCTACGCCGTTTGGCAAATCTGGAGTTGCTGGAATTTCTGAATTATCTGCTTTTGGTAAATCAAGAGCAGGTGGCAAATCAAGTTCTGCATTTCCTGTGTCTACTTCTTTTGATTTTGATACACTCATGTATTCAACAGTCCTTTTTAGAATTTCTAACTCATCTTCTTTTGTAATGAATGTTTCTACCAAATTGTTTAATTCTTTGATAATGGCTGTATCTTCATGCTTCAAAACAGTATCTACAACGTCTCCATTGTCTTTTACTCCGTAAACCAAGTAGTCAAATATAGCTTTACCCTCTTCGTCAACTCTTCTTAAAGTTCTTGTTAAATTTACGTTTTGCATTATTCTTCCTCACTTTCTTCATTTTCTTTTATAATAAAAAAACGCTCCAGTACATCAACATCATTCATTGATAACTGTAACGTCTTTAAATTATCCCTATTAAATTTTATAAAATCTATGTTTATTTCTGTATCATAAAGTTTTTTTAATTGTTCGTTGTAATAATCAATTTTATCTTCTTTTAACTTATATCCTCCACCGTCAAGCTTTTCATCAGATTTACATTCATCATTAAGTCTGTTAAGTTGTTCCTCAAACGCCCCAATTGGGTCTGTTAACATCTGATAATTCCTTAACCATTTATAAGCTAAATTATATTCCATTCTTTCATCTTTAATTCTTGTTAAAAACTTATATATATTTTCTAAATCTGCTACTTTCATATTATCCCTCTAAAAACTTGTTCCTTGTTGAATGTTGCCCCCGTATCTGATTGAACTTCCTACTCTTAAATTACGTTGTACATATAGAGAACCATAAACGGTCATCTTATAACCATCACCGCCATCTCCGATATCTACGCATTTAACTAAGGTATCGCCATTACCGCTTGATAACACTTCAATACAACCATATTTATTTATCCTCATTTGTCCACTAGGACTTGAACTTTGTACTGCACCACCATGAAACAACACAACGCCACCACTGTTTAATTCAACTATAGGTCTTCCAGCATAGCTTACTCTAAAGGTGCTTTGTGTGTGTACTCTAGCTCTATAAGTTGAGCTTTTTTCATCAAAATAAGTTTCATCTATACTTAATGAGCCATTGTAGAAGCTAAAAGTACCATCATTCAAATTGATTTTCGAAACACCATTTTTAGCTGAAATAATGCCCGTTTTTATTCTATTAGCGTCAATATCCAAAGCGTTTAGGTAATTTGTAAATATAGAGTCACTTTTAATTTCATTTGCTAACAAGTGGTCTGTGTTTAACTTAGAAATCATAGCTTTACTTACATATAAGTGACTTGACATTATCGCCTCAGCTTGTATTTGTAACGAGGTTATAGTATCAGTTATTATCCTTCCGCCATCTATAAATGTATAACTGTCTCTGCCTTTATTCTCATAATTTAAGTCACTAAAAGACACCTTGCCTACTAGGTCAACACTATCTGCTTTTGCTGTTATACTCTTTTTGTTTACCGTAATAGATGATTGCAAACTGTCTAAGTTTTTTTGCAACCCTGTGATATTTCCTATTCCTAAAACAATAGAACTCTTTTTTTGTTCTATAATAGAACCTATTTTACTATCTAAACCATTACTTAATGAACTTACAGTTGAAGACAAGCCATTGACTGTTTGTGTTAAGGTTGATATTTTTTTCGTGTTATTTGATATTTCAACCAAATTACTTGAAAAACTATTTACCTTTTGTTCTAACTTAGCATGGCTTAGTTTTAAAGGCTCTATTTGTGCAACATTCGAAGACATTGAATTCACTTTTTGTGATAGATTACTATATTGTTTTAAATCGCCTTGTGTTTTTGTAATTTTTGAATTAATTTCATTTACTGTTTGTTTCAGTTCTGATTGTTCTTTTTGATAAAGTTGATTGAACTGATTATATTTATCCAAACTAACAGTCTGCAAGAAATGTTTTTCGGTTTCTTCTTTAAACGACTTGAACTCATCACGTGCTAAGCCTAATTCGTTGACAAAATCACTAGGATTTTTGCTCCACGAAGTTGCAACGTCGCCCTCTTCCAATTGTGGACGTGCAACAGTCATATCAACAAATTGACCCTTATTTGCACTTCTTAATTGAAATTGAATTCGATTTTTCCAGTAACCCTCCATGTTAACTCTTTTGCCAGTTACGACAAATCTCTTACATTCGTTTGCATTTAATTCATAAGTGAAGTTCCAGTTAAATCCATTTATTCTAAGTTGTGCGGGTACGTCACGATTATTTTTTACGTAAACAGAAAACGTATAAGTTTTACCCACAACTAAATCATCTACATCAAGTCCAACATGCGATTTTAAAAGCTCCGTTGCATCTCCAGCGTCTGACTTTATTCTCTGACCTTGAATGTTGAACTCTTCCATAAATACATCATTGACTGTGTGATTACCACCATCATATTTTATCCAACCAGTGATTTTATCTGAATTTCTAATTAAGTTTCTAGCACCAATTTCGCCCTCGAACTCGCCCTTGATTTTAGACCAAGAATATTTTTTATAATCCGCACTATCTGCTTTTGAAAAATCAGTATACGTGCCGATATAGTCTCTTTTACTGTCATTTACGCTAAAATCTTTGCTTCCGTCTTGGCTATTACTATAAGCTATGTGTAAATATGGAGTTTTACCGTCTGCACCAGCTTTTCCAGGAATACCTTGTGACCCATCTTTGCCTATTTTGCTAACAGAATATCCAGTTTCAGATGTGTTATCAGTATAGTTCCATACCGTTTTCGTCCATAAAAAATCACCAGGACTTGTATTTGGTATACTACTAGTCCAACCACTAGTAGGTGCGGAAGTGCCACTTTTAGACTTAGCATAAGTTATGGTGGTAGATTTTATCCCAACTCCGTCTTTTCCAGGAATACCATCTTTACCAGTGTTGCCGTCTTTAGCAATATAAGTCTTCGTATATCCAGTTTCGGACGTATTGTCAGTATAACTCCACACTGTTTTAGTCCACAAATACTTACCTTTTATTAAATTAGGTACTGCTTTAGTCCAGCTGGTAGGCTCTTTTGTTTCAGAACTAGACAAGCCGTAGGAAATGTTTGTTGATTTTATTCCAACACCGTTTTTACCAGCTATACCATCCTTGCCGTCTAATCCTTTAATTTTAGACCATTTATATGATTTATAGTCTTCTGAATCAGTTTTATTATTATCTACGCAAATACCGATATATTCTCTATTAGAATTATTTGTGCTAAAATCTTTGCTACCATCAGCCGAATTTGAATAAGCTATGTGAGTGAAGCTACTTATGCCGTCTTTGCCAGCAATTCCATCTCTGCCGTCTTTGCCTTTAATGTCTGATATATGAGGAGTCCAAACCGGATTATTATTTTCGCCTTTTTCTAATTTTAAATTAGTATACACAAAGTCTTGGCTTTCGTCTGCATTAACAGAACTAAATTCTAACTTGAATTGAGTCCCATCAAATTTACCAGTTTTTACTATAAAACGTTCTTCGCCTGGCTTCAAATCATATCTAAACCAATTAAACCCTTTTAATTTCAGGATAAGTGTGTTAGTTTCTGATAAATTTTTAATGTAGACGGAAATTGTATATACAGAATTTTTAACCACGTCTTTTGCGTCAATATTTTTCCCGTAATCTACATACGTTTTTAATACGCTTTTACCATCTGTTCCTGTTATTCTCTTTCCTTTGTTTAATTTACTATCACTAAATACATAATTATCATCAACAACATTGACCTTTGAGTTTTGCCATCCTCCAGTTTCTATGTTTCCTAGGCTTTTTTTGATTAAATTCCATGTGAAGTTGCTTCCGTCTACACCTTTTAATTTGTTTATATATTCATGCGAATTAATTGAAGAATTGACCTTTGAATAAACTGTCTTTGTCACTTCGCTTGTAATAGAATTGTTTAATTCATCAACCTTGAAATCAACGTCTTTTTTTGTGTAGACTTCTTTTATGTCAGCTTTTGTTTTGTTCAAGTCAACAACGTTGTTATTAATCGTGACTATTTCTTTGTCTATTCTATTTAATTCTTCTGTTGCTACATTTATGGCTTGATTAGTATTTGCCATCAAACTTTCTTTTGTTGTTTTAAGCAATTCATCATTTTCTGCAAGTCTCTTATTAAGTTCTTCTGTTTTTTGTTTTCTTTCAGCGTCAATTCTATCTAGTTCTGCTTGAATATCTTCTACATATTCTCCGTATTCATTAAAGCCATTTATAAAATCAATCTTTTCCGACAACCATATGTGATTAAATTCTTCTCTACCTTTTCTCAGTTCTTCATCATAGTAATCGTTGATTTCTTGCCAACGTCTATCAAACTCTGTTTGTTTTTGCTCTATATTTGCTTTAACTCCACTTGTTACGCTTGAACTAATAGTGTCATTCTTTTCTTTTGAGCCAAATTTCAACATTTCTAAGTTTTCATTGATAGGGTCGTATTCAAAACCTATACACTTGATACGTTCATCTACATTGTGTGTAATATATCTTAGAATAACAGTATCGTATATATCGCAAGGGTCGTTATCTCCATAATAAAGATAATCGCCTAATGTTGTTAGTCTATGCCTATCGTTATTAGTTAGCTTAACTTTACACTTAATTGTTCGTCTAGGTTTATCCCAACCCTCATCAAATAAATCAAGGACATTTTGTGATAATTCATCAACTGTTCTAGCTTCATTGTTGATATAAGTATCGTGATATATTTGTGCATAATCATTGACTAACGGACTATCTACAACTGTTTCTAGGTGTACCTTTTCTTTTAGTGTTCTTCTATCATTGATTAGTAGTCCGCCTTTTTCAGTTAAATGATTAAAAGTAAACCATTCTTTAACTCTTGTATTGCCTTTTTTATCGTCAATCATGAAACCTACATACTTCGCCCCTGTACCATCATTGATGTTAATATCTTTACCATCAAGGTAATTAGCGAATGCTGTATGCAAGTAGAATGTCTTTTTATCTAATTTGATTGGAATACCATCTCTATAATCAGTACCAACCATAAAAGAGGTAATACCCTTAACCTTTCTGTTGCCTTTGAATGCTGGTTTCTTTTTGGTCTTTCTAGGTATTTTCATACTTACCCATTTATAGTCTTTTGCATTAGGTGAGTTTAGGTATTTTGTATCAACATAATATCCTATATATTTTCGTGATTGATAATTAGTATTGGTAAAATCTTTACCTTTGTTATCATTCCCATATGCAAAGTGGATATATAATTTTTGGTTAGGATATTTTGTTTTATATGTTGTAGTACGTTCGAAATCTGATTGAGCTATTACTCTTGTTGCCTTGCCCTCCATGCTATGAATACCCTCCCAGTCCTCAATGTTTTTGTATTCATAGATTAGGGACTCTTTATCTTGACCTAACTTGTTGTATACATTTATAGTCCAGAAATCAAACATAAATTCACAATCGTATTCGTTAAAGATTTTATTCATCAATTCTAGTGTGTTGTAATATTCAACCTTTGGCTCTACTTTTTCGCCTGGTTTTTTATCCCTGATTTCTTTATAGTTTCCAAATTCAAGCTTAGCGTCTCCAAATATATAATCGTTTTTGAATTTAAAATCGTCTATATCTTCCGTGTTGTTTTGAATAAAACTTATAATGTCATTGGCTGTAAACAATCCACTTGGCACTTTAGTTCTTTTATGGTCTAGGTCGTAAAACAAGTGAGGACATTTAAACTCAACATACGTTCCAAACTCCAGTCTTTCTTTTATTCTAAAGGCGTTTTCTTTATTCTTATATCCACCTTTACACACAACTATCATTTCTTCACGTATCTTTTTGTGAAGTCCTTTATCATCAACAATAACCTTGAATGTTAACATGTAACCTTTATCAAATTCTACCTTGGCGTCATAAGCGTTTTGTATTGTATCACTCGGCTCTTTCTCAAAATCATAAGCCTTACCATCATATAGTTTTAGCATTATATATACGCCTCCTGATAAGCAATCTTGATATTGTTGATATTTTCAGTTAACGTAATTTCGTTTCTTCCATTTAGTAATACAAAGAAGTTGCCACTAACTAAACTGTTGTTGACTTTTCCACCTACAATTACATTCTGAAAACCAACTCTACAGTCGATTTTAATTTCATAATTTAAACCACCTTTGATGAACATCTGTCTTTTACCTATTTGCAATATATCTAACGTTCCAGCATTACCCGATATTGTTACTATTGGATAGGCTGGAGCTGTTCCGTAATACGTTAAAGGACCACCATGGGTACTTTGATATGTTTTGACCTCTTTACTGTATTCAAACGGCTCACAAGTGAATGTAACCTCTACTTGATATGAGCCATCTGTAACTCCGTTTTCAAATTTAACCTCTGTTGCAAAAAACTTTCTTTCAATCAATGGATTATCAAACGTTGAGTAACTGCCTTTATAACCTATCCAGTTTTTGAATTTCCTTATATCACTATGAGTTGCATTGTATAAGTACATCATAAACTTAGTTTGTACTGGCTCGTACGCTTGTACTTCTTGAACTAATACACCGTCTATTCTGTCTAGGTCGTAAAGCTTGTCCTTTTTCTTCGGCATTTGTGGAGGTGAGTTTTCCTCAACCCCACAAAAAAAGCCTAAGTTTTTGCTTGATAAACCATTAATAGTTATTGCATTATAGTCTACCATTTATCTACACTCCTTTGCTAAATAACAAGTCAAATTTAGCGTCTGATTTAATCTTTTTAACTACACCATCATATATCCTTTCGATATCCTTATCTTCTCTAACAATCGGATTATTGATTGATATATTAAAGCTTACATCACCTTTATTTGAATGGTCTTCAAGAACACCACCTATACCTCTCATCTTTTCTCTAGTAGATAGAGGTGTTATGTTTACACCATTTCTTGTCACTTGGAATAGTTCGGGTCCAGCTTCTCCAACAATGCCTGTATATCCACGTTTTGGATTTTTAGGGCTTCCACCACTAGCAAACATATCTATATTTCCACCATTGGCAAAGGCTTGAATATGTCCGCCTGTTGCGTGACCTCCTAAAAATCTCGTAACTGTCTCTTTAATTGTTCTAAACGTTGAGACTACTAAACTAGGGGCATTTCTTACAGTTGAGTTCCACGAACTAACTTTTGGTGTGTTTTGACTAGCATTTGTATTTGTAGTCGCTGTAGAACTCTTATTCTTCATTTCTCCAGTTGCTTTATTGTACAAACTAATGTTACTTGTATTTAAAGGCATACGTGGTGTATTAGTGTTCGCCAATACACTTTTATTTTCCATCTTCCCACTGTTAGCGTTGTATTGTCTTATGTTTTCAGTTGCTGATGGCAACGTCCCAGCGTCTGATGAAACAACCAAGTGTTTACTTACTGATGAATCCGAAACTCCGTTAAATTCTTTTAACGCTTCGGTGCTTTCACTAACTCCGTATGTTTCTGCTGTAACCGTTAATGGAGGTTTGCCTTGAGCAACTAAATACTCATTCACTAAATCAATGATTTTTTGCTTAGAATCTGGAGCGTTTGTGTCAATAGCCATAAACTTTGGCATAAAATCTTTAGCGTTCCATAAATCGGCGTCTTGTATAGCTTTTTGAACGTTAGCGTCTGCTATTTCGCTGTTAAGGATTAAGGCTTTTTCTCCAACTTTAAGGTCATTCCATAAGTTTAGTTTTTGTAGTGTTTGTTCTAGTTCCTCTGGATTGTTGCACTTAGCTATAAGTTCTTTATCCTCTGGCTTTAAGTCATTAAATGATTGAATACCCTCTATCAACTTTTTGACTTTTTCTTGTCCTGTTGCTTTTATATCTATTTCTTTATCAGTTAATTCAAATTCATTCCAACCTTGTAGTGCTTTTTGTAGGATTTGTACCTTTTCTGCACCAGTTTTAGCGTTCAATACTGCGTTGGTAGTTGCTTCGTCTATTATTCCAGCTGTTCTTAAAAAATCAAGTCCCATTTGTCCTGTTAATGATGACAAGTTTTCACCTAATAGTTTTTGAACGTCTGCCATATTAGACATTGATTTACCACTTTCATTTGCTAATTTTTGATAAGATTTTAGAATAGATACTGTTTCGTTTTCAGTTAAAGCCCTGTGTTCTCTACTTGCTGTTGATAATATAGTGCTTATACTTTGTTGTGCTTTCTGAATTGTTTTAACTTGACTATCGTATTGTTTATTTATAGTTTGTATTTCTTTGTCTGCTTCTGCCCTTGACTTAGTGTTCATTTCTACTTGTTGATTAATGTTCTTTATTTTTTCATTTCTCAACTTTTCATAGTTTGATACTGTGTCTTTTACAACATTATCAACGGTTTGTATTTGTGCTGTTGCCCATTCAGAAGTAACAACCTTGTAATTTTTGAATGTGTCGCCAATTGAGGACATGCTGTTTCCAATCTGTCTAGCCATATTTTGGTACTTGTCTGTAATGTTTTTAATTTCTGAGTCAGAAACATTCATTTCTTTTAACCTATTAGTTAGATTTTCATTATTAGTCACCCTTTTTTGACCGTTAATTTCTAACTCTGAACCAGTACCTTTAAAGAAATTTTTGAATTTGTTTGTACTTCCAGCGTTTGTGTCTGTTAGTTCATCAACTTCTAGGTTGTGTTGCTTTATCTTGTCGATACGCTCTTTCAAGTCTTTTTCAACTTGTTCAGTTGCTTTTCCACTAGCTTTTTCTAATTCGGCAAATACACGTTCGCCGTCTGATACTGCCTTAAACCATTCACCATAAGCACCTTTTGTTTTTCTAACACTATCTATATGGGCGAGCGTCGGCTTTGCTAACTGATAAGCTACTGTTCCAGCTAATGCCACAATCCCTAATAGTGCTAAACTCCAAGGATTGAAAAATGCACTTGCACCTGCACCTGCTGTTGCACCTGCACCGCCTATTTTAGATATAGCACCTCCAGCGTCTACTGCCGACTTGCCTAGGTCTGCCATGTCTTTTATTTGCTTACCAGTCCTTAACTTACCGATATTTTTGACAAGTTCGCTCCAACCATTATTAACCGAGCTTACTGCGCCAAATAAGCCACTTAATGCCTTTGCCATTGGAGATATAGCGGCTGCACCTAATAACATTCTTACAATCATTTTTTTAGTTCCGTCATCTAACGAACTAAAACCTTGCATTACATCTTTTAGTTTATTTGTAAAATCAAGCAAATAAGGTAGTGCTTCTTTACCAAATGCAACTCCTAACGCCATTACATTCTCTTTGAACTTCATTAATTGACGTTCGCCAGTATTACCCATTTCATCTGCAAGTTTATTTTGATATTCAATAGCCTTGCCTGTTTCTTTGGATAATTCTGCAATAGCACCTTTGCCTTGTTGTAATAATGGCAATGCACCTTTTATGGCTCTTTGGTTGAATATTCTGCTTAATACTTTACCTTTTTCTTCATCAGTCAATCCCTCTGTTGCTACTGCTATATCATCTAGGATTGCTGGAAGTGGTCTCATCTTTCCAGAACTATCGAAAGCACTTACACCGAGTTCTTGTAACGCTTGTTTTTGTGTCTTAGTTGGTGTTGCCAAGTTTCTTAATACATTTGCGAGATATGTTCCTGCTTCTGCACTTTGTTATCGTAAAAGTTCTTTATCTTCTACTTCTTATAGTTTCCTATAAGGTCAGACTATATCTTCACCGTTAACTTAATATTACGGTGCTATGCACTCGTGGATATTTCTTCTTCAACTTTACTTGTTAAGATTACTTTATCTAGTCGTTACACCTTCTTGATATTTCTATCAAGCTTGGCTCGGGATTAGCTTGTCAAATAAAATATTATAGATATACTTTTCCATTTCTTTATCATTATAAGTACGTTTATAAGGTATTCTAATCAACCTTATATTATTATTTTTACAAAATTCATTTTTTATATTATCGTTTTGTTTAGTTCTTTCAAATTCTTTTAGTCCAAACTTTGGTTTAAAATGTTGTTCACCATCATATTCTATTAAAAACAAAATTTTATTTTCTTCAAAAACTGCAAAATCAAACGGTAAAGGTCTAATATTTTTGCATTCTTGAATTCTAAATTCTTGTTTAAAATTATAATTATTTTCTTCTAAAAATGATTTAATATGTTTTTCTCCGTGAGATTTTTTGCAAATAGGACAACCCGACTTACCGCTGATTATCCAATTAGGTACAGTTTCAAAAATATTTCCACATTCTTTGTGTATTATTTTCGCCTTTTGTTTTATGCCTTTATAATCTGAAATAATATCAAATTCACCGTTAGTCGAATTATTAATTCGACTTTTAGCTTCTTCTAAATCAATTCTGTTTGAAGACCCTGACCTTTTATATCTTTCTTTTGGACATCTTTGACCGCTTAAAAAAGCTTTTGGTGACATATTAAATTCATTCCCACATTTTAAATGTTTAATAATTATTGGTGTACTGTTATTAACATATTTTCCTATTACTTTATACTCACCGTTTGTAATTTCTTTTACTAACTCCTCAAATTGATTTTTAGTTTTCCTTGTGTTGTTTGCACATTTAGGACAACCATGTCCTCTTATTAACGAATGTGTGTTTGCATTCCAAACGTGACCACATTTTAAACATTTTGTTTTAACTAAAGTTCTTGCATTTTTATATTCTCCTAATAACAAAAACTTTTCTTTTCCGTGAATTTTGTTTATCTTTTCTTGTACTTCTTTTTTTGTATATCTTTTCATTTGTATAACACCTCTTTAATATAATACTATTATATCATTTATTCCAGCGTTATACATAGTTTTATTTGATTTAGCCTTCCCCGAATTCACATAGTTTTTAACTGCTAATTACTTAACAGTAGAGCCTAATTGACCCTTTAATTCCCGCGTTGCTCATTATACCTAATGCACTTGCCATATCTTGTAATGATTGGTTATTAGAGTGTGCTATTGGACCTACATTCTGCATTGCTTCTCCAAGGTCACTAAATCCAGCACTTGTCTTATTGGCTACAAAAGTTAATGTGCTTGTTGCCATTTCAGTATTAGCTAACATTTTATTTGTATCGTTTGTTACTAAACCAAATTGAGTTAATACGGAAGCACTTGTTTCCATTACAGAATTAAAATCATCACCAGAAGCGATTGAAGCTTTTAATATCGCTGGGGTTGCTCCTAATGTTGCATTTGCACTAAAGCCTTTTTTGATAAGTTCTTTCATACCCTCACGGATTTTACTTGAACTTTCTCCGTACTTCATTCCCATTTGTTGAGAACTACTAGCTAATTGATTAGTAACATTATCTAATTGTTTTGTATCTGTATAACTATCTTTTAAAAGTGCCTTAATAGTCTTTGTTTGATTTTCAAAATCAAGGTATGCCTTAGTTGCACCAGTTAACCCTCCAGCTATACCAATAGTCAATCCTCTTGTTTTACTACTGAAATCGCCTAGTTTCTGACTTACTTTGCCTGTAACGTCTCCAACCTTTTTGAAATGTTTTGCTGTATCTGCGAGCCTACCGCCACTATTCCTATAAATCTCATGAGTTTTAGCCATTTGATTATTAAGCCTAGCTGTTGCAAGTTCGCTTTTAGCCATATCAATTGGTATTTGACCTAATTCTTTTGTGTTTCTTGCTAAACTTTGTGATAGCTTGTTATAGTTTTTTTCTAACTTGTTTGTAGATTTTAAACTATCCTTGTATGCTTTATTTGCAAGTTGAGTTTGTTCAGCGTTTTTGCCTAAACTTTCTTTTAATTGCTGATAAGTAACTTTTAAATCTTGTGTTCTTTTATTGCTTAATTCAAATTGTTTCTTTGAGTTTTCAACTTCTTTTGTTAGTTTACTTTGCCTATCTGTTAAGTCCTTTTCTAAACCACTTAAAGCCTTATATTTACTGCTTTGTTGTGTCAGTTGAGTTCCTAAACCTTGCATAGTAACCTTGTATTTATCAGTTGTGGAAGCGTGATTACCTAGTTGTGCTAATGCTAATTTTGAATTAATAGCCATCAACTTCATTTCGTTGTTGACCGCTCTTAAATCAGCTAAATATTGACTTTTACCCTCAACGGTTAGTCTTATACCAGCTTTTTGTATTCCACCAGCCATATAATACCTCCTCTTTTATACCTTAAAGAACTCTTTAGCTTTATGTGTTTTAGAATGTTCAACCTCTTTGTCTTGCTTTTCTGTTGGTGTTCTTAACTCAATCTCACGATTGATTAAGTCAACTACCATGTCATAATCGTGGTCGAACATAAACTCATCTTTTGTCATGTTAAAGAATTTTCTGCATAAAAAATAGAGACTATCCCAGTCTGGGATAATCTCCTCTATGCGTTTTTTTCTTCAACCTCATTTTCATCTGCATTTAGATTTAAAGCTAATGTTCCATAAGCATTTACAAACTCGTTCAGTATTTCTATGTCTGTATTTTCTAGCACTTCTTCTAATGTTGTATCAATCTTATTTGCTTTTAATATACATGTTGCAAACTTTCCTAATGTTAATACTTCGTCTTTTTCTAACATATTAACCCAGTCGCCTTGTTTTAGTCCATAATCTGCGTCCAAATACAACCACACCGCGTTATTTACTTTGTATGTTTTAACTTTTCCTGTAATTTTACTTTTGAACGTTTTTAAACTATTTGTAAATATACTCATTTATTCCTCCTACATTACTGATGAGCCAGCTTCGCATTTCTTTAATGAAGCTGTATCAAACCAACCATTTTCTAATAATTTGTCTCTATCATATTTCTTTTTGTTAGCTTCGATTGACATATCAACTTCTACATACACAATATTTGCTCCATCTGCTTTCTTTGTTAAAGGTTGTGCAACAATATTGTATTGTCTGATTTGTTCGTTGATATCGTCTTTTTGAGTTTCACCACCAGCGTCTACTGGGGATAAAGTACACTTTGGATAGTTGATAATCAATTCATCACCGTTTTCGTCTGTGAATGGGATAGCCATTCTGAACATTTTCTTTTTAGGATTTGTAGTTGTTGCCCATGTATCACCGATTTTAACTTTACCTTGTGCTTCCTCTGCAAAATCTGCTGGAAGATAACCAGCGTCTAATGTAATTCCTATATTTTTTACACCACTAAAGTCTGAGTGTAACAAGTTAGAAAGATATACTTTCTTTTCTGATAACTCCATTTTAGCGTCTACTTTGTCAATAGATGGTGTTACTAATACATCAGTTGCATAAGTAGGTGCTGTATCTGGTGTATCTTCTGTTTCCATAAATTGTAGGTACAATTCGCCTACACCTGTTAATAATGCTCTTTTTTCAAATTTTTTAGCCATAATTTACTCCTTTATTTTGTTATTTCTTTTTGCATATCTGCATAGAATGTATCTTTTAGTTCTTCAAAAGCTGGTCTCATGTGTGGTGTTGGAGGTACATACGTCGCCTTTGTTCTTCCACCATATATACGTTGTCTACCAGTCTTTTTGCTTGTTCTTTTCAGCCTGACTTTACCATGCCTATTATCTAGTGCATGGAAGCCTATCTCATGGAAAAATAAGTGGAAGTTAGGTCTGGAAGTCCAACCTATGGTAGACTCCGTATTATCGTGTTCAGATATAATCCCATCAACACCAGCACCAGTTACCTTTAAGCCTTTTGAGGTTGCTATAGATTTAGCCTTATCTCTCATTTTGTCGGCGTTTTCGTGTAGTTTGTTTTCTATGTGTTCAGCGTTTCTTTCGTACCTATCTAGGTCTTTACTAAACATATCAAAACCAAAAATACTACTCATATTCTGACCTCCAAATAGTAATGATAAATACTGCTATCTTCTTCTACGTCAACCTCAACATTTTCATTCCATTCTGATATACAGAATTCATTTTCTAGTCCACTATATATAGTGTTTAGATTTTTATCTGTTTCTATATTTAGTGGTACTAAACTAAAATAGTCTACTTGATACAAAAATGTATCCTTATGTTTTTTGTTACTTAATGCCAACTTCCCATGGTAAACCAAGTAATAAGATATTCTAGGAAAGTTGGTATTGTTTGAGTCGGCATAAGATACAGTTATCTTGTTATCTACCGATTTTTTTAATATGTCTAATATAGTTTTCTTTACGTTTTTCATATCTTTATTAAGTTCACCATTGTTTCATTTCTTTTGAAATGATATGTCGTGTTATATATTTCAAATTGTTCATTGCCTATTACAACAATGTTTTTTACATCAATATCTAAATTACCGTGCATGCCGATTTTTTTGGTTATCCTTTTGTCGTCTGCAACTGCTAAATAGATATCGTCTTGTGTTACACCTAAATACCTAAACCAATACTTTTTTATTTCTTTAAGTTCGTATTGACCCCTTAAAGGTGTGTTATATTCATCTAACTTTGTTTGTTTGATATTAAAATGTGCTACACCATCATTGAATACATTAGCCGTAATGCTCTTTTTCTCTAACATTACTCATCTTCTCCAAGGTCTGATAATTCAAAACCAAGAACGACTAAATCTTGAACATAACTATCGTAGAAATGCTCTGCAACTCCATTTCTAGCAAATCTACAATATTCAAATACTAAATTTTTACCAAATCCGTTTTCGATAATGTCAAATTCACCACAATACATTTGAATAACTTGATAACCTACTCTTATTAGTTCAAGTAGGTTATTATCGTCGTCATTCATTGTTATATGAAGTCTATTTTTTAGTTCATCTAATAAGCTACGTTCAAATTCTTTTTCTAGCTCTCTCATTATTATTGTTGAGGCTTAGTTGTTGTTGGTGTTGCTAATTTAATATCGTAAACTTGTGAAGCGTAGTTGTTAGATGGCTGTCCGTTGGCTAACATATCAACTGCGTATAATGTTGCTCTTTTCATTGCGAATGTTTCTTTATAAACATAGATTTTTTCTGCTCTTGACATAGTTGCGTCATATTCTCCACCAACAAATGCTATTAATTTATTTTCTGGAACAAATGTTGATTCTATGATGTGGTCTTGTGCAATGAATGGCAAATTAGATACAAATACTCCATTAGCATTTTGAGTAGTCACTCTAGCTACAATGTCATAGTAGTTAGATGGATTTACAATCAAATATACATTTCCAGAAACTTTTCTGTAAACATCTTCTGCGTTTTTGTCATCTGGACTTAATTTAAGTTTGTACTTAGACAAGCCTTTCATGATGTTTGAGAATTCTGAAACCATTGTAGGTGCGTCTTTAAATGTTAATGTTCCAGCTGATTTTTTATCTGAATATACACCACCTGTAACAGAAGCGTCTAAATCTTTCATCAATCCGATTGGTTTATCTTTTCCGTCACCTGTAATTAAGTTTTCTTCCCATGCTTCTGCGATTGCTTCTGATAAACATAATCTAACGTATCTATCAATCCATCTTGCTCCAAGGTCGATTAAGTCGTTTGAGATTAAGAAAAATGCTGTTAAAGCTAATTGAGTAAACTCTGTTACACCAAATTCAAAATCTAATTGTCCCTCTAAATCTTTGTGCAAGGGTCCGAAAACTGCTTTTCCTTTTCTTCTAGTTCTAATTACTCTAGTTACTGCACTAGATACACCGAAGTTAATTAGATTTAATAAAGGTCTATCCTTTTTAATATCATCAAAAATTCTTTCAATGATTGTAACTGGGAATAATACATCACCTTTTAAATCACCTTTAGTTTTGATAATTTCTTCATTGTAGAATGTTTTTTCTTCTGATGTTAATACGTGAATACCTCTTGATTGTAGGATATTTTCATCAGTAACATTCTTTAATTCTTCAAATTCTTGTTTTACTTTGTCTACATTTTTTTGTGATACAACTGATACATAATCAGTTAATGCTTCCATTCTTTCCTCATCAGTTGCTTTTTCGTCGTTTAGTGTGTTTGTGAACACTTTAAATAATTGTTTTTCGTCTTGTAACATATTTACATTCCTTTCATAAATTTACTAAAATTTGATATTTTGTTTGTTTTTTCTTCTTCTACTGGCTTTTGTTCTACTCCAGCATTTCTTTTTTCTAATTCATCAGTTATTAAATCAACCAAGTTTTGAATATCGATATTTGATTGATTATTCTTTTCTTCTTTTTGCTTAGGTACTGTTTCTTTGATTTCATCAATAAATCCGTTTTCTAAAGCTTTTTCACAATCAAACCAAGTTTCTTTTTTTAACATATCCTCTAATTCTTCATCTGATTTTCCAGTTTTAGCCTTATAGATGGATATAATTGATTTATCAATGCTTTCTAAGGCATTTAATGTCTTTTGGATATCCTCTTTATTTCCATAAGCGATTGTACTTGCTTGATGTATCATAAATTGAGTTCCAGTATCCATTACAACCTTATCCGCCCCTAAAGCTATAAAAGTTCCAGCACTTGCACATAAGCCTGTAATCTCAACAGTTATATCTGATTTATGATTTTTGAATAGGTTATAGATTTCTATTCCCTCAAAAACATCACCACCTTGTGTGTTGAGATAAACAGTTATAGGTACAGTAGTGTTTTCTAACTCTTTTGTGATTGATTTTGCACTAATAACATCATCACCAGTCCAAAAGCTGGATTTTGCTACCCTACCCGATAATGTCAAATACTTTCTTCCGTCTTTTTCTTCTGACAAAAATTTATATTCTATTTTGCCATCTGCCATTATTCCACCTCCCCTTTCTGCCTTTTAATGTCTTTTGCTTAGGACAATAAAAAAAGAACTATTATCTAGTTCTGTTTTTTCTGTTTAGCCTTGTTATAATCTTCTTCTGCTTGTTCTATAATTCCAATGTTCTTAGTTAAATATCTTCTTGTAGTATCTTTAGTGTTTTCACGTTTCTTTCCTAGCTGAACTAATACGTCATCAATAGTCCAAACACCCGAGCCTATCATTTTTTCAACGTCTCTAGCCATTTCGAATTCTGATACATATACACATTCAATTGTATTTACTGTTATTAAACTATTTTTCAAACTTGATTTTGTTTGTTTAGCGTTAAATTCATTTGCTATTTCATTCATAATAGGCTTTACACACCATCTAACGAAGTTTTTAGAGTGTTCTGATGTGTCAGCTAAATCACCACTAAATAGTAATGGTGGAACTTGCAATATGTTAGCTACTTGTTTTACATACATATTCTCAATAGTTCCTAATTCCTCAGCACTTCTACCTAAATAATTTTGCGAATGTTCTTCCACATCATAATCATCTTGTCTAGGCACAACTGCTATACTCTCATTTTCAAGTTGCTTTTTCATACCCGATAAGAAATTCATAAACCTTTTACTATTTTCTTCATTCTTAGCCGATACACCTTTAAACGGAGCATAAACTCTTATTTGTTGTTGTCTCATTTGAACTTCAAGTACACGTTTATACAGCTTGTCATAACTATTACTCAATGAATTTAAAAAGTTTCTAAACTCAACGTTGTTATATCTGATGTGTAGTACATCATCTATTGAATAAGTTTTTTCTTTAGCACTGTATTTTGTGGTTACCGTAAACAGTTTTGTTTTTTCATCATAACTATAACTATCTGCTACATAATAGTCGTCAAAGATTTTCACAACTAGACATTCTCCGTTGTAAATCATATTGGTAATGATTTTTCTTTTAAACTCATTACCGTTGTAATAAGGATTAGGTTTATAATTTAATTTATATAAAAAATCTCTATTTTCTTCACTTTGGAATTGTGCCAATAAGCAAACATTGATTATCCTATCAACTACTGTATGCACTGCATATTGTCTTAAATGTAAATCGTCATAATCGCCTTGTAGTTGTCTCATTAAGTCGTCCCAATAATTCATAGGTACACTTTTGTTAAAGTTAAATATTTTACCTATAATACCCAATTAATATCACCTCCTGCATTATAAAAATCTCCAAATATAAAATCAGTCGGCTCACTATCTTCTATCAAATCATGTCTAAAATAAGCATGAGTAAAAGCCATGAAACCGTCTGTTTTTCTTTTTCTTATTTCCTTTTTCTCATAAGTTTTGTTTCCGAATTTATCTATCTTTACATAAACATTGTTTGTGTACCACCTCATAAGTGGATTGTCCCCAAAAACAAGCTTCTTTTCTGCAAATAACACTTCTATTTGAGGAGCAATTTGTGCTTGAATACTATTAGCACGTCTAATGAACTCTAGTTCGTAACCCTCATCTTCAAGTGCTGGACGGACAATATCCATTCTGTAGGTATCACCTATGATTTCTAGGATATCTAACTTGTATTTGTCCCTCATTTCGTTAAACCAGTCGACTATGTGCCTAATTGATATTGTAGGCTCGTCTACAACTGTTAATAAGCCTTTTTCTTGCCATTCTGGAATGTGAGGTGATATAAGCATACTTTCAGTCAATAAAAACTCTTTTCTGATAAAGCTGTGTGTTACCCATACCCAATCACCTTTTATGTGTAACAATAGTCCTACACTAGCGAAGTCTTTTAATGAAGCATAATCAAGTCCACCTATACATTTACAATTTTCAATATCTGGAATAGGTCTATTTGTTGCATAGACTTCCTCTTTAGTTGCTACACTTGTTTCTAGGTCGATATCTGATACATTCATACGCTTTATAAACCACTTTGTTTTGTCGCCTATACCACGTCTGATATCTTGATATTCTCTGTTTACTGTGTCAAATAAAGTTTCCGAATAGCTATCTAAAGGCTTATGGAACATAGGTTGTGCCTTTTGCCATAAATCAGTATCTTCTGCTTCTTGTTTATCGTCTAGTGTGCATATCCAAGGGAATGTATGTGAATTAAATTCTGTTTCTTGTAATATTTCTCTACAAGTTCTAATCTTTTGGTCGTACACTCCATCACGAACAAGTCCGTTTGTTGATATAAAGAATTTTCTAGGATTAGGAACTTTACCTAAACCACTTGTCAATACGCTTATAATATCGTCTTTTTCGTATTGGTGTACCTCATCAAATATTACACAACCATGTCTAAAACTATCTTTTGTCTTAGCATTACTTGTTAAAAACTCCAGCGTACTATGTGTTGTTCTACATCTGATTTTTGATAATCCGTTCTTAAATATTCCTGTTCTTCTATCTGTTAGTTGAGGATTTTTATCTAGCATATCGTGAACTTCTTTAAAGCTTGTTTGTGCTTGTTCTTCACTATTAGCTACAATACCAACGTTATAGCCTTGTATGTTGTGTAGTGGCGATAAGAAATAAGCACTTAACGCACTTATCAATCCGTTCTTTCCAGCACCTCTAGCCATTACCCAAAAGAACTCGTCAAATACAAGCTTGTTATTTTTATCAAATAAGAATATGAACGATATTAAAAACTTCTGGAACGGTTTTAATTTAAAAAACCATTTTTCAGTAAATTTTACGAAGTTATCAATCTGTTTTTCATCAAACCAAAAACCATCTTGAACTAATACAACATTTTCTAAATAATAAATTAAATCTTTTCTATCTTTGTTCAGAATTATTTTTTTAGATTTATATTGACCTATATATTCATCAACATATTTAGTCGATATCAAATCAATTCAACTCTTTCCACTTCTATATCTTTTTCTTTGAATTTAAAAGAACGTTCAATGTTCAATAGTTGAGTATTTAATTTATTAATTTCTGCTAATGCTGGATTAGCCTTTGTGAATTTTTGAGCTGCATTAGTAGTAACAGTTGTTACCCCAACCTCTTTTACTGTATTTAACAACATTTGTAACACTTCTACAAACTCAATATATCTATCAATCTTTTCAAGTGTTACTGGGTCTTGTTCTTCAACATTATCTAACAAGTATTTTTTTATATCCTTAGTCTTTATCACAATATCCCCTCCTTTGGTTTACGATTACTTTTGAAATTTCAATATATTTTCTCAAATAAAAAAGCCGATACATTGCTGTATCGACTTCTTCCCGCATTGTTATTTAAAAAGAGAATCCATATGAAATTTATTCCACCTATATATTAGCATAAATGTATGTACTGTTTTGTGCCATTTCATATTATTGTGTATTATTATTTTTTGTGTTATAATTCAACTCATTATACGCCCTTTTAAGAGCTTTTATATCATAAAATACATAATTCTACACTTATATTATTCTAATTAGTTTATAATCTATTACAGTTAATTCTAATACTATTGTACCCCCTAATGGCACTCCCTTTTACGAACAAAAAAACAGTTTTTGGGTGGACGATGGAGCCAGCCCGCTGATGAAGAAATAAAAAAATTAAAAATATTTCTTGGGGGATTATATATGCTCCATAACCTCTCCCGTTGTCGTGTTCACTGTACTAGTTCAACGATTGATTTCACTTGTTACTTGTATATTGTTATTGTTGTAACGCTTATGTATCGTTGTTGTGTTGTCGTTCTGATATGTTATCTATCTATACATTGATATAACATTATCTATCATAGATACGCTAACATACTATAGTTAATAGTTATATAAATAACTAATGATAATATAAAAATAGATTGATACAAGCTATCATATCAACCTATTATAATTAATTATATTTTATACTAAAAATATTCATCCTCTTTCCATTTGTTTACTTTATATCTATCATGTATCATTTCGTGGCAACTGTGACAAACTGTAACCAAATTGTCTATATCCAACCTTTTATTATAATAATATTCTAAAATATAAATATGATGTACTAATAAATTATCTATTGTAACCTTTCCCAAACTTTTACATACTTGGCACTCCCTCTTGTCCCTTGCTAATACTTCCTTTCTAACCTTTCGCCACTCTTTACTATGGTAAAATAATTCTGTTATGTCTCTATCAATTCTATTATTACTTTTAATTTGTGCTTTTTGTTGTAAATCTTTTAGTAAATCCATAAAAAACAAACTTCCTTTTTATATAATAAAAAAATCATTCTATATATATACTAACAATTTCAAATCAAATTTAAAATGATATTGTAAATTACTGATGAAGTTAAAAAAATATAAAAAAACTTTTTAAGATTTTAAAAAAATAAAAATAGGAAAACCAACAACGCGGTACAAATATTGATAAATACACGTTATGAGTATTAAAAAGAAAATTACAAAAAGTATTGACAATGTAAGTTAAAGAGGGTATAATATAATTGTAAGTTAAAGAAATAGCTTATACACAACCACACATCACAATTATAATTAATAAAAAGGTGGTGAGTTTGATTGCATAAGCATAAAAAAAGCAATAAAAAAACAAGTTCAAAACACGAATTAAATATTAAATTAATAATTGCAGTTATTAACTTAATTATCGTAATTTTGAAACTTGTTCAAAAATTGCTTGAGTTGGGACTGTTATAGTCCTAACTCGCTTTAACTTATAAAAATTATACTATAAAGGAGATTAAAAAGCAAGTGAACAAAAAAGAGTATAAAACATCAGAAGCAAGACGAAGAGCAAATGCCAAATGGGACAAGGCAAACAAGCAAAAAAAGAGCTATTATAGCAAAAAATCAGCTTGTAAAAATTTTATACTAAAAGATGGAACAAATGAAGATATCGAACAAGTTAGAACTTGGTTAGATGAACGATTAAAAAAAGATGAAAAAAATTAAAAAAAATACTTGACAATACAAGTTAAAGAGTGTATAATATAATCATAAAGAACAAGAAGGTTAAAAACATATAAGACAAAAACAAGAACACAAACAAAAACAAACAAAAAGACGGAACGACACAAAAAAAAGATACTTGATTATAAAGTTTGGCGACTCAATCAAGTATCTAAAACAAGTACAAAAAATCTAATATTAAATATACGCTAATATATTTCTATCGATTTTTGTACTTTAAATTATACTACAACAATTAAAAAAAGTAAAATGTAAAATTTAAAGGAGATTAAAAAACAATGACAAAAACAATTGAACTACAACCAATATTAAGCAATCAAAAAAGCTTTTATAAAAAAGCAAATGTAAAACAAACAAACGACACAAAAACATTAATATCATATAGTGCAAAAATAGCAACAATAAAAAATGATAAATTAATATATTTAAATAAAAATACTAATGTATACACTCAAACAACACTCAAACACTTAAAAGATTTTTTATACCAAACACTTGGAATGGTAGACCTTAAAAAAAGAGATATTATATCAATGATTGATGAACTATAAGAAGCGAAATTTAAAGGAGATTATAAAAAATGAAACATCTAACAAAAAACGAAATAAGAAGACAATACAAAACAGTTATACAAATTGGTTATTGTGACCTATACGAACTAACAAGACAATTAAAAAAGATTGGTTATAACGCTGGTATTTATGGTTGGAATTATGATGTATTTGAGTTAGATTGGAATACTTGCATAATTACAGGTTATAGGACTTTTAGTAAGGGAACAATAAGAGTAACAAGTGAATTTATACAATATATAGATAAAAAAGCTTGTAAAATTATAAAAAATAATTCTTGTAATTATGATGAAGAACAAAAACAAATGAAATTATTAAAAAATGAATTTTTAAGAGAATACAAAAACAACATATTAAAATAATATAAAATACCGCTGGAGTGTCAAAGCTCCAGCAAATAATAAAAAAATTAAAGGAAGTAAAAAACAATGAAAAATACAATTGAATTAAAAAAAGTACTAGATAAAAAATTAAATAAAATTGATTATATTAACGATAAAATGAACATTTACAAAGCAAACGGGAGCTTATCTCAATTAATAAATTTACAAAAAATTAGCAATAGTAAAACACTAGAAGTAATAGATAATTTTTTAGATACAATAAGAGACGAAAAACAAAAAACAAATGAAGATATAGACTATTACAATTTGACAAATGATGAAATTATTGAGACGTTAAACTATAAACAACTAGTAGATTTTATAGAATATTTAAACGATTATAGCTATGAATTAATTTGCAATATAAGAGAATACAGAAATCACAAAAAAGAATTAGATAATCACGAAATTGTAGATATTTGGTATTAAAAAATAAAATCGTAAAATTATAGGTAGGATAAAAAATCCTGCCTATTTTTTTATTGTTCAGAATAACCACACACAAAACAAATACATATTAAATACCATTAAATACATACCAAAAATTCATATATTATAACACACTGTAACTCTTTTTAAAGCACGTTAAAAAACTAGGTCTTATTTTAATATCAATCAAATATAAATACTTGTATAATTGATTATGTAGTGTTGTGTTGTTGTTGATATTCCAACATTTTACACAATATCAATAATATTATACTATTAATCAATTAATATTGATGTATTGCATCAACTCATTAATGTATACATATAATATAATTAATACTATATCTTATTAACTGTATCATTGTATTTTGTGATAAAGTGTTGTATAATTAATAGCATAATCAAATAGATTAGTTATAAATATATACAATTATTTTATTTGAAATATTTTTTATTACATATTATGTTAATAGAAATATTATAGTAATCTTAAAAACTGTATTACTGTATTAATAGCACTTTTACAACTCAATCTATTTTTTATTATTTATAATATCAAAAATAAAAATATGATATAATTAATAAGTAATAAAAAATAAAAAATAAAATTTCAAAAATAAATTTGTCTAGCTCAAAATGAATTTAAAATAAATTTGACTTTGAGTTGGACGAAGTTTGAAGAATTTCTCCAAAAAATCAACGCAAATTCACATTTTCCCAAAAAACGGAAATCATAAACTAAAATACTATCGAACTAAATAACGCTTCAATTTAATCTCCAAATTATTGAACAATATATATTTATTTTTTTCTACAACTACCAAATATCAGTTGTAGTTTTTTTATGCCTAATTTCTTAAATATCTATTATCTTCCCTATCAATCCAACCAACCTATTACCCATTAGAATTGACCACAATCAACTACATCAAGTTTTTATAACCAAACCTAATCAATCATACCTCCAGCGAATATATAAGTCTTAAAAAGCCTTTAAATAAGTTATAAGGTTTAGCAATAGCTCGACTTAAAATCAGCTGGATTAATCACCATAAAAACAACCTCATATAATCAATTTAAAGCCTACATAATTAATTATCTATGTAATTATACCTCTAACCTGTATTAAGCTTGTTATAATAACCTACAGTTAATTTTACAAGCAATCTGAACTAACAATTTATCTGTAAAACTCTATAGGGTATCTCCAGCAAATTTTTGACACAAAAATACCTCCAGCTTTTAGTAAATTTTTTTTCAAAACAATTTTCAGAACATTTTTCCTAAACTTTTTTCTAGATTTTTTCTAGATAAAATCTAATTTAAAATTATTTTAAAACGAAAACAAAAATTCTGGAAATCGCCCTCAAAAATCGTAAAAAGTTGGAGGGGGGTATAAAATTCAAAAAAGTTAAGAGGGGGTATCTTCTCCTAACTCATTATACATATCCATAGCTTGTTTATGTATGCTTTTAAGGTAACTTTCACTCTTATCTAATTCATCAGCAATCGACCTCCAATCAAGCTGTTCAATATATCTTAAAAGCAACACATCACCGTAAATATTAGGTATTTTAAGTATCTTGTCAATAGCAAGTGCCTTTTCCTTATTCAAACATTCAATAGCTTCTTTAAGTTGAATTTCCAAATCAATACATTTATCCACCGTCAAATTACCGTCATTCTTTTTAGAACTTGTCACCTTTTCAGTTGAGTAACTAATTCCTCGTAAATCATACTTTTTGTCTTTTAAATTTCTTAAAATTCTGGATAGACTACTCACTCTAACACTATAATGCTTGATTTCTTCTAACCTATTCAATGTTATCACCTATATCTTAATGCTTTTAATATTAGTTCCAACCTCACTTTTCAAAGCTTCGTTGATGTCGTCAAAATTCAAATACCCTTTATTTATGCTATCAATTAATTCGTTATATTCTTCAATAAATCTTGCTAATCTTTCTTTACCATAACCAAATTTAGTTCTCAATACCCACAACGGAACAGTAGTAACAATCTTCATCACATTATCAACACATTCATCTTCTTTTTCTTTTAACAACTTATAAGCCTTTTGCTCTGCCATTTTATTCACTTGTTGCATAGTAAAGTTATAAGTCGGTGTTTTAGTCTTTATCCCAGCTTTTCTACGTTGTTCTCTATTCATATTGCAACTCCAATTCATCTATAATATCAAGCATATAAGAATATAAATCTACACTAATTTCATTTCTGATAAAGTTTACCACTTCTCTTAAATCATCAAAAGTATTATATTCCCTATCATTCATAGTTTCCTTAATCTCTTTTTTAATTCTATTAGCCATAATATGAGAGATTTTAGGATAAAACCTCTCTAAAACCTCATCATATTCCTTATCTGTTAATTTAATCATTCCATTCCTTCCAAATCTTCTTGTTTATAGAAAACTCCATCAATTGTCCTACCACGTCTCTGTGAAATCTTCTTATAAGCCATTTCCAAACATACAACAGGGTCAATTTCTAACTGTTCACAAAGGATAATAAGGGTTACAAAAATATCTCCCATTTCAAGCATCATATCATGAGAATTAAGCTCATTTCCACCCAATATGTGTATAAGGTCCATCTCACTCTTAAATTCAAAAACCTCCTCAATAAATTTCATAAATTGTTTATCAGCATTTTCGCTGTGTAATAAATCCTTGTCTTTCGCCCATTCTTCTACTTTTATTTTTAATTCTTCAAATGTTTTGTCGTTCATTTTATATCTCCTTTATAATAGTGATAAAAGTCTGCTTATATCCTCTGGTTTGTGTCCGTCATAAACAGGTGCTTTATCTAATTCTTTAATGTCAAATAAATCCCAGTATTTTAAGCCGTAGTGATAGCTATATTGTCCTTTAGCTGTATCAATCCCAACTATAAATGAGTCATCAAACATTGTTCCGTCGTGGTGCTGTTTTGATTTCCAACTTAAGCTTGGATAATTTTTTAGAACCATATAATTTAATATCATTCTATGGTAGTATAAATCTCCAAATGTATGCCACTTATCTGATATGTCTTTAGTTGAAAACCCTTGTTCTTTTCCTTGTAGGATTAATTCATTTATTTTTTCTGTAAATTCTTTTTGTGTTTCAAAATTCATCATTATTTCTCCTCTCCTATCTATACCTCCCATTTTCAATCTGATACAATCTTGAATTAATGTTTTTCCTAACTCTATTGATTAACATTGCATTTATATCTGCGTTATCATCTTCACTTGCGTCTGATTGATTTCTGAAAATATTCTGTTCTAATTCTTTAAAATCAACTTCACAAGCTAAGAGTAATTTTTCAACTTCTTTGATTGTCATCTTCTACCTCGATTTCTTCTATATTTATTTCACTGATACTTGAATCCCCTAAATGATATATAGGGTCTATGACTTTTTCAATCATCTCTTTCACATCATTTTTAGTCCAGTAATCATAAGGCTCAAACTCAAAATATATTTTAAACTTTTTCATTCTTTTACCTCTACCAATTCAAAATCGGCTAAATCTGTATTTAATTTTTGTTTTATTTCTTCTATTTCGTTAAGGGTAAATTGCACTTGATAAACAAGGTTATCAACCTTGCAATTAATAACTCTATAAACATTTTTTTCTTTATTCTTTGCCAAATTCACTTGACAAATAGCTTTACTAACCAAATACTTATGTTTTATCAAAAACTTCTTTTCTTCCTCTCTATCCTTGATAGGTGTTTTTGCGTATTCTACAACCAAATCAAAAAGTTCTTTGCTCATACACTCATCAGGACGAATATTCATTTCAAAAAGTTTATTTATTGCAACATAACCCACTTTTATACCAAATGAATTACTTATTATCAAACAAATAACACTGTCAAGAAATTTTTTTTCGTTTATTTCATATCCTAGTTCCTCAACTCTTTTTATAAATTCTTTAGTTTTCATCACTTAACACCTCCACCAATTCAAAATCAGCTAAATCCGTATTGAATTTTTCTTTGATTTCTTAAATATCTTTTAAGGTAAATCTTCGTTGTTTGTGAGGTCTACATTTATTTTCACCTAAATAACAGTATCCATTTAGTTCATTACGATAAAGATACATTATTGCACATCCTTTTATCCACTTATGTTTTAGATAAAATTCCTTTTCTTTATCTTCTCTATCCTTAATCGGTGTAATTACATATTGGAATATCAATGCAAAGAGCACTCCAGCGTTTTTGCCACAATCCACCCCTGAAAAATAAGAACTCATTCTGTATAATTCGTTTATAAAAACGTCTGCCAAAATTTTGTTTTTATAGTTAACCGTTATACACCCCTCATCTTTTTCAGCTTCATATCCTAAATTCTCAACTGCTTTTATAAATTCATTAGTCGTCATATTCAAGCTCCTCGCTATAATCTTCAAAACAACCATCTAACAACTTCAACACGTCCATCATAAGCATACAGTCGTAAATATCACCGTAACACTCAATCTTTTTGCCAAACAAGTCGCCTTTTTCAAATTCAAAACCACAAATACCACCAAAGCTTGAAAGTGATAAGTTTAGAATATCGTCATTTAGTACAGCTGTTAAATCAGTATTACTTCCGAACGTATAACTTTCTTTATCTCCATAACTTCTACTCGCTTTTAAAACATGACAACTGTTTTCAAATACAAGTCCTATATTCTCAGCATTTTTCAACAATCTTTTTCTATTGACCTTGAATGTATTATTGCTTTTAATTCTCATCTTATCCCCTTAGCTTTCCAATCAATTCCGTAACAATTCCACAAGAAACATTCTTTTCTACTTCCTAGGTCAAATACTCCAAATCTATCGGTTTTGCTAATCAACTTAGCACGTCTAGTCCAATTATCTAGTCCCATGTTCTTTATATTTCCATAATTACTGACTTCATAACTATTTCCACGTTTGAATTTCTTTATAATCTCACTAGCAACTACTGCGTTCGCGGTTCTATTTATTTTTTTGCGTATTATTCTGCTATCCCTCATCAATCTTTTAGTTTTATCATCATTGTTAGTTTTAGCAATTATACTTTTCTTTGTTCTATCAATTTTCGTTGCTAACAAGTCTACAAAATCGTTAAAATCTATGCCCTCGTTCTCAATAATAGTTTCTTCAAGGATTTTTGTTTCCTCTTTAGTCCATTTCGCCATTTTAAACCTCATATTTATTATTTTATTTTATATCTATATACGTTCTATTGTTATTTCAACTCTAGGATTGTCTTTGTCATGCGTAACAAAACTACCATCATGAGTTGCTATTATTTTACAGTTATCGTCTTCAATCACATTTGCCTTAACTAAAATGTCACAAGTTGCTTCCAGTAGATTTACCAAATCCACCCTGTGTCTAGTTGGCATATAGTAAACACATTTCAAATTGCATTTATCTGAAATGTTTTGTCTATATTTGCCACTTATCTGCCTTAAACAGTCTTTTTCATAACTGACAAACTGTTTACTAGGAATAAGCCTAGGATATGGTTTAGTAATTATTCTGGAGCTATTTTTCTTAGTGATTGGTCTTCCGTACAATACTAATTCCATTCAATACCTCTTAAATTTAATTGTAATAGCCTACAATTCGTTTTTATCCTTGTAGACTATACTTATATATCTAACTATTAAAAAGCTTATAACAAGCCTATAAATAGCCTTAAAAAAGAAATCGTCTATTTACTCACGTTTGCTTTAATCATTCTGTAATCAGTAGTGTTTGTAAACTCACAAACATATTTACCAGCTAATTCACTCAATCTACCAGCTATTGCACTATCAAGGTCAAATAATTGCCTTAATGTCTTTTCGCTTGTAACTATTGTCATCAAGCTGTTTTCGTATCTGTAGTTGATAATCTCATAAGCTAAACTCAAATCTTTAGCGTTTGGTGTAGTTTTAAATAAGTCCTCTATGAACAATCCAGCACTTTTTTTGTATCTGCTTTTAAGACGTTCTCTATCTTCTTCACTATCGTAACTGTACTTGATTAATTCTGATTTCATGTTTTCCCAGTTTACAAATATTGTAGGTGTAAAGTGGATAATTTTTTGCACTCCACAAGCTGTTGCTAAATGAGTTTTTCCACTACCAACTTTGCCGAGAAATAATATCCCCTTTGCCTTATCATCTTGTGAAAACTCTAAAGCTTTATTGAGTGCTATTTGTTGTTCTACGTTGTTTACGTTAAAGTTGTTCAATAATTGTCTTTTTGCTCTATCCATAATGTGCTGTTCTTCAAGTGATTTCAATGCCATTTCTCTTAATTTACAATCACAATTGGTGTATCTGACATCACCGTTTTCATCTACAACCTTTTTAAAGCCTGTATCGTTACATTTCTTGCACTTGTATTGCTTAGGATTTCTTTTTTCTTCTTCCTGCTGCTCTTTAGCTTTTCTATTAATCAAATCTAGTAATTTTTTATCTATCATCATATTTCCAAGTCCTCAATGTTCACAATATAGTCGTCAATATCTGGATAAAGGTCTTTAGCTGTTTTAAAGTTCTTGATTTCTTCTTCGGTGTATTGATTAGCCTTGATATAATCAAATTCTTCATCATTGCTCTTAGGTGTTGTAAAGTCATTGTAGTTACCATCTAACACCTTTGGAAAGTTATTAGGCTTTATAAACCAATCAAAAGTTACCCTAAATGGTTTTACATAGCCTTTAAGATATTGCGAGTTTTTCACGTTATCAATAGCCTTTAATACATTGTCAAATCCATATTCATTAATTCTTGCTTGTAGTAGTCTTTGCCTTGTACTACCACTCCTAATAAGCGTTACATTCGGCACATTATCATCTACTGAGTTCCATTCTTCAATGATTTTAGCTTGTTCAGAATTATTTTTTATTTCTGATTTTACGCTGTTTTCTAGTTGAGTTGGCATTTCTTTACCTAAAGTGCAATCTTGATTGACTGACTGATTGATTTCTGATTGAGATTTTGTATCTATCTCTATCTCTCTCTCTAACTCTAAATCTAACTCTTTCTCTTTCTCTATCTCTTTCTCTATCTCTGTGTCACTTTTTGTCACATTGGTGTCACTTAGTGACGGTGGTGCGTCACATTGTGACGTTTTGGTGTCACATTGTAACGCTTTTTGTTTTTCCATACGCTTAATTTTTCTGTGTTTTCTCATTCTTTCGGCACTTCCACCCTCACTACCAATTAAATTAGGCACTTCATTTAAAAACACATCATTATCAACACATTCTAATAAGTCATTTGCCATTAGAAAATTCATTGTAATTTTTATGTTGTCAATATCTTCATCAATTTCTAGTTCAAGTTGTTCAAATATATCTTTTTCAGTACCCTTATATTCGATTATTCCACCGTTATCTATACTTAAAAGCTGTAATTTTAGATAAATAATCGTGTAGGTATCTCCTCCAGCTATTCTACGAAGTTTTTTAATTTGTCTATTATTAAAAAAATCATTTTTTAACTTTAGCCAGTAATACTTTTTATTTACACTCAATTAATTCAACTCCTAAAATGGCAAATCGTCATCATTGTTAAATGTTGCACCCATTCCCAAATCATTAGCGTTATTGTTGTTTGAACCAGCGTTGTTATTTAATACAACTTCTTGTGCATTTTGGTATTTTTCTACATATTTATTCACAATCACTGCTGGAGCATTGTCCCTTAATTCCTTAACCGTTTTACCAGTTTTATAATCATAAAAACCTTGTAATCTGTATTCGTAAACTTCTTTTGAACTATCGTTGTAATCAGTACCTTTATTTACTTCAACAATAATTCCCACAAATTTACCGATTAAGCTTGTGATGTTGCCATCTTTATCCCAGTTCATATTATTTTCGTTAATACCACATAAAGCTAACAAGTGATTGATGTGTCTTGTTGCAAACTCAACATCTTCTCCATTTTTGTTTTTGTACCAAATAGCAAACCACGTTTTTTGTTCGTCCTTGTCTTCAAATGTTAGTCCTAAACCCTCAGAACTTGTTTTATTACTTTTACAAATCTTTGCCCTAGTACACTTCATAGTGTAAACTCCGCTTTTTCTAATCGCTCTGCTTGTGTTTAATTCTTCATTGTTGTAATTGTCATTAATTGTAAACATATTCTATCCTCCATAATATTCGTTAATTTTTTCTGTTACGATTTTCAAATCGTTCTCTATCAACTGTTCATCAAACATGCCCAGCGGACTTTTTGTTGTATTAAATCCGTTGTTTTGCGTTTGAAAATAATACTTGTTATCTTGTATTACTGTATTTAAAACTATTGTGAATAAACCCTCAATAGTAATCTTTTCATCAAGCAATTTACCTATTGTCTTGACTTTACTTGTTCCATCTTCTTTTTGTTCGTTGTGACTTAAAAAGAATATATTCAAGTCTTCCCTCAGCCTACTTGCAACATCAATTATCATGTAGTAGTGCTGTGCCATTTCTGTAAACTTATCAAATCCTTTTTCTTTAGCACGTACCATAAACTCATTACTAATCACGTATTGGAAGTCGTCTATAATGATGTTCTTGATGTCTTTATTATTGTTCAAATACTTCAAACAACCGATAATCTTGTCGTAACTATCAGTGACTAACCTTTTACCTTTTCCAGCCTTATCGACAAGTGGATAATTTTTTTTGAAGCCTTTGAATGGTAGTGGCTTGTTTACTGTTTGAATTATGAATGTGTCCTCACTATCCATATTTCTAATACTTGTACTTTTTCCAGTACCCGATTGACCTAATATCAGTATTAAATTCGACATTAACGTATCCTCAAACTTTCTGTTTGTTTTATACCTACACCGTCAATAATCAAACCCTCTTTAATATCATTTAAGAGGTCTCGTTTGTTGAGTGTGCGTTCAACCTTATAGTATTCATCACCTATGTTATCTTCGCTTGTTATATCAAGTGCTGGAGTGTTCTTTTGAATACTAATAGTAAATAATTCAGTCTTAACCTTTTTACGCCCTGTTTGTTCCATACTTGCTTGTAGATTTTTCTTTAACCAACTTATTTTATTTTCGGCGGTTTTTCTTTTCTTGTTGAATATCTTTTCTTGATTTTTAAAAGCCTCGACATCTGCCTCTAAATTCTTAATCATTTTCACATAGTTATCGCTTTTTTCTTCGATAGCAATGTTGAGGTTATTAGCCATTTCTTCAAGTTCTTCGGTGATTTCATCTGCTTCTTCAAGCATTGTAAAGAACTTGACATAGTTTTCTGTTAATTCAAACAAATTCATTACTTGTAATCCCTCACAATCTTATTAATTTCATCTAAATTTTTAAGAACAAAATCTACTATACTATCTAAAGTGTTTTCGTATTGGTATAAACCACCTTGTAATAACATTGTTATTTGTAGTCTAATTTCGTGATTTACTGCGTCCTCTTTTGAATAAAACTTTTCTCCATCACCACACGTATATACTGTTTCTTGCCTTGAACTAATCATCTAAATTCTCCTTTTCTTTATTGTTTTTAAAATATATTTGCAAAAATGTGTAATGTAACTTCTTGCAACTGTTCTTTAAAGCGTTCAATTTATCATCATTAATCTTAAAATCGTCTTTAATAGCAACTTGCATTTCTTCATCAAATATAAATACTAATTGTCCTCCAACTATCAACTCATGTTCAATCATTGACATTTGATTATTAGGCTTTCTAGTAAATATACAAGCAATCGGAAACTGCCCTGTACTAAATTGAAATTCTAAGTCTTCACTATCTGCTAACTGCTCAATCTTTTCGCTTATTTTATTTATTTCGTCTAATAACATGTACACTCCTTTGATTTCGTGCTATAATCACGTTGTATAATATTTTTTTTATCGGCTGTATTTGTGGTTATTTACAGTCGATTTTTTCTTTTATAACTCTTTTATATCAGTACCTCTATAAAAACCTTGCATACCCTCACTCTTTTGAAAGTCAATCACAATTCTGTGCTTGAAATACTCATCTAATTCGTTTTTTAACTTATAAACTGAATTATCGTAAAAGTACTCTAAACACTCATCTGTAATTTCAAAATCAATAGTTGTTCTAAATTTCATCTCCTTATCCCCCTTTTTGCTAATCCTCTAAACAAATTTACATTCTCTTTAACTTCTGCCGATATTTCTTCCGACATTTTGCTATCCTTGTTGACATAGCTATCACCAATTTTTGTATTAAAACTATTAGCTGTTATCTTTTTCTTTTTAACTCTAAATTTGAAATTAGCTAAATATTTTAAATCAATATTCACCTTGAACTTTTCTTCGAAAATCTTTGCTAATTCTTTATTTGCTATATCAATATTGTCAAGCAAAAACTTTCCTTGTACTTTTGTGTATTTAAAATGTTTCCCCATCTATACCTCATCTGCGTTACTCAAATAGCAAATTAGCATTTCCAAGTAGTCTTTTGCTTTTAACAAGTCATCTAAACCGTTTTTGTCGTTGTATCTAATTAAATACTTCAACACATTGCACAAATAAAATCCGTCTTCAACCTTGCAATTATTCTTTTTAGCAATATCGATAATTACCCTCATTGCATTTTCGCCATTAATCATGTACCTATTTTTATTATCCATTACAACATTCTCCCAGTAATAACCAAAATATTTAAAAGTACAAGGAATTTTAAAATCATGATACACATACTACCAACAAGCTTTACATCATCTAACCTATCCGCTTTTTCCACTTTCCTACATTTGCAAGTATGCTTTACTTCCTTTTTTTCTCTTTTTGGTCTTTTAAAATCAAAATAACTTTTATCATCAAAATCCGATACTTTCTTTTCCATAATTCCCTCCTTAAAATGTTTGTGTAATACTCTTAATTACACTTTTTAATCTTCTGACATCATCTTTTAAATTGTTATTTTCTTGTCTTAGTACAAATAATTCTTCTTCTAGTGCAACAGTCCTACCCGATTTTTCAACAGAATTGACTTGCTCCATAGGATAAGTACATCTGCCTATTTCTGTTCTTGTTAGTATTCCCTTAGCTTCAAGCGTTGAAATATGTTCTTCTGTAACACTCCACCTCTTAGATAAATCTTTTTTCGAAATAACAGTTTGTAGTTGTTCCATTTTCTAACTCCTCATATTGTTTTTTTAAATCGTCATTTTGATATGTCTTGTTCCAGTCTTCCAAGTTTTCGTTTGCTAAAAACAACTTAACCTTTGTTTTTCTATGTTTTTCTTGCAAGTCTTGTAATTGTTGTTTTTCTTCCTCATACTGCTCTTTTAAAATTTGTATAGTATTAATGCAAGAATTTCTCATCTCTCTACCAAACTTTGAATTTTTACACAACAACAACTCATTTAAAAAGTTTTTTATTTCTTTGTTTTGCCCTAACTTTAAATAGCTATCCGCAACTTCTCTAATAAGTTTTTCTAAATCTTCTTCTTCCATCTCATAAATAAAATCTAATAATTTTTCCACTATGCAATCTCCCTTTCAATCATTGGTAAAATTCCATTTTTCTTCAATGCTTCATACAAAAATAATCTTCCTTTTTGAGTCCACTTAGTAATCATAGTCACATCATTTGTTCCGTCTTTTCGTTGAAATTCAACAGTTTCAGAATGCGTATATCCATTACTTTGGTATCTACTGTATAATAACCATTGTTTACCTTGCTTATATTGAACTCCTAAACCATGTAATATTTTGTTCATTTCAGTACCACTAACTCCATAATCTTTAGCTATTGCTGTAATCGTAACAAGTGACTTGCTTTTTAAAATCTTATCTGTATAATCAGCCTTAGGCTTTAATTCAGCGATTTGTTGACATTGCATAGAATTCAAAACATTAAGTCTTTCGTTTTCTTTTGCTGTATCTACTAACTGTTCTAAAGCTTCAATGTAATTTTGTGGTAAAGCAATCTTCTTTTTATTCAATTCAGCTTCCATTCTGTTAAACTCATTGATATAAGCCATCTTAAAGTCGTTATAACCTTGAATATTAAACATATATAAAGTGAATCCATCTTTTGTTAATAGATATTCTTTTCTCATTTCGCCTTTTTTATCTTTATATTCACTTTGTAAAATCAACGAACGGAAATCTCCGTTGGTTAAAATCTCATCTAACCTTTCTAACACATCAGCATGTCTTTTACTTAGTTGTTCAGCAATCGTCCTACTACTAACAACACTTTTTCCATCTACATTTTTAATTTCTACTAAATAATTCATATTTGCTCCTTTTCATATAAACTCCACCAGTCTACGTTATATATTTCAGCGATTTTTTTTGCCACACTAACTGGAAGTTCTGTCTCTTCTATCTCATAATTACTAATCGTTCTTTGATTTTTCCCGATAAGTTTTCCTAAATCTGATTGACTTAATCCATTTTCTTTTCTTAATTTAATTAATAAATTCAACATATTGTATCTATATCTCCTTTTTATGTGTATTTACCACTACATATGGTATAATAATAAGTATAGGAGGTGGTTAATATGGATACTCAAAAGATATACGATGAAATTGTTGATAAATGTATAATTTTGCCAGAAGAAATAATAGAAATTTTTAATTCAAACGAATTATCGAACCTTTCAAATGAAGAAAAAATTTTAACAACATTAACTTCTGCATCTTTTAAATATACAAACCGTGTATTAATGTGTTTGCTTGAAAAACTTGATGAAATAAATTAAAATTTCTTGCTATCTTTTTTTATCTTTTCACAAATGATTTCAAATATCTTAGGATTAATTGAGGAATTGCTTTTTTGTAATTCTTCAATTTTTTCTACACGACTAATTAATTCATCAATTTTCGAATTTAACATTTGTATTTCAATCTTTATATCTTCAAATAATTTCATACGTCCTCCTTTGCTTCATTTATCTATAATTCTTTTTGCAATCTTATTTTGTTTTACCTTTGCGTATTGCAAGTTTTAATTCAAAAAAAATTCTCTTAATTTTTCATCTGGAATATTTAATATATCTTGCAACACAAACATTTCATTGACTTTTAATGGTCTAACACCATTTAATTTTAACATCCAAGTTGAATATGCAATATTTAATTTATCGCTTATATATTGATTATTTAAGCCTTTACGTGCAATTTCCGCCTTGACTAAATTAGTGCATATCAAGAAATCACCTCCTTATTTTAGTTGCGTTTTGCAACTTATAGTACTATTATAAAATCCTTTTTGCAATTTGTCAAGCGTTTTTTAAAAAAAATTTGCATAACGCAAATTAATTCTATATAATTACATTAAAGGCGGTGTTATTATGAATGAATTTTCTAAAATTGGTGTTAGATTAAAAACAAGTAGAGAACAAAATGACTTAACAATTAAAGACGTTGCAACGAGAATTGGATTATCGACTTCTACCATATCAAGGTATGAAAATGGAATTGTAGAAAATGTTAGTCTACCAACTATGCAAATGTTAGCTGGTTTATACAAGGTCAATGTGTTATGGTTATTAGGTAAAAGTGAGGATAAACACGAACGAACTATAAACAAACAATCAACAATATCTGTACCATTAGTCGGCACTATAGCAGCAGGTACACCTATTCTAGCCGAAGAAAACATAGAACGATACTTTAATATAGATAGTTCTATAAAAGCCGATTTTTGTTTGAGAATTAAAGGCGACAGTATGATAAATGAGGGAATACATAATAACGATATTGTGTTCATTCATCAACAACCTATTCTTGAAAACGGAGAAATTGGAGCTATAATTATAGATGGTGAAGCAACATTAAAGAGATTTTATAAAACTGATACTGGAATAGTATTGCAACCAGCAAACGAAAAATATGCACCGATAATAGTTGATGAAAACTCAAATCTAATAATAGCTGGTAAATTATCAGCTATATTAAATATAAAAAATTAAAAGGAGATATAATAATGGGAGAAAATCAAGACAAAGAAAAGATACAGAAAACACGAAAAAACAAATTGGACAAATACCGATACTGGTACAAAAATAAAAGGAATTGGTTTGATATAATACTTTTTGTTATATTTTTTATTACGTTGCTTTATGCAATTGGAATATCAAATGAATATAAAATATTATCAAAAAATAGAGAAGATATAATATCTTCTGGTAACAAAATAAGAGACTCGTTAATAGAAACAGATGAAGCATATAAGAAATTGAGCAAAGAAAACGAAGAATTAAAGAAAAAAATAGATTTAGCTAAACCTTGGTTTGAAATGGAAGAAAAAGAGAGAAAAGAAAAAGAAGCTAAATTGAAATCTGAAAAAGAAGCTAAAGAAAAGAAATTAGCAGAAGAAAAAGAAAAACAAGAAAAACAAGGATATAACACAGGAATAACTTATGAACAGTTAGCAAGAACACCTGATAAGTTAATGGGAAAAGCGGTTAAATTTCACGGAAAGGTAATTCAAATTATTGAAGGAGATACGGAAGTTCAAATGAGATTAGCCGTTAATGATAATTATGATAAAATTTTATACTGTGCTATTTCAAAAGATAATTTAAAGGGTACTAGAATATTAGAAAACGACAAAATAACTATATACGGACTTAGCACTGGATTAATTACTTATAATTCTACAATGGGTGGCAAAATTTCTATCCCAGGCGTTCTAATCGTAAAGTATGAATAATAAAAAAATACCCCTCGTGATAAACACAAGGGATATCAAGTATATATGCTATACTTCAATTCTCAACAATATTATAGCATATATATCTTTCATATTAAAATAAAGGAAGTGAGGATATGCAACAAACAGTAGGAAGTTCAGTTCGTAAATTAAATGGCAAATGGCAATCAATAATCAGAATTAAAGTTAACGGTAAATGGAAGCAAGTAGATACAAAATATGGATTTAAAACCAAAGCAGAAGCCAACAACTGGATAAGTAAAAACATTGGTAAATACACTAAAACATACCAAATCAACGGATATGAGGATATAACATTAAGAGAACTAAAAGAAATATTTATCAACTATAAAAAAGATAAGGTTAGATATAACACAATGGTGTCTATTACAACAGCATTAAACAAGCCTACACCATATGATGATAGAAAAGTAAAGACATTAACTAAAATGGATTTAGAAAATATCGTGAATGGGATAAATAAACCTTATGTAACTAGACGATATAAAGAAATATTTAATTTTGCAATTAAAACGTTAGAAATGGATATAAAAAATCCAACAAAAAATTTAAAACAGCAAAAAGACTATAAAGAAAAAGTAATAGCTAATAGAAAACAATTTGAAAACATTATAAGACCTATATTCATCAATAAACCAAATTATTTATTATATATCGAAATCGGATACAACACTGGATTAAGAGCTGGAGAAATCGCTGGATTGACTTATGCTGATATATTCCCTAATTATTTAATCGTTAATAAACAATGGGATTACAAACACAAAACATTCGCAGTTACAAAAACCAAAAATAGCAATCGTAAAGTTCCGATAAGTAATTCGTTATATAAAAAAATAATAGAATATAAACAAACTCAATCTGTTATTTCTATGGATAACAGAATATTTACTAATAACAACATAAGGGCATTAGTTGCAAATTATTTTCGTAAACAACTAAAAGATACAGAACTACAAGGATTTACGCCACATTCATTAAGACATAGCTATGCAACCAATCTAATTATTAATGGAATTGATTTTAAAACAGTTGCTGGAATATTAGGTGATACAGTCGAAACTGTAATGAAGACTTATTCTCATTATACAGAACAAGGATATAAACAAGTTGAACGATTAATTAATAGCATTTAATTTTTTTGTGTAATCTGTGTGTAATTCACAAAATAAAACCTAATAAAACTCTGATTTTAGGCGATATTTCTGGAATAATACTTTTCAGAAGTAGAATAATTCAATACAATTAGTTAATTGGCAATAAGACCATAAATGACATGATATTATTGTCAATCAAAAATGTTTTAAAAACAAAACCCCAAGAAATTGGGGTTTAATTACTTTTATTATTCAATTCCACTTCCATATTTTAAAATCATTTCAAGCTGTTCCATTACAGCTTCTTTATTTTTCTTAGAAGTTGAACTGTATTCATAGATAAGATTATCATCATCTATGCATAGTTCTTTTTTTATTATGTTTAAGTTCTTTTTAATCATAGTTTTACCAATTTTATCTAGCTTTGTTGCAATAACAAATCCACAAAATCCACTTTGAATTATCCAATTGTACATTTCCTTATCCTGCACCGTTGGCTTATGTCTAATATCGACAATCAAAAACACTTCATACAAATTTCTTCTATTATTTAAATAAGTTTCTATAACTTGAGCCCACTTTTTCTTTTCAGATTTTGATGTTTGAGCATACCCATATCCTGGCAAATCCACTAATCTAAACTCATTATTTGCATTGTAAAAGTTTACTGTGCGGGTTTTACCTGGTTTAGATGAAGTTCTAGCTAAGTTTTTCCTGTCTAGAATGGAATTGATGAAAGATGACTTTCCTACGTTACTTCTTCCACAAAAAGCAATTTCTGGCAAAGATTCATCTGGATATTGTTCTTTTAAAAACGCAATCTTTTCTAAATCAGAATTAATTATTTTCATGTTCACCTCCATATAATGTATAAGAAATATATAATTGATTATATCAAAATTTTACAAATTTTCATAAATCCTTATATAACGGTATTCATTAATTAATTAATTAATTATTTTATAATGCCTTGAGATTTAAAGTAAATATTGCTCCTTTTGGCTTATTATCTTCAACTTTTATTGACCCACCATGTGCTTCTACTATAATCTTACATAGATATAAACCTAAACCTACACTTCTTTTACTGTCAGATATTTTATCATTGGATGTATAAAATTTTTGAAAAATTTTCTCCTTATCATTATCTTTTATACCATTTCCATCATCACAAATTTGTATTATTGTGTTTTCGTCCTTTTTAAAAGCTCTGATCAGAATATTTGATCCTTCGTCTGTATATTTTATAGCATTATCTACTAAGTTTATGATTACCTGAATAATTAGCCTAACGTCCATGTCAGCCATCAAATATTCATCTTCAATATCAACATTTATATTGTGTTTTCTTTTATCTCTATTTATATGTTTTAAAGCTTCATCAATTACTTCTTCAACAATTTGTGGTTCAATTTTTAGCTTCATCCTTCCTTCTTCTACTCTAGTAATAGATAGTAAATTTTCTATCAGATTTAATAGCCATTGAGAATCATCATAAATATCTTGAAATAATTCTAATTTCATTGATTCAGTCAAGTTTTTATAATTATTTAGCAATATATCAGAATTCCCACAAATAGTGGTTAAAGGCGTTCTCAAATCATGAGATATAGATCGTAATAGATTGGTCTTAAATTGCTCATCTTTTATTTTCAAGTTTGCTTTATTCTTATCCTCAATCACTTTTTCCTTCTCAAGTGCTAATGACATATCTCCTAGAATAGCTAATAAGATTTTATTTTCAACCGAATCCAACCTATCCTTATATAAATATACACCAATTATTCCATAAACATTTGTATTATTTCTTATAGTATAATAAAGATATTTAGCCTCTGGTAAATATCTGGTAGTAGCCCCAGCATTACTATTGTGTAAATAAGCCCATTCTACTATTTCCTTTTCTTCTTCTGGGTCCGAAATTTCTATTTCCTTTACAGAATTAAAGCAAAATTTTAATGGCTTTTGGATTTCATTATCTAAGATATCATAATATTTAATATTTCTTTTTAAAAGATTCGATAACTGATTACATCCTGTTTCAATTATTTCAGATTTCGTTATTCTAGATTGTAACATCTGATTTGTCTCTAATAATAACTTAGTGATGTATATCATATTAGATGAATTTTCTGCACTTTTTTTTATACGACTAGCTAATTTACTCGTCAAAAATGAGACTATCAATAAAACTAAAAATGTTATTATATAATTTTTATTATAAAAAGAAAAACTCAAAGTTGGCTCAGTAAAACAAAAATTAAATGCTAAAACACAAATTATCGATGCCGTCATACTTAAAATTTCATTATACGTTATAAGCGCTATAAAAAACACTCCTAATATATATATCATTATAATATTTGATTCTCCAAATTTAGAAAAATAAAATACATAACCAGCTAATGTGCACAAAATCAATATAAATAAACTAATAAATACATCTCGAATGATATTTTTATTATTTTCAAATCGTTTAATTGAAAAATCCTCGTAAAAAGGAACTATATGAATGTCTATATCATCAATTTTTTCGATCACTTCATCGCAGATGCTTTTATTTAGTCCAAAAAAATTCCTTTGGTTGTTGTTTCTCCCCAGAACAATTTTTTTTACTCTGTATAACTTTGCAAAATTAACTATTTGGGCCGCAATATCATCATCATAAATTATTTCAATCATGGCTCCGATACTTTCAGCTAAATCTAAGTTTTGTTGTAAAAATCCTTTTTCTTGTTTTTTTTGGTAATCATTTCTATCGCAAACATATAATGAAATAAGCTTTGCGTTTTCTTTACTAGCTATTTCGTTGGCTTTCTTTATTACCAAGCTATTTGACTTTGCATCAGATATACAAACTAATATTGAATCTTTGGCATTTTTAATCATATTATTTCTCCGAATCTGACTTATTAACTCTTATCATTTTATATCCCACGCCTATATGAGTTTGAATATACTTCTCACAAGATACTTTTTCTATTTTTTTCCTAAGAGAAGTCATATAAACTCTTAATGAAGATAAATCAGAATCTAAATAATTCACCCAAATAGTTTTTAAAATATATTGATGAGTAAGAACTTTACCTATATTCTTGGATAGTAAACATAATAAACTGTATTCAATTGGCATTAAATGGATTTCTTCTCCTTTAACAAACACACTTCTTGAAAGATAATCAATTTTTATATCACCATTCTCAAATGTTACATTATTATCTATGCTATTATTTTCAGAATAATTTAAACGCCTTATCGTAGAGCGAACTCTAGCCAATAATTCGTCAACATTAAATGGTTTAGTTAAAAAATCATCAGCTCCTGCATCTAATGCTTCTATTTTATCTTCGTCGTTGCTTCTCGCACTTATTACAATAATCGGAGTCGTTGAAAACTCTCTGAATTTTTTAATGAGATCAATTCCATCAATGTCTGGCAACCCTAAATCCACAAAAACTATATCGTATTTGTTCGTTGTAAATAACAATAGTGCTTCACTGCCATTTACAGCTAAATCATAATTAAATTTATTTATTTTTAAAGTATTAGAAATTAGATTTCTGACTGCTCTATCATCTTCTATTATTAATATTCTTGTGTTGTCGTTCATTTTTCGCCCCTCTATATTATACAATATCTATTTAAAATAGAATTAATAAAACTAGGTCTCTGACAAAATTTTCTATATTTGGGACCTAGTTTTATATAATATACCTATAATTATTTTTTCAACTCTTTAATCAAATCAATATTTAGTTCAAGTACATTCACAGTATTTTCTCCAAAAATACCAAATAGTTTGTTGTCAGTATTCTTTTTAATTAATTCTTCAATAACTTTTTTAGATAATCCAGTGTTTTTTTCTATTCTGTCAACTTGAATATTTGCCGATTTTACAGATATATGTGGATCTAGACCAGATGCTGATTGTGTTATTATATCTTCTGGAATATCAGATTTTTTTATTGATGGATTTTCGAGTAATAATTTATTAATATCTTGGCTAATTCTTTGCTTTAATTCTGGGTTACTTACAGCTAAATTTTCACTACCAGAAGATATTGCTTCATATTTATTTCCCGTAAATACATTATAATCAACTGCAGATGGTCTGCAATGAAATAACCTAGGATCTGTAAATTCTTGACCTATTAGCTTTGAGCCTACAACTTTATTATTGTAACTTACTAAACTTCCATTTGCTTGTTTAGAAAAAATGAGTTGACTTATTCCTGTAAGAAATAACGGATAAATAACTCCACATAAAACAAACATAAATAACGATAAAATGAAAGCTCTTTTAATTTTTTTCAAAAATTTCATTGATTTCTCCTTTTAAACCCCAAGCAAAACTAACAATGGGCTAACCAAAATATCTATTATTTTTATTCCAATGAATGGACAAATTATTCCTCCTAAACCATATATAAGCATATTCTTACCCAACATTTTTGATGCTGACATAGGTTCATATTTTACCCCTTTCATGGCTAAAGGTATTAAACAAGGAATAATTATGGCATTAAATATCAATGCAGATATAATTGCGCTTGATGGAGTACTCAATGACATAATATTTAATACCTTCATTTTTGGAATTGCTATTGTAAAAATTGCTGGTATTATTGCAAAATATTTGGCTATATCATTTGAAATAGAAAATGTTGTTAATGATCCTCTAGTTATCAATAATTGCTTCCCTATTTCTATAACTTCCAAAATTTTTGTTGGATCTGAATCCAAATCTACCATATTAGCAGCTTCTTTTGCAGAAGTTGTTCCACTATTCATTGCTATCCCAACATCTGCTTGAGCCAATGCTGGAGCATCATTTGTGCCATCGCCCGTCATTGCTACAATTTTCCCTTGTGATTGTTCTTTTTTTATAGCTTCTATCTTATCTTCAGGTTTGCATTCTGCAATATAACCGTCTACGCCAGCTTCTGCTGCTATTGTCGCAGCTGTTAATGGATTGTCCCCTGTGCACATTATAGTTTTAATACCTATTTTCCTTAAGCGCTCAAATCTTTCCCTTAAACCAGGTTTTACCGTGTCTTTTAAATAGATAATCCCGTAGATTACATTATTAACACAAACAACCAATGGGGTTCCACCCAATTTAGAAATACCACTAATTTTTGTTTCTAAATCCCTTGGAATTTCTCCACCTTTATCTCTTATTAGTTTAATTATGGCATCTCCTGAACCTTTTCGAATTGAAGTTCCATTTTTAAAATCTACACCACTCATCTTACTTGACGCGGTAAATTCCACAAATGATGCATCATTGTAGTCATCAAAAATAACTTTTGATCCTAATTTTCTTGCCAATTCTACTGTTGATTTGCCTTCAGGTGTATCATCTTTAAGAGATGCAATACAAGAGTAATCAATAAGATCTGACTTATGGATGCCATCTAGATTTATAAAATCACTAGCAAGCCTATTTCCATAAGTTATAGTTCCTGTTTTATCCAAAATCATTGTGTCAACATCTCCGCATGATTCAACAGCTTTTCCTGACATTGCTATTACATTGAATCTAGTTACGCGATCCATTCCAGCAATTCCTATAGCACTCAATAGTGCACCAATAGTTGTAGGTATCAAACACACTAATAGGGCAATTAAAGTTGATACTGATATTTTAACATTAGAATAAACAGCTATTGGATATAAAGTTATTATTACAATAATAAAAATTATAGTTAGAGACACTAGCAGAGTGTTAAGTGCTATTTCATTAGGAGTTTTTTGTCTCGACGCTCCCTCTACAAGAGATATCATCTTATCCAAGAAAGACTCTCCTGGTTCAGAAGTAATTTTCACTTTTATCCAGTCAGAAACTACCAAAGTTCCACCTGTAACTGAACAGAAATCTCCCCCACTTTCCTTTGTAACAGGAGCTGATTCACCAGTAATAGCAGATTCATCTATGCTTGCAATTCCTTCTATTATTTCTCCGTCATTGGGAATTATTTCGCCTGACTTTACTAAAACAATATCTCCTTTTTTTAATTCATTACTTGATTTTTCAATTTCATCGCCATTTTCCAATATACATCTAGCTTTCGTATCTTTTTTTGTTTTCTTAAGGCTTTCTGCTTGAGCTTTACCTCTACCTTCTGCAACAGATTCTGCAAAATTAGCAAAAACTAGTGTTATAAATAAAATAACAGAAACCAGAACATTATAAATGTTAGAATTTTGAGTTCCATCATCAAATAATCCCGGAAAGAAAGCAAGTAATAAAGTTATGAAAAATCCTATTTCAACGACGAACATTACTGGATTTTTCACCATATATTTAGGATTTAGTTTTAAAAAAGCACCTTTTATTGATGATTTTAATATATCTTTTGTTACAAATTTTGTTTTTTTATTTTTACTCATAACTCCTCCTATAAGCTCAACCATTCTGCTATTGGTCCTAGTGCAAGAACCGGCAAGAAAGTTAATGCAGAAAATATATAAACAACAACGACAATAATTATTGAGAAAGTAAGATTATCAGTTTTTAAAGTTCCTATAGTTTCGTTAACATTAACTTTTTTAGACAAACTACCAGCTATAGCTAGTTGAATTATTATGGATAAATATCTTCCAAAAAACATTACTAATCCGCAAGTTATGTTCCAAAAAAGATTATTATCTGATAAGCCTTCAAAACCTGAACCATTATTTGCCGCTGAGGAAGAAAATTCATAAAGCACTTGGCTCAACCCATGAAATCCAGGATTAGTTATTCCTTGAACTCCTCCATTAACACTAACAGCTAAAGCTGAAAACCCTAAAATTAATAAAGGATGTATTATTATCGATAAGGCAGCTAATTTCATCTCGTTTCCTTCTATTTTTTTACCCAAGTATTCCGGAGTTTTTCCTATCATTAGTCCACAAATGAAAACCGCCAAAATAGCATATATTAACATATTCATTAGGCCGACTCCAGCACCTCCGAATACTACATTCATCATCATATTAATAAGAGGAACCATTCCCCCTAGAGGTGTAAGTGTATCATGCATATTATTTACTGTACCTGTTGTAAAAGAAGTCGTTACGGTGGTAAATAAAGAAGATTGAGAGATACCGAAACGCATTTCTTTTCCTTCCATATTTCCAATATTTTGTGAAATTCCTGAAAGTGTAGCTCCATTAATCCCTTCACTTTCAGTGAAATAACAAATTCCCAATCCTATTAAAAATAATATCGACATCGCTACAAATAAAGTTCTTCCTTCTTTACCAATTAATATATGCTTTCTATTAATAAATTTTATACTTTTGTGATCATCATTGTTTAAGGCTTTTTCTTTTGAATTATCGTTAGCCATTTTACCAAAAATAAAGATACACGATGCTGGCAATATCATCATAGATAGTAATTCGATTATATTTGAAATGATATTTGGATTTTCAAAAGGTGTTGAAGAGTTCGCTCCAAAAAAACCTCCTCCGTTTGTACCCAAATGTTTAATTGATTCCAGTGCCGCCACTGGTCCGGATGCTATTTGTTGATTTTTCCCTTCAATTGTACTTACTATCATATTACTATTTAAATTTTGAGGAACTCCTTGTGATACTAATATTATTCCTACTATAATCGAGGCTGGTAATAAAAATCTAGTTATTATTTTAATAAAGTCAACATAAAAATTACCCATTTTTTTACCTAAAATACCTCTTATCATTGCAACACATGCAGCATATCCTGTAGCTGCTGAAGTAAACATCATCATTGTAATTACAAACATTTGAGAAAAATAGGATAAACCAGATTCCCCAGAATAATGTTGTAAATTAGTATTAGTCATAAAAGATATAATAGTATTAAAACTTAATGATTCTTCCATTGCCTGTATTTTATTTGGATTAAATAAATTAAATGATTGAACTCTTAGTACTAGGTATCCAACAAATACCAAACATGCATTAACTAACAATAAAGTTTTTGCATATTGTTTCCAATCCATATCATTTTTATCTATTTTTAATACTTTAAAAATTAATGAATCAAATCTGTCAAAGATAGGATCCAAACAAGTTTGTTTATTAACAGTTATCTTATACAAATAATTTCCAATCGGAAATATAATAATTAAAAATATCAGTAATGTTATCAATATTTGAAACATAATTTCTCCTTATTAAAGTAAAATTCTTATGAAAACACATACAATTTTCTCGATCCATTTGAACCCATATTGTCTAAATTAATACTAGCAGGTGTGTAACTAGGATCCAGAGCCCAAGCAGCTCTTAGGTGTTTCATTGCTAAAAGATGATTGCCTTTAATCTCCATCAATATTCCCAATAAATTATGTGGTACTGGATCATGAGGAAACTCAGCCATTTTTTTATAAATTAACTCTAAGCATTCATCGTATTTCCCTAAATCAACTTTGTGTTTTATTATTAAACTAAATTCATACATACATTCTTTTTCATTTTTTATTCCTTCCATAATTTACCTCCAATTTAAACCCCTAAAATTTTTCAGGATTAATTAAAGCATAAAAAAGATAACAAATAATTCCCAATATTAATATTGATATAAATATCATAAAATCCTCCCTATTTTATTTCTTATTAATTATGCGATCTATCATATATACAAAATATTTCAACATCAAAAATGATAAAAGTAAAATTACTATCATAATGATATCTTTCATATATAGCGCCTCCTATTTATTAAACTGTAAAATGAGTATATCATCGTAGACCTTAAAATGGTTTTAAAAAAAACCACTGCAATATTAAAATTGCATTAAAATTTAAGATAAGGCAAAAATTGAATTGTATTTATAGTAAACTATATTTGATAGAGTTTTCTAGGAGATGATTTTATGGATAAAAAAGGAAAATTAACCATATTCTTTGGCTATTGTGCTGGCGTAGGAAAAACTTACAGTATGCTAAAATATGCACATGAAAAAGACTTGGAAGGATTAGATGTTGTAATTGGATATATCGAACCTCACGACAGAAAAGATACACTTGATTTAATAAATGGTTTGCAGAGAGTAGAAAACAAAAAAATCACCTACAAAAATCATGTTTTTTATGAATTAGATTTAGATTCTACTATTAAAAGAAAGCCTCAAATTTTATTGGTTGATGAATTAGCACACACTAATGCCCCAACTTCTAGGCATAAAAAAAGATACCAAGATATAGAAGAGTTGCTGAAAGCAGGCATCGACGTATATACTACATTAAATGTTCAGCATTTAGAAAGTCTTCATGATATCATCGAATCAATAACGAGAATAAAGATAAATGAACGTATTCCTGATTATATTTTTGATAACGCTGATAATATAAAAATTATCGATATTGAAGTTGAACAGTTGCTCCAACGATTAAAAAGCGGGAAAATATACAATTCGATGCAATCACAAAAAGCACTTGGTAACTTTTTTACAAAGGGTAACCTGGTTTCGTTGAGAGAAATAACTCTGAGAAGATGTGCTGATCGTATAAATTTATACACTGATGAAAAAAATAGACCTTTTTTAAAAGAACACATTTTAGTCTGCATTAGTCCTTCACCCACAAATCAAAAAGTAATTAGAACTGCTTATAGAATGGCTAAGTCTTTTCATGCAGAATTTAGTGCATTATTTGTTGAAACATCAAATTTGAAGTTTTTATCTCAAAAAGAAAAATACGATTTACAAGCTAACATAAATCTTGCAAAACATTTAAAAGCAAATCTAGTTTCAACATATGGAGATGACGTAGCTTTTCAGATAAGTCAATACGCAAAAGTCAGCGGTATTTCAAAATTAGTTTTAGGAAGATCCCTTCAAAAAGTATCTTTATTGAGAAAATCAACAATCATTGATTCAATTACAAAAACAAATCCAACACTTGATATATTTATAATCCCAGATGCAAATCAAGAACCTAAGAAAGTAAAGCTAAACCTTGAAAATCCGTTTCAATTTGATATAGAAGACTTTTTGACTACTTTTTCTATTATTCTAGTATCAACACTGTTGTCTTTTTTCTTCTTTGAACTTGATTTTAGTACAACAAATATTGTATTGGTTTACATTTTATCAACATGTATTGTTGGATTTACAACGAAACATCCAATTTATAATGTAATTTCGTCAATAATTAATATCCTGATAATTGATTATTTCTTTTTAGAGCCTTACTTTTCCTTTATAATTAACTCTAAAGAATATTTTATGATATTTTTAATTATGAGCATTGTGTCATTTATAATATGCTTAATGCAAAACAAATTAAAAAAAGAAAATTTATTAGCTATTGAACAGTCTCATAACTTTGAGATTTTATTTAAAATTAGTCAAAGTTTACAGTCAGCAAATAATTACGATAAAATAATGTATCAAACTTGTTATCATCTTTATAAATTATTGAATAGAGTTATAGTTTTTTATCCTATAAAGGATAATGAACTTAAAGCTCCCAAAATTTATAATCCCGAAAATAATGAAAGCGCAAATAACACATATGTTTCAGAAGCAGAAAAAACTGTAGCTCAGTGGGTTTATTTGAACAACGAAAGTGCAGGAGCTACTACAAATACGCTCTCTAGTGCTAAAGGGCTCTACTTTGCTATTAGAAAAGGAAATTACGTATATGGTGTAGTCGGAATCGACATGTCATATAGTAAAAAAAATATTTCTTTAAGAGATAAATCTCTTCTTTTAGCTATGTTAAACGAAGTTGCATTAGCAATGGACTCCATAGAACATTGAGCAATAATACAATAGAAATATTTGATTCAATAAAAAACAAAGTCCCCATAAGTTAAAAAATATTAACCTACGGGGACTTTTATACTAATTTGCTAGAATTATTGTCTTTGTGCCATTTCGTGATCTAATATTGCAAGACCAGCATTACTGTTTTCAGTTCTTTCAAGTTTTGCTATGATATTATCAAAAGTAGCTTCTTCTTCGATTTGTTCGTCAATGAATTTTTGTAGAAGAGTGTATACTTCATAGAATTTGATTTCATGAGCTGCATCAAATAATTCTCTGATTCTTCTTGTAACTTCTTTTTCGTGTTCTAAAGCCGCTTTAAAAATGCTTAATACATCTTTATCGTAGTCAGCTTTTGGAGCTTGAATTGTTTTATATTCAATCTTATATCCAACTTCTTGTAACCAATGTCTGAAGTATTCAGCGTGTTCATATTCTTCATGAGCTTGCTTTTCCATGAAGTGTTCAAATCCATCCCAATCCATATCATTGAATTCAGAAGCCATTTGTTTGTATTCATAGCCTGATTGTAATTCAAAAACTAGTTGTTCGTCAATTTTTTTTAGTAATTCTTCTCTGTTCATTTTATCATACTCCTTATAATTTAATTTATGTGACTGTTAGTTAATCATTTTACCATAAATTTAAGAATACAAATCATAAACACCGTAAACTTTCAAATTATTTTCCACCAATAGCTTCATGATCTCAGGAATCAATTTTGCTTTTTGTTTGGTAGTAAATCCATTGTAATTTAGTTCGGTGTTATTTAAATCCATGTAATCTGACGAGTCAATAACTTTAATTATTTTGTCGTGAACTTCTTGTAAATGCATGTCTGCAATTACAAAAGTAATGTTGCAAATTCTATCGTCATCAATTGTAGGAATTATTCTATTTATCAGTAAAACATTATTCATAACTAACCTCTTTTTCTCTTTCTATATTTATATACCCAGTTTCTATTATTTTATTCAATTGACCCTTTCTTTTTTTTATATTATACTGATTAAAAAGAGGTGAGAAATGAAAACATCACTTAATAGAGCGAATAAACAAAGAAAAAGAAATAAAATTGCGAATAAAATATTTTTATTGGTTTTATTACTTATCTTTGCCTTTTTCGGTTACAAATACATAAATTCTAGGCCAGCTGAGTACAGTCAAATGATTCCAAAAAAATACATACTCAGAGATTTTGATGAATTATGTAATCAAATTGAAAGTTCATATATGAATTTACCACAAACAAAAAAATACAAAGATATCGACTTTTTATCTTTAAAACCCAATTTTAAATCTAAAATAAAATCGGAATCAGGCAAGAAGAAAGACGAAATGTCGACACAAGAAGTAGTCGATTTGTACAATGATATTTTGAAAAAGCTCTACGATTCAAATGTTAGAATAGCAGATAAACACACTTTTAATGAAATTCTACAACAAGATAATCACAATCAAATATTAAATAATTTATCAATGAAGAGATATTCTAATTTGACTGAAGAAATTCCTGAAAAAACTTTCAGAGCATATTCTATCGACAATTACAAAGATGCATTATATGTAAAAATATCAGACTTTGATTCAGTAAATATTCAACAAGATGCCCAAATTTTCAGCAGTATCTTGAAAACTAATAAAAACAAAAATAAAATCATAATAGATTTAAGAGATAATGATTCCGATAATCTAGATTATGCAATTAATGTTATAATCAAACCTCTACTAAAATCAGACATTAAATTTGAGTTCAATGTCGCAAATAAAACTCAACCTATTATCTCAAAAAACATTCTAGATAGAAATGGTATCAGCTTTAAAACTACAGAAAATGTGGCGAACATCAAAATAAACGATAATCAAAAAAGTATAAAATACATTACTAATTTTAAACTAGCAATAAAAAAATCAGAAGAACAAAAATGCGATGTGTATATATTACAAAATAAAAATACCAGAAACAGTGCTGATTTCGTGTGTCAAATAGCCAAAAGAACGAAGTTTGCAACTACTGTAGGAGAAACAACTTCTGGAAATGGTCTGAATATAGTTCACACTTACAAGTCACTTCCTAACACAGGATTAATCGTGGAGTATCCACTTGGACAAGGTCTTAATGAAGATGGCACAACTAATGAAGAAGTTGGAACTATACCAGCTATAAAATTAGATGATAACAGCGAAATCGTAAAATTATTATTATCTAGAATAAATTAAGAAAAACGACTAATATTAGTCGTTTTTCTTTTAAACATCTGTGATATCTATATCTGGAATCATAAGTATTTTGTAATCAGGATACTTTTGTTGCACTTCATCAGTTATAATTTCAACTGCATCTTTAAAATCTTTTTCAAAACTTACAATTACATCAAATCTCATGTTTTTTTCTTCAATATCAACATAAAATCCATGTATTTGCAAGGCCCAATCATGAGATAAAATTAATTTTTGTACATCATTTCTTATCATTTCAGCTTCATCATCTTTTGTATTAAATGAATAAACTCCAACGCCAATTAGTATGATTTCCATTTGATTATATACTTTAATCTGTAACTTTCTAGTGAGCTGATCCACTTCATCGACAGTCATATTATCTGGAAGTTCCAAATGCACTGTTGCATAGTATTTATTCGGTCCATAATTAAAAAGTACTAAATCATATGCTCCAATTACTTGTTTTTCTTCGTTTATAATCGCTCTTATTCTTTTAGAAATTTCTGCATCTTGTCTTTGTCCGATAATATTACTAATTATTTCAGACATCATTTCAATACCAGCCTTTATAATAAAAGCAGAAAGCAAAACCCCAACATAAGCTTCGAGAGATATATTCCAAATAGTATAAATTATCGCCGAAATGAAAACAGATGTTGATAAAATAGAATCGAAAATAGAATCAGATCCAGAAGCTATAAGAGCTCCTGAGTTTACCTTTTTACCTTGTTTTTTTACATATTTGCCTAAAATAAATTTGACTACAACAGCCACTCCTATTATAAAGATTGAAACTGTACTGTATTGCGCTATTTGAGGATTAAAAATCTTCTTAACTGACTCAACAAATGAAGTTATACCAGCGTATAAAACAATAGCCGCCACAACCATCGAACTCAAATATTCAATTCTTCCATAACCCATCGGATGTTTTTTATCTGGAGCTTTTGAGGCAAGTTTTGCGCCAACTATTGTAACAATTGATGATAGAGCATCCGAGAAATTATTAACTGCATCTAAAATTACCGCTATAGAGTTTGTAATTACCCCTACTATCACTTTAAAAATAGCCAAAAAAACATTAGCAATAATTCCCAAAAAGCTAGTTTTAATGATTATTTTTTCACGCTCGGATTGGCTATTCATTATATATTGTTTTTCTTTCATATCAAAAAAACTATAAAACTTTTTGAACTTTTTGTTTTACGATGTCCATATCAACTGTCGGTTCAAATCTTTCTAATACATTTCCTTCTCTATCAATCAAAAACTTTGTAAAATTCCATTTTATATAAGCTTTTTCACCAAATTTTTTGTTATTTAACTGAGTAAATTTATTAAGTGCCATATTTTTTATACCTTTCCCAAAACCTTCGAATGGTTTTTCAGTAGCTAAAAATACAAATAATGTTTCTGCGTTTTCACCATTAACATCAATTTTGTCAAATTGAGGAAATTCTGTTCCATATTTAATTGTACAAAAATCATGAATTTCTCCATTGCTTTCAGGAGCTTGGTTTGCAAATTGATTGCATGGAAAGTCCAATATTTCAAAACCCTTGTCCTTATATTCTTCATACATTTGTTCTAAAGGAACGTAATGAGGTGTAAAGCCACATCCAGTAGCAGTATTAACTATCAACAAAACCTTGCCTTTATATTTTTCTAAACCTACTTCATTTCCATCCATATCTTTAACAATAAAATCATATAAGTTTTTCAAATTAATCTCCTATTTTTTATTTTTGATTATCTAGAAATTCATGCAATAAATTATACAATTGCATTTTCTTATTATCAGATAATTCAACACATTCACTCATTAGTTGTGGAACATTTTTTGCCTTTTCTTGCAATTCTTTTCCTTTATCAGTAAGGTTGATAATTACAATTCTATCATCATTCGAACTTCGTTTTCTTTCCAGATATCCTTGTGTTTGCATCTTTTTTATGATTGGCGTAATAGTTCCATTATCCAAATATAGTTTTTCACATAGTTGTCCAACAGTAATGCCGTCTTTTTCCCATAAAACTAAAAAAACAATGTATTGTGTATAGGTCAAGCCTAAAGGTTTCAAAAATTGCGTGTATTTACTTGTTATTATTCTTGATGCAGCGTAAAGCGGAAAACAAAGCTGATTCTCTAATTTCATATTATTTATTTGATCTTGATTCATAAACTCCTCCGATAATTTCATAGAATTGTATGTTATCTCATTTTTATTATTTTTTCTGATATTTCAATGAAAAGTTTGTGTTTTAAAAAAGTGATATTACTAATTTGCTTAACAAATCTCATTTCCATCAAAGAATTCGTAACAAACGCACAATCCATAGTTTTTAAATCATTTAAATTAATTGACTTTTCAATTATATTATAACTATTTATTTTCAAAAACTCTATAAGTTTTTGACGAAATATTCCTGGTAAGATTCCATCATTTATAGGTGGAGTTATTATAGTGTTTTGTTTTATGAAAAAAATATTCGTATAAGTGCCCTCAGTAATATTTCCATCTTGATTTAGAAAAATCCCCTCGTCAAAGCCATCCTCAAGGACTTTTTTGTGCAAGTAATGATTTAGCAAGTAATTGTTCGTTTTATGATAAATTAAAGGATTATTTTTGTCCCTCAACTGTTTTAGAACTTTTAACCTAAGCCCTTTAGTGTACTTAGAATCAGAATAATCAGTGTTCCTTGTAGTAATAACTAAATCATAATCACCATTATTATCTAGTACCATAATCCTCAAACAATCAACATTTAAATCCATATTTTTTATTTTTTCATAAATATTTTTCGTTAAATTATTAGTGTTTATTCCCAGAAAATTCATTGATTTTTCTAATCTTTTAATATGATCTTCTAAATAAATTGGACTTGAATCTACAACTTTAATAGTTTCAAAAAGTCCTTTACCGTATCTTATTCCATCATTCATCTTAAAGCCTCGTAAACTTTTTTAGATTTTTGAATTGTCTCATCGTATTCGCTATTCATTTCTGAATCCCATGTAATTGCTCCTCCACCAGAAAAATAGCACCTATTTTCAACCTTCAAAATAGTTCTTATCAAAATATTGAAATCGCAATTCTGGTTAAACGAAATATATCCTATCGATCCTGTGTAAATATTTCTGTTGTATTTTTCAACCTTGTCAATAGCTTCTATCGATGCAAGCTTTGGAGCTCCAGTTATTGAGCCGCCTGGAAAAATATTTTTAACTAAGTTAAACACATCTTCATCTTTTCTTAATTTCCCGACAATTGTAGCTACCAAATGATGAACATTTTCGTAAGTTTCTAATGAATAATTACTGATTGCTTTTATCGTTTCAGAATCACAACACATTCCCAAATCATTTCTCATCAAGTCCACTATCATCAATAATTCTGAAATATCTTTGTCACTATTTAGTAATTCTTTTTTCAATTTTTCATCTTCATCTTTATCATCAGATCTTCGTATGGTTCCCTTAATAGGTCTAGCTTGAACAAGTCCATTTTGACAATCAAAAAACCTCTCTGGAGATGAAGATAAAACGCAGTATTCCCCAAAATCCATATAAGCCATAAAGTCTGCCTTGTTAACTTCGCGAAGTTTCTTGTAAATGTCGAACTTATCTTTAGTTGTATATACAATGAATTGTTGTGTCAAGTTAACTTCGTACACATCACCATTTTCAATCATAGTTTTTATGTCATCAAAGCTTTTCGCATATTCTTCTTTTGTTACAGTTTTTATAAGTTCAGATGTCTTATATTCCTTATCTACATAATCTGGTTTTACAAATACATCTTCAACATCTGTAATATCTGTATCATCCAAGAAATAAATCGTGTATTCTTGTGTATTATTGTCAAACTCTATTATTTTAAAATAAATTCCAAAATAAGCATCGTATATTTCGGTGTTTTTTTCAGAATTTAAAACTACATTGCAATTAGAGCTTGTAAAATCATAAGACAAAAGTCCAACCGCTCCACCAATAAATTGATTATCATATTCTTCAAAATAATCATCCATCAATATTTTAAGTTGATTAAGCGGATTATCACTAACTTTTTTGTTCACAATACCACTGATTTCAATGTTGTTATCCTTTGATTTTAAAACAATTTCCGGATCAAAACCGATATATGATTTGTTACCTTGATTGTAACTTCCCTTTGCACTATCTAATAAAAAAGGTAAACTCTTGTCTTTAATGTTATATAAAATATCTAGAACGGTTACATCTGATTTGATTTTTTTAGAATGAATCATTTCTTACCTCCTTTAAGAAGTTCTCAATCATTTTCAATCCAAAATCAGTTCCCACGCTTTCAGGATGAAATTGCACAGTTTCAATTTTATTCTTAGAATCTCTAAATCCCATAATTATTCCATCAGAAGTTTTTGATGTTATAACCATATCTTCATACATTTTATTTTCAAATTTGCTATCATCAACGATTAACGAATGATAACGCATAACCTTTACAGGGTTTGGAATATCAATAAATATTCCTTTGCCGTCATGGTTAATCTCAGTCATTTTCCCATGCATTGGACGTGGCCCCTTTACAATGTCAAGCCCCATTGAGTAAGCCAATGCTTGATGTCCCAAACAAATTCCAAGAATCGGATATTTCCCTTTTAATTTTTCAAATATCTCAAGAGAAATTTTGGATTCTTTAGGAGTTTTAGGCCCTGGAGAAATCACTACAATTTCTGGATTTAATTGTTTGATTTCTTGCAAATTTATCTCATCATTCTTTTTCACAATAACTTCTTCTTTCAAAATTCTCAAATAAGAAACAATGTTATATGTGAATGAATCGTAATTATCTATCATTAATATCATTTAATCACCCAATAAAAATATATAGGATTTTATGCTAAAAATCAAATAAAAAATGAGCTTATTGATTAATAAACTCATTTTCTAATCTTAAATAATATCTATTACATTTTTGTTTGCCGCTGTATTTGCAGGAGAATAAGTGAACACAATTCCTATTCCCAAAGATATTCCTAAAGATATCAAAACTGGCATCAGTTCTAGTTTGATTGGAAATGGTAAGAATTTCGATGCAATAAATGCAGCTATCATACCGATGATGTATCCAATTATTCCACCAATAACAGTCACAATAATTCCTTCAAACATAAATTGATACAAAATTTCTTTTTTCTTTGCTCCAATAGCTCTTCTTATTCCTATTTCTTTAATTCTTTCTGCAACTGAAATGTACATCATATTCATCATTCCTATTCCTGCGATTAACAGCGAAATAGCTGCGATTAGAGATATAAAAATCGTAATTGATCCTAACACGTTGCTTATTCCTTCTATTTGTTGTGCTATATCAACAAAACTATAAGAACCCGCTGCTTTCATCGGACCGTTTTTATCAAGATATTCCTTAATTTCTTTTGCTTTATCCTGAACTTTAGTACCATTTTTTAAAATTACATTTATCATAGAAATTGAATTATTGTTTTTTGGTTGTCGAGATTCCAAAGTTCCTTTTGGCAATTCCACATCATTATTAAATGCGAACAAATTTCCTGCTGCATTGTTATCTTTAACTCCAACGATGACATAATAATCATTCTTTACCAAAATTGTTTTGTTAATTGGATCTTCATTTTCAAAAACTTCGTCTGCCAATTTTTTAGTAATTACAGCAACTTTTTGGTTGGTATCTCCATCTAATTTTGAAATTGCCCTGCCTTTTATAATTTTGGTATCAGTTTTTTCAACAGATTTAGCAAATGCATTTTCCATGTTTCCATCATTTTTTCTAATAGAAACATTCAACATATTATTTTGAAATTCCTCTGGATCAGATTCTACTTTTAAAACATTCGTCATTTGAGAAATTTCTCGAATATTTTTTTCAGTAAATACGGAAGTATTACCTCCTACTGAATTTGCTGGATTATCTGGTTGGAAATAAAAAGCCACACTAAGTTCTTTATCCTCTCCACCCATTAAACTGTCAACTACATAATCTTGAAATCCTCTACCAATTGCAATAATCGTGATAACCGCGGCAATTCCTATAATTATTCCAAGCATAGTCAATAATGATCGCTTTTTGTTTTTGATGATATCTTTGAAGGCTGTATTTAATAAAACATTAAATCTCATAACTATCCCTCTCTTTTAAAACACCATCTAGCATAAAATACTTTCGATTACAATTATGTGTGATTTTCTTATCGTGAGTAACCATTATTATCGTAATCTTGAGTTTCTGATTCAATTCATTGAAAAGCGCCATGATTTCCTTACTCGTTTCAGAGTCAAGAGCACCTGTTGGCTCGTCAGCTATTATAAATTTAGGGTTGTGAACGATAGCACGAGCTATCGCTGCTCTTTGTTGCTGCCCACCCGAAAGTTGTTTCGGTCTTTTATCTGCTTGATTTTTAATTCCAACCAAATTCAAAGCTTCCAGTGCTTTTTCTCTTGCATAATTGTACGATTTTCCTTGATACAACAAAGGTAGTTCTACATTTTCAGCTATGGTGTAATTTTGTATAAGTTGAAATTGCTGGAAGATAAATCCCACGGATTTGTTGCGAAGATCAGACAACTTATTATCTGAAAATTTACTTATTTCAATATTTTCAAACTTATAAATACCAGAAAAATTTTTATCCAAAAACCCTAATATATTAATCAATGTAGACTTACCTGAACCAGATTCACCCATTATTGCCACAAAATCTCCACTATTAATATTCAAGCTTACATTTTTTAATACGTGAAGTTTGTTTTCTCCTGAATTGTAAAACTTATTGATTTTCATTAAATCTATCATGATTAATCTTCAACCTTTATTTGTTGATTATCTTTCAAATCTTTTACTTTAGAAATAATTTTATCACCAGATTTTAATCCAGAAATCACAGTATAAGAATTAGTATTTTTTTCTAGTTGAACTTCTTTTTTCACAGCTTTTGAATCCTTGTATTCAAACACATAGTATTTAGAATCTTCTTCTTTTACCATGTCTTTTGCAAGTTCAATCTTATCTGATTTTTTCCTAACTTGAACATTAAATCCAATGTGTATAGGTTTTTGTGTTTTTATTTTAAATACAAAATTAGACGAATTACTTCCTGATTGTTCTGTCATGTTTTGCATTTGATTAGCCTCAAATGATCCAGCCTGACTTTCTGGAGTATTAGATATCTCTATTACAGTTCCTTTTGTTTTTTCGTCTCCATTAATAGGAATAACCTCTACTTCATCATTTTCTTTTAATTTATTGTAGTCGTATTCAGAAATATTTCCTTCAATAATATTTTCATCGCTAGTAACTTCAACCAATGCTCCTTGACTCATCGGATTATCGATGTTTTTTTCATTAACTTTACAAACTCCAGATATAGTTGCATTAATTGTTTTTCTGGAACTTTCTTTTAAATCATTAAGTTGTTTCTTTTGCAACTCTACTTGGTCAAGTGCTTGTTTGTAAGCTCTATTTGATTGGTTAAGTGTCGGCTCCATTTGATCAATTTGCATTTCCAATTCTGGAGAGAAAGTTTCGTTATATTTTTCTACTAATTTATTGTAAGATTTGTATGCACTATTTCGATCCTCAAGTGCATAATTTGCTTGACTTTTTGCTTGTTCTAATTGCAATTGCATCTGATCAATTTGTTTTTCAACTTCCTTGTTCACAAAAGTAATCAGTGAATCTCCTTTTTTAACAGATTGACAAGTTTTCACATGAACTGTTTCAACTTCGCCATATGCTTGGTTATTAAAAACTTGTTGTGAATCACCATTTTTGGATATAGCACTGAATACCAAATCACTATCTGCAGCTACTGTGTACAGGCTATACTTAGTTTCGTTTTTTTGATTAGCTTTTACTAATTTAAAAACTAAAACTCCTACACAAACCAAAGCAATTAATCCTATTATAATTGCTAATTTTTTATTATCTTTCATACAACCTCCTAATTGTGTTTCTGTAATATCATTATAATACAGTAACACTAATCAGTCAACATATCAAGAATTTCTGAGTAAAATTTTATAAATCTCTCTAAAGATATAACATTCAATCTTTCTTTTGTAGTGTGTACATCGTACATTGTAGGTCCAATTGAAATGCAGTCAATTTTTTTATATTTTTCTGCAAACACTCCACATTCAAGTCCAGCGTGGATTACTTTAACATCTACTTCTTTGTCGTTTACTTTGGAGAAAGCTTTCTTTGCAACTTCCATCAACTCTGATTTTTCATTGAATTCCCAAGTAGGATAATAATTGTAATCGAAGGCAGTTGCATTGTGTTTATTTGCCTTTGATATTATATCTTTTCTTAAATCTACTAATTTATCTTGATTTGAAGAACGTGTCGATAAAATAATTTCAAACTTATTCTCTAATGAATTGACAATGGCCAAGTTACAAGATGTTTCGACTGTTTCATCAAGTCCTTCAATGTAAGAAATCACACCAGAGTTTAATTCTCCAATTAAATTAGATAAATTTTCTGTTGTATTTTTATCTAAGCACTTTTTGGGACTAACATCTTCAATTAAAAGCCTCAAATCCTTATCAAAATCTTCAAGTTCAATCTTAGATATAAATTCTTCTGATTTTTTGTTCAGTGAATTAATAGATTCATCTGTAGATATGATTATTTCTGCATTTGTAGGAATAGCATTGTCTTTCGTACCAGCTTTAAAATCACAAATAAAAAACTCATCTAAAGATTTTAAATATTCTAAAACAATCTTGATAGCATTTTGATGATTTTTGTCGATTTCCATTCCTGAGTGACCGCCCTTTAACCCTTTAACAGAAATCTTATAAAAATTAGACAAACAATCTGAGTTGTATTGCTTGTCAAGTTCGACATTCACATTTTCTCCGCCACTACTTCCAACGATCAATTCATTTTCATCTTCTGAGTCTATATTGATAAAATATTTACCGGACAAATCAAAATCAAAATTCATTGCTCCACTCATGTCAACTTCTTCACTTGTAGTAATAACAGCTTCTACTTGAGGAAGTTTATTATTTGATGTCAAAGTAGCCATGGCAATTGCCATTCCTATCCCATTATCTGCTCCAAGACTTGTTTTGTCCGCTGATAAAAACTCACCATCTTCGATAATTTTAATTCCATTATCAAAATCATATTCTTCCTCAGAAACACACACCATATCCATGTGTGCCTGCAAAATTATTCCCGGTTTATCTAACAAATCTTGATGAGCGTTTCTTTTGATGTAAATATTATTAAACTTATCTCTTTGACATTCCAAATTGTTGTCTGCAGCAAATTTTTCCAAATAATCCGCGATTCTTGCTTCGTTTTTTGAACATCTATTTATCTTAGAAAAATCCTTAAAGTAATTTAAAACAATATTTTTATCCACTATGCACCTATAATTTCTTCAACCACTTTATTTACAGTTTTGCCATCAGTGAATTTGCCATATTCTCCCATTACAAATTTCATGATTTGTCCTCTTGATTTATTTGATTTTTCAAGAGAATTTTCTTCCAAGAATTTTTCTATGATTTCTTTTAACTTTTCTTCAGATAATTGTTCTGGAAGATATGATTTAATGATTTCTAATTTTTTCTTTGTTTCTTCAATAGCTTGCACCCTATCTTCTGGAGTTTGTTCCAATGTATCCATTGTTTGTTTCAATTCTTTTTTTACAAATGCTAACTGTTCTTCATCAGTTAAATCTCTTTTCTTTTCCTTTTGTTCCAATAAAATGTTACTCATAATCAGAGAAATAACCCCTGATTTTACCTTATCCTTATTTTTCATAGCTAACATTTTGTCTTTTCTTAATTTATCTATTGTACTCATAATTTCACTCCTAACCAAAAATAAATGTAAAATAATAATTCACTCTAAACATATATATAGACCAATATGCACATATTAATCCTATAAAACTACCAATTATAACATCTGTAAACCAATGTACTCCCAAAATGATTCTTGAAATTGCAATCAAAAAAGCAAACACAATTGCAATCAACATCGTCACGAAGAAAAATTTATATCCATAACTTAGCACATAAGCAATCGTCAAATAAAAGCTCATACTAACACATGAATGTCCACTTGGAAAAGAATATCCCATGTAGTTGACTCCGCTTGTCACTTTAGGCCTTTTTCTTCTGAACACAAATTTTAATGTGTGAACAGCAATAACGCTAAGCATAACGCTCATAATAATAGCAGATGCAGACACATAGTTGTGTTGACTTACCGTAAAAAATACAATAGGAATACTTATAATCATGAGTGTTTCGACATTTCCAAATTTTGTAATTTTTGCCATCATAGCAATAAGAGAATTTTGTCCCATTTTAGTAAAATGATTCTTTAATTTTCTATCCAAATTTGTCTCACTATCTTTTAATACAACAAATCCTAGAAAAAAAGTAATCGATAAAAGAACAATACTACTTATTATTACAAACCAATCGTATTTATCCATTTTAAATCCTTCCTTTTATACTTCATATTAAATTTTATACCAACCAAGTTTAAATGTATAGTGGTAATATTTTTAATAAAAAATGAACCATAAATCTAAATTTATAGTTCATCTAATGTTTGATTGTGTTTTATAATATATTTTTCTGCTACAAAAACAGTAGACAAATAACACACATATCCTATTAAAATTCCAAATACAACATCAGTTGGCCAATGAACACCTACAACTAACCTACTAAAAGCTATAACAAATGGAATAATTCTCAGATAAATAAATTTGTAATTTTTCAAACTACATAGCAAATAACTGAGAGTAAAATAAAAACTTGTACTTACCAAGCTATGCCCACTCACGTAACTGTATCCACCTTGTTTTATTTTGAAAAAATTTAATGGTCTCACTCTTAGAAAACTGTATTTGTAAATATTCATAACAATAAGACCTATTAAACAAGATATAAGTGTAATCGAAAAAAATGAATTCTTGCCAATGTGTTTCGAATAATACAAACTGATTGCCAGTATTATAAAATACGTGCTGAAATTTCCTAATATTGTGAATGCATTAAAAATATAATAAGTAAAATTATTTGTAAGATTTTGTGCAAATTTCATAATACTTGGCTCAAATGATAATCCCGATTGTCTTCTAATAAAAACGCCGAAAATAATCGATACTACAATTATAGCCGATGATATATATATTTTTTTCTTAGTTATAACCTTACCAATCATAATCCTTTACCAAACTCACAATTTGGGAAGTGACATTCAGAACATTGCATACAAAATCCACCATAACCCAAACTGTTGATCATATCTTTTGTAACTTCAATATTTGCAAAAATATACGGTAATATAATATCAAAAACTGTAGATTTATTAAACATAACGCAACCTGGAAGTCCCATAATCGCCGTTTCGTTTTTATAAGCTAGCATAAACATAGCCCCTGGAAGTACAGGCGAACCATAAGTTATCACATCGGCTTTGGAATCTTTGATAGCCTTTGGAGTCATATCATCTGGATCGACACTCATTCCCCCAGACACCAAAATAATATCTGATTTATTCTCTAATGCCTTGTTGATTTCTCGTGTAATATTTTCACTATTATCGTCGACTATTACATGATTTATAACTTCACAATTATAATCCTGCATTTTATCTTTTAGAACTGGACCAAATTGATCTTTAATAAGTCCTTTGTAAACTTCAGATCCAGTTGTAATAATAGAGCATTTTTTAGTCATATCAAATGGAATAATTTTCAAAATAGGAACACCATTCATGATTTTCTTAGCATCATCCATCACTTTTTCTTTTGTGAAAAGTGGTATAATTCTCATTCCAGCAATTTTCTGTCCCTTTTTCACTGGTTGATTTCCAAGAACAGTTGCAATGGAAATGTCATCAATAGAATTTAATTGAAATAATCTATCTCTGTCGATTTTCAAAAATCCATCAACATCAGAAATTATTTCAATCTTTCCTTCTTTTATATCGGATGAATGCATGTGTTCATTTATGCAAATGTCTTTCAAAATAATTGCACAATCATTTTCGTGCAAATCATCATCTTCTAATTCCATTACATAAATATGTTCTTTGCCCATGCTCAATAAAACAGGAATATCTTCTTCTGTAATAACGTGACCTTTTTTAAAAGCTCTCTGCTTAACGACGTCCTTTACAATTCTAGTCATATCGTGCGGTAAAATGTGACCTACCGCCTCTTCAGTTCTAACTACCTTCATATAAAAACCTCTCTTAATTGATATTCCTATTTTATCACGAAATCATTATTTTTTAAAACATACAACGAAAAAAACTGGAGTTTCCCCCAGTTTATTCTTCTTCGCTTACCAAATTATAGTATACATTACTCGTAATTTTAAAAATTATCAAATATACCACTATTATTATAGCAACAGAAATCGCAAATGGAATTGCAAATTCAGATATACTTCTTATTCCAAAAACTCCGCACAATTGGTATAACATTTTAGATGCAACAGCTGAATGAATCACTGCCACAAAAAGTGGTAAGAAGAACATCCAATATATTTGTTGCGATGATGTCTTTTTAATCATACTATTTGATAATCCAACTTTTTTCATAGTTTGAATGTTTTTTCTATCTTCAATACCCTCTGATAAGTGTTTATAGTATGCTATTATTGAAGTTCCAATTAATAAAACAAAACTTATTATGAAACCAATATACAAAAATGCCCCAAACATACTATAAACTCCTGTTTTTGTTTCTTGTCTAGATACAAATTGAAGAGAACTGTCTTTGGAGATAAATTCTTTTCCATCTAGTTTTTTGTCTGAATCCAAAAAGTATGATACATTTACTTCTAAAGGTTTATATCCTGCATCATTTTCCATAGGTATCTTAAAATCATTGCAAAATCTCACCAAATCTTCATTATTTTTTACAACGACATAGAACATGTCTACAGCTATATTTCTTCCTTCTATCTCATCTATTTTTTTGAATTTGTAATCTGCACTTCCTAGAGTTATCTTATCGGATGTCAAATATTTCATGTAATTTGAATTTAATAGAATTTCTCCATCGTTAAGAGTATATTTCTTGCCAAATTTATTATTGAATGAATCCAATGTTTGAATCATGATGTAGATTGAATGTGTATCATTCATTCCCATTCTAGTAAATTTATTTCCATCAAGGTTTGCAAACATCATCGTGCTAACTTGGTAATAATCATTTTTAGCATTTGCTTTTTCTGTGATCATGTCTTTTAATCTGATTTTTTCTTTTTCTATATTTTTAGAAAAATCTTTGTCAGGAGTAATAGAACTTGTTAGTTTGTAATCCCTGTTTACTGTTGAGTTAACAACTTTTTCTGCACTATTATATATGGCCATAGTAGTTGATAATGATACTACAACTCCTGTGCACAAAATCGCAATACTTGCTAGTCCAACTGCGTTTGATTTCATTCTGTAAAGCATTCCTGAAACTGTGATGAAGTTTTTTGATTTGTAGAATAACTTTTTGTTTTTCTTCATCATTTTTAAAACAAAAATCGTAATTGAAACAAATCCACAATACGTTCCAAACAATACAAATAAACTTGCTACAAAAAACATCAACAAACTTTCCAAGCTTCCTTTGATTGTTAATGCGATGTAATAACCAATTGTTGTTAAAATTATTGCTAGAAGAAGAAAAACTACTTTGACTTTTGGTTCTGATTCCGATTTTTGTCCTTTTGCAAATAAATCTCTAGTAGTAGCTGATTTTATATTCACTACATCAAAAATATACGTCACCACACCAATAACAACATTAAAGAGCAGTGTTATTATAATTGCTTTGGTTGATATTCCAAACTGCATTACATTGAAATTTTCTTGCATCAACTTTCCTACAGCTAAAAACAACACTTTTCCCAATGTTATTCCAAAAACAATTGTTAGAATAGAAATTATCACAAAGAATATAGACTTTTCTTTTAACAAAATCCTCCCTATATGTCTTTTTTCAAGTCCAAAAACACGATATAGACCAAATTCTTGAAATCTTCTTTTAATCAAAAATCTGTTTGCATACATAATTATCGCAAAAGTAAATATCGATATGATGATTGATCCAAATACTATTATCGTTCCAAACTGATCTTTTTTCATAACGTATTCGTTATCTAACAAAGAAATCATTATAAATAAAATTGACACCATAATGCTAGTTGACAAAATATATGGAATATTTACTATCTTATTTGCTTTCAAATTCTTCAGTGCAAATTTTGTAGATAATTTAGAATTCATTATCTACACCCCTATTATTTATAACAGTCAGTGACTCATTAATTTTTTGCATGAATTCATTGTTATCACTGTTTCCTTTATAAATTTCATGAAAAACTACGCCATCTTTTATGAAAATTACTCTATTTGAATATGAAGCAGCCTTCACAGAATGTGTTACCATTAATATAGTTTGACCTAGACTATTTATCTTGGTAAACAAATCAAGTATCATATCTGATGATTTGGAATCTAATGCACCCGTAGGTTCGTCTGCAAGTATTAAATCTGGTTTTGTAATCAAAGCTCTTGCAATTGCAATTCTCTGTCTTTGTCCACCACTAACCTCATAAGGATATTTCCCTACAAATGATTCAATTCCCAACAGTCCTTGAATCTCCGATAATCTTTGATCCATTTCTTTTGGCTTATAATCTGAAAGAACCATCGGCAAAAATATATTGTCTTTATTTGAAAAAATATCCAATAAATTAAAATCTTGGAATACGAATCCTAGTTTTTCTCTTCTAAATTTTGCAACTTCCGTTTCTTTTAAAGTTGATATATCTTTTCCATTTAGAACTACCTTCCCATTAGTTGGTTTATCCAAAGTTGATATTACATTCAACAAAGTTGTTTTTCCAGAACCTGATTCCCCCATTATTGCTATAAATTCATTTTTTTCTACAGAAAAATTAACATCTTTTAATGCTACAGTTTCTACATTCTTCGTCTTGTACACTTTTCTTACATTTTTTAATTCTAATATATTCATAACATCCTCCATGACTATATTGTAAAATATTTTAGAAAATGTAGCATTTATCTAAACTAACAAAATTCATTCAATCTTACAAAATTGTAAGATTAGTTATTTACGATTACATAAAATTTTGTTCCTTTTTTGACAGCAGAATCGACCTTTAATTTAATATCAAGTTTGTCAGCGATAGATTTAGCTAGATACAATCCTAAACCACTCGATTTTTGTTTTAATCTACCGTTAAATCCAGAATATCCTTTGTCGAAAATTCTATTGATATCTTCTTCTGGAATACCTACACCTTTATCTTCTATTAAAATCACAACTGAATTATTTTGTTTAAAAGAATCTATGATTATTTGTGAGTTCTCAGAATATTTTATAGCATTGGACAAAATTTGCTCCAATAAAACACTTAACCATTTGCTATCTGTAATGCATTTTATGTTATTCTTTCTAAAATCTAGGCTAATATGTGAGTTGATGAACAAAAGTGAGTATTTTTTGATTAAAATATTAATTACATTATCCACATCCACTATACCTATATCCATATCTTTTTCGTGTAAATTTAGCTTTAAATAATTAATTGCCATATTTGTATAATTGTCAATTGATTTAAGCTGCATCTTCATTTCAGTGTTGTCTTCTGTCAAAATTTCCAAACAAGTTATAGGTGTCTTAATTTGATGTACCCACATTGAAAAATATTCCTGTATATCGTTTTGCCAAGTAATATACTGATTTCTAAGCGTTTCTATATGCATTTCCAAGTCATGAATTTGTTCATCCTTTGTTAAACTTTTTTGATAATCAAAATATTTTATTATTAGATAAATTACAAATACTAGCAAACATATTTGAAATGCTTGTAAAAATATTCTTATTTCCACATCATTCAAAAATAAAACTACAAAAAACACTGCATTCATCAAAATAAAAAATATAATAGAATTGAGTTTTTCCTTTAAAAAACATATTAATTTATCCATTTCATTCGCTTTCTTTATTCAAATAATAGCCAGAATATTTTTTCGTCAACAAAAAATCATCCAATCCAAGTTTGTGTAATTTCTTTCTAATCCTATTGATGTTGACTGCTAGTGTATTATCATCTATAAAAAAATCATTTTGCCAGCACTTGTCCATAAGTTTTTCTCTAGTTACAATTTCTCCTTTAGCTTCAAATAAAGACTTCAGAATAAGCATTTCTGTCTTTGTAAGATTAGTGTCCTTTTCTCTATATTCTAACCTAAATTCGTTAATAAAAAGTATTACATCATTAAAACTTAAAAAACTTTTGATTGTATTATTTCCGTAATATCTCTTCATTATTGCATTAATTTTGACCATTAGTACATCAAAATTAAACGGCTTTGTAATATAATCATCTGCTCCCATTTGCATTCCCATTATTATATCCAAATCTTCTGATTTGGAGGATATGAAAATTATTGGAATATCTGTTTCATTTCTTATCTTCTCGCACCAAAAATATCCATTAAAACTAGGAAGTATAATATCCATCAAAATGATATCTGGATTAATCTTTTTGACATCCTCCATTATGTCTATTCCAGAATTTGTGAATACATTGTATTCCCAATTTTTCAGATAATTTTTAAGTGATTGCAAAATTATCTTATCATCTTCTATTATTAAAACCTTCATATTAAAATTATACATAAACTCATGAAAAAATGGTACTTAATCTATTTCCCAATAAAAAATTAGTGAACCGAAATCAGTTCACTAATTTTTTTTATTAATCGTTCATTATTCCCAATCTATCAAATACATAGAATAATAAGCTTAACACTACTGCAACAACTGATGCTAAAACCATTCCTGATAATGATACTCCCAAGAAGTTTATTTTCAATCCTGAAAGTCCAGTTACAAATATTACAGATGTTAATATTAAGTTTTTGGATTGTGAGTAATCTACTTTTTGGTCAACTAATAATCTTATACCACTTGTACCAATCATTCCATAAAGTAAGAATGTTACTCCACCTATTACATTTCCAGGAATAGATGAAATAAGTGCTGACAATGGTCCTATAAATGCCATTAAAATAGATATACAAGCAGCGCCTGCTATTACATAAACTGAGTAAACTTTTGTAATTGCCATTACTCCAATATTTTCACCGTATGTTGTAGTAGGAACTCCACCTATGAAACCAGATATTGCTGTTGAGAAGTTATCTGCAAAAATGGATCTATGAAGACCAGGTTCTTTTAATAAATCCCTTCCGATAATATTACTTGTAACTACTTGGTGAGAGATATGTTCACTTGTAATTACCAATATTACTGGTAACATTGTGATTATTGATTTCAAATCAAATATCGGAAGTTGAAATTTAGGTATTGTAAAAAGTGATGCTTGCATTACTGGTGTGAAATCAACCATTTTTAAAGCAACACTTACAATATATCCTGTTATAATTGCAATTAAAATTGGTATTGTGGCCAAGAATTTTTTAAACAAAACAGAACCTAAAACAGCCACTGACAATGTAACCAAGAAAACTATAAGATCATTTGTAGTTCTTGTATCTGTCATAATATTTGCACCAATCTTACCTCCAGAAACAGTAGCTTGTGCGAGTTCAAATCCTATCAAACTTACAACACTTCCCATAGCTGCAGGTGGCAAAACAACATCAATCCAATCCGTTCCGAATTTATAAATTATGTATGCCAGAATACACCCAATAAGTCCTATTGCAACGAAAGCTCCTTGTGCATAGCGAAATCCCGATTGTCCAATAATAATGGTTGCAGGTCCCAAGAAAGCAAAACTACTTCCCAAATACGCTGGTGCTTTTCTTTTTGTAATCAAAATAAATAACAAAGTTCCTATACCATTCATTAGTAGAACGATACTAGGATTAATCCCCAAAACTATAGGTACTAATACACTTGCACCGAACATAGCAAAAGTATGTTGTATACTTAGAGGTATCAGCATCTTAGGAGATACTTTTTCGTCTACTCCAATAATTTTTTTCATAAATCCTCCTTTTTTTATCTTATATATTCTACATTGAACTCACTTATATTTCAAGTGGTTTGACTTGCATATATTCTAACTGATATAATAAAAAGCGTTATTTGAAAGGAATATATTATGGAAAATAAAGGAAATTATTTGAAAACCAAATTATTAGACAACGGTATCAAACCTACATATCAAAGAATAGTAATCTTGGATTATTTGGAAACTTATCATGTTCATCCAACAGTCGATGATATTTATCATTACCTAGCTCCAAAACTAACGACATTATCCAGAACTACTATCTATAATACAGTTAAAATCTTCGTAAAAGCTGGAATTGTATCAGAACTTAACATTGATAATTCAGAGTTAAGATATGATATAACTACAGAAACACATGGACATTTCAAGTGTGATAAGTGTGGAAAAATTTACAATTTTACTTCTGACAAAGCTATCGAAAGTTCTGATTTAAATGGATTTAAAATAAATAATACTAATATTCTGTTAAATGGAATATGCAAAGATTGCTTGGATAAAGAAAATGAATAGTGAATTTTATAAGATTGAACCCAGAGATGATTTGTATATAAAATTACTTTTCATTTCTAAAACAAATTTACAAATGAATGAACAAATCAAACGAGGAATTCTTCCATTTTATCAAATGTACTATTGTTTAAAAGGCAATGGAACTTTTATTGTCAACGATAAAAAAATAGAAATTCTTCCATTTGATGTGTTAATCGTAAACCAAGGATCCAAAATCACAGAAATTTCACACTCAGAAACTTTTGAATTTTATACTTTGGCAATCTCAGAAGTATCATTTGATACAGAACAAAAAGATAAAGCAGTGCTTAGTATCAAACACAATCACATCAATGACCGTGATATGGTTATTTTATATTATATTAATAAAATTCTTGAAGAAGCCAAGTACAAGAGATTCAGATATCAAAGGGTTTGTTCTTGTTTAATCAGTATACTAATTACAGAAATTCAAAGACGTGGAGACTTAAAGTTCACAATGGATGATCCTTCACAAGATTCATTAACCAAACATGTTGAAGATTACATTTATGAAAATTTTAATCAAGAAATTACATTGGACTCTATTTCAAAAAAATTCAGAGTATCGAAGTCACATTTAATTCATGAATTTAAAAATGATTATGGGAAAACTCCTATGCAGTTTTTGCTCAACAGAAGAATGGAATCAGCTATGTTATTGTTAAAAACATCAAACAAACCTATCAATGATATAGCTAAGCTTTGTGGATTCAATTCACAGTCTTATTTCGACCAAGCATTCCGTAGAATTGTTAAAGTAACGCCCAATGATTATCGTAACAAATACAAAACAAAAATCAAAAAAATAAAAAAATAGACTTTGTTTTATTTATTACATTAAATTTAAAAACAAAGTCTATTTTTATTTCAAACTACTCAGATACTAATGATTTGACAAACACGAACTTGTTTTCATCACTGAATTCATCAGAAAAACTATATTCATCACATGAAAAATTCTTCAATTCATTAATTTCTACGATATTGTTCTTTGCCATGTAATTCAGCATTCTACCTCTGAGAATTTTGGACGAAGTCGCTTTTGTTTTCAGCTTAATACATCCATCTTTCGATATTTCTTCTTTAAATTCAATTTTCAAAGGCATAATATCCAAATATTTGTAAATATTTTGTCCGTATTCTTTTGATGCCAAATCAATTATTTTCTCACCTTTAAAATAATTCCTAATTTCATCTTCCCAGAAATCATACATATTGATAAACTTATCTTCAAAATCCAATCTGTATCTAGCAATTTGATCAAGAGGTCGAAGAATCCCATAAAGTCCCGATAATATTCGAAGGTGTTTTTCAAGATAGTCGATTTCTTCTACTAATGAATCTATGTCCATGTATTGGTATTGAATTCCGTAAAAACTAGCTATTGCAGACCCTTTAGCTGAAGAATCGAATTTTTGATATAGATTATAACTCTCATTGGCTATTTTGTCGGAACATTTCCACATCATTTTTAGTGCTTCTTCAGACTTAGTCTTCATTATTGAAACAAGTTCATTTTTCTTATCTTCAAATAAGCACTTGTTGTTCATGTTCTGCAATTTTCTAATTTTAAAAGTTTTTGCTGGTGAAATTATAATTTTCATACTTGTCCTTTTTTAATTTATAGTGTTATGAATATCTTACCATAAAAATAGACTGGGTAATATAATTCTACGATTATATTACCCAGTCTTATTTTTATGCTTCGTTTTCTTGTTTTGCGATAATATCTTTGACTTTCATAAGTCTTGTAATATTAGCACGTTCGTTTTCATCAAGCTTTGCTCTGATATATTTAATTGTTTCTTCCAAATCAGGAATTGTTCTATATTCCAAAGCATTTACTCTTCTTCTAGTTTGCTCAATTTCATCTGCCATTAATTGTGTAGCTTTTTCGATTTGAGCTAATTCCAACATATCATCCATAACTGAATTTAATGAATCAATTGCCAAGTCCAAATCTTGTGATGTTTGAGCATATCCATAAGGATATATTTCACTAGCATCAGCTTCACCTTCACGAGAGAATTTCATTTGTGGTATAATTACGCTCATTACGTTTTTAGTTTCAATATCTACATTTACCTTTGTTTTAGGGACAGATACTGCTTCATCTAAAAACTCTGGGCTCATTATTGCACTTGCCATTAGGAAATCACTGAAAGAGTTTTGAAGTTTTTCTTCAACTTTCTCTCTCAATGCTTTGTTTTCCTTAATCATATCGATGAATTGTCTCATTAGTTCATCTTGTTTGTCTTTTAATAACTTATGGCCTCTGGAAGATGTTTTGAGTCTAGCTTTCAGCTCCGACAGAGCCATTCTTGTTGGGTTGACGTTGAGTCTTGCCATTACTCATCAGTCCCTTCACCATTTCCAAGATATTTATCTATTAATTCATCTTTAATTCTCTTCAATTCAGTACGTGGGATTACTTTTAACAAGTCCCAACCGATATTAAGAGTTTCTTCGATGGATCTATCAGTATAATAACCTTGATCCACATATTCTCTTTCAAATCTTTCTGCAAATTTTGCAAATGCTTTGTCGGCATCACTCAATGCAGATTCACCAAGAATTGCAGATAATTGTTTCGCATCAAGTCCAGACGCATATCCTGCATAGATTTGGTTCATTGTATCTGCATGGTCTTCTCTTGTTTTTCCTTTACCAATACCTTTATCTTTAAGTCTTGATAATGATGGAATAGCATTAATAGGAGGTTCATATCCTTTCTTGTATAATTCACGAGAAAGTATGATTTGACCTTCTGTAATGTATCCTGTCAAGTCTGGTATTGGGTGAGTAATATCATCTTCTGGCATTGTCAAGATAGGAATTTGAGTGATAGATCCTTCTCTTCCTACGATTCTTCCAGCTCTTTCATATAAAGTTGCAAGGTCAGTGTACAAATATCCTGGATACCCTCTACGACCTGGAACTTCTTTTCTTGCAGCAGATACTTCACGAAGCGCTTCTGCGTAGTTTGTCATGTCTGTCATGATTACTAATACGTGCATTCCCTTTTCAAAAGCCAAGAATTCTGCACAAGTAAGCGCCATTTTTGGAGTTGAAAGACGTTCAATTGCTGGGTCATCAGCTAAGTTCATGAACAATACTGCTCTGTCGATGGCTCCTGTTTTGTTAAAGTCTCCGATGAAATATTGAGCTTCTTCGAAAGTTATTCCCATCGCTGCAAATACTACGGCGAATTTATCATCTTTACCCAAAACTTTTGCTTGTCTAGCAATTTGAGCAGCTAATTTGTTATGAGGAAGACCTGAACCTGAGAATATAGGAAGTTTTTGCCCTCTAACAAGAGTATTCAATCCATCAATTGTAGATACACCTGTTTCTATAAATTCTGATGGATAATCTCTGGATACAGGGTTGATAGATGAACCATTAATGTCCACTTTATCTTCTGGAATAATTTTAGGACCATTATCTATTGGTCTACCTAAACCATCAAATACTCTACCAATCATATCTTCAGATACTCCAAGTTCCAAAGGTCTACCCAAAAATCTTACTGTAGTTTCTTGTAGGTTAATTCCTGATGTACCTTCGAATACTTGAACCATTGCTACATCGTGGTCAATTTCTACAACACGACCACGTCTTTTTTCTCCATCTTGTAATTCTATTTCAACAAGTTCATCGAACTTTACGCCTTCTACACCTTCTACCGCCATTAATGGTCCGACTACTTCTGTTACTGAATTATAATCTTTAATCATTAACGTTCACCTCCATTAACTAAATCGGTAATTTGTGATTTAATTTCTTGTTTAATTTCTTCAAATCTTTGTAGTTCATCTTCTGGAATATTTTTAGAACGTGTGATTTTTTCTCTTACAGCAAGTTTTGAAATTTCAGATACATAAGCTCCTTCTTCCAAAGCTCTCAAAGATTCCTTGTGGAATGTTAAGATTAAATCCAACATCTTTGCTTGTTTGTCCAATGAACAGAATGTATCTGTTTCGTGGAATGCGTTTTGTTGTAAGAAATCTTCTCTTAATGATTTTGAAGTTTCAAGTTTGATTTGGTCTTCATCACTTAATGAATCACGTCCAACCAATCTTACGATTTCTAATAAAGATGATTCTTCTTGTAATAATTTCATAGCTTGTTTTCTATAATCTGAGAAATTACTATCTACGTTACCATCCAAATATTCGTCGATTTTATCTTGATACAATGAATAAGAGTTAATCCAGTTTATTGCTGGGAAATGTCTCATGTAACTTAGTGCGTAATCCAATCCCCAGAATACTTTTACAATTCTAAGTGTTGATTGTGTAACTGGTTCTGAAATATCTCCACCTGGAGGAGATACCGCACCGATAACAGTCAATGATCCGTCTCTTCCATCACTACCTAAACATTTTACTTTTCCTGCACGTTCGTAGAAATCAGCAATTCTTGATGCCAAGTATGCAGGATAACCTTCATCACCAGGCATTTCTTCAAGTCTACCACTCATTTCACGAAGAGCTTCTGCCCATCTTGATGTTGAATCGGCCATCATCGCTACCGAATAGCCCATATCTCTATAGTATTCAGCGATTGTAATTCCAGTGTAGATACTTGCTTCTCTGGCAGCTACTGGCATGTTTGAAGTGTTCGCTATTAAAACAGTTCTCTTCATCAATGATTGTCCAGTCTTAGGGTCAATCAATTCAGGGAATTCATTAAGAACGTCTGTCATTTCGTTACCACGTTCTCCACAACCTACATACACAACTATTTCAGCGTCTGCCCATTTAGCTAATTGGTGTTGAACTACTGTTTTACCACTACCGAAAGGTCCTGGAATTGCTGCAGTACCACCTTTTGCAACTGGGAAGAATGTATCGATAACTCTTTGACCTGTGATCAATGGTTTAATTGGATCTTCCTTTTCTTTGTAAGGTCTACCATTTCTTACAGGCCATCTTTGAACCATATTTATTTCAATATCTTTAGAATCTTGTTCTACAACGCAAACTGTTTGATCAACAGTGAATTCTCCAGATTCAATTGATTTAATTTTACCAGATACATTAGCTGGAACCATTATCTTGTGAACAATTACTTCAGTTTCTTGAACTTCACCTATAATATCTCCTGCTTCTACTTCATCACCTACAGACTTAACAGGTTTGAATTCCCATTTCTTTTCTCTGTTTAATGATGGAGCACTAACACCTCTTAACAAGAAATCTCCAGCTTTTTCTTGCAATGATTTTAATGGTCTTTGAATACCATCAAACATTTGCTCCAATATACCAGGTCCCAATTCTATTGAAAGTGGGTGCCCTGTAGACACAACCTTATCTCCAGGGCCAATTCCTGTTGTTTCTTCATATACTTGAATTGAGGCTTTATCGCCTCTCATTTCAATAATCTCTCCAATGAGCTTATCGTCTGAAACCTCAACCACGTCATATACGCTTGCGTTTTCCATTCCTTCAGCAACTACTAAAGGGCCGGACACTTTTAATACTTTACCTTCTTTCAATATAAGCTCTCCTTTACAAAATGTTCGCTCCAACAGCCTTTTCGACATTGGTATTGATTCTGTTCATTCCAATGTTCAAGCTACCTTGATTGGAAGGTATCAAGATAATAGCTGGTGAAACTTTATCATTATATCTGTCTATTGTTTCTTTGATTTTTTCTGCTATTTGTTCAGTAATAAAAATCACACCGTAGTCTTCTTTTGCTAGTCTATCGACTGTTTTTCTAGCATCAGTGCTTTCAATAGATTCAAATACATTTACTCCCAAAGCCTTAAAGACCAACACAGAATCTCTATCACCTACTACAGCTACTTTTTTACGCATAACTTAACCTCAACTTACTCCTGATATAATCAGGTTTCAATGAGTTAATCTTTCCTACAAAGATAATCCTCAAGTTTTTAATTTCAGTTTCTTTGGCAAATAAATATCCAAATAAAACCTCAGATCCATAAGTAACTTTCTTAATTTCCTTGATTTTTTCCATCAAATAATCATCCATTGTTTTTTCAAAACCAGACAAACTATTTGATTTCTTATATTCACTTATAGCTTCCTTCACATAATAGTAAATTCTAGCTTGCTTGAATAGTGGACTATCTTCAGTGATTTCAGAATGCAATTCACTTTCAAACTTCTCAGATTCAATACTTCCATTAGGAATAATGACTTTTTTCAAAAATTCTAAACTTTTCTTTTGGTTTTGAACTCTAAGTAAAGTTTTAATATTAGTAAAATCTATCAAATCTTCGACGTATTCATTTATCAAATCTGAATCAATTTGTTTTGCAATTTCTGAAGTTTCCACAAAATACTCTCTGTCAGCATAAATATCTACCATTTGAGGATCTTTGTTTTCTTCGTAATCAGCGATTGACTCTTTGATAACTTTATCAAAATGTTCCATTTCAATTTCAGTATTTTCTCTAATTGAATCTCTCATGCTTTTGAATTCAATTCTAGTTATATCGCTTAACATTGAAGAAAAATCTTCATCTTTTAGATATTCTTTAATCAACACTTTTAAATTATGATAATCGTATTTTAATGCCATTAAGTCGACAGGAAATTGGAAACTACTCATATCATACATGTATTTATAAGTCTTTTTTAACTCATTTTTCAAAGCAACATCGTAATTCTTATAATTATCAAGCTTTGCAAATTCTGATTGATACACTGAATCCGAAAGTAACCTTACAGTTTCTTCTAAATTACTTGCATCTATCAGCCTTTCATAATCATTCTTACTCAACAATTCCTTTTCTTTGACACGAGTTATAGCAGATTGATGTATGAAATCTTCTTTTTTCATATTATCACCTACTTCTTAAAAAGAGTTTTTGCAATTTCTACTTCCAATTCGTCTTTCATTGAATCGACCAGTGAAGAAAAATTATTGTTAATTAATACATTACCTCTTTTAATACAAAATCCACTATCAACAGTTTCATCTGATATTTTTACATTAAAGTTTTCGTTCTTTAAACTGTCGTATTTATCAGATTGTAATACCAACAAATCTTCATCATTTAAATCCATTTTTGACAAACTGTTTGTAAGGTATTTTTTATAATCTTCAAGTGACATATTCTTTAATTTATCTTTAATTTTTTGTAAAATATCGTCGATTACTTCTTGTTTTGCAAAAAGTGCATCATCTCTTGATTTTAAAGTAACTTGAGATAAATGTCTATCATATACACCTTTTGCTTCAGATTCTGCTTTTTTTAATATTGTATCTTTTTCTTGATTAGCCTGGTCTATTTTAGTTTCAATGATTTTTTCTTTTTCTTGGTTTGCATTTTTAAGAATCTCTTCAGATTCTTTTTTTGCATCCTCAAGAATTTCATTAATTATATTATCTAAATTAGACATTCAAATCACCACTAAGCTTGGATTTGGTTCATTAATAAGAATGAAATAGCGAATGCTAAGATAGCATATAACTCAACCATTACGGAATAGATAATACCTTTAGCTTGTTGAGGTTCATTCTTTGCTAAGATATTGATACCACTAACCGCTACTTTACTTTGAGCAATTGCTGAGAAATATCCTACAACTCCTACTGGTATTGCTGCTGCAATGTAAACATATCCTTGTGCTAAGGAAATACTTCCACCTGCAAGTTTGAATAGAATTAAAATACCAATTACGAATCCGTACAAACCTTGTGTACCTGGTAATAATTGAAGTACTAATGACTTACCGAATTTTTCTGGTTCTTCAATAACTACTCCAGCTGCAGCTTCCCCTGCTCTACCTACACCTTTAGCAGATCCCATACCTGAGAATAAAACTGCTATTACTACTGATAATACTCCTAAAACTAATCCACCGTTTTCTAAAAAGAATTTTTCCATAATATCCTCCTATTTGTTTGTTATGTTAAAATATTCTGATTCTGTTATAAGTTTCTTGAATGGCACTCCACCACCTTCGTAGAACTTATTGAACATTTCTACGAAAATCAATCTAGCAGAGTGAACATATGCTGACAAGTACGATAAGAATGCGTTAAATGCTTGGAATACCACAAATACGATAAGTCCAAATATGAATCCTATAATACTTGATCCAGCCATCATTTTTACAATCATATTAATTGCTACAGCAATGTATGCTCCTGATAAACCTAATGCCATAAGTCTCATATATGATACGAAATCTCCAATCCAGCCAGATATTCCGTACAATGAATACAATCCTGAGCCAAGCTTACCACCGATGCTTTTTGCATCTCTTCCTGCTGTTAGAACTATCCCCACTGCTGATGCTATGGCAATCCATTTTGCTACTGTCATTGCCATTGCAGGTAATCCTAATAGGTTACCACTTAATAATATCAATATACTAATAATAATTAAATACCATAGTCCTACATCATAAAATGCATCTAAAGGCTTGTGATCTCTAATCAACATATATGCCTTAATTCCTAATGCAAAGAATAAATGTATAAAAGCAAATATTAAGCATAAAACTATTAAAGTCATTGCGTTTTTGCTTGTGTCAATGATTGGTGTCATTGGTATTATTCCACCAAAGAACGATCCGTAAATGTATCCCCAGAACATCGAAGCAATCGATATGAACATAAAGAATTTCAAGAATTGCTTTTTCTTTTCATCAAGATTAAAAATCTTGAGAGCTACTAATATTGCTAAAAATACAATCAATCCGTATCCCAAATCACCAATCATCATTCCTGAGAAGAAACAATAGAAAGGTGCCAATAATGGTGTTGGATCAACTTCGTTGTATTTTGGCAATGAATACATTCCAGTTATACTTTCAAAAGCTTTTGCAAATCCTCTATTTTTAAGGATAATAGGTACATTGGGGTCATTTTTGTCTGCTGCGTTCATTTCCAAATAATACTTATTATTCAATGAGTTTTGTAGTACATTTTCAAAATCTTTTTCTTTATCAGTAGGAACATATCCTTCGATTATATCAATTTTATCTGTCCTCTTAATTTTACTTGTAGCTTCTTCTTTTAAGCTGTTGTTTTCAAGATAATCATGATAAATCTTAAATTGTTCAGTCAAATCTGTTTTTGATTTAATTTGATTTTCGATTTCTTTGTATTGCTTGTTGTTTGCTATGATTTGTTCATCAATATTTTTTATTTCATCTTTTACAAATCCATGTGATTTAATATTAATGTTTACAAATCCATTATCCCTAAGTATGTCTGAAGCTTTCTTATAGTCTTTAGCGATAACAAGCAAGTACACAAAGCCTGAATTACGAGAAATTTCTTCGATATAAATATCTTCAATATCTTTTGTGTTTAATTTCAATTGATCAATAAATTTATCACTAACAGTTCCAGTAACTACCTTAACTCTTTTAAAATCATCGATGTTTGAAATATCCAAATCCAAGTTCTCCCATGGAGTTAATTCAGATTTTTTTTGGTTCAAAGTTTGATTGTTTTGGTCGAGTTCAGTTAGTTGTTTATCCAAAGATGAAAGTTCCTTGTAGTGTTCATCAAAGTCAAAATCAAGAGCTTTTTTTGTAAGTTCTTCTAGTCTAAATGTTTTCTTACCTTGCTTTAGTTCGTCAATTTTATTGTGCTTTTCTGAATACTTTTCAAGCAAATCTATTGCCCATTTTACTTTGGTAAGCTTTTCACTAGTATTAACAATTTGTTCAGAATTATCTAAATTCTTTACATCTTGATTATCTTCTTCTAACTTCTTTTCATCAATATGAACATAATTAAACTTTTGAAGATCTTCGAGTAATTTTTCCCTATCATAATCAAATGAATACAAATCAAATTTGCTCATTTTTACAATAGCCATTAACTCACTATCCTTTCAACGATTTTCTTTACAAGTCCTTCAACTGTATCAACGTCGATGCTTTTAATACTTTCGTTATTCATCTTAGCCTTTTGTTCAAGTTCCTTTGATTCTTCTATTGCTTTGTTCTTAGAAGATTCTAACTTTTCATTACGAACTTTTTGTGCTTCGTTGATAATTTCGTCGTATTTTTGTAAAGCTTCTTTTTTTGCATCTTCTAAGATGCGTTTTTTCTTTTCATTAGCTTCATCGACAACAAGCTTAGCCTTTTCTTCAGCTTCTTTTATTTTTGATATAGCAGTATCTGACATTGTTTCACCTCCTAATTAGAGATGGTTTTAGAATACAAATATATTCTAAAACCATAAGTATATAACTAAAAGCTTAAAGCTATTTAGTACCAAATAATCTGTCTCCTGCATCTCCCAATCCTGGTACTATATATCCGTGTTCGTTTAATTCTTCATCAAGACCTGCAACGTATATATCAACATCCGGATGCTTTTCTTGAACCATTTTGATTCCTTCTGGAGCAGCAATTATATTTACCAATTTGATGTTCTTGCAACCATGCTCTTTCAAGAAAGTGATAGCAGATTCTGCAGAACCACCTGTTGCAAGCATTGGGTCTACAACGATAATATCTCTTTCTTCGACATCTTTTGGTAATTTACAATAATATTCAACAGGTTTCAAAGTTTCTGGATCTCTGTATAATCCAATATGACCAACTTTTGCGGCTGGTAATACACTCAAAAATCCTTCAACCATACCCAATCCAGCTCTTAAAATCGGAACAACTCCCAATTTTTTACCGCTTAAAGTTTGTCCTGTTGTTTTTCCTATCGGAGTTTCTACTTCGCAATCTTCTAATTTAAAATCTCTAGTTACTTCATAGCACATTAAGGTTGCTATTTCAGAAACTAACTGTCTAAATTGATTACTTCCAGTGCTTTTATCACGTAAAATTGTTAATTTGTGTTTAATCAATGGATGATCAAATACAGTTACTTTACTCATACTTCCTCCTATAAAATAAACTTTGTACTCTTAATTATAACATACTAAATTATTTCTATGTTGTTGGCACAAGATTTTTTAAGCCTATTCATAATACTTATACCCATTTTTTGTTCATTTACCCCTTCACAAATTAATAATTTGTAATTAAATTTATCTAATTGTCTGAGGTATGTGAATATGTTATGTGCAAAATTCAAATAATCATCTCTTTTTGAAATAATTTTTACGTTTTCGAATTTTACATTTTCAGCTGTTTCTTCACATAGAATAAATCCAATATCTTCTGTTTTTATCCCTAAGCTGTCCACATAATTTTGTATGTTATCCATGTTTCCTTTAATTACTATCAGTTTTGTTTTAGGTGCATAATGCTTATATTTTTGCCCTGGTGATTTTGGAATTGTATTAGAATCTATTAATGATTTGTCGTATACAACCTCATCTACATACTCTTCCAAATCTTCTTTTGTGTAAAAACCTGGTCTTAGTATTGTGTATGGTTTTTCAGTCAAATCAACTACTGTTGATTCAATTCCTATGTTGCAACTTCCACCATCTAAAATCATTTCTATCTCACCTTCCATGTCACTGTAAACATCTTGTGCATTAGTTGGTGATGGCCTTCCAGATTTATTTGCAGATGGGGCTGCTATTGGACAATTTGATTTATCTATCAAAAACCTTGCTATTTCATCTGACGGATTTCTTATAGCTACAGTGTCTCCGCCACAACTTACAACATTATTTACATTATCGCTTTTTTTGAAAATTATGGTTAATGGTCCTGGCCACAATTTATCCATCAATTTTTTTTGGTCTTCAGTTATTTCTGACGATAAATGTCTAACCATTTCTTCGTTAGTAACGTGCAAGATTAGCGGATTATCTCTTTTTCTTCTTTTAACATCGAAGATTTTCTTGCAAGCCTCTTCGTCTAATCCATTCGCACCTAATCCATAAACAGTTTCTGTAGGAAATGCCACTAAATTTCCGTTTTTGATTAAATCTGCCGCTTTTTCAAGTGCATGTATTTTATTTTTTCCGTCTAATTTTTCAATAATTGTATTCATACTAATATCTTTCTAATATAGTTTTCATTAATTTATTTGAATCGTGAACGATATAATCATAGCTGATATCACATACATCTGCTTCTATGATTTCAATTCCTAATTTTTTCATATACTCACGATCAGAATCTGTAATATAAATCGGAGTAGAGTTTTCAATCGATTTGTATCTGTATTTAGCATATTTGTCTACTTCCTTGGAATTTACGACGATTTTGTCGATAATATTTGAATTTGCGTGATCAATAATGGCAACTACATGATCTGTAACGCTATAACCATTAGTTTCTCCAGGTTGAGTCATGATGTTTAATATATACACAACATCTGCTTTTGTTTCTTGCAAGGCTTGTGAAATATCTTTAACTAACAAATTAGGTATTATAGATGTGTACAAAGATCCCGGACCTAAAAGTACGATATCAGCATCCATTATGCTATCTATAGATTCTTTTAATGGCAAAAGCAGTTTAGGTGATGTGAATACTCGTTTGATTTTTCCTCCGTTTTTTCTATTCAAAAACGTGATGTTCGATTCACCTTCAATAGTAGATCCATCTTCTAATTCAGCAAATAATTTGACATTATCCAACGTCATTGGCAATACTTTTCCTGTAATCGCAAGTACGTTACTTATTTCTTTTATTGCCTCGTTAAAATCGCCACATATATCATTCATCGCAGCTATCAATAAATTCCCTAAGCTCTGACCTCTTAATTGACCATTTGAAAATCTATAATTTATTAATTTTTCCATTATAGGTTCAGTATTAGCAAGTGCCACAAGACAGTTTCTAATATCTCCAGGGGCAAGCATTCCTAAATCTTCTCGTAATACTCCACTTCCTCCTCCATCATCAGCCACTGTTACAATTGTCGTTATGTTTGAAGTGAAGTTTTTTACGCCTCTTAATAAAATTGAATTACCTGTTCCTCCGCCTATTGTTACAATTTTTTTACCAAAATTTTTGGTCTCTGTGGGATACATAAACTTTTTCTCCATTTCCTTCAAGCTTTTCTGTCAAAGCTTGTGCTATTGCAACTGACCTGTGCTTTCCGCCGGTGCATCCTATTCCTATAACCAAGTTTGTTTTTCCTTCTTTTGCATATTTTGGAATCAAAAACTCCAACATATCCAATAATTTATCTAAAAATTCATTTGTTTCATCAAATCCAAATACATATTCTTTAATATTAGTGTTTAGACCAGATGATTTTTTTAATTCTTCAATGTAATAAGGGTTTGGAAGAAATCTAACATCAAATATCAAATCCGCATCCAATAAAATTCCATGTTTGAAACCAAAAGATACCACAGATATCGCAAGTCTTGTGTCGACATTCTCAAGTGAAAATGCAGATAAAATTTTTCTTCTCAATTCTCCTAATGTTAGATTTGAAGTGTTGATAATTGAATCAGCCGCATTTCTTGCTTCACTTAGAAGTTCTCTCTCATTAGCTATTCCTTGGGAAATGTTACCGTTAATCGCTAGTGGATGTGGCCTTCGATGTTCTTTATATCTTCTTATTAGAATCGCATCAGAAGCATCCAGATATAAGATTCTGACATCTATACTTTGGTTTTTCAAAAGTGTGATGGACTTCATCAAATCGTCGAAGAACTCTCCACCTCTGATATCCATTACACAAGCAATTTTATTTATTTTTTTCTTGCTTTTAGTTGTCAAATCAATAAAACTCAATAACAAAGACGGTGGCATATTATCCAGTGTATAATATCCTAAATCTTCAAAAATATCACTGCTTGCAGTTTTACCTGCTCCACTCATTCCTGTGATAATTACAACTTCCATGAATTCTCCTAATCGATGTTTATAATTCTACTAATATCCAACCCTGACTCAATTACTCTTTTGATGCTGTCATTCGCATTTGCAATATTTTTTTTGTGATGAGCATCGCTTCCTAAACTAAATTTAACATTATAATGTGAAGAAATTTTGATTTCTTCTACAGACAAGTGTGGATGATGATTGTTTATTTCCATAACTGTGTTTGTTTTTTCGCATGTTTGTGCGATTTTTTCGATATCTACATCTATTTTATCTCCCGGATGTGTTATTATGAAAATATCATTATTTTCCAATGCTTTTAGCATAGCATTAGTATTCAAATTTATCATTTTTTCTCTTACAGATTTTCCCATCCAACTCATTCTTTTTAAAACGTGATAATTGTAAAAAGATTTCTTATCTACAAATTTGACACCATCATGAAATCCAAGATTTATGAAATCAAAATACTTCTTCTCATCTTCTCTGATATCTATCTCGCCGTTGTATCCGATTACATTGGCTTCTACTCCCATCAATATTTCAATATCGTGGTATTTTTCTTTTAATCTGTCGATTTCTTCGCGTTGTACTGGAATTAGTTTTCTTTTAATTCCATACATCATGTGACCTGGACCATGATCTGTTATACTAATTGTTTTTAAATTTTTATTTCGAGCTTCTTGCACGATTTCTTCAATCGTACTTTTGCCATGATTGTTACGACTGTAAACAGAATGTACATGATATTCTCTGGTTAATTTAATTTTATTTTCCACCGATAATTCTCACTTCTGGTTCCAATTTGACATCAAATTTGTCCATTACAACTTTTTGTACGTGTTCAATAACTTTAACAACATCAGAACACTTCGCATCACCAACATTTACGATGAATCCACAATGCTTTTCACTAACCATCGCATCGTTGTATCTGTATCCTCTAAGTCCTGCTTCATCTATTAATTGTCCGGCAAAATGGCCTTCGGGTCTTTTAAATACTGATCCACAGGAAGGAAGTTCCAGTGGTTGTTTTGAAGTTCTTCTTTCTGTATAATCGTGATATTTTCTGAGGATTTCATCTTGGTCACCTTTTTCTAACAAAAACTCAACTTCTAAGACAATTAATTTTTCATCTTGTACTTTTGAATGTCTATAAGAAAAATCCATCTTATTACAATCATAATATTTTATATTCAAATCTGAATCTATCACTTTTACTCTGTGCACTATGTCTTTCATTTCAGTTCCGTAAGCACCTGCATTCATTGTTATAGCCCCTCCTATGTCTCCAGGAATCCCGCTTACTGCTGCAAAACCAGAATAGGAGTTGTTGATAGCTAATTTACTAACAGCGCTTAATAACGCACCTGATTGAGCTTTTAAAGTATCACTTGTTATTTTCATATCGTTAAAATTGTCATGTAATTTGATTACAACTTCTCTCAATCCGTCATCGCTTACCAAAAGGTTTGAGCCATTCCCGATAATTCTATAAGCAAAGTCGTTTTGTTTGATTAATTTAAAAGCGTTTAATATTTGTTCTTCGTTTTGTGGAAATATCATAACATCACAACTACCCCCAATTTTGAAAGTAGTGTGATTTTTCATTGGTTCATCATATAATATGTCCCCTATATTTTTACCATCAAAAACTTTCTTATAAATGTTCATAAGCTTGCTCCGCACTATACAATGTTCCAAAAATTATGATTACATCGTCTTTGAAGTTTTCAATAGCATAATCCACAGCGTCATTTACATTTGTTTTTGCAATGACATTATCGCTATAAGCTTCGATTTGTTTTTTCAAATCTTCAGCTTTTAAAGCCCTTGGAGAATCTGGAGTAAATGTTACGAATGCCTTTGCATTTTCGTGAATTAACTTTATTTCATCATCGTAGTCCTTGTCCTTCAGTACTCCGTAAACAAACACAATCTTCTTATCTCCAAAAACAGATTCTATTGATGCTTTTAATGCTTTTACACCATCAGCATTGTGGCCACCATCGTAAATTACTGTAGGATTGTGCCTAATCACATCAAATCTCGCAGGAATATACGCATTTTTGAAACCTTTGATGATATCTTCATCAGACAAACCAAGTTCATCTCTTAAAATATCAATCGCATTTAGTGCTAGTTGGGCGTTGAATAATTGATATTTTCCCACCAATCTTGTTTCAATGTGTAAGTTTTTCCATTCGAAAGAATTGTGTGTTGCATTTATTTCTATATTTTTAGCTTCATCAAAATCGCAAATATATAATTTGTTATCTCTTTCTTCTGAAACTTCTCTGAACACATCCAATACACTTTCTTGTTGATCATAAACCACACATCTGCCATTTTCTTTCATAATACAAGCTTTTTCGTAAGCTATTTCTTCCAAAGTATTTCCCAAATATTCTTGGTGGTCTAATCCAATTTTTGTAATTACAGACAATAAAGTTTCATCTGTAGCATTCGTAGCATCAAGTCTTCCACCCATTCCAACTTCAAGCACAACATATTCACATTTTTGTTCCGCAAAATAATAAATTGCACACAAAGTTATAAATTCAAAAGTAGACACCTTAATATCATTTTCTTCGATAGTGTTTTTGATAATTTCAAAAATTCTCATGAAATCTTCTTCTGAAATTTCCTTGTCGATTTTAATTCTGTCGTAAAAATTAATAATGTGTGGTGATGTGAAAAGTCCTGTCTTATATCCATGTTCCTTTAGTGTTTGATATATAAAAGTCGATGTGGAACCTTTCCCATTAGTCCCAGCAACATGGATTATTTTGAAAGTTTTTTCAGGATTGCCTAAAATTTTCAAAGTTTTTTGCATTCTATCCAATCCTAATTTATAACCATCTCTTCCAATTTTATCTAAATATTCATAAATTTCTTCGCTATTCATTTCTATCTCCTAAATTTTAATATATACTTAATTATATCATTACTAAGGCATTATAAAAAACCCGAGCAGTTACGCTCGAGTTAATGTTAATTCATCATTTTTAGTTTTTCAGCTTGATCATAGCTTGTCAAATCATCAATCATTTCTTCAATGTCACCATCTAAGAAATTTTGTAATTGGAATATCGTTTTGTTGATTCTATGATCAGTGATTCTTCCTTGTGGGAAGTTGTAAGTTCTAATTCTTTCGGAACGATCTCCTGTACCAACTTGAGATTTACGAGCATCTGCTCTATCTTTATTCTTTTCTTCTTCCATCATATCGAATAACCTAGATTTCAAAACTTTCATAGCTTTATCTTTGTTTTTGATTTGAGATTTTTCATCTTGACATGTTACTACAAGACCAGTCGGAATGTGTGTTATTCTAACTGCTGAGTCAGTAGTGTTTACACATTGTCCACCGTTACCACTTGCTCTGAACACATCAATTCTCAAATCTTTTTGTTCGATTTTGACATCTACATCTTCTGCTTCTGGTAACACAGCCACTGTCGCAGTTGAAGTGTGAATTCTTCCCGAACTTTCAGTTTGAGGAACTCTTTGTACTCTGTGTACTCCAGATTCGTATTTTAATCTAGAATAAGCACCCTTACCCTTTACCATCATTACAACTTCTTTAATTCCACCAACACCTTGTTGTTGGATATCCATAACTTCAGTAGTCCAGCGTTTTTTATCAGAATACATTTGGTACATTCTTAAAAGTTCGCCTGCAAATAGCCCAGCTTCATCTCCACCAGCACCAGCTCTGATTTCTATGAACACGTTCTTTTCATCGTTAGGATCTTTCGGCAACAACAAAATCTTAAGTTCTTCTTCGTCTTCAACTATTTGTTCTTCTAATGTTGCTATTTCTTCTTTTAATAGCTCTTCCATTTCACTATCTCCAGTAGAACCCAACATTTCCTTGTCTTCTTCCAAATTCTTTAAATTATCTTTGTATGATAAATATTTATTAACCACTGGTTCTAAATCAGCGTGTTCTTTCATTAATTTCGTCCAATTTTCCATGTCGGCGATAACTTCAGGATCAGCGACTTTAACTTCTAAGTCTTTGAACTTATCTACAACACTATCCAAATTTTCAAACATAATTACCTCCTCGCAATTATTACTCTATCAAAACCATTAAAATCTTTGACGCAGTAGTGATTATTAAATCCGTTAGCATCTAAAATTTTGAATATACTCTCCTTTTGATTATAACCTATTTCAAAAGCAAGCATACCATCATCTTTTAAATAATCACAAGCTTTGTTTATTATCTTTCTATAAAAATATAGTCCATCATCTCCACCAAACAGTGCAGAGCGTGGTTCTTTCAAAATCTTTGTTTCAAGCGAATTGAAATCTTTTTTATCTATATAAGGTGGGTTGGATACAATCAAATCGAATTTCGAATTTACATTTTCATACAAATCAGAATAGATAAATTCTACATTACCTGCATTCAAACCCTCGGCGTTTTTATTAGAAAGTTCGATAGCATTTTCATTTATATCCACTCCCAATACTTTTGAATTAAGTTCTAAATTCAATGTGATAGATATTATTCCCGACCCTACCCCGATTTCTAATATATTTTCAAACTTATGATTTGTTTTAATTATTTCATCTACTAAAATTTCGGTATCAAACCTTGGAATTAAAACATTATAATCCACATCAAATTTTCTATTGTAAAAATACTTAAAACCCAAAATATACTCAATAGGAATATCTTCATCATAAAGTTTTTTGTATTCTAATATTGTCTTCTCATCATTCTCATTTACCTCATCATTTGAATGAATAATAGAATCAGAAAAACTATAGTTGTATAACTTTTCCAAAATCATCAGACAATCAGATTTGTCAAACAAACTGTAAATATCTTGAATTACCATAAATCTTCATCTTCTTTTTCTGGAATCACGCTTTTTAATGCTGTAATCGCAACTTCTATCATCTTATCATCAGGTTCTCTAACTGTGAAAAACTTTTGAACCCAAAGTCCAGGTTTTACAAGTAAGGCTGTTAATTTATTATCGTATTTGCCAATTAATCTGTTAATTTCATAAGAAATAGACACAATTACAGGCAATAATACAATGCGATACAACATTCTCATTAAAGGATTGGGCCAGCCAACTAAACCCAAAACCAAAATAGAAATAATCATAACTGTGAATAAAAAACTAGTGCCACATCTTGGATGAAGTCTGCTTTGTTCTCTCACATTTTCAACAGTCAAATCCTTTCCTTTTTCATAGCAATAAATGCTTTTATGCTCAGCTCCGTGATATTCAAATACCCTCTTCATATCTTTGGAATGTGATACTATAAAAAGATATGCAAAAAATATGATTATTCGTATCAATCCTTCTATTAAATTGAAACTAAAAGATGAATGATTTGGGCTGACAAATGAAGTAAGAAAAGTCGGAATAAAAAAGAAAAACAATAATGCCAATGCTACTGATGCAACTATAGAAAACACATTTTCTACTTTTCTGGCATTGTTTTTAAAATGTTTATCGAAGAAATTTTCGCTGTCATCTTCGTAAAAACTTGCCGAATACATTAACGCATCCATACCCAACTTCATCGAATCAAATAAACTCACAACTCCTCTAATAAAAGGAATCTTCATTAAATTTATTTTATTGTTTTCTAAATTTTTTACAACCAAATCAATTTCTTGATCGGGTTTTCTAACAGCTATCGAATACTTTGAAGGACCTCTCATGAGTATTCCTTCAATCAAAGCTTGTCCTCCAATTGTAGTTTTTTTCATTTCAATTTACCTTTTAATCTTTTATTATCTAATTTTTAACACAAAAATACCAGCACCAAAAAGGTACTGGCAAAAATGCTAATCCATGTTGTATTTTTTCTTGAATTTTTCTACTCTACCACCATGTTCTACAAATCTTTGACGTCCTGTATAAAATGGGTGACATTGACTACAAACTTCAACGTTTATATTTTCTTTAGTAGATCCTACTTTAAAAGTATTGCCACAAGAAGCGCAAGTTACTGTAGCTTCGTGGTATTCTGGATGTAAATCTTTTTTCATATTATCACCTCGTTTTTCTCGTAATTATTTTCGACTAAACTATTATAACACATGAGTATGAACTTGTCTACAAATTTTGAATATTTAGTTATAAATTTCTTTACAAATTTTGCAAATCATTTATTGATTTTACGAACTCTTTGTTTGTTTTTGTATTCTTAATCATTCTTATTATTTGGTCAGCTATATTTTTGTTTTCTTGTGAATTTAGCTGTTTTCTTATTTTATTAATTGCAGATAATTCATCTTTTGCAAGAAGTAATTCGTCCTTTCTTGTTCCTGACTTATTTAAATCAATAGCAGGGAATACTCTTTGTTCAGACAAACTTCTATCCAATTTTATTTCCATATTTCCAGTACCCTTGAACTCTTCAAAGATAACATCGTCCATTTTAGACCCTGTTTCAATCAAAGCTGTAGCTAAAATAGTCAAAGAACCTCCCTCTTCGATATTTCTTGCAGCACCAAAAAATCTTTTCGGACCATTTAATGCTAATGGATCAAGACCACCTGATAATGTCTTACCTGAATATGGACTGGTAACATTATATGCACGTGATAGTCTTGTAATTGAATCTACCAAAATCACAACATCTTTTTTGTGTTCAACTAGTCTCTTAGCTCTTTCAATCACAATCTCAGCAACCCTAATATGATTTTGTGGCATTTCATCAAAAGTAGATGCAACTACATCCGCCCCTAAAACAGAACGTTTCATATCAGTAACTTCTTCTGGCCTTTCATCAATTAGCAAAACAATCACATGAATTTCGGGATAATTTTTTCTTATAGAATTAGCGATATTTTTAAGCAAAGTTGTCTTACCAGTTTTCGGAGATGCTACTATCAATCCTCTTTGACCCTTTCCGACAGGACTTATCAAATCCATAATTCTCATGGATACATTATTAGGTTCTCTTTCTAAAGTCAATCTTTCTTTTGGATAGATTGGGGTTAAGTTTTCAAAATCAGGTCTATTTCTCAAATTTTCAACAGTATCACCATTCACGCGATTAACATAAATTAAAGCGTTGAATTTTTCTTTGTCCTTTTTCTCACGAGACAATCCCTCGACAAAATCACCAGTTTTAAGCTTAAATCTTCTGACTTGAACAGGAGGAACATAAACATCGTCTTCTCCTGAATCGTATCCTTCAGACCTTAAAAATCCATATCCATTTTCGTGTAAATCCAAGATTCCTTCCACTTTCAAAGGATCCTTCAAATCTTTTTCTTCATTAGAAGAAGAATCTTCGTAATCATCCTCAGAGTTATTTCTCTCATTAATATTAACTTGACTAATAATCTCTTTTATCAAATCTTGCTTATTATATTTACTAATACCTGCAACACCTACAGCTTTAGCAATAATCTTTAAATCTTGTAATTTTTTAGATTCTAATACATCTTTTTCCAATAAATTTCCTCCTAAATACCTTGGTACAAGAAATACAATCCAAATAACATCAATACTGAACCAAGAACTATTTCTATTATTTTAGAAACCTTAGTATATGAATCATTTTGAATAATCTCTTCGACTTTACCCATCAACAAAGCAGACATAAATACCAAAAAGCAATTCCCAATACCATAAAATACGAACAAAATAATAGAAAATAAAATATTTCTAGTATTAGCCGCTATAGCCATCAATGAAACTAAAACAGGTGTTGAACATGGAGAGGCAAACACCGCTTGAATAACGCCAGCTAGAAAAGCTCCCAAAAGTCCAGTTTTTGTAATTTTGCTAGACTTATTTAATCTAATAATCTTAATAACATGCCAATTTTGAAACGCCATAAGAATTAAAAGTATTCCAATAACAATATAAAAAACTCTACTAAATTGATTTAAAATTTTCCCCAATAAGGCAGCTGTCAATCCAAAAATTGTAAAAACTAGAATACTACCTAAACTAAAAACCAAAGCCACCTTGAATGATTTTTTCTTATCGTAATTATTTCCCGACAAATAGCCAATTATTATTGGAATCATCGGCAATGAGCAAGGAAGAAAACTAGTCAAAATCCCCGCAATCAAAGAAATAATCGGAGCCAAATAAATATAATCTTTGACTAGTTTTGATAAGAAATCTAACAAACTATCCATTTATAATATCCGAAATCAATATTTCTAATTCGTTTTCTTTTAACAAACCTTCGTGAATGTATCCCTTTTTACCATTTACAGTAACCTCTTGGAAATACTCATCCATCACGCTTTGAGCCTTATCAGAGAATTTAAAATCTTCCTTTAATGGAATAAAAATTTGTGTAGGAGTAACCCTGATACCAGCTTGTGATGCAAAATCGTTGTTTACATTAACTTCAACATCCTTAACAACGGCTTTCCCCTTGAACTTATTGAAAGTATTGTCTATATATGGAGCCATTTCCTTACAAGGAGCACATTCTACCCATGTAAAATTAACAAAAACAGGCTTATTGTAAGAGAAAAACTTCTCAAATCCAGCATCCTTTCCGGCAAATAAAACATCTTCCTTGTCAACTTCCTTATAAGCTTCCTTAAAACTATTCAAATCAGAAGAATTAGTATCTGCACCATTAGAATTATTACTATTATTAACAGACTCCTCTGTCTTTGTTGTATTAGAGTTGTTTTCATTATTAATAGGCATAACAGGCTTATTCTTAATAAAAAACATAAAAACCACTGCGATTACAATAAATGAAATAACTAAAATAATCTTTGATTTATTATTTTTCATAATCATTTCCTTTCTATATATTCAACAATTCATCTACAAATATCTATTGATTTACTATACTATTATATCAAACTTGTGTTTTTATTTACACCTTAGCAATCACACTTACGATTACGATTTTACCCATAAAATAAAATATTGGCAATAAATATTTCTTGTTAATTTGACCTATCTGTGTCCTGCCCTTGTATAACAAGATCCTTGAATTATTTTTCATATTTGTCGTGCAATCTCCAACCTAGCGTAATCTTTAAGCAAACAATCGAAGCTAAGAATATCATACGAAGAAAATAATCATAAATTCAAGCGAAGTGAACCGTTAAAAAATTGTGCTGTTTGAGTGCGTAGCACGAGTTCACAATTTTAGGTTAACAAGCTTAGAATTTATTTGTTTTCGTAGTCTAGATATTCGTGCAAGATGTTTGCTACTATCTTCACCTAAGTGCATTCTATTCCACCTGTCTAACGAACTTTTTAAATCATTTTCTCTCGTTGTACTACAATCCACAACCTAGCGTAATCTTTAAGCAAACAATCGAAGCTAAGAATATCATACGAAGAAAATAATCATAAATTCAAGCGAAGTGAACCGTTAAAAAATTGTGCTGTTTGAGTGCGTAGCACGAGTTCACAATTTTAGGTTAACAAGCTTAGAATTTATTTGTTTTCGTAGTCTAGATATTCGTGCAAGATGTTTGCTACTATCTTCACCTAAGTGCATTCTATTCCACCTGTCTAACGAACTTTTTAAATCATTTTCTCTCGTTGTACTACAATCCACAACCTAGCGTAATCTTTAAGCAAACAATCGAAGCTAAGAATATCATACGAAGAAAATAATCACAAATTCAAGCGAAATGAACCGTTTAAAAATTGTGCTGTCTGAGTGCGCAGCAAGAGTTCACAATTTTAGGTTCACAAGCTTAGAATTTATATGTTTTCGTAGTCTAGATATTCGTGCAAGATGTTTGCTACTATCTTGACATATGTGTATCCTACTCCGCCTGTCTAACAAACTCTTTAAATCATTTTCTCTCGTTGTACTACAATCCACAACCTAGCGAAACCTTTAAGCAAACAATCGAAGCTTACGAATATCACCATTTAAAATTTAATGTTTTTCATGAGCGACGCTTCGAACGATGAAATCTTCATTCCCTTTTCTAAAAGAAGATTTCTGAAGTGAGGCTGAGCGATTGAAATCATTAAATTTTACCCAAGATATTCGTGCGAGATGTTTTCTAAAATAATTTAATGCGTTTATATTGCACAAAAAAAGATCTAACGGATTATATCACATTAGACCTTAATTGTTTGGCGACTACCTACAGCAGACAGTTCCTACGAATCAAAGATTCGTGGCAACTGGTTGCATCAGACCTACTACGAAATCAAAGATTTCTGTTAGGTCTAGATCTCCCACAAGTGGGCTCGTAGGTTTCATGTAAAAAAAGATCTAACGGATTAAATCTCGTTAGACCTTAATTGTTTGGCGACTACCTACTCTCCCACGACGTTTCCATCGTAGTACCATCGGCGT
>CAJUSY010000002.1 GCA_910589545.1 Peptoniphilaceae bacterium
TTTCTTGTTTTAGTTTCTCTCCATTATCTTTGCAAGATTCTAACTTTTCCTTTAACTCATCTATCTTTGATTGGTCTTCTTGTTTTTTATCATTTAAGTCTTTGATTTGATTTTCTAAGTCCTTAATGTTTTTAGTTAAATCATCAATCTTATTGTCCTTTTCATCAATATCTTGTCCTGTTAAATCTGTTTGAGTATCAATGGAATATTTATTTGGATTGTATATAGTCATCTTTCCTTGATACATATCATTATTATAATCAAATTCAAGTTCTACACTATCTACATTCTTATCAAAGACAAACTCTCCATTTTCATATCTTAATCCATTAGGAATAGACTTGAATCCTTGATTTCCGTTGAAACCAAAATGATTTTCGTAAAATGGATTTTGTTTTGGTCTATATTCAACTTCTTGATTATGGAATACTCCCTTACTGTTAATATTTGGATTGCCTAAAACTTTTATAGTGTGCAATTTATTTCTTGAAAAAGCATACTGTTCAATTGTCTTCACAGACTTAGGTATAGTTATTTCTTGGAGATTATTTCTTTCAAAAGCATTATGTTCAATATTTACCAAAGAATCAGGTAAAGTCACTTCTCTAAGTCCACAATTGAAAAATGCTAAACCACCAAGATAAGTTAGACTATTTGATAGTTTTACCTCGTCTATACTTGCTTCGTAAAAGGCAGCATAACCTAAATGCTTAACAGAATCAGGAATAATTACTTTATCCCAATGTTTGCCACGTCCAAATTCTCTTTTATATCTAAGTTCATCGTTTGAATGACTTAAAGAATAATTTCCATTAATAGACTTCGTTCCTTCAGGAAATACTAGAATATTTGTCTTTTCTTTCTTTTCTAAGCCTTTATCACTAAAGGCAATTATATTTCCCTCAGAGGAATACATAAAATCATCTTCCGTCCACTCCACCTTATCATCTGTTTTTGCATATACAGGACTTACAGCAACTATATTCACTAGACTTACAAGTAGCATTATCACAGCTAAAATCCCACTGGTTATTTTTTTCATAAATTTTCCTCACTTTCATTTGTATCTTTTCTTTTAAGTTCTTGTCTTTCTCTATTTTCTTCTTCCTTATTTTTTCTAACAATAAATAAAAATTCATCAAGAGATATTTTTCTACTTCGAAATTCCTTGATGACCTCTAAATTTTCTATTTCTTCTTGTTCCTCTGCTAATAACTGAAGTTCTATTTCAATTTCTTCTTTTTTCTTTCTTAAATTCTTCTGTTTTTCTATGTTTCTGATTAATTTTTTATTCATAGATTTTTACTCCCCCCTTATTTTGGTCTACCAAAGGAATAAAAGTGATTTTTCCAATACCTTGAGTTTATACTGGCATATTGGATAGGATCTCCTGCATGGAGCATCATTCCATTTCCGGCATATATCCCTACGTGAGAAATTGGCGTACCCGAATTATATGTGCCTTTAAAGAAAATAATATCCCCAGGTTTTGCCTCGCTTGGAGATATTGGATTACAATAGTTTTTATAAATAAGCCAAGCTGTAGTTCTTGGCATTCTCTTTACACCAGACTTTGTAAATGACCAACATACAAAACCTGAACAGTCAAAGTTAGATGGTCCACTTGCTCCAAACACATATCTTTTACCTATATGCTTTTCTGCTTCATTAAATAAGGCTTTGGCAGTTTCAGAATCAAAAGCAAGACCGGGATTTCCAAAGTTTGGATTGTCTATAATCTCTCCCAAGTTCCCATAGCTTGATCCAAAATATCCACTCATATTTCCCTGACTATCAAGTAAAGCTAAATAATGAGCCATATTTGTTTCATAGTTTGCAAATTCTTCTCTTGCTATTTCATCAATGCTTTTCTTTTTTATAGTTAAGGTTAGAATTCTATAGATATATGGATTTCCTTCACTGTCATATTTTGTAATAGACTTTGAAGTATATTTTTTCTCATACATTTGATTAAATAGTTTTTTTAATTCCTTTTGTATCTCTTCAGCTGACTTAATCTCTCCATATTTTGCTGTTAAATAGCTAAAAAGCTCGTGTAGATCATGACCAACAGAATCTCCTTTTATATGATATTCATCATAATTTGGATATTTTTCTTTAATACTATCTATTTCATCTTGTAATGCATATTCATAACTTGTAAATTCATTATTAATATCCATTAAAACTTCTTCTTTTGATAGATAGCTTGTAGCTATAACATTACTTGTTAATCCTGAAGTAAGACTGCCAACATTGCTAATTCCTTGAAATAGCATAAAAAAAAGTCCTAAAATACAAAGGGCAATTAAAATTTGCTTATATCCTTTGTTTTTTAAAACTTCCAATGTTTTCTTTCCAATATTAGCAAAAGATTTCTTTATTCTATTTACTAAACCTTCCCCGTGTTTCTTCCTAAAATCTCTCTGAAACTTCTTTTTCATAAAAAATCGATTAAATTTATTAGAGTTTTGATAAACTTTAGTCTTCTTCAATTCTTCAAAATTTCTTTGAAAGAGGAGTTTACTTTCTTTCTTATAAATTTTTCCTTCTAAAGATTTTATTTTTCTTTGAGTTTTTGAAGGTTTTTTTCTTCTAAAATGGCTAATTTCTCTACCTACAACTTCTGTAGTTCTACTAAGCTTATAAGCAGCGTTAACGCCTGCATTATCATCTTTCCCACTATATAGATAGTTTGCCGTCATAGCACTCGCAAAAGTAATAGGTTTTTCTAAACCCGCTTTTTTTGACTTTTTCTTATCTTTAATTAACTCTTTTTCCTTTTTATTCTTTTTCTCATATAGTTTTGATATTTTATCTTCCTTTTTATAAAACTTATCTTTTTCACTTTTGTTATCTTTTTTAGAATGAAATTTAGTTTTATTTTTTGTATCTACCTTATTTTCTTCAGATACATTTTTAGAATCCTGTAATTCTTTTTTTGTCCTGGTGTATTCTTTCTTTGGATCAAAGTTGCTTTTCTTTATAGTATTATCAAAAGCGTCTTTTATTTGTCTTTTCTTTCCCTTGTTTTTATTAGAAATTCCACTATGATTTAAATCAAGTTCATCTACTTCAAGATTCTCATTTTTTATTACGTTTTTTTCCTGTTTGAAGATTTCTTTTTTCGTACCTATTTTTTCTTGATTCTTTTTATTTATATTATATTTATCTTTATTTTTTTCAGATTCACTTTTAAATCCTTCAGATAGGCTATCCTGTCTAAATTTCCCACTAGAAACCCTACCCATTAGCATATTTTTTTCTTCTAAATTTCTAACTTTGCCCTTGAAATATTTGCTATTTTGTTTTTTATTAGTATTCAGGTCTTGAATTATTTTTTTGTCTTCTTCATTTGCCTTATATGATAGATCTTTTCTTCTAAACTTCCCATTTAAAGATTTTAATTCTGCTTTTTCCCCTTTATCCTTAAACTGACTTTGAGATTGATAAAGTTTTTTAAAGGTGTTTTTTTGAAAGCTTTCTTTCCCTTTCTTACCAAGAATAGAATAACCATCCCAATTTTTTCTTTGCACATCAGAAGATGGTAAATACTTATAGTCATCTCTTGTATCCCTATAGGATACATTGCTATCACTAAAGTTCATGTCATAGTGATCTATGACACCATCATTATCTGAGTCCTGTGATAATGGATCATATGTTGAACTTACCTCTCTATTAAAATTCTTATCTTCTTTTCTAAATCTCCTTATTTTTTTCTCTGGCACATCATTAAAACTTTCACTCTCAACGTTTTTCTTCCATTTTAAATTACTATTCCCCTTGCAATTTTTTTGAGGAGAAATGCTACTTTTTATATTAGAGTTAGTTGAAATTACTCCATCATTAAAATCTTCTTTAAAATTACTTAGCCTATATTCTGTTTCTTGCCCGTGATATTCACCATATCTACTTTCCTCATTTTCTTCCATTTTTCTATGCAGCCGTTGCGAATATTCCGGCTGATATTCATTATGATAGGAGGCTTCTGCAAATTTTTCCTCATGGATTTTTCTTTGTCTTCTTTCTCTATTTGGATTTTCTTTTTCTTTGAATAAATCCTGACTATTTTCTTGCAAATGATCTGAGTAATATTTAGAGTTTTCAACATTATTGTCTATGTTGTTCCTGCTTTTTACTTTATTTATTTCTTTTTTTGAAAAATCTGATGGACTCTCTGTATTACTGAATTTTTCATTACTTTCTTCTTTATTTTCTGATATAAGTTTGGTCTTTGGTACATCTCTTGGGTTTACTTTCCCTTTCTTTTTCATATATACCTCCTATTTCATATTTTTCTCTATCCTTTCTTTAGCTATTTGACAGTAGTCTTTGTTTATGTCAATTCCAATATATTCTCTGTCCATCCTAATAGCTACCATTCCAACAGTTCCTGAACCCATAAAGGGATCAAGAATTAAGCCTTTTTTAGGACATCCTGCTTTTATACAAAGTTCTACCAGTTTTGGTGGAAATACCGCATAGTGTTTTCCTTTAAACGCACTGGTGTTAATAGTCCAAATATCTCTATTGTTTCTAAACTTAGGGACATTATCTCCTATATATTCTCCATACTCTCTTGCTTCATTTATGCTCTGTCTTTTAGCTCCTGTGCCTTCTTGTAAATACTTATTATCTTTTCCTCTTGCCCTCATATATCTTTTCTTGCTTATTTCTTTTATTGGTTCTTTCATAGCGTCAAAGTTATAGAAATACTTTCTTGCTTTTGATAGTAGGAAGATATGTTCATAAGACCTTGATGGTCTATCCCTACAAGACTCAGGCATGGCATTTTCCTTATGCCAAATAATATCGCTTCTTAAATACCAACCATCCTCTCTTAATTTTAAAGCTAGTTGCCAAGGTATCCCCATTAAGTCTTTTGCCTTGTAGCCACTGAGTTTTTCTGTAATAGACTCTTTTTGACCACTTCTTCCTTCTATGTTTTTAGGATCTTTATATTTTTTTTGCTTCTTGTACCTGCATAAGAATCTCCAATAACTACCCAAAGTGTTCCTTCTTTTTTTAATACTCTTTTTACTTCTCTAAAGACTTTAATTAATTTATTTAAATATTCCTCCGGACTTTCTTCTCTTCCAATTTGTCCTTCTGCTTTATAATCTCTAAGTCCATAATATGGAGGAGATGTAATACAGCAATCAAATATTTTATCTGGAAATTCCTTTAGAGCAGAAATTGCATCTAAATTAATAATATAGTTAGTTTTTAACTTCTCTCTGTCTATCAATTTCTATCCCTTCCTTTAATTCTTCTGGTTTAGTTGTCATTAACTTATACAATTTTGTATCTTTAGGAAATCTATCTACAAAAGGTACTATTGTGTTTCCATAGAATAGTAATCCCTCTCCCTCATTGGAATTTGTTACGTAGGATAACTGATAAAGAGATATATTTAACTTGTTAGCTAAAATTTCCCTATCACCACTAGCTTGATTAAGCATTAAGATAAAATCTGTATTATCAAATATATTTTCTATTTCGGGACTGGCTAAAAGGTCCTTTACATTTTGTGTTAATCCTGTTGGAATCCCGCCCCATTTTCTAAATCTCTTCCAAATTTCTATGGAATATGAGGCTGTTTGTTCTTCTCTTAAAAGCAAATGGAATTCGTCACAGTAATATCTGGTTTCCTTCTTATTTCTATTAATAGTTACTCTATTCCACACTTGATCTTGAACAATTAACATACCTATTTTTCTAAGTTGCTTTCCTAATTCCTTAATGTCATAACAAAGAATTCTATTTCCTGTATCTACATTAGTCCTATGGTTAAATACATTGAGGCTGCCTTTGACATAAATTTCCATTTCTACCGCTAATTTTTTCCCTACATTTTCTTCTTGTTTTAAAAGTAAATTATATAAATCTTCTAAAATTGGCATATTTTCAGAAATTGGATTGTCGAAGTAATCCTTATATAATATTGGAAGACATCTATCAATTACTGAAGTTTCTTCTGCACTTAACCCTTCCTTTCCTACTACAAGTTCAAACAGTGAAAGAATAAAGTCAGACTTTAAAGATAAGGGATTGTCTTCATCGGCATAGTCTACATTTATATCCAACGGGTTTATATAATCCTTACTTGTTGGCGATATTTTTATAACTTCTCCACCTAGTGCCTTAGTTAAATTTCCATACTCCCCTTCCGGATCACAGATAATGATGTCATCTTGTGTGATTAAAAAAGCATTGGTAATTTCTCTTTTAGCTGAAAAAGATTTACCGCTACCCGGTGTTCCAAGTATTAAACCGTTTGGATTCTTTAAAAGCTTTCTATCTGTCATAATGATATTACGACTTAAAGCATTTAATCCGTAATATAAGCTCTCTCCTTCTAAGCACAACTCTTCTGTTGTAAAAGGAATAAAGACTGCTGTAGAGCTGGTTGTAAGTCCTCTTTTTATTTCTATTTCATTTTTTCCAAGTGGCAGGGAAGAAATTAGTCCTTGTTCCTGTCTATAGTTAAGATTTTTCAATACACAATTATGCCTACCTGCTATTGAATTTAGTTGAAAGATTATATTACTCAATTTCTTTCTACTTTTTTCCATATTTGTAAACAAAATAGTTATGACAAACATTCTCTCATTATGATTTTGAAGTTCTACTAATAGTTTCTTAGCATCATTACCGTAGGTAATTAAATCGCTTGGAAGAATATCAATGTCATATCCTGATCTTATAGCCTTCTTATTTTCTTCAATTTTCATTTTATCCAAGTCTGTTATTTTTCTTTTAATCATCTTTATAGCTTCTGTTTGATCAATGGAATTTATATGAAATGTTACAATCATATTTTCTTCAACTCCTAAAAATTCTGATAATAATCTATCTGATAATTCAGGTGCTAGAATTTGTAGAAAGTTTACTTCTCCAAAGTATTCTCCAATTTTAAATTGATTGTTAGATGAAAAGTTAAATGATGCTGGTACTATATAATCCTTAGTAGATAGTCCACTATATTTTAGGTCTTCAAATGAAAAAACAAAATTCTTATTTGGATTTAAGATATCGTGAATAACCTTTAACCTTTCATATCCACTTAATACATAAGCTTTTACTCCCATCTGCTTAAAGTTATTTAATATATCCATTTCCATTCTTTCAAGTCTTGTAGTTGCCTCTTTTAAATCTTGTGCTTGTAAGCTAAAGGTGATATACATATATTTAGTAAGTCCATTATTTCCTTTTTGACTCTGATTTTTTAGCATTTCCCTGTACTCTTTTCGTATTTCATTATATGAATCGTTTCTATCCGGAACATTGATGTTTTTTTCTACTTCTTCATTTTTTCCTATGCGATTAATATATGAAAGTTCTATATCAACACTTGGATCAAAATAGTTTAAAAAACTTGAAAATTCATTAAATATACTTTCCTTATCTTCTTCTGTTGAAAGCTGGTAGTTAATATCTAAAAAACGTATCATTTTATTAAATTTGTTCTTCTCAACTTGGCAAATCCCATTTCTCAACATTCTTAAATAAGGGATTGTTTCCTGAACACTCTTTTTCTTCTTCCCACCAAAAAAGGAAAGCTTCTTTTTGGGCTTTCCTTTTTCTTTAGAAATATTTGCTTTTTTCATCTTTTTTTGACTTATACTAATGCTTTTTAAATCTTCTTTTTGTTTTTTTAAATTTCTTTTTTCTTGATTTAATTTTTTCTGTTGTTTTTTCTGTATTTGATTCATTTACTCCTTTCCTTTCTTTGTTTCTTTATATCATAAATACATTCTGTCTTGTATATCCTTATACTTGTCTGTCTTTTCTTATCTATAATATACTTTAAATATTTTTCAAAATAGATCCCGTCCTTTTCATAAAGAGTTGCAAATATTATAGGAAAAGACACACCTATCATGATTAACATAGATAGGTCATTAGGCAGCACTTTTTTTACCATTAAATATACTGGAAAGCCTATTAGACCTGCAATTGTAAAGCCAATTAATTGTCTTTTTGTTAGATTTAGAGCTACCTTTGTTTTTACTTTTGTTAAGTCCTTTGGGACATTTACATAAGCCATTATTCTAAACCCTCTAAGTAAAAGCCATATATATCTTCTCTGTTCAGATCTTCTAATGATTTTCCCATATTCACTGCTATTTCTAATACTTTTTCATTCGTTTCTTCTCTATTATCTAAAACTTCCGATGTTTTTCTTATAATCATTCTATTTTGTATTTCTCTTGTAATATATCCCCCTATTAAAAGTATTGGGAGTCCTATTGTTCCAAGTGTTTTTAAATTAATTTTTTTGTCCTTTTTTCTTCTAATTTTCATCATCTTCTCCTTTTTTATTAATGAGCATTTAAAATTGATTTTGCAATACTTCCTGATTTCATCATAGTTATCCCAAGTATTAATGTGTATCCTAGTAATTCAAAAATACTTTTGTGTATGTCTGATATATTTAAAGTCTTAACAAGTACGGCATAAATTCCTACGCATATAAGTAAGAATAAACCTTGCAAGCCAAGTGCGAAGAGCCCTCTTATATAGTTTGTTCCAATACTTCCCCATTCTTTATTACCCATTGTGGCAAAAGGTATGGCGCAAACTGAAGTATAAATATATATTTCTATCATCCTGCCGTATAGAATAACTGTAATGAGTATTGATATCCCTTGAATTATCATCTTTACAATTGATGTCTCTAGTACTATAGTCATTAATTTTCCTATTGACTCTCCTTTTAGGCTATCTACCATATTAGCTATATCACCCGGAGAAACTTTTGCACTAGCATTTGCCACACCTGCTGCCTTTCCTATTAAATTCTGTGCCACATCAAATACTGCCATAGAAAAGTCAAAAGCATGAGATACAAGCCATACTGCTATCCACATTTTTATCATATATTTAAAAAAACCAAAGGTATCTGTGTCATGCATATTATTTTTGTTCATTACCATTTGAATTAATTCAATACATAGTACAGCCGTTATGATAAGACCTGCTATGGGAAGTATAACATTTTCTGAAATAGACTTTATGAAGTGGAAAACCTCCGAGTTCCATCCACTCGGAGTCTTTCCTACCTCATTTGCTATCGTTGATACTTTGTCATTTATATCAAGGAGCATTCCGCTTAAATTTTCCTTGATCATATCAATAAGTATCTCCGAAAAAAACTCTTTGATCTTATCTACTATATTAAACATTTTATTTTAACACGTTTGCTAATAGCGGTATTAGTTTTAAACCTATGAGTACAATTCCCCCTCCAGCCATAAGCTGCTTAATACCTTGAGATTTAGCACCAGGGTTGTCATTCCCATAACCTTCCATCAGGTTGATAACACCCCATGCTCCAAGCCCTGCACCAATTGCTGTAACTAATATTTTTAATACATTTACTGCTTGTGTAAAAAATTCCATTTATATTTCCTCCTCTTTTTCTTCTTTTTCAATTTTATTTATGTGCTTTACGATAAAATTTTTAAATGTCTTGTCTTCTTTTTTTGTTTCCTTAAAATATCCAAAAATATGGATGTATTCTCCACTTTTAAATTCCTTCACACTTTTTGCCTTTTCTCCGTAGAGATTACAGTAGATATATTCTTTTTTAACCTTTCCTTCTTCTTTGTTCTTTCTAACTATTGTGAAGTTAGCTACTTCTTTTTCTCCTTCCTTTGTATCTATTGCAGTTGTTTTTATTTCTCCTACTAGATTTCCATTAATATTTAGCATTTCTCTTTCCATTTGTTCTATCTCCTTTATTCCATAAAAAAAGCGATAGTTTTCTCTATCGCTTCTACTTCTAATTAATTAATATTTCATTTTTCTCTGTATCTTATTTTTTCGGCTCATCTCGTATATATTTCATTCTTCCTCCTTTGGGCATAAAAAAACACCGAAATGTTTTTTTCGGTGTAAATTTCTCTATTTAATTTTATGGTTTTAGTAATTCTTTCCAGTTTTCTATAAAGCCAGCATGTCTTAATTCAATATTTTCATATCTTGCTATTAGTGCTGTTAGATCATGATAAAAATTTTTGTAATTTTCTTCTTCAGAAACTATTTTAAGATTTACTAATGTGGCAAATATTGTGTTGTTTGAAATATTATTTTTTAAATATTCTTTATATAGCTTTGGTGATTTTGTAAGCTTTGCTCCATATAGCCTGCCATAATGGGCACATATATTTCTTATATAGGCAAAATTTTCTATCCAAGATTCAAAGTAATGGTAGTCTGTATGAAAGACTTTTGCAATTTTACTTTTATCTTCATTTTTCATATTCTTATACATTTTAGATAAAGTTCCAAAACTTGCTACTTCTATCACTGCATAGAGTGGAATTTCTCCACCTTCATAATTGTCTTTAAAGTTTTTTATAAATGGTGAGCGTCTATTTCTTTTAACTTCCCTTGCTAATTCTTCTAGTACCCTTTCTTGTTCCTTTTGTTTCTCAAAATTATTCATATCTTTATATGAAAAGTTCCCATATCTTAAAGAAAAATAGTTTGTGATAACTGCTCTTAAAGAAACTTCAATATGTTCTATTGTTCCAAATATGAGTTGTCTAAGTTCTCTATCAAATTTATATAAACTTACAATATCTTCAAAACTCATTCCTGATATATATCTTCCATCTTTTTTTAATGTGATACTATAAGCTTTAATCAGCCTGTAATAGGATATTCTTCCAAGAATTTTCTCAGCATAAGTTTTATCTTCTACTAAAAGTCCTAAGTCTATTAAGTTTTTTACTTGATTTTCTATACTAATCGGTTCTTGATGAATTTTTTTCATTTTTTCTCCTAAAATCAAATGACCCGACTTGGTCCGCATTGTTAAGAGGCGTGTCGGGTACTGTTGGCATTATTATATGTTATAAAATATTTTTTGTCAAGTATTTTCTTTTAAACTTTCCTAAATATCTATCTTACTTCTTATTTAATTTTAAATTTATTCATCTAATATTTCAACTACCATACTCTCTTTTAACTTAACCTCATCTTTTCTCTGTAGGTATTTCTCTATGTCAAATATATTTCTCTTATCATAATCTTCCAATAACTTGTAATTCTTATGCTTTGTAATATCAAATTTATCAGATAGAAAAGGTCTTACTCCTCTTAGCTGGTATATACACTTACCACCATCCATTACAGTTATTTCATCTTGACTCATAAGTTCCTTGCCAGTCTTTTGATAATTTAGTCCAAAACTCTTTTGATTCGATCTTGTTTCTGATGTGTTATATAGGTCTATGGTTTCTTTGCCTAGGCTTTCAGATAATTCTTTTAATGTTGTTCTTTCTTTGCCTCCTAAAAATAACGTCGAATCACAATTGCCAACTATGGTATCTGCATTATCTTTATAGATACTTTTTAGTTGTGATTGTGCTTGTAATATTATACAAGCTGATATTTCTCTACTTCTAATAGTTGCTATCAGCTTTTCAAATTTAGGAATTAAGCCGATATTTGCGAATTCATCAAGTAGGCATCTCACATGAACAGGAAGTCTTCCGCCATATTCATCATCTGCTTTATCACATAATAGATTAAATAATTGTGAGTACATTATTGATACTACAAAGTTAAATGTATCATCTGTATCCGATATTATTACGAATAAAGCTGTTTTCTTTTCTCCAAGTGTATCAAGCTCCAGTTCATCTTCTTTCATTAAGTCCCTAAGTTCCTGAATATCAAATGGAGCAAGCCTTGCTCCACAGGATATAAGGATTGATTTGGCAGTTTTTCCTGCTGCTAGTTTGTATTTCTTATATTGTTTTACTGCGAAATGGTTTGGCTTTTCTTTTTCTAATGCTTCAAACATATAGTCTACTGCATTTTTAAAATTTTCATCTTCTTCTCTTACCTCACTTGCATCTATCATAGCAAGTAGAGTCGTAAAGTTCTGTTCTTCTTTAGGAGCTTCATACCAGATATATCCTATAAGTGCTGTGTAATAGAGTTTTTCAGCTTTCACCCAAAAATCCTCAGTTGATTTTTCTCCTTCTCCCTTAGTATTTGCAATTATTGTTTGTACTAATTTCAAAATATCTTTTTCACTTTTCAAGTATGCAAAGGGATTATATCTCATGGATTTTTTAAAGTTTATTGTGTTTAGTATTTTTATCTCATATCCATTTCTTTCCAACATTTTCCCACATTCCAAGACTAATGTTCCTTTTGGATCGGTTACTACATATGAAGAGTGCATTTGCATGAGATTCGGCTTTACAAAGAACCTTGTTTTACCACTACCAGAACCTCCAATTACCAATACATTTTTATTTCTCGCATATTTTGGATTTTTAGGTCTATTGTTCATGGTAAGTCTTTCAGTTTGAGTTAGTAGCACATTGTTTTCAAACTTCTTGTCAATGTATGGCTCAATGTCTTTTTCATTTCCCCATCTTGCCGATCCATATTCTCTGCCCTCTCTAAACTTTTTTGCATTTTTCTTTTTCTGTATAAGGATTAACTTAATAACTACTGATAGAATTAGACTGGGTATAAGGTTTTTTATTTTTAATGATGGAATATATTTTAAAGTATCTATTTGACTAAAAGCTACTAGAATTCTATCTATTATATCTCCTCCTACATAAGAGTTGACATGGCTTGCAAAGATATTTCCTATATAAAAAAATAAGAGGTAAGGAAGATTTTCTAATACAAATTTCTTCTTATCTCTTATCTTAAAAACATTTTTTATATCTTTTATTATTTCATTTAGTATTTTCGAATTAATCACTTCCTCTCCATAAAAAAGAGTAGATTTCTCTACCCATTAGTATCTTATTTATCTTTTTTATATCTTATTACTGGAACTTGTTTTATGTTTTTACCTATCTTTTTTCTTTCCAAGACAAACATCATATTTTCATTTCTTTTAAAATATCCTAAATCTTTATGATAGCTTATACCACACTTGCAATGTAATAGACCTATAAACTGTTGTCTCATCTTTGAGTTACATATGGGACATATTTTTTTATTTGTCATTTTGAACCACCATTATACTTATATTTTACTTTCAAAGGTATTTTTTAGCTTCTTTCCTAATGCTTCTGCTCTCATTTTTTATCTATAGATAAGAGAAATTCTTCTACTGGATGACTCCCATCTTCTTTTTCATAGTATCCAACAATAAGGCTATTCATGCCTTCTCATCATCTATATTATATATAGCCAAGTATTTTTATTATAAACTTTGTTCCTGATGCTTATGTTTAACCTTATCTCTGTCAATAGTATCTTTGACTTTATCCTTGAAGTTATTAAGCCTTTCTATTACAGATTTTCTTTTTCTTGACTTATCTTTAGTAAATTTCTGGACTGTCTTTTTAAAAGCTTGTTCCATTACTTTTATATCTTTTGCTTGAAAAAAGATAATGTTGTTTCCATTTTCTAAATCTTTCTTTATGGAAAATTTAACCCCATATCTTTTTAATTCTTTTTTCAATGCTTTTAAGTCTATGTCATTTAATTCTAAGGTTTCTACTTTACCTTTTTTTACAAGGTCTTTTACTTTTACTTTTTTAAATTTTTCTAAGGGTCTTGAATGTTCTGTCTGCGCTTTATGTTTATTTATTTCTAATATTTTCTTCATCAAATTTATAACTTGCTTGGCTGTAACTATCCCCGCTTTTTTTACTATGGCTATTGTTCTGCTATTTATATCATCATTTTGCATTCACTCACCTACTTTCATTCTTTTTTTAATATTTCATAGGCTAATTTTGATTTCTCCTTCATTTTTTCTATTCTTCTATTTTCTCCTGTAAATATAATGGGACTGCATATTTCAAGTATCCTTGAGTAAATTCTTTTATCTTTTATAGTTTCAGGATTAGTTAAAGCTGATATATTTAAGTTTGTTGTTATAATTAGAGGTTTCCCACTTCTATATCTACCATCTATTATGTTAAAGATATGCTCAGCTGCAAAATCTGTATCTCTTTCCATTCCAAAATCATCAATAATTAATAGTTCCTTTCGATTTAGATTGTTTATATACTTACTTTTATCAATCTCAAAGTTAGTCATATCATTTAAAATTACTGAAAAATTTGTCATTTTGACTGATATTTCTTTTTCTAGTAAAGCATTTGCTATAGCACTTGCAAGATATGTTTTTCCACATCCCACATTCCCTGTGAGAATTAACCCTATATTGTTTTCATATATTTCATCAAATTTTTCAACATAGTTTTTTGCTACTTTTTCATACTCACTATCTTTGTCCATATTTTTAAAATTCCAATTTAATAGGATAGGATCAGAAAAACACTCTTTTTTTAAGTGTTCAATTTTTAGAAGTCTTTTATTTTCTTTTCTTTTTTCTTCCTCTAATTTTTGTCTTTCTTTTTTACATTGACATAAAATACCAACTTTTTTTATTTCTCCAAAGAAGTCTATTTCTGTTTCAATTGGTGTTTTACATTTTGCACAATATTTTAACCCTGTTTCTTGATCTATATAACTCCTATTTTCTTCATCTTTTGATGGACTATTTGTTTCTACATTTTTTATTTTCTGTTCTAGGATTTCTTTTATTAATTCCATATATTCATCTCCTATCAAGTATTTAAAATTTCTCTCCAGATATTCTCATCGTTACTATAGTCATAGTTTTCTCTTTTCTGATTTTCTCTCTTTATGACTTCTATATTTCTAATACTTTCATCTGCATTGTATAAGAGAGTCAGTAGATAGGCATTAATGTTTCTAATATCCTTTGGAGCATTTTCCCTTAGGTATTTCAAAACATAGTCTATGTGTTTGTAGTTAAGACTTAGAAATCTTTCTTTAAAATTTTCATTGGATATATGCCTCCCTCCTATTTTAATGTTTGTAAAGCTAGTTAAGGCTTTTACAAGTACATTTATCATTACATCTACCTGCTTCTTTTCTTCTATTCTTACTTTTTCAAATGTTTCATAAGATATATTCTTTTTTATAGTTTCTTTTAATTCTTCCTCCTCCAAAGTTTTTTTTGATTTTTCTCCTAGCCTTTCTAAGGGGGATATGGGGGTGGTATTATTAAAATCAGTATTATTAGTTTCAGTATTATTAATATTAGTATTATTAGAGTCCTCTTTTGAAACTTCTTGAGATTTATTTTCTAAACTTCCTGAAGTTTGTTTTTTAAACTTCTTGAGGTTTGCTTTTGAAACTTCTGTAGTTTTATTATTTTCTGTGTAAATAAAGTTCTTTACATAGAGTAAATTTGGCTTTCCAAGTCCTAACCTCTTTTTTTCTAATAATCCTATCTCTTCAATTTCTTTCATTACTTTGACCGATTTATTTCTCCCCCAATTTAATACTTCCATAATTTCTTCTATGGTATAGATGATGTATACCTTGTTTTCTTCATCTAACCATTTATTCTTAATTGACAAGCTCATTCTATCGAGTAGAATTCCATAAAGAATTTTTGCTTCTACGGATAGTTTTTTAAAATTTAAGTCGGTAAACAAAGTTTTGGGAATCCTAAAAAATGAATATTGTTCTGCTTCATTGCCATAATAGTATTCAAATTTAACTATTTCTTTCATCATAACCCCCTTTCTTTTCATATAAAAAGAGATAGCTTTGATTTTGCTATCTCTTTTTCATCGTTTTAATCTATTTATTTTTATATTTAAATTGCTTTTATTCTTTCATTCACCTCTTCTATCACTTCTATAATAAAATATCCTAGCACTGGTAAACCATAAGGACTAAAAAGATATGCTAGTATAAACGCATCTATAGCAAGTGCTTTTTCTCCATGATAAACAGATCCTAAAAATCCCATAATAGCGATAAATGAAATCAGTTTGAAAAATATTGTGCTGAGTCCTAATACAAACGTTAAAAATAGAATTATGATACTTAACGCTATCCTAATAGGAAACAATATGATTTTGAAAAAAACTCTAAATATTATCATATTCTCTTCAATCCTTATTACTTATGTTTTCTTTTCTTTTTTGTTAATTTAATAAAAAAGATGACAGACTTAATCCTAAATCGTCTTGTTTAAAAGTTTTGTGGAAGCCTTTAAACTTTGATTTTAATGGATTTATTGTATCTGTCATCATTATATCACTGTCCCCACCACCACTTTTACCAAAAATGCAAATAAAATCTCCTTCATAAATGTCAAGATTAATATTTTCTAATATTTTATGGTTCCCATATTTTTTTGATATGTTTTTCAATGATATTTGAGGTTTATCAATATTCATTTAATTCCCCTCCTTTATCTTTCTCACTAAACTTTTTTCGTTCTTTTTTACGTTAATAATTTCATATATGAAACAAATAATAATACTAATGATTGACATTATTAGACAAATTAATAATTTTCTTAAATTCCATCCATCTCTTGGTTCAAAAAATCCAAAACTTCTAAAATATATCGTAAAGAGTATTATCATAAAACAAATAATAACACTTACGATAAACCCAACTATAATCTGAATTATTTTAGATTTATGGATAGATTTAAAATCATATCCCAGTAATCTAGAAACGTAAATTCTTTGCCCATAATTATAAAAATATGATTCTTCATCTATTTTTATCGTTACAAACAATACTAAAACCGATAATAAAAATCCTAAAAGATAAATAATAGTTTCCGTCTTATACATTTCTATTTTTTCAATGACTTCATCATAAACGCTTGTAACGTAAAGTATATAAGGAGACGATCCTGCTTTTTGAATAACTGGTTTTAAATATTCATAGCACTTATTAGGATTTGAAATATAAGGATGAAACTTCCCGTTAACCAATGATGGTAGTTTAATCTCTCCAGTTGGCACTAATTCTTTGCCATTAACCATAATCAAAGCATAATTCAATATATCTGGACTATTTATTTTTTGCTGACTATCAAATGTAAAAACTTGTTGATTTCCCTTAATTTTAATATACTTCTCAATGACATTTTCTTGTTTAGTTGTACAATTAAACACATGTGATTTTCTTATATTTTGCCTATCATTATCAGTTATTGAAATGTTTTCAGGTACAAATATAATCCATTCATTAGAATTAGACGTATATTTAGCTAATGGTCTGTCTTTTTCATCAACCAAGTTATTTAGTTCAAGGTAATTTTTGTTGATATAAGCATACCTTCCCCTAAAAACCTGATTGTTTAAATATTCATCATCATTTTCATGTTGGATATTTGGTGCGAAAAATAGTATTGCTCCTTTAGAATCTAATTCATCCCATAAATTATTTAACTTTGGGACTACTATTTTTTCAAACTTATCATCATTTTCAACATAAGTCCACGGCCATGCACAAGCTATATTAGCATAATTCTTTGATTTCTCCCATGCATCAAAATATGAAGTAGAAGTAACATAATCTCTTAATCCAAACACAGTTACTACAAAAAGATACAGGACAACAGAAAATGAAATAACTTTAAAAATCACAGGACTTATTTTATATCTTTTTTTGAAGCCTTTTAGCCGCGAAATAGTGCTAACATTCTTAACTCTAAAGTAAAGCATAAGAAAATAGAATAGTATCAATATAATCCCTATTAATCCAAGTAATATGAATATTTGCTTGACAGATATTAAAAATCCAATCATTGAGTCTGGATTAGTCAAATAAAACAAAACGCCAAACATTCCTATCAAAGAAATCAATATTGGAATTTCCAACAAATTCATTGCCTTTTTATAGCAAAAACTCAATTTATCATGACCCAATAGAGAAATTATCGATATTTCCTTAGAAAGTGATGAATTATAAATTACAATGCTAAATAATAAAGCAAAAATAATTACTAAAATAAGCATTACGTATAATATGGCTTGTTTTTGAGTAACTTCACTGGCAACTGAAAAAGATTTATCAACACTCGTATCAATGCCCAAATCTTGTCTACTATTTAATTCATTGATAAATTTCTGAACATTAGAAGGTGTTCCTTTAATATGATAATCTCCATTAAAAGTGAGATTTTCAATCTTAGAATAATCAATAAAATCAATTTTTTTACTAGTCAAAAAGCTATTCTTAGTTACATTTTTGAACTTATTAATACCATTATCATCTTCAATGATATCAATATTCTTAAATGATTTCTTAAACCACCTAGCATCATCAATGTAAATAAATATATTTATTTTTTGTTTTTCTTTTAAAGAATTTTTGGGTATGTAAACTTCTTTGATGAAACTAATTTTATTTTTCTTCGCAATTTTCTGAATTTCAATAATATTATTTTCAACATTTTGTGGTTTGGCAGTTATATTTACGGTAGTATTAAATTCTCTTATAAAAAATTCCATAAAACGTGAATCTTCACTATAGAAAAATCCTAATCCTACAACAAAAACCAATAAAAATGTTAATAAGCCTATTACTTTTTTCATAAACTATTTCCCCTTTATGAATCTATTAAAAAAACTAACCTTATAAAATCATTATAGGTTAGTCTTGAAAATAAGAGATTAAGTTTTCTTGTATTAATTCTTGCTTTTTTCTTTCTTTTTAATATACCGGAATAATTACATTTGCAATTACCAAATTATCTTTATTGTATACTTCAATTTCCCCATTTAAATGTGCTACAATATCATTTACAATTGTAAGTCCAACTCCAGAGCCGTTGTTTTTTAGACGATTTCTAGATATATCTCCGCGATAAAATTTATTTTTCACCAATTTCCAATCTACGTTTAAATTATTTTCTACTTCATTTTTAATCGTCAAATTTAATGCTTTATCCTGTATATCAACTTCAACAAATATAGTTGATCCTTTTTTTGAATATTTATTTGCATTCGATACCAAATTGTCTAAAATCCTCACGAGTAATTCAGGATCTGTATTAATTTCTTTACCAGAAGTATTTGCAAATCTAATATCCAAAACATTATCGTTTACCAATGTTTTTCTTTCTTCTTCCCATTGTTTTAAAAATAGCTCTGCATCAAACTTTTTTATATTAATAGGAATTTCATTCAAATTGAATTTCAAATAAGAAAAGAAATCTTCGCTCAAACTATTTAATGATTTCACATTTTCGTAGATAACTTTTATAAACTTTCGTTGCTGTTCATCAGTTAAATTATCTTCATCGTAAAGCAAAGTAGAATATCCCAATAAATTTGATAGAGGTGTTTTAATATCATGTGCCAAATACGTCAGCAAATCTGTTTTTTCCTTATAAGCTAGTTCATAATTATTTTCCATCTCTAAAATGAGTTTTCTAATATTAATGAAATCCAATCTTTCGTTAGATAAAGATTCATGGAATTCTCCAATAGTAGGGACTTCGCCTTTAATGTATTTAATTCCAGATACAAAATACTCGCGATATTTTTCGAATTCTTTATTCTGAATATAAAAGCATCCGATGATTATGAATATTGCGCACAGCATAACGAAAAAATAATTACCATATTTAAGATAAATCTTATATATTGTGCCTAACTCAGCTTCTGTATCAATATTATAAATTACCAAACTATCTATTAATATATGAAAAGCAAATGTAAGGAAAATTACAACAGCTATCAACAAACATTGGTACATAATAATTCTCTTAATATATGAATTTTCTTTACGCATTAATCTTATACCCCACTCCCCAAATTGTCTTTATTATGGAACTTATTCCGCATTGTTCGAATTTAGCTCGTATTCTTCTTATGTGAACCATAACGGGATTTACCTCTGTTGACAGCACTTCATCTTTCCAAATTTTGTAATGTATTTCATCCATATTGTGAACATCGTCTGGTTTTTCCATCAACAGCCATAAAATTTCAAATTCTTTCGGCGTTAAAACTATTTCTATTTCATTATAAAAGCTTTTATGAGTTTTTCTGTTTAATCGCAAATTTCCTACAACACGTTCGTCAATTTCGTATTCTTCATTGTTTAAAGATTTGAGAGAAGAAAATTCATAACTTCTTCTAAGATTTGACTTAATCCTGGCGACTAATTCTGTTGGCTCAAAAGGTTTTATGATATAGTCATCTGCACCCATATTTAATCCTTGTACTTTATGAATAGAATCTTCCAAAGCCGTAAGCATAATTATTGGAATTGTAGATTTTTCGCGTATTTTTTTGCATATCTCAAATCCATTTATATCCGGAAGCAATAAGTCCAATAATATTAAATCATAATGATTTCGATTAAAACTTTCAACTACTTTTTTTCCTGTATGAAAAGTTTCTATCTCCCATCCTTCTGGAATTAAATACATCTTAATTAATTCTGATAAATCAATATCATCTTCGACTACCATAATTTTCATATTTTCCCTCGTCCTTAAATCTTAAATTATTATATTTCATTGTGTTCAACTAATTTTTTATCTTCAATAAACAAAATCCTATCCGATATTCTCTTTGCTTGGTCTGTGTTGTGTGTTGAAATTATGATGGTGTATTTGTGTGAGAGATTTTTAAGCAAGTTTTCTATCGCCAATGTGTTTTGCAAATCCAAAGATGAGCAAGGTTCATCAAATATCAGTATTTGGGGATTTGTTGTGAGCATTCTGGCTATACAGAGTCTTTGTTTTTGTCCTCCAGATAGTTTGTTGGCATTCATTTTCAAGTATCTTTTCGTTTGAATTAGTTTTGTCAGAATTATTGGCGCATCCTGTAAATCCGATCGCCATAACCATCATTAAAACTAGTAACTTGTAAGGTTTTTTCATATTAACCTCCTAAATTTTATAGTTATATTATATCACATATATTTTATTTTTATTTATATAAAATATCTATAAATCCGCCCTCATTTATTGAAATCTTCTATAATTAAGAATTTGTACGATGTATTTGATAAGATTATATTACAAGGGCAATGCAAATTGTCTAAAAAATAGGAGGTAATTTATGGATAGTAAAGAAGTATTGGCTGCACAATCGAAATTATTTAAGGAGAATTTGCCAGGAGTAACTGAAAATTTCTCTGATTTATGTGGTACTGTTTTTAAGGACGGAAAATTATCTTTGAAAGAAAAAGAATTGATAGCTCTTGCAATTGCAATTACTGTAAAATGTGAAGGATGTATTGTTCATCACACTACAGGATGTGTGGAAGCAGGATGTTCAATGGAAGAAATATCAGAAATGATTGGTGTATGCGTTGCCATGGGTGGTGGCCCATCTAAAACTTTTGCTGGCAAGGCATTACAATTAGCTGAAGAATTATTGAAATAAGTTTACAAAGCTGGCTACTAAATTGTTTTAGTAGCTGGTTTTTTTTATGGATTTTTTCTTTTGTTTAGAATATGATTATATTAAAAGGAGGTTTTATGAACGCGGATTATACGAAAAAAATGATTATGGAAAATCTGATTAGTCTTCTGAATAGAATTCCTTTGAATAAAATCACTGTAGGAAAATTAGCTGAAGAATGTGGCATCAACAGAAATACGATTTATTACCATTTTAAGGATTTGGATGATATTATCGATGCGATTTTTGAAATCAGATTGAAGAAGGTATTGGATGAATCGGAAGATATGTCGTGGGATGATAATTTTATTGAGGAGATGCAGTTTGCTTTGGATAATAAGACTGCGATTTATCACATTTACAATTCTATTTCCAGAAAAACTCTGTCCGATTATTTGTACAATAAGTCGGGGCAAATTATGAGAATCTACATTGAAAATGTGGACAAGGAAATTCATGCGAAAAAGGAAGACAAAGAGATTATTATTAAGTTTTTCCAAAGTGCTATTACGGATTTGGTTATCAGGTGGCTAACTTCGGGAATGGATGAGGATATTGAACAAAAGATTAAAAGGCTTGGATTTTTATTAAAAGATACTGTTAAATCTTCATTAATTAGGAGTAAAAACAATTAATTATTAGAATTTTTGTCTGTTTTGTTAGAATTTTAGGCAAATTATTGGTTTTGCCCAAAGACTTTGGCAAATATTTGGGATACAATACAAGTAGGATATATATCTATTGAGACGGTTTTTAAAAAAATTTTAATATATAAAAAGGTGGTTATATGAAAATTATTGAAGCTGGAAAAAGATATGGATTTGATAAGGTATTCGATTATGTAGCAAAGGATCCTCAAAAAAGAGGGGTTCAATTAGTCGAATGGGCAGAAAACCTTTCACATGGAGATTTTTCTCCTCAAATTAAGACTATTAAGGAAGTTTTTGAAGACGAAAATCATCCTTATCATAGTTTTGTGATGAAAATATTCCAAGAAGTTGACAAAAAACAAATGAAAAAAGTGGCGTATAACTTTTTTATGAATGCGTCTGTTTTGGGATGGCAAACTCAACAAAAATACAGAGAAGAATACAATTGTAACGTGCCATGGGCTATTTTATTGGATCCTACTTCTGCATGTAACTTGAAATGTACTGGATGTTGGGCTGCTGAATATGGCTACAAGCAAAATTTATCTTATGATGAGATAGATTCTATCATCACTCAAGGTAAAGAATTGGGAACTTATATGTACATATACACAGGAGGCGAACCTCTTGTGCGTAAGGATGATTTGATTAAATTATGCGAAAAACACAACGACTGTGTATTCTTATCATTTACTAATGCGACTTTAATTGACGAAGATTTCGTAGATGAAATGCAAAGAGTCGGCAATTTTATTCCTGCGATTTCACTTGAAGGTTTCGAAGAAGCAACTGACGGTAGACGTGGAGATGGTGTTTATAAAAAAGTAATAAAGGCTATGAAGATGCTACAAGAACGTCATTTGATTTACGGTATTTCTTGCTGCTATACTTCACAAAACTTTGATTCAATTACAAGCGAAGAATACTACGATTACCTAATAGAGTTAGGTGCGTATTTCGTGTGGTACTTCCACTATATGCCAGTTGGAAATGCTGCTGTAACTGATTTATTACCTACTCCTGAACAAAGAAAACAAACTATCGAACGACTAAGAAAATATAGAGCAGAAAAACCATTATTCGCATTGGATTTCCAAAACGATGCTGAATATGTTGGAGGTTGTATTGCAGGTGGAAGAAGATATCTTCACATTAATGCATCCGGTGATGTGGAACCTTGCGTTTTCATTCACTACAGTGATTCAAATATCAGAGAAAAATCTTTGTTGGATTGTTTGCGAGCTCCCCTATTTACAAAATATCATGACGGTCAACCATTCAACGATAATATGTTGATGCCTTGTCCAATGCTTGAAAATCCAAACGAACTTAGAGAAATGGTTCATAGCACTGATGCAAAGTCTACTGATTTGGAATCTAAGCAAACTGTCGATTCACTTTGTGCTAACTGCGATGAATATGCTAAAAATTGGGAATCTGAAGCAGAAGAAATCTGGGACAAAAGTCCAAAAAAGGAAAGATTCAAAGGTTCTTATCACACAATGAACCGTCAAGAAACTATGAAATCAAAATAATTCAATGAGCAGCTTTAAATAGCTGCTTTTTGTATGCCAAATTTTTTTGAATAAAAAATATTTAACTGGGTATAATTTTGTAAGAGGTGTATTATGAAATTTATTGAAAAAAGTACGATTTATTTGGCTGGTGGATGTTTTTGGGGAGTGGAAGCTTATTTCAAAAAATTAAACGGTGTAATAGACACTGAAACAGGCTACGCTAATGGCGAAGGAACAGACACTGATTATAAAAGAGTAAAACAAACTCATCACGCAGAAACTGTGAGAATTGTTTATGATAAAAACAGGTTGGATTTGGCAGAAATTTTACTTCATTATTTCAGAATTATTAATCCTATTTCTGTGAATAAGCAAGGAAACGATGTTGGCGAACAATACAGAACTGGAATTTTCTACGAAGATGAAAAAGATTTGGACACTATTACTTCTGTAATGAATTACATTCAATCAAAATACGATGAAAAGCTAACTGTTTTGGTCGAAAAATTACAAAACTTTGTGTTAGCAGAGGATTATCACCAAGATTATTTGGATAAAAACCCAGGTGGATATTGTCACATTAATTTGAATGCTTTTGACGAGGATTTGGATACAACTGAATACAAGAAGATGACTGATGAACAAATGAAGGAAAAATTGTCCGATGTAAGTTACAGGGTAACTCAAAACGAGGCGACTGAACGCCCTCACACATCAAGCTTCAATGATTTTGATGAAAGAGGAATCTACGTCGACATAGTAAGTGGTGAACCGTTATTTTCTTCAAAGGATAAATACGATGCGGGCTGTGGTTGGCCATCATTTACGAAAACTATTACTTCAAGTTCTGTGAATTATTCTGACGATCACAAATTATCCAGAGTTAGAACTGAAGTTAGAAGTAAACACGCTGACAGTCATCTGGGTCATGTGTTCGACGATGGTCCTAGTGAAAAAGGCGGTCTTAGATATTGCATCAACGGTGCAAGTTTGAGATTTATCCCATTAGAAAAAATGGAAGAAGAAGGATATTCAAAATATATTCCGTTCGTATAAATTGAAAGTTTTAAAGGAGGATTCCATTCCTCCTTTTTTTGTGCATAAATTACTATATTGTGTTGGTTTAGGTGTTTACAAATCATACGAAAACTGGGATAATATATCTGAAATTAAATAAGAGGAGGAAAAAATGGATAAAAAGAAATCAGATTTACTTGCTAAATTAGCGTTATTAATAGTAGCTATCCTTTGGGGAAGTTCTTTGACTGTGGTTAAGCAATCTTCGAAAACATTCAATCCCAACTTTATTTTGGCGATAAGATTTACGTTGGCAGCTATTTTATTATCAATCATTTTCTGGAAGAGACTTCGCCAAGCAAAATATGACGACATAAAAAACGGACTTTTGATAGGAATATTTTTGTTCATGGCGTATTCATCACAAACTTTGGGGGTAAAATTCGCAGATCCTGGTAGAAGCGGATTCTTGTCTGCATCTTATTGCGTAATCGTGCCGTTTTTGGGTTGGATTGTATTCAAGCAAAGACCAGACCGATATAATTTGTCGGCAGCCGCTTTGTGTATAACTGGAATATTTTTCATATCGCTTTCAGGATCAAGTTCTCATGTGGATAATCCTTTGGCATGGCTTGGAGATTTACTGGCTTTACTTAGCGGATTGTTGTTCGCATCGCACATCATCGCAGTAAGTGCCCTTGCAAGAGACCGTGACCCTATCGTCATGACGATATTGCAATTTATAATGGCGGCTGTGCTATCTTGGATAACTACAATTGTAGTAGAAGACAATTCAAATCTTGTCGTAACTTCAAGATCTGTAATGGAATTATTGTACTTAGCTGTGATGTGTACTGCCGTTGCACTTTTACTTCAAAACATCGGCCAAAAATATACAAACCCATCCACTGCTGCAATTATTCTAGGATTCGAATCGATATTTGGGATTTTAATTCCTGTACTTATCGGAATCGAATCATTGACAGTTTTCTCAGTAATCGGATTTGTATTCATATTCGCAGCAATTCTTGTCAGCGAGACAAAACTTTCGTTCTTGAAGAAAAATACAATAACCGTAGAATAAATAGTACTTGTTTAGTACCAATTAAAAAATAGATAGCTATTTTCAGCTATCTATTTTTTATTTGGCGGAGAAAGTGGGATTCGAACCCACGTGGGAAATAATCCCAAACGCATTTCGAGTGCGCCCCGTTATGACCACTTCGATATTTCTCCAAATATAATAATATTATAGCACTTTTGTTGATTTAATCAAAAAATGTGTTTTTGTTTTATCTTTGATATAATAATATTGAAATATAATTGGAGGAAATATGAAAATAATAGGACTTACACCACTTTACGATGTGGCAGAAAACAGACTTTTTATGCTTAGAAAATACATTGAACTTATCGAAAGAAACGGAGCTTATGCAGTGATTCTTCCTTTCAATTCCGATAGAAAATTCTTGGAAGAAATCGTCGACAGATTGGACGGGATTGTGTTCACAGGTGGACTTGATGTGGCTCCATCATATTACAACGAAGACAAGATTTTGGAATGTGGAATTTCATCAAATGTACGCGATGAACTGGAATTTAATTTGATGGATATTTGCTACAAAAAAGACATTCCAACATTGGGAATTTGTCGTGGACTACAAATAATGAATGTGTATTTAGGCGGAACTTTGTACCAGGATTTGAAAAAACAAAAGGACATCTCCATCATTCACTCCCAAGACAAACCATACAATGATTTGGTTCACGAGGTTACAAATTATGGAATGTTCAAGGAAAAATTTGGCGACAAGTTTTATGTGAATAGCCTTCATCATCAAGCAATCAAAAATGTGGCTGATGAATTAGAAGTATTACAAAAATCTTCTGATGATATAGTGGAAGCGGCATACGTTAAGGACAAGAAATTTTTCTTGGGAGTTCAATATCATCCCGAAATGGCGTTGGATACTTTGCCCCAAGGTCACGAAATTGTCAAAATATTTTTGGATTCAATAAAATAGATTCAAAAATATTATGTAAACCTGTGATTGTCACAGGTTTTTTTGTTTTCCTAAAACTTAGGAACAAATCTTATCAGAATTTACGCTTATCGTTGACATAAGCTTGGTTGAAAATATTTCTGTCGATGTGAAGGAAATCCAATATTTCGTAACTTTTTGGATATCTTCCCGAAAGCACAACTTTTCCATCTACAACTGTGATTGGAAGTTTCATTCCGTCATCAATTTTCTGTGCAATCCCCTGTTGTTCGAACATTTCGGGATTCTTGTTTAATTTGAACCTGTCGACAACGACCTTCTTCGTTTTTAATTTCTGCAAGAAAAATGACAACATCACAGAATTTCTATTATCCATTTCGTTTTCGAACAAATTATTCTCATCTACTTTGTTCTCAAAAATCATCATTTTCATACTATCACCTATTATAATTATATCAGATAATTTTGAACTTTATTTGTGATAAAATAGTTGTAACAAATTCAAGGAGATTACAATGCAACTTTTAACTGAAACCCAAAGACAAACTTATTTGGAGATTTGGCACAGAGACAATGGAATATCAAGTTCTGGACTGAAAGTAATCGCATGTATATCCATGCTTATCAGTCACATTGTCCAATGCAATATGCTTCAAAAATTCAATATTTATCCTACGATGACACTCACATCATCTGATTGGAGAGTCACCGTTGGAGCGTTAATGCTTTTTATCGGAAGAATTGCATTTCCGATTTTCGCATTTTTGATCGTAAATGGAATGTTTCTAACCAGAAGCGTAGAAAAATACATAGTAAGGTTGTTTTCCTTTGCGATTATTTCGGAAATTCCTTTTGATTTGGCGATTAGTGGTGAAATGTTTGATTTTTATCACCAAAATGTGTTCTTCACGTTGGCACTTTCTGCATGTCTTATATTTGTCGTAGAAAAAATCGATAAATTTGACCAATCAAATTTAGTAAAGGCGATTTTCAAGCTAATTTCCGTAGCCATATTCTGTGTAATCGCCAATTACTACCACACAGATTATTCTATGCTTGGAATTTTAGCGGTGTTTTTGTTGTATTTGGGCTCATCTTCCAGAAGAAACACTTACATAGCGATATTGTTCGGGTATTTTTTCGAAGCGTATATGTATTTGTTCGTATATCTGTCGATTCCCATCATTCACTTTTACAACGGCAAAAAAGGCAACATCAACAAATGGGCATTCTACATTTTCTATCCTTCGCATTTGTTGTTGATTAGTTTTATTAGAGATGTCGTGTTGTAGTTTGAATTTTAAGCTGAAATACATTAGAATTATATATTATACTTTTAATGGAGAATTTTATGGAGAAAACTAAAAAACAAAGTGAAATTTCACTGGAATCTTTTGTGACAATCGCTGTCGTTTTCGGACTTTTCGGCTACATTGCAAAAGTTATGGGTCTTGGCAATATGTTTAATACTTTGATGAAAACAGCGCACGATTTGCTGCTTAACACTGTGTTTTTCATAATGGCTATTGCGGTGTTGACTGGTGCTTTGTCCAAAATTCTAAGTGAGTTCGGGGTTATTGCACTAATCAACAAAATCATCAGCCCTATAATGAAACCACTTTACAATTTGCCTGGTGCTTCGGCACTTGGAATATTGACTACTTTTTTGTCGGATAATCCTGCTATTATCGGTCTTGTAAAGGACAAGGGATTTGCCAAATATTTCAAAAACTATCAGCTTCCTACGTTGTGCAATTTGGGAACATCATTCGGAATGGGATTTATCGTGTGGACTTTTATGTCTTCACTTGGAAATGGTACGGAATTTTTCAAGGCGGCGTCCCTCGGAGTTTTGGGAGCAGTCGTGGGATCTGTTGTTTCTGTAAGAATTATGATGCATTTTACGAAAAAATACTACGCAGATACAAACGATGAGATTGAATTTGAAGAAGAACAAATAATTGAAGAAAAAGAAGATTTGACTTTGATGGAGAGAATTTTGAATTCTATTCTTGAAGGAGGAAAATCGGGCGTGCAAGCTGGAATGGACATTATCCCTGGAGTTGTCGTGATTTGTACGTTGGTTATGATACTCACATCGACAGGAACTGTTAAAAATTCAACTGTCATCTACACTGGAGCTGCCTACGAGGGAGTTGGTTTGATTCCAAAAATCGGCGCTGTGTTGAATCCTTTATTGAAACCATTGTTCGGTTTCAGCTCATCTGAATGCATCGCATTTCCTTTGACAGCTTTGGGAAGTGTCGGAGCAGCGCTTGGACTCGTTCCAAAATTATTGGAGAAAAATTTAATCACTGGAAATGATATCGCAGTTTTCACAGCCCTTGGAATGTGCTGGTCAGGATATTTGTCCACACATGTTGGAATGATGGACACATTAAACGCCAGAAAACTCGCACCAAAAGCAATTCTATCTCACACAATAGGAGGAATAGCAGCTGGAATTAGCGCACATTTCTTGTACTTATTATTAGGATAAAAAAATCCAACTTTACTATGAATCAGTAAAGTTGGATATTTTTATTTGATTAGTTTGGATAGTGTTTTAAATTCAGGACTTCCTGCCCTCTTCAAAATATCGAAAATCAAAGTTTCAGAATTTATAACCAAACAATTCATTTCCCTAAAATTTGCTATAGCATTCATTTTGTTTTCCACACGTCTACTTGTAACGCAATCTTCAAGCACAATGATTTTGTAATCATCAATCAAATCTCTGATAGTTTGGTAAACACAAATGTGTGTTTCCGCTCCGACAACCACGATTTGTTTCCTTCCAGTTTTTTCGATTTCATTCATAACATCATCAAGCTTTGCAGTAAAATCTACCTTGTCGAACACCTTCGTTTCGTATTCTTTCAAACATTCTACAGTATCTCCAAGTCCTTTCGGATATTGACGTGTCGTAATCACAGGAATGTCGTATATTTTCGCCATCTCCAACACAGCCTTCGTGTGATTAAGCACATATTCATTGTCATGAAGAACAGGCACCAATTTTTCTTGCAAATCAATCAACAAAATTATCATATCGTCTTTGTTCACATTAAACTTTTCCATATCTCACCTCAAAACTATCATACCATAAAAAAAGCACGCAATTAAACGTGCTTTGATTTAAATAGTCCAGCTTAGAATTCTTTTTTTGATTAGTTCAAATATTTGCATTACAACAACTAAAACTATAACCAAAAATATAAATCCTACCCAAGCATGATTAAACAATCCAAAATCAGTGTATTTTTTTACGAAAAATCCCATTCCGTATTTTGAGCCATACATTTCAGCATAAACCAACATCACAAATGTACTTCGTAACGAACTCACAAATCCAGCTAATATAGATGGACTTGCTGCAGGAAGAATAACTTTTACAAGTCTATCAAATCCCTTGATTTCTAATGTCTTCGCCTTATCCAAATACCTTTTGTCGATTGTCATTATTCCAGTGATTGTCGCAAAAATCGTAGTCCACACTGTTCCGTAAATTATCAAAAACAATGATGCCGACCACAAATTCGGTGCCAACATTAGTACAAATGGCGACAACAAAATCGATGGGATAACACTAAACGCATAAATAACTGGGTGGAAAATTTCTCTTAATCTTTCGCTCATTCCTAGTAATGTTCCCAATCCAATCGCAATTATCAACGATAAAACGATGGATGGAATCATTAACCCAAATGATGAAAACATATTAATCAATAAAACTGATTTGTCTTCGTGAAAAGCTTGCGCTATTGATTCTTTACTCGGAAAAAGGTAAGGATTAACCATGTGATTATCCGTCAAAAATATATACACAACTATTAATGATAAGAATATCAGCAAGGTAATCCAATATTTTCGAATAAATTCTTTTACCCTATCCAAAACAAACCTCTATTTGTCGTTTTCTTCAAAGAATTTTTCTAAGCTTTCGTAGAATTTCGGATCTTCTTTTCCGTATTTTTCTTTAGTTTCTTCTAAAGCTTGTTTGTACAAATCTGTATTGATTTTATCTTCAATATTAATTGATTTAGCTTTTGCATCTAAGAAATTAGTCTTATCCAAAATATCCCAAGCTCTGATAACACCTTTTTTCAATGGGTCAATGTGAACATCGTAGTGTTCGTCAAGCATGTAAGCTGCTACAAATGCATCGTCAGCTTTAATTTGTTTTGCTAACATGTGAACAGCTTCTTGTTTGTTGCTTTCATAATATTGTTGTGCTCTGATTAAAGCTCTTAAAATAGCCTTAACAGTGTCTGGATTTTCGTTGATGTATTTTGTCTTGGCTACCAATCTACAACAAGAATAGTTAGGCATTACATCACTTTGGTAAGTAACCACTTCAATGTCTTTCATGTTTTTAACTGCTTGGTTTTGTTGAGTTCCTAAAAGTGCGTAATCAACATCTCCTCTAACAACAGCTGCCATTGCATCATTGTATTTTGTGATTTGTACCCAATCAACTTCCTTCAATGGATCTTTTACTCCTGCATCCATCAATGCACCAGTAAATGCGTAGTATTGTGGGTTAATTGCTGCTTTCTTACCAACTAAATCAGTTATTCCATTCCATTTAGTTCCTTTTTTAGCGATAACAGGCATTGCACCATTTAACATATGACCACCGAAAATTGTCAAATCTACACCAGCTGAAATTTGTTGAAGTGGATTTGAAGTACCGGCGTTTGATACAACATCAACTTTGTCTGATGCTAAAAGAGATAACGCATCAGCATTTTCTGTAGCAAATACAGGTTCAATTTTGATTCCTTCGTCTTTGAAGAAACCTTTTTGTTCAGCAATAGTTACCAATACATTACCACTTGTTCCGTAATTCCATTTAACTACAGTTTCTTCCTTCTTATCATTAGAAGAAGAATCCTTTGAAGTTTCTTCCTTCTTTTCTTCTGTCTTATTTTGTGTTTCATTGTCTTTTTTATCGTTGTTATTAGAACATGAAGCAAATACTAAGCAAAAAATAAGACTCATTACAATCAATAATTTCTTTTTCATAAGTACCCCCATAAAATTTTATTTAAATAAACTAAATCAATAGTCTACTATAATTTATTTGAAATATCCTCATTAATCTTTTTAATCAAAAGATTCCTAAGCTCAATAGTTTTCTTATCGTTGAATTGATTTTCCCTAGTCATAACAGTAGACTTATCCAACTTCAAATCAAAAATAATCTTGCTGGGAGATTGTCCCAAAACTACAATTCTGTTTGCCAACAAAATAGCCTCGTCAACATCATGTGTTACAAAAAACACAGTTTTCTTCTGATCCTCATTATTATATAGATTAATAATTAAATCCTGAAGATTCGCCCTAGTAACAGCATCAATAGCTCCAAATGGTTCATCCATCAAAAGCACTGGAGAATCAAGTGAAAAAGCTTGTGCAATCGCACACCTTTGTTGCATACCACCTGTTTTTGGTTTCAGACTTTGATTTGTCTGGATATTTTTGTTTCAATGCCAACGAAATATTATCACCAGCACTAAACCATGGAAATAATCCATAATCTTGAAATACTACAGCCCTATCAAGTCCTGCCTCTTTGATTTCTGTGTCATTTAATTTTATAGATCCATATGTAGGCATCTCCAAACCAGATAAAAGCCTAAGAATAGTACTCTTGCCACATCCTGATTTTCCCAAAATGCACACAAATTCTCCAGAATCAACCTCTAAATTTAATCCTTCCAAAATCTTCCTAGAATTATTCTCGTAAGAAAATCCCAAATTTTCTACAGTAATATAACTCATTTAGCACCTGCTTGATAAATATTTTTCTATCTCATAAATTTACTTATCTAGTCTATCACGTTTCAATGATTTGTCATCTTTTACGAAAATCATTTATAAATTTAGTCTATGAATTATTTATTATTTTTATTTTATTAAAATACCTAAAATTGAACTTATACTCCTTAAATTCATGATTTTACTTATATTTATAAATTAACTTCCTATTTTTCTAGGATTTTTCGCTATATTTTTCATCATTTATTTAAAATCACAATAAATATTCCTTAATATTTTTACATAAATTTGTCGTTTTTCTTTCTTATACACATGAAAAAAAGCCACAGATAATGAATATCTGTAGCTTAAAATAAAATAAGAATCTATTTTTGTTTCAAATTATGCTTTATTTATTTAAAATTTCAATAACTATTTCACCACATTTTTGTAAATCAAAAAGCTTATCAATAGTAATATCCCTACTCCTGCGACTATTCCAACTATTTTTAGTTTGGAGTTTAGTTGTTCTGCTTTTTCTTCACTGGTGTCGATGATGTCTTCGGGGATGAATTTCTTTGCGACCATCATTAATGATGGAGCGAGTATTAAATCATCCAATATTCCCAATCCAGCGACGAAATCTGGCACGAAATCCACAGGGCTTACTACGTAAAGCACTGACAATGCCAATACTATTTTAGACAATAATGGTGTTTGTTTATTAAAAAATGCATACCACAATGTTGGTATTTCGTTCTTCAATCCTAATAATTTTTTAATCATTAACTCACCTCAAATATATTATACCATACATTGCACAATATATCGTATTACATAATAGTTACAATTTATTTTTTGATTTTTCCTATTAATCCTCCAATGACTGCTGGGATTATCCAAATAAAGCTTTTGATTTGCACTGGAAATACTGATTCGATTGTTTTCAACAAACCGAAATCCAATTCGAATCCGTTAAGTAGTACTATAATTGCGTAAATCGACACTCCGATTATGGATCCTAATTTTACGTTTCGTGAAAATGTATTTTGTTTGAACAAATTCAAGAAAATCAAAACTATTGCCACAGGATATATTGCTGTCAAAAATGGCGCTGAGATTTTCAAGATTTTTTCGACTCCAACTACTGCGAAGAACGCACTGAAAACTGTGGAAATTATTATGATTACATCGTACGACATCACTCCATTTGTTTTATCTTTAAGCATGTCTCCGAAGAATTGTCCGACTGTCGATGTAAGTCCAATCGCTGTTGTGAGGCAAGCCAATGCCATTGCAACGCAGATTAATACTTTGCCTAACATTCCTAAATGTTGGTAGCAAATGTATAGCAACAAATCAACTCTTTCGACATTTCCTAGGTTGAACTTTGATGTGGCAGCTCCGAGGTAAATCAATCCTCCGTATACGAAGCAAAGTCCTATAGCTGCTATGATTGACGCTTTTATTGTGTATTGTTTGATAGTTTTGTCATCTGTAATTCCATTGGACACAAATCCTTTGGTAACTACAATTGCAAATACTAATGATGCCAACGCATCCATTGTTTGATATCCTTCTTCAAAGCTTGATTGGAAGACTTGAATTTGATATGTATTCACAGGCGTTGCAACGGGAGATATTATTCCTTTGAAAATAATCACCACAAGAGTTGCAATCAACAACGGCGTCAAAATTTTTCCCAAATTATCTATTATGCTACTTGGTTTTCTGACGAATAAATACACACAAACAAAAAATACTACCGTGAGCAAAACAGAATTTGCTCCTTTGAAAAATCCTTTTTGAATTATTTCTACTGTTGTTGCTGCAGTCCTTGGAATTGCAAGTCCCGGTCCTATCGCAAGCATAATTATAGTTGAGAATATTAGTGAGAATCTCGGACTTATGGTGTTGCCGATTTTTTCAATTGTTGCGCCGCTTTTTGTCGCTGCGAGTAATCCTAAGAACACAAGCCCTACAGCGCTAAGTAAAAATCCCATTGTAGCTATCAAATACTGATTTCCTACTTTGTTACCCAAGAACGGAGGAAATATCAAATTCCCCGCTCCAAAAAACATTGAAAATAGTGCAAACCCACTAACAAGTATTAATTTCTTATTTTTCATGATTACCTCTGTATAAATATTGTAAAATTTTATTAGTTCTTACAATTCTACCACAATTTCTTCCAGATAACAACTTTTTTCTAAAAAACAAACTTGTGCGAATGTTTGTTTTATTATAAAATACGAATAGGTGATACTATGGAATTAAAACGCAAATTATCAATATTATCAGACGCTGCCAAGTACGATGTGAGCTGTTCTTCAAGTGGTTCAAAAAGAAAAAACACCACAGACGGAATCGGCGCGGCGCACAATTCTGGAATATGTCACAGTTGGTCTGAGGACGGAAGGTGCATATCTTTGTTGAAAATTTTGCTTACAAATAAATGTATTTACAGTTGTGAGTATTGCATCAACAGAAAAGAAAATGATGTCGAAAGAGCAGAATTTACTCCAGAAGAAGTGGCTGATTTGACTATAAATTTTTACAAAAGAAATTACATCGAAGGATTGTTCCTGTCAAGTGGAGTTGTAAAAAGTCCCGACCACACGATGATGCAACTTATCAGAGTTGCAGAGATTCTTCGAAATGATAAAAAATTCAACGGATACATACACATGAAGGCAATTCCCGGAGCAAGTGAAGAATTAATCGAAAGATTAGGCAGATTAATCGACCGTATGAGTATCAACATTGAATTTCCTACTAAATCCAGTTTGAAGATGCTCGCTCCACAAAAAACTTATGAATCTATTGAAAAGCCAATGGATTTTATCAACGAATCCATCACGCAATACAAAATCGACAGGAAAATAATCAGGAAAACTCCCATGTTTTTACCAGCAGGTCAATCTACACAGATGATTGTAGGAGCAGCAGGAGAATCCGATCTTACAATTATCAACAAAGCAAGTAGCTTGTATGAGGATTACAAGCTCAAAAGAGTTTTTTATTCGGGATTTGTTCCTGTAATCAAATCAAAATACACAGAGAACATCAAAAAAGTTCCAATGCTTAGAGAACATAGGCTGTATCAGGCAGATTGGCTGATGAGATTTTACAAATTCAAATCCAACGAAATATTGAACGACCAAAACCAGTTTTTCGATTTGACATTGGATCCCAAAGCATTTTGGGCAGTGCAAAATGCGTCGATGTTTCCTATCGAAATAAACAGAGCATCCTACGAAGAACTTCTGCGTGTTCCTGGATTTGGACCGACATATGCCATGAGAATTATAAATGCGAGAAAGTTTGCCAATCTCAAATACGACGATTTGACCTCTCTTAAAATTTCCGTGAAAAAAGCAAAGAATTTCATACTTGTCGGAGGAATTTACAGAGGACAAAAATACAACACACAAGACGATTTGATAGATATTTTGAGAATGCAAGAAGGAAAAAATGTAACACAACTTAGTTTTTTGGAGTAGATATGAGATACAGTTATGATAACAGCTTAGATGGCTTGTTCACGGTGATCTTTGAAGAGTACAAATACATTGAAAGTGCGTTGATAACAGTCAGATCAGAACAATTGGATTTTCTGAATGACGATATATTTATAGAAACTGACACAGACAAATCATCACGTGTGAAAAAATCGATAACAGATAAATTCGGATTCAACTTTTATCGAAGCATCAACTACGCATTCGTCTCAGATAATCCCGACAAATCAACAATTATCGCTAAGACAATCAAAAATATGTACACATACGGCTACAACTTCATTAACTCTTCTGACAAAATTGCAGTCCAATTCAACAGCCTGTGCAAATATTCAACAAGAGAACTTCACGCATATAAAGGACTTCTAAGATTCAAAGAAATCCAAGATGGTTTCTTGTTCGCTGAGTTTGAGCCAAACAACGATATATTGCAATTGTTGACGTATCATTTCAAAAATAGGTTGAAGAATGAAAAGTTTGTAATTTACGACAAGAAAAGAAGTAAATGTGCAATTTATGTGGACAAAGAGTTGGCATTTTACGATGTACAAGAAATTTTCAAAGAAGAATCTGATGAAGAGAAAATGTTTGAAGATTGCTGGATAGAATTCTACAATTCAGTCGGGATAAAAGAACGCCAAAACCTCAAACTTATGCAGAATAATATGCCGAAAAAGTATTGGAAATATTTGCCAGAGAAAAACAAAATATATGATGATGAAAAATAATTGATGCTTTTAGTGTTTGTTGTCAGTTTGTTGCCCTTTTGTTCCCTTTCCTCAAGAATCTTAACGAATTGTGAGTGCTATCTGTAAAATTCAATAAAATAAAAATAAGCCTAGAATGTGTAATTTCTAGGCTTATCGTATGGTACTCCCACCCGGATTCGAACCGGGGATGCCCCCTTAGGAGGGGGGTATTATATCCAGCTTAATTATGGAAGCACATAAAACCGAATCAAATCGGCTTATGATGCAAGAAGTGCTTCTAACAATTCGTAAGTGTATTTGGCGCTTCTTTTTATTCTAGTTAATGTGTCTGCTTTTTCGTAAGGTTTTTTGACAACTAGGCTTACTTCTCTTTTGTCGCCTTTTCCCGTGTCTATCACAACTTTTCCGACGATTTGATTTTTCTTCAAAGGCGCCTTCAAATCTTTTTTGATGTCGACTTTTTGTTGCAGACCTGTTTTTGTGTTGTAAAGAATGGATACGTCTTCTGTCGGATAAATCTCAACTTTTTTATCTGAAACGCTGTTAACAGATTTTGTTTCGATTGGTTTTTTGCTATCCAATATATTCATTGGTTCAAACGAATTTCTGACGTATTCAAGCATTATTTTTTGGTAAGTATTTCTGTCATATTTTGTGGGAGCTCCCATCAAAACAGATACGACTCTGTTGTTTGGATCGTTTGGTTTCAAACTCATCGTAGTTATCAAACAATATCCAGCTTTTTCTGTAGTTCCCGTTTTAAATCCATCGACACCTTCGATTTTACCCAAAAATGGCAACGTGGATATTCCTTCGTATTTTCTGGAAGGCATTGGAAGTTTTTGTGTTTTTGTGTAATTTAAAATTTGTGGGTAGTTGTTGATAGTGTATGTGGTTAACTTTGCCAAATCCTTCGCGCTCATCAAGTTTTCCTTGTCATTTTCAGGATAACCGGATGCAGAATAAAACTTAGCAGATTCCAATTCCAATTCAGCTGCTTTTTTGTTCATTCTTTGGACAAATTTTTCCACAGATCCTTCTGATTTAACAGCTAATTCATCAGCAGCATCATTCGCACTGACTATAATCATTCCCCTAATCAAATCATTCACTGTTAATTCTTCGCCTTTTTTTAGCTGCATCGTGCTTGCTTCAGGCTTATTGTATTGAGTTTGGATTTTGATTTTATCGTCGAGCTTGTATTTGTTTGAGTTGATATCTTCCATAACTAAAACATAAGTCATGATTTTAGTAAGTGATGCTATTGCAAAGGGTTTATTTTCGTTGTAATTCAACAATTCTTGGGAATAATCCTGTTCATTTGTGTAATACGAGTTTACTTTGTCTTCAAATCCCAATTTCGAGTCTGCTTTTGATAATGCAGGTTGAAATACAATAGCAAGTACTAACATTAAGGGTATTATTTTTCTAATACTCTTCATTTCTCACCTCATCTTTTCGATATAACTTCTTCGTACACTTTTATTACATCATCTGTAATATTTTCTTCGGAATATACTTCTTTGATATCGTGTGATATTTTCTTTCTGTCGTATTTTTCAATATTGTCATGCATATATCTCAACGCTTCTGCTAATTTGTCCACGTTAAATCTATCAACCAATATTCCATTTTCTTCGTTTATTAAATGTTCCGGTCCTCCGCATTTGCTCGCAACCACAGGAAGTCCTGCAGACAATGCTTCCAAATACGCCAACCCAAAAGTTTCTGAATACGAATACAAGCAAAACATATCCGCATTATTGTAGCCTTCAACGATTTTTTCTCTTTTTGTAAGTCCAGGAAGAAAAACTTGATCGGACAATCCCAAATCGTCGACCATTTTCAACAATGGTCTTCTCAAAAATCCATCTCCATATATTGTAAGCTTAACATTCTTATCGTTTGCAAAAGCAATGTTGAACGCCTCAATTAATTCCTTCGGACCTTTTGTCGTTATTACATTTCCAGTAGATACTATGTTGAAAATATTTCCTCTTTTGAAATTCTCGTTGTTTTTGAAAATCGTAAGATTGGGTATTATCGCAATTTCTGTAGAATCTTTTCCAAATTCTTCCTTGATTTTCTCTTTGAATTTGGGACTTACAGTGATAAGCCCATCAGTTCTATCGTATGTTTCTTCGGCGATTTTCCTGTAAGAAGGTTTGATAGTGTCTTGGTTTACGACCGAATTGCATTCAGTAAGTACAAATGGAATGTTCATTTCTTTGCAAAGCTTAGATGTATAATATCCTTGATCTGTAAAATAAGTGTGAATTACATCCGGTCTTCCTTCTATTTTCTCCACTTTTTTATAGAAATGCCTAAGTACCAAATAAGAAAAGTCATAAAGGTTTTTAAAGATATATCTTCCAATCGGAAAATGAAAAGAATACACTTTGACATTATCTTTTATAAAATATTCACTTTTATATTTACGAAAACGTCTAAGTGATCTGAAATCAAGCGCAATCAACACTACTTCCACGCCTTTTTTGGCGAGTGCTTTTGCCTGATCCAATTCAAATATTCCGTTCATTTTGTATTTATCCGTTGGATATCCTCTAGCAATAATATAAGCCTTCATTTCTTTTCCTATCTTAATTTTAGTTTACTAATCTATTATATCAAATCCTGTATATTTTTGTAGCACTTCGGGAATTTTTATAGATCCATCAGCTTGTTGATAGTTTTCGATTACAGCTGCGAAACAACGTCCAATAGCTAGTCCTGAACCATTTAGTGTGTGAACATATTGTGGCTTATTATTTTCGTCACGATATCTAATATTTGCACGTCTTGCTTGGAAATCTTCAAAGTTAGAACAGCTTGAGATTTCAACGTATCTGCCGTAACTTGGCATCCACACTTCAATATCATAAGTCATAGCTGATGAGAATCCCAAATCCCCAGAACAAAGTCTAACAACTCTGTATGGAATTTCCAATAATTGCAAGATTTCTTCTGCGTTATTTGTAAGTTTTTCTAATTCGTCATAACTTGTAGCTGGTTCAACGAATTTTACCATTTCAACTTTTTCAAATTGGTGATTTCTAATCAAACCTCTCGTGTCACGTCCAGCACTTCCCGCTTCTCTTCTGAAGCATTGAGTAAACGCTGTGTAATAAATCGGCAAGCTTCCTTGTTCCAAAATCTCTCCTGCTAACAAGTTAGTCACTGGAACTTCTGCTGTAGGAGCAAGATACATGTCGTCTTTTTCACAATAAAACATATCTTCTTTGAATTTTGGAATTTGACCAGTTCCTCTCATCGCACTTGGACTCATAAGCACTGGAGTATTCATTTCAGTGTAGCCTTGTTTATCAGTGTGGAGGTCAACCATGAAATTCATCAAAGCTCTTTCAAGTCGTGCGCCTTTTCCTTTGAAAACGCTAAATCTTGATTTGGAAATCTTAGTTGCTTTTTCAAAATCCAAAATATCCAAATCAACACCCAAATCCCAGTGTGCTTTGATATCGAAATCAAACTTTCTTGGTTCTCCCCATTTTCTCATTTCCAAATTTTCAGTATCATCCAAACCAACTGGAACATCCTTATTAGGAGTATTTGGAATTTCCATCAAATATTCTCTGGTTTCTTCGTCGATATTTTTCAAATCATCATCCAAAGATTTGATGTCGTCAGACAATTTCTTCAACTTTTTGAAAAGTTCTGTAGTGTCCTCTCCATTTTTCTTCATTTGTGGAACTTGTTTGGAAAGCTTGTTTTGTTCTGCTTTCATGCCTTCTACTTTTTGAATAACTTCACGTCTTTTTTCATCAGTAGCCAAAAGTTTTTCAATAGGATATTCTCCTTTTCTTTTCTTCAAAGCCTCAACGATTTCTTCAGGATTGTTCCTAATTCTTTTAATATCTAACATAACTTTCTCCTTATAAAACAATAAAAAAACTCATACTAAGGGACGAAAATGGTCATTCCGCGATTACCACCCTAATTAGCACAAGCTCTCTCAAATAACAACGCATAGAAGTTAGATTCATTATTTTCATATACTTATTCGCACCACACATAAGCTCTCTTAAATAATCCAACACTTACTATTTCTTCATCAACTGCAATATTCAATTACGTTAATGTATATTCTACCACAAAGTATCTATCTATGTCAATGTAGAGCTTGTTTACAACTTTTTTATGTTTTTCTATATTCATATTAGAATTTTTCATTTATGAAAATTCACTCATAGATTCAAAATCAGATTAGCGTTTTTGCTAAGAATATCATACGGAAAAAACAATCAGATTTGTAAGCTTTATTAAGTCTTAACAACACAATTACTAAACTTCCTAGCAAACAAAAACACCAAGCTCATCTCACAAGATTTGCTCAGTGTTATTAGTTAAATATCTTTGTCTGCATTTTTGAAAAACTTTGCAACATATCCTATCACAACTAAAACCAAGAATACTTTCATCAAGAATTTCAAAATACTAACAGTTATTCCCATAATTCCCATCAAAATATTCAAAGCTAAAATAGCCAAGAATATGTACAAAATGTATTTTAAATATTTGTTATCCATACTCCACTTCCTTTATATTTCTTCTTTTGCGAAAAATCTTCTGTAAATAAATCTAATGATTATCACAGCTAACGCTATTTTTATGAAAACTTTCAAGAACGAATAAGTAATAGCTCCAATTGCAATTAAAATTCCCGCAATTGCACCAACTAAACCCAAAATCAAACCAAAAGTTCCCAAAATAGCTGCAAAAATTATTGATAGAATAACTATCAACGTAACAAATGCCAAAGTAATCATAATTGCCTCCCTTTGCTTTGTACAGTACCTTTTATTACATTATAGCACAATAATCCCTTATTCACAACAAGCATTAGGAGATAATTCAAAAGATTTTATAAAAAACTTGCCGTTCTTTTGTTCCAATTTAAGTTCCGATTTAATGTCATCTTCAAGTATAATTTCTTTGGAATTGATTTTGCACACCGCAGGTTCAAACGCCCAATCTTCATCATTTTCCATTACATAATATGAATTGTCATCTTCCAAATACACGACATTTCCCTTGTTTTTCACATTATCACTTGTAATATTCGCATATTTCAATAAAACAGCATCCACCAAATTCTTATTCACCTTCAAAATCTTGGCGTCATCTCTTGTTTGTTTGAGTGCATTTGGATTTTGTTTTTTAAGTTCATCTATTTGGGATTTATCTTTTTCTGGATCCAGCGTTTTGCTTGGAAAATTCGCCACGAAGTTTTTAAGCGTAATATCTTGTGGTGATGCGAAGCTCTCCCCGTAGAAAAATGTGTCCAACGAATTTATAACCTCTTCGCCATTATAATCGTACGGCTTATTAAAATTTGCTGCGATTTTATCCACATCATTTTTTTCCAACCTACCGTCTTTTGAAATGTCTATATCCTTGAATGAATCTTCCAAGTAATTTCCCACGTAGGTTTTCTCATCTTCTGAGATTTCGGGCATTTTCTTCGAACAAGATGCGACAAATACGACACTTAACATCACAAGTACGATTTTAAATAATTTGTTTCTCATCTTCTCCCACCTTTACTAACTTTATTATATATTAAAACTCAATAAAAAAACACTGACGGAAGTTTAACCAACTCCCAAATCAGTGTTTTCAACTAACATTTCAACTTTTGGATGGTCTTTCAAATCGTAATGATTTTCCAAAAACCACTTTACAAGCTCATCGTCTCTTTTAATCGGCGTCGAATTATTTATGAAAATATTGATAGTAATCCATTTGAAATTCGAAAGTCCAATCTCGATATCACGCTCAATCATTTCCTTCGTTTGACCTTTAATCCCAACCATCAAACACGCAGAATCAAAATAATCGGATACCTCTTTCACATCATGAAATTTCGCATTTTTGTTGAGGACATTTTCTCTAAAATCGTAATCAAACGATTCAATTCCAGTTTTAAACAAAACCTCGCAACCGAAAAATTCTCTGATTTCATTAAGCCTATTTTTGAAAATATAATGCGCTTCAAAAACCAAAGTATGAATGTTTTTATCGTGAATTAAATTCTTGATGTCGATTTTCGTCTGTTCTGGAAGTTCAAACACATTTCCCGAATTTATACATTCCAAAACCCCGAATTCGCCAGTCACATTTTGAAGAATCTCACGGTTTTCACGGACAGCTTCATCCATGTCCACAGTATTATCTTCGATGTAATCACAGAAAGTGCATTTGCCCCAAAAACATGGTCTGCCTTTCAAAAGCACAATTTCTCTTTTTAATTTCTCTTCAATCTTAGCGTATCGATTCAAGCTTAATCCTCTTAACAGCTGCCATTACAACGCTAAATGAAATAAGTCTGTCGAAAAATTCCATAAAATATTGGTTGATAAAAGATGCAGCAGCAGGATTTACTCCCTTGTTAATCATAAATCTTACGATAACATCACTACCTGAGCTTGTAACCCCTCCAAAGATATATCCTTGGATAATGGCACCCAAAATAGCGCCAGGAAGTACAGCTAATAAAAGTGCAGGAATAGTGTGCAATTTCTTGAAATATCCCTTTTCATATAAAATTCCAACCATAAACACCATAAGCATACCAGTAGGTGCGAATGGAAGTGCAAAAGGATCAAACAAAATTTGATTCATAACTGACGATAAAAGTGCAGTCACAACACCGTATTTCCATCCAAATAACATACACACCAATAGAGATCCTATGTGATCCAATAACAAAGGAATCTTCGTACTAACAGCGATAAAAGCGCCAAGGCAGTTAATCGCAATGCAAATCGCTATAGTAGTCAACAATTTCGTATTCGTTTTTCTCAATAAAAAAACCTCCTAATAAAATATAGGAGAACTCAAAAATAACGCCCTGTTTTTTTATACTTGGAGCTCTCAAACAAGTCCTGAAAAAATTTCAGCTTTAACTAGGCAACAGTAATTTTATCAAATAATTAAACTCATTGCAAATTAGTTCGTTTCAAAAAATAGATTACAAATTTGATTGCTCACTCAAACATAAAACTCAAACTTCTAATTCGCTCATCTGTCTACAAAAATTGGTAAATTCTGGCTTTCATAACTAAAATCGCGAACTCGCTATCGCTCAGACAGCGCGATTTTCACGTTTCATTTCGCTTAGAATTTGCTTGTTTTCGTAAGCTAGATGTTCGAGGCAATATGCTTAACTTCTTCCCCACTAAAAAAACGCCTCTTACGAAGCGTTATTTAATACATGTTTAATTGATTTTTCTGGTATACCTATGTTTTCCACGACAAATTCTCCGTCGTAATCTTCCAGCGACTTCTTCGGTAATTGCAATGTTACAAGAAGGTCAGCCTTGACAGCTACGTTGTGGATTTTGTTTTCGTCAGAATCCATTCCCGATGGCATATCCACGCTCACAACGAATGCTTGTGTGTCGTTAATCATATCGATTACATCTTTGTAAATTCCTTCGATGTCTCTTTTGAGTCCCGTTCCAAAAATGCTGTCGACTATCAAATCATTTTCTGTTATGTCGAATTTCGTGTTTTCATCTACAAATTCGATGTCTACGTCTAATTTTTTCAAAATATCGTAGTTGATTTTAAAATCTGTGGATGCTTTTTCAAGCTTTCCAATAACATACACTTTCACATATTTGTTTGCGTTATAGATGTCACGCGCTACTGCTAGTCCATCTCCACCGTTGTTTCCAACAGATGAGAATACGTACGCTTTGGCGAATTTTTTGTCCAAAATGTGTTTGGAAATTTGCGCTTTGGCATTTTCCATCAACACAATCGATGGAATTCCTATTTCATTAATCGTGTAGTGGTCAATTTGTCTCATTTGTTCCGCTGTTACATAAATCATAGCCCGTTTTTGAACCTCTCTTCTCTTATATCTCTTCCGAAAAATTGTATCGGTATGAATTCACCTTTTATTCTGGATGCAATTCTCTGATCGTATTGCGTTGTCAAATCATCAAGGTCGATATTTGTCGAAATTATCGTAGTTTTTTGGTTTTGAATTCTGTAATTTAAAAGGTCAAATAGTAAGCTGATGTTGGTTTCTGTGGAGTTTTCAGTTCCCAAATCGTCAATCATAAGACAGTCGCAGTTGTAGATAATGTCTTCTACTTCTGGTTGTGGTATTTCGTTGAAATTTTGGTATCTGATTGAAAAAAGTTTTTTCAATAATTGCATCGCTGACATGTAAATCACAGAATATCCGTTTTCTATGATTTCTTTTGCCATGCACGACAACAAATATGTTTTACCAGTTCCGACTGGCCCGAACAATAACATCGATTTGTCGTTTTGGCTAAAATTTTGTGAGTAATATTTTAAGTTGTCGTAAATATTTTCCATCAGTTTTCTTTGAGATATGCCATGCGATTTGTCCACAGTTGTGTCAAACACATCAAAATCAAAGTTGTCGAAGTTTTGCTGTTTCATCTGTTCGTTCAGTAAACTTTTATCGCGTGCAATGTTGACCATGATGGTTTTCTTGCAAGGACACATTTTGCCGTTGTAAACTCCTGTGTCGTTGCACTTGTCGCAGTGATACTTTAATTGTAAGTAATCACTTGGATATCCACTCAAAATAAGCATCTTGGTCATTTTTTCTTCTGATGCAACAATTTGTTCTTCCAAGTTTTTCAGTTCATTTTGATCATTTTTGATGCTTTTTGTAAGATATTCGTATCCAAGTTTATTTCTGTGCATGAGCAAATCCTCAAATCCCTGGATTTTTTGAAAAACTTCCTGATATCTCATGTCCAATTCTTTTTTGGATTGATTTCTGTAATCTTCCAATATTCTGTTGGCTTCTTTTGCGTAGCTCATTATTTTTTATCCTTTTGCTCTTTTGATTTCTTAATAAAATCGTTCAAAAATTTCGAGTTAATATTAGTAGCCTTATTTTCAATGTCATTAGTCTTAGGTCTGTAATAAGTTCTCTTTTTTGTTTTTCTTTGTTGCTTTTTGTTATTTTCTTCTTGCCATTGTTCCAAAGTCATAATGCCATCAAGTTTCCAATTTCTAAGAACTTGCAAAACATAATTGGTGTTGTTTTTCGTGTTCGGATTAGTTGTGCAGTAATGAAAAGCTGTCACCACTAATTCCGGTGTTTGGTGATATGTTGAGATGTGTTCCAAAATTCTTTCCATTTCTGACTTGGAAAGTTCCATGTCTCTGATGTCTTCAATATCTCTGAACATTTCCTTGATTTCTTGGCTGTTTTGTGGAATATAAGTTTTCTGACTTTCTTCTGGATCTGGATTGGTAATTCCAAGATACAATTGTCTTAAGCTCAAAAAAACCGTGTGATTAGTTTGAGTTTCGGCGTCTGTGTATCTTTTGATAATTCCTTCATCCAACCAATAATTCCAACATTCACCGACTTCGCTTTCCGTCAAATCCAATGCCTTTGCGATTTTTTCATCTGTTATATCAACATTTGCTGCAGTATCCTTGGCAAGCTTGTAGCAATACAAATACACTTTTAGTTGATTTCCTGTGGCCACTTGAAGATATTGATTTAAAAATATATTTTCAATAGGTGTTTCGCCCAAATCTATCTTAAATTTTTCTACACTATATTTCATAAAATCACCTCATATTATCAATCGCCATCGTAGTGTTCTTCGAAAAAATTGTCCCGTCCTTGACTTCAAAAAACTCATCGAATTCTTGGTCGTGAGTATCCAGTCTTTGATTTTCAAACACTTCTTCGTACTCACAAAACTTTCTGAAACCGCATTTTTCGTAGCATTTTATCGCCCTTTTGTTAAAATTATTCACGTTCAAGAAAATCCTGTCCAATCTGTAAACCGTAAATCCCATGTTAATCAAAGCCTTTATGGATTCCTCACCGTATGATTTGTCCATTTCATTTGGATCCAATACAATTCCCAAAAACGCAGTTCTTGTTAACTTATCGTATTGTTTAAATCCAACATATCCAACTAATTTTCGCGATTTATCCCTTACTGCAAAATACTTTTGCGTCTTCATTTCTCGTTTTTGGCGATACCACATTTTTATTTCAAAATCGTCCAAATCTGACAAGTTATAATCGATCAGTCTTTCGTCTGTGTGCTTTCCCCATTTTGCGATTTCAAATGCATCGTTTAATTTAAAATCTTCTAACGTCAACCTTTCAGTAGTTATCATTTATCAAACGCTCCTACATCGGGCATTTGTTTGTCCAAATCCATAAACTTCGTGTGTTCCTTGTCGAATAACATATCCACAGTCCCCGTTGGACCGTTTCTGTGTTTTGCTACGATAATTTCTGCGATGTTCGGCTTGTCGGTTTCAGGATCGTAATAATCATCACGATACAACATCAACACAACGTCCGCATCTTGTTCGATAGCCCCAGATTCACGAAGGTCACTCATGACTGGTCTGTGGTTAGGTCTTTGGTCTGGTGCACGCGACAATTGGCTCAGTGCTAAAATCGGACAGTTTAATTCCTTTGCCAAACCTTTGAGCCCTCTTGAAATCGTGGAGATTTCTTGTTGTCTGTTCTCATTTCTGGAATTGGTAGTCATAAGTTGCAAATAATCTATAATAACCAAATCCAATTCGCCACGCGCTTTTAATTTTCTACACTTGGAGCGAAGTTCATTCAATGAAATCGACGATGTATCATCGACATACATTTTGCTTTCTGCTAAAAGTTGTGATGCTTGTCCTAGATTCATCCACTCATTAACTCTACCAGACACAAGTTCTGACAAATTAATGTTGCTAAGCGCAGATAATAATCTCTGAGTCAATTGCATCTTACTCATTTCAAGAGAGAACACTGCAACGTGGTTTTCGATACTAGCCTTGTAAGCGATGTTAAGTGCAAGGGATGTTTTACCCATAGCAGGACGCGCTGCAAGTAAAATCAAATCCGAGTTTTGAAGCCCTGAAAGTTGCCTATCCAAATCAATCAACCCAGTAGTAACTCCTGTAAGTTTTCCTTGGTTTACACTCATTTCTCCAATTCTTTTAAGAGTTGGCTCCAACATTTCTTGGATTTTAACTAAATCCTGGTGATTTCTATTCTGACTGATTTTGAAAATATTGCTTTCGGCATATTCCAAAACCTCTCCAACGGTGTTATTGGCAATGGACATATCAATCACATCTTGTGACACGCGCATAAGATTTCTAATAATTGCCTTGCTTTTGATAATATCAGCGTAGTATTTTACATTGACAGCACTTCCCACAGCTTCTGAAATACTGATGAGCTCATCAATTCCGCCGATAATTTCGTACATATTATTGGATTTCAGCTTGTCTTCCAATGTAATATAATCCACAGGCTTTTTCTCATCGATTACTTGCAAAATCGCCTTGTAGATTTCCTGATATTTCGTAGAATAAAAATCCACCGGCTCCACGATTTCTGCCGCATCATCGACAGCTCTCTCATCGAGTATCATCGCTCCGATTACACTTCGTTCAGCTTCCAAATCGCTTGGCATAATATTTTGTTGATTTTCCATTACCTCACCACCTTTCTTTTGTATATTTTAAAATTATTCCTTGTCTACAATTACTTCCAAGTTAGCGTTAATATCTGGGTATACCTTAACTATAACGTTAAATGTTCCCAAAGATTTGATGTTGTCTTTCATTTCGATTTTTTTCTTGTCAACATCCAAACCGTGTTGATCCTTCAAAGCTTTTTCGATATCCATTGAAGTAATTGAACCGAAAAGTCTGTCGCCTTCACCTGTTTTGGCGATGATTTTGACTTTTATATCTTCGATTTTTTCTTTTAATTCATTAGCGTTTTTGATGTTTTCTCTTTCAATCGCTCTTAATTCTGCTTGTTTTTCTTCCCAAATCTTGATATTTTCCTTTGTTGCTTGTACGGCTAATTTGTTAGGAAGTAGGAAGTTTCTCGCAAAACCAGTCTTGGCGTTAACCATTTCTCCAGCTTTTCCCAACTTATCTACATCACTAGTCAATATAACTTTCATCCGTATCCTCCTTCATATATTCGTCAATTGCTTGTTTTATCTTTTCTTCTGCTTCATCCATGCTGCATTCCAATTGGGCACCTGCACTTGTAAGGTGACCTCCACCTCCGACTTTTTCCAAAATCAATTGCACAGATATTTTGCCCAGACTTCTCGCACTAACATGGATTTTATCCTTTATCTTCGCCAACACAAACGAAGCTTCCACACCCAAAATGTTAAGCAAATCGTCTGCCGATTGTGCCGCAACCAAGATGGATTCGTCCACTTCTTCTTCCAATCTTCCGATGGCAATATTATCTTTATACATTTTCGATGAAGCGATTACGTCAGATTTTAGTTTGATAGTTCTCTCATCATCCTTGAATAGTTTCTTAACCCTGACACTATCCGCACCTTGTCTTTTCAAGATAGACGCCGCTTCAAAAGTTCTAACACCTGTTTGATAGAAGAAATTCTTCGTATCCACAGTTATTCCTGCAAGTAATGCTTCTGCAACAATTTTTGGAATCTCTAGTTTTTCTGTCATATAAAATAACACTTCTGTCACCATTTCAGATGCACTAGATGCGTAAGGTTCCAAATAAGTCAACGACGTTTCTTTAATATAATCAGAACTTCTTCTGTGGTGATCGATGACCACGATATTTTTCGCAATATCCATAATTTCTTGGCATTCAACAGAGTTTCTTCTGTGATTATCGCAAATAATCACCAAACTATTGCTGTTGCAATTTTCCTTAGCAAATGCATTCTTTACAAAATATTTCTTGTAATCAGGTTTTTCTTCAAGAACTGCATTATAAATATTTTCGATTTGAGGACCTACCTCATTCAAAATAATATAACATTCCTTGTGGTTAATCTTTGACGCTTCAAGCATTCCCAAACTAGATCCAATCGAGTCCATATCTGGATTTCTGTGACCCATAATAAACACATTAGAACTTTGAGTTATAAGTTTTTTCAATGCGTGCGACACAACTCTCGCCTTAACCTTGTTTCTTTTTTCAACAGCCTTGTTCTTGCCACCGAAATACTCAAGCTCTCCTGTGTCAACCACAGCTTGTGCTCCACCACGTCCAAGGGCAACATCCAAGCAAGTTCTGGATTTTTCGTGAATTTCGTACGGAGTATCACCAATAATTGATGCACCAATACTCAAAGTAACAGGTACGTTATTAGTGTTTTTGATGTCATTAATCATATCCAACACAGAAAATTTTTGTTGCATAATATTTTCAAGCTCGTGTTTTTCCATAACCATAACGAACTTGTCAGATTCGTATTTTCTAATAAATGCGTTGTGACCTCGCGCAAAATCTTGCAAAATATTTTCCACATCTGAGAACACCCTCGTTCTCTCCTCTTCCTTGATGCTGTTACGCGCTTCGTCGTAATTGTCGATGAAAACATCCATCAAACAAAGCCTTTTTTCGTCCAAAAGAGTCACAACATCCATGAAAGCAGTGTTGTCGATACCGTAAAGCAAAGTCAAATCCTTGTCTTCGCTGTCTTTTATCGTCACAGGATAAAACCTGTAATATTTACCGTCAACTTGCGTTTCGTAATAATTCAAGTTGTCATTGTCGTCTTTTACAGTCTTCAAATCCAGAATTTTTTCGATTTCATTGTTAAAAATCTCAATCCCATCGTCACACAAATCCTTAAAATAAGTGTTAAACCAGCTGATTTTATTCTTATCGTTGATAATTAAAAGCGGAAAAGGAACCTTAAATACAGCGTTTTTAGTAATATCTGTAAACTCATTATTAAGATTAATAATCTTATCCTCAACCTTTTTGTTCTTATTGTTGATATAAGTGTATTCATTCACTATCAAAAATGCCGAAGCAATAAAAGCCAAAGTCCCTATGATATTTTGAAAATAAAACAAAATCGCTGAAAGTATCACCAATAAAACCGCTTCAACAATCAAATGCTTCAGTGAATATTTAAGCTCTTGCATCTTTTTCCTTCTTTCTCAGATCTTTAAAGCTATTCAAAGCTCCTAAGCCTGCCAAAATATAAATAAATGGTCGAATTGCAACTAAAATCACAACAGTCAACACCTTAAAAGGAGTTGTCAATGATTTCAAATATGAAAACATCAATGCAATTCCGCCTAATAAGTACGTATAAATTCCGAATATCGACAAATTATACATCAAATAATTTCCCAAATCTTTATTCACAAAATAAATTATCCCCGAAATCAACAACAACCCAGCGATAACAATTGTGAATTTCATGTCTATCCTGAAATCGTGAAACTCATGTCCCTTTGATTTTTGTGGAATACACACATTCAAAACACTTGAATAAAAAGCGATAATTCCCAAAATCGCATACACAGCTCTTACAATAAGCTTGGATGATTGTTCAAACATAATTTTAATAGACTTCATCAATTCATCGTCCATCTTCAAAGAACTCAAAACCTTCATGAAATCATTCAACTTGTGACTTATCACATCAGCAATAGACATATCGGCATTGAATTTCAAAAGCATATTAGTCAGCAAAACAAACATGCAAATTCCAACAAAACTAATAGCTATAGTTTGTTTGTCGTCAAATCCAGACCTTAGCAAATTCAAAATCGAATAGAACACCAAAATTATGTACAATCCGACGGGAATCGCAATCAAAGGAGTCGACACAACCATGCTCAACACAAAAAATATACCGAAAGATATCAGAGCGAGTCTGTTGTCTTTATCCAATCCTAACTTAATAAAATAAGAAGGCAACACAATAAATCCAAATGGAAACAAAAACAAGCTCACAACATAAATCATCAGAGCTTTTAATGAAATTTTCATTAAAGATTTATAATCAATCGTATTAATAATCCCACCTCCGTTATCATATTATTATATCATAAAATATATCCGAAATTCATGTCCGACAACTCCCATAAATCACGAAACTATCCTAATCTTTGAAGAAATAGAACATTTTTCACCACATTTCAAACCAAACTTTTTGTGATGTGATTCTCCACTCAAATCTGCCACATAATACGAAGATTTGCCTTCAACAAAATCGCTCACAGATTCTAATTTGCACCCCGAAATTTCACTCACAATATTTGTATCTTCCAAATCATTCTTCCAATCAATCACAACAGCAGGATTCATCTTGATTGTGTGGTTGGAATTGTTAATAACATTTACATTCACACTCACAAAATCTTGTGTTAATTGGTACACAACAAAACTTTCGATACCATCACTCACACACCTAAGCACACACATATCCTCAGACTTACTTACCACATCGTATTCTTCATTTACGAAAAGACCATCAGTCGGATAACGAAAAGTCTTGTCCACACCGTAATTTGGAATGCAAATTTTCAAATCATCAATAATATTCTCATCATCTATCCTAAAATATTCGATTCTCGCACCAACACTGTTGATGCAAATCTCCATGTTTTTAATCGCATACAAAATTTTCATTTAATCACTTCCTGTTATATATATACCCAAATGAGTTTAGTTTGCAATTAAAAAATGCCCCGTCAATGACGAAGCATTTTATGTTATCTTAAAGCTCTTCTGAAACCAGCAGCACGAGCTTCTTTTTCTGTTCTAAAATATCTTATATGACTTGGTTTGATCTTATTGTAATCTCTTTGTCCAGGAAGATGATAAATCATTGAATTCATATTTCCTTTTATTCTTCCTTCACCAACAGGACCGTATCCATCTTGGTATATGTAGTTTGGTTTACTTGGTTTGGAAGCTTCTTTTTTGGCTTGTTCTTGTTTTTTTAATTCCAATTCCCTTTGTTTTCTAGCTTGTTCTTCCTTGGCTTTTCTTTCCCTTTCGATTCTTTTCATCTCGTTTACTTCTTCAGAAGTAGGATTGGAAAATATATTACTAGCTACAGACTTTTCTCCACCAACAATAGTTACAGATTTCATATTTTCCAAATAACTCTTAGCAGATTGTGTTAAATTTTCATTGTCAGTCAAAATAATAGGAGCTTTGTAATTTTTTGCAATACTTACAGCTGACAAACTATCCGCGAAAACTTTTGAATTTGCCAAAATAGCATTTTCATTGTTCTCAAATGATTTTTTTGCAAGAGCAAGTGATGTTTGATATCTGTCTTTTCCTGCAATTCTTTCTCCAGTAAATCCATTCAAAGGAAGTTGGTTAACCCCACCAATTGCTATTTCTTTCAAATCAGATTTTGGATAAGAATTACCGTCACTAAGTACCATCAATGCTTTGTGATCTGCCATGAAACTCGTTGCACTAAGAGCATCAGGGAAGTTTTTGCCGCTCGCAATCAATAAATATTCTGCATCGACAAATTCTTTTGTTTTTTCCATGACCTTCACAGAAGTTTCGTATCTGTTATTTCCTTTAAGCCTTTCAATGTTAATATCATTAACAGCAGATTTTACGGATTCTTCAATATTTGAACTCAACGCCGTTTCTCCGCCAACAATATACATATTCTTAGGCTTTAAGTTTGCGATTTCTTCTTTTACACTTGAGTCCATATTCTCATCTGACAAAATAAGTGGTGCATTCAAAGCTGCTGCAAGTTGACCTGCTGACAAGGCATCCGCAAAGTTGAATCCACTTGCAAGTACGACATTGTCTGATTCATTGAACATCGATTTTGAAATTTCAATAGAAGTAGCAATCCTATCTTTTCCAGCAATTCTCGTAACATTTTCAACATTTGCACTAGACACACCTGCTGGAATCATAAAAGCAATAACCAATGCGGCTAGTGTAAGTTTCTTCAAATTTTTGATAAACATTTTCTCCTCCATTAATTTAATATACTACTATGATACCATAATATATTAACATTTCTAACCAAATTTTTAACCTTTAATATTACTTAATAAACAAATTTCCCATAATCATAACAACAGGAAACGCCAATACTAACAAAAAATTCAAAATAGCTCTCGCAACACTTTTTTCAATCAAAGATAGCACAATTCCTATTATTCCCAAAACCGGACAAATATATATCGTCACAAATCCAATAGGTCTCAGATTTCCCAAGAAATCGAACTGAAAATCCTTCAATATAAAAGCAATTATAAGACACGCCACACCAATGATGAGAGTCCACAGGCTTTTGTTCTTCGTTTTGTTCATAAACTCCCTCCTACATTTAATCTCATTATACACTATTTGATGTTTTTTAGATAAAATCGTTCAACAAAAAAGAGTGCAGAAAAATCTGCACTCTTATACTTAAATTTTACGAAGCTATTTCAACACTTGTTGCAACTCCGTTTTCCACAGTAATTACCAACGCAAGTCCTGTATTCTTGCATAATTTATAGTAATTCAAAAACTCTGCTCTGTTAAAATAACTTGGTCTTGCAAGACCGCTCACTGCTCGGAATACTGTTTTGTCTGTTATTTTGAAAGTATGATTTTTACTGTGACCAATGCTTTTCCAAAAAGCCACAGAATTAGGCTCATTCTTATATGAAATATATCCTGAAACTATTAAGTAATCTCCTTTGATAGCTACGTTGTAAGCTTGGCTTGAGTCCTTAGCTTGTTTTTGGGATAGTTTTGAACTTATTAAGCTTGAATAGTATTGCCCAGTTTTGTTATGCAAATTCTTATTTTCTTTATTAACAACAGGTTTTTTTCTAGTCAAAATACCTTTATCAACAGTCTTTTCTCCACCAACTATGAATACGTTCTTGCCATTCAAATATTTCTTGGCGTTTTCTGTCAAGTTATCTGATTGTGTAAGTATTATTGGTGCGTTGTGTTTTTTAGTTAAGCTTACTGCTGGCAAGCTATCTGCGAAGACTTGTCCACTTGCAAGGATTGCGTTGTTGTTTTTGTCGAATGAAAGCTTTGCGATTTCTAGTGCTGTTTCGTATCTGTCTTTCCCGGAAACTCTTTTTCCTGTGAAGCCTTTTAGTGGTAGTTGGTTTTTCCCACCGATTGCGATTTCTTGTAAGTTGGATTGTGGATAAGTTACTCCATCACTTAAAACCATTACTGATTTGTGATTTACAAAGAAAGATGTCGCTGCTAGTGCATCTGGGAAATTTTTTCCACTTGCTATCAACAAATATTCTGGATTGATGATTTCTTTTGTTTTTTCCATTACTTTTTGTGATGTAGCATATCTGTCTTGTCCTTCAAGTCTTGTTACGTCGATGTTTTTTGATTTTAATGATGAGTCAACTCCACTTTTACTGATTGCATTGTTCCCACCTACAACGTAAACTTTCTTCGCTCTCAAACGTTCGATTTCGTTTTTTGTTTGTGAATCTAGCTTATTTTGTGATGATAATAAAAGTGGCGCGTTAAGTGCTGATGCAAGTTGACCTGCTGATAATGCATCTGCGAAGTTGAATCCACTTGCAAGGACGACATTTTCAGAATTGTCGAATGAACGCTTCGATATCTCAACAGATGTTTCGATTCTATCCTTGCCGGATATTCTTGTAACTTGTTGTGCCCCAGCATTTGATACACTTGCTGGCACAATCATAGCCGCAATTAATGCTGCTACAGTCAATTTTTTCAATTGATTTTTTAACATTTTTCTCCTCCATAAATTCGTTATGATATTTTAATAAAACAATAGAAGTTCTCCCATTATTTTACCTTCAATACTATTATACCCAATTTGAGATTTTTTTGATAAAATCATTCAATAAAAAAGAGTGCAGAACCTTCTGCACCCTTTGTGTTATTTTAGTTTGTCGTAAATTTGCTTCGCTTTCTCAAATTGTTTTTGCACCAATTGCAACTCTGATTCTTTGAGCTTTATTTTTTCCTTAAGTTCTAAAGTTTTCTCATCGTCACCTTTTTTAAGATTATCAATTTTTTTAGCTCTAATGGCATTTGTTTCTTCAATATCTTTCAAAGTTTTTTCTGCTTTTTCTTTTTCTTCTAATAATGCTTTTTTATCTGTAACTTTCTTATATTCATTTATAATTTCACGATATTTTTCTTCTGTAATAAACGTATTATATCCATACCCAAAATCCCCATTCATGCAAAATGTATTGCTTCCGTATCTTAATGCAACAGAATTTTTAGTTACAGCTACAACATTGATGCTATTACTCAAAATATTTGTGTAGTGACCAATTACAGGTTCCTTGCCATTGTGTTTTGCTCTATAATCCGCTTTCGCTTTTTCCATCGCTACATTTGCGTCTTCTCCAGAATATTTAGTATTTATCGTATCCATCAATTCTTCATAGACTATTTTTTCTTTGTCATACCATCCTTTGTAAGGATTTACATAACCCCAAGCCAAATTTTCCCAAACTCTAAAAGTTTTTCTGTGACCTAGAGATGGATCCACTGATCTATTACAACTTACCATAGCCTTTGCCAAAATTTCAAAATTAGTATCTAATTTTGTCAAGCCTGGGAAGTGTTCATCCTTTAATCTTAGACCGTTTAATTCTTCAAGCCAATCCGCAGTCATTACCATGTTTTCATAGGATGTTGCGTCTTCAGGAATTTTTTTCACGTCACCTTTTTGTAAATATTCGTTCAAAATCGCAAGTCCATTTTCAGTATCTTGTTTGTATTCTGGGTATTTTTCTCCTGCCCATTTAAAAAATGCAAACGCACCTTCATTAATTGTAGCGTCGATTGCTGGAAGAACTTTGTCAATCTCTTCAATTTTCATGTTGGCTTCTGCTACAATACTCTTATTAATTTCTTCAAATTCTTTTTCTTCATCTTCGAGTTTTTTGATATCTTCTTCAAGCTTTTTCTTAGTTTCTGGATCTTCTTGATGTTTTTTTAATTCAGCTTTAAGATTTTCTAATTCTTCTTTGCTATCGTTTAATTTCTTTTCAGCTTTATCCAGATTTTCTTTTGCCTTTTTTCTATTTGGATTTTTGTTATCTTTTTCTTCTTGTCTTATTTCTTCAGCTATCTTTGCTCTTTGTTCAGCCGTAATGTTAGTCAATATATCCTTCACTACAGTCTTTTCTCCACCAACTATGAACACATTCTTGCCATTCAAATATTTCTTGGCATTTTCTGTCAAATAATCTGATTGTGTAAGTATGATTGGTGCGCTGTGTTTTTTAGTTAAGCTTACTGCTGACAAGCTATCCGCGAAAACTTGACCACTTGCAAGGATTGCGTTGTTATTCTTGTCAAATGAAAGCTTTGCGATTTCTAGCGCTGTTTCGTATCTGTCTTTTCCAGAAACTCTTTTCCCTGTGAAGTCTTTTAGTGGTAGTTGGTTTATTCCACCAATTGCGATTTCTTGTAGGTTTGATTGGGGATAAGTTACTCCATCACTTAAAACCATTACTGATTTGTGATTGACAAAGAAAGATGTCGCTGCTAGTGCATCTGGGAAGTTTTTGCCACTTGCTATCAACAAATATTCTGGATTGATGATTTCTTTTGTTTTTTCCATTACTTTTTGAGATGTAGAATATCTGTCTTGTCCTTCAAGTCTTGTTACGTCAATGTTTTTTGATTTTAATGTTGTGTCAACTCCAGTTTTGCTTATAGCATTGTCTCCACCTACAACGTAAACTTTCTTCGCTTTCAAACGATTAATTTCGTTTTTTGTTTGTGAATCTAGTTTGTTTTGTGATGATAATAAAAGTGGCGCGTTAAGTGCTGATGCAAGTTGACCTGCTGATAATGCATCTGCGAAGTTGAATCCACTTGCAAGTACTACATTTTCTGATGTAGTGTATGCCGATTTGGATATTTCTACAGATGTTGTGATTCTATCCTTACCAGATATTCTTGTAGTTTGTTGTGATTTTTCTTGTTGTGTATTTTGTTTATCGGCATTTGCAACTCCAATTGGTAGAACCATGGAGAGCGCAAGCGTCGATGCCAAGACTTTTTTCAATAATTTCGTGTTCATTTTTACCTCTTGTTAATTGTTTTTATATGCTTCTAATACTTTTTTGTATCCTTCTTCTTTCAATGCTTCTTCGACATATCCTCTGATTTCTTTTGTTGGATAGACATTTCTCTCGATAGATTTCATTTTCTTCAACACATCTTCAACGATAATGTTCACATCAGAAGTATTCATCTTTGCTTCTGCAGAATCGGATGTTTGGGCTATTGAATGGAATATTTTTTCCTTGTCAAAGCTTTCAACGCTGCCAAGTTTTTTAAGCACCCATTCTCCTTCCTCACCGTACATTTCATCAAGCACATTAATCTTTGCATCTTCAATTAAATTTGCAACTTTGTTTGGGTCTATATCGTTATCCTTAAAATAGTCAAACAATATTTTTGTTAAATCGTTCATAAAATCCTCCTTTAAAAAATTAGAGCATCCATTAAAAACGGATGCTCAGCTTGTCTAATTTATCTACCTTAATCAAGGTTATTATTCCATAATTTTAGAAACAACGCCAGCTCCTACTGTTCTTCCGCCTTCTCTGATGGCAAATCTTAATCCTTCTTCGATTG
>CAJUSY010000003.1 GCA_910589545.1 Peptoniphilaceae bacterium
TGTTTGGTTTGTACTTCTCTCAAAGTATTTACTTTATTTAATTTATTAAGGTTCTATAGTTTGTTGTCTTAATGACAACTTACTTCGCACTTTCGTAACGACTTTGTTAGTATAACATACTAACTTTTTCTTGTCAACACTTTTTTTGAAATATTTTTTCAATGTAAAAGTGTTTGTTTGAAATGTTACTTTAGTGAACTATTATAGTTTACTATCATCATTTCGTTTTGTCAAGTGTTTTGTAAAACTTTTTTATTTTCATTTTACATGCATTACTTTCTTTTGAGTAATTTAAAAAGCACTTAACTCAAAGTGCTTTTATATAATATCAATATAGAAGCTAATTGTCAAGTGCTTTATAAGGTTAATTTATATTATTTTAAGAATGCGTGGTATGCTTTGCTTGTCATGTAGCAGTCAGCTTTTGATAATAATTCTACTGGAGCATGCATTGATAGCATTGCTGTTCCGATGTCTACTACTTCCGCACCTTGATTTGCAAGTATGAAGGCTATTGTTCCTCCACCGCCTTGGTCGATCTTACCAAGCTCAGTTGTTTGCCACATTACTTTTTCTTGTTTGAATATTTGTCTTAATTCGTTTAAGAATTCTGGGTTAGCATCATTTGAGCTGAACTTTCCACCATGTCCTGTGAATTTTGCTAATGAAATTCCACATCCACTTAAAGCTGTGTTAGCGTCTTCTGTTGCATCAGCATATAATGGATCTATTGCTGCTGTAACGTCTGCTGATAATACTTTTGAATTAGCCATGATTCTTCTCATTGTTAAATCGCTGTAATTTTCATGTTGATTATTTGCTATTTCAGCAATCATGTTTCCCATGTATGGAGCGTTCATTGATGTATTACCAACTGAACCTATTTCTTCTTTATCTACAAATAGTGCTACAGCTGTTCTCTTAGGGTTTTCGACTTTAAGGATTGCTTCTAATGTTGCATAAGCACATACTCTGTCGTCATGACCGTGAGATGCTATCATTGCTCCGTCAAATCCAACGTCTCTAGCTTTTGTAGCTGGAACGATTTCGATTTCTGCAACTTGGAAATCAGATTCTTTAATACCATATTTATCGTTCAAATATTTTAGGATACATTTTTTGATTGGATTTTCTTTTTCATCTTTGAAATTATAGCTATCATGTCCTGCTATTATGGCTAATTTTTCTCCTTCTATTGCTGCGCCCAATGTTTTAGAGTTCAAATCTTTTGATAAATGAGCTAATAATTCAGTGATATAGAATACTGGTTCATCTTCTTTTTCACCAATTTCGATTTCAACTTTTTTGCCTTCATTTGTAAATATTACACCGTGCATTGCCAATGGGATTGTAGTCCATTGATGTTTTTTAATTCCACCATAATAATGTGTCTTCATCATTAAGATGTTTTTATCTTCTGAAAAAGGCACTGCTCTTACATCTAATCTTGGGCAATCTAAGTGTGAACCTACAATGTTAAGTCCTTCATTTATATCATCGCCAATAACAACTAATACGCAAGATTTGTCTTTATTATTAATATAAATTTTGTCACTTTTTTTTATTTTTCCTTTTAAAGCTTCATTTAATTCAACAAATCCATGTTCTTTTGCTTGATTAACTATAAATTCCGTTGCTTCTCTTTCAGTCTTGCAATTGTCTAGGAAGTTTTTGTATCTTTCTCCATAAGCGTAGATTTCTTTGTGTTCTTTTTCATCTACAACTTCCCAGATACTTTTCTTTTCGTAATTCAATTCCATATAATCACTCCATTTCTGTAACTTTATCAATAGGTTCCCCTATAATTTTCGATCCATTGACTTTAAAATCAGATGGATTTTTCGTGACAAAATACTTAATGTCACATTTATTTCCATAGTTCCCACAAATTTCATAAATATGTTCACTTAAGGAATCTGCAGGATCTATAAATGTAATATTTTTTCCTGTGTATTGTTTAAGGTATTTTATTAAAATCGGATAATGTGTGCATCCTAAAATTATCGTATCAGCTTTAAATTCTACGATAGGTTTCAAATACTCTTTTACTTTTTCTGAAATTTTACCGGAGTCCTCACAATCATCTTCAACAAATCCAACAAAATCTGGACAAGCAGACTGGATTACATCTATTCCTTTTTTCTTCAATAATTTTTCGTACAATCCATTATCAACTGTTGCCTTAGTGGCTATGACTCCTACTTTTTTGTTGGTAGTTTTTTTTACAGCGGAGTTAACACCATATTCAACAACTCCAATTATATCAAAATTTGCAATTGATTTCATATAATCCATCGCGATAGATGTCAAAGTGTTGCAAGCTAGTACTAGCAAATCTATTTGTTTTTCATTGAAAAATCTCACAATATTTTCTGAAATTTTAATCATCTGCTCTTTGGTTTTTGTTCCATAAGGAACGTTGGCACTGTCAGCTAAGTAAATATACTCCTTATTAGGCACGAGTTTTTTTACTTTCTTAAATACAGTAAGCCCCCCCAAACCAGAATCCACAACTCCTATTTTGTTATAAGGTTTTTGTTTTAAATACATATTTATATTTATCCTTCAATTCATCGTAGCAATTTTCATAATCTTCAGTATTTTCAAAAATCCCAAAAACCGTAGGTCCCGATCCACTCATTAACGATAAGTTAGCTTTCAAATTAAACAGCTGTTCTTTTATATCCGAAATCTCTGTAACTAATTTTTCAGATACACTTTCCATAGTATTAAAAGCGCTCTTATAAAAAGTTTCATAATCACGATTATCTATTGCAACTGTAACTTTCCCAAGTCCTCCGTTTGAGTCCTTTAAATTATCATAAACTTCTTTTGAAGATATGCTCATTCCATTATTTACAATTATTATGTTTTTATTGGAAAAATCTGACAATCTAACAAATTCATTGCCTATTCCCGTTGCTCTTACACAATTTTTTCTAGTAAAAAAGTAAGTATCAGCACCTGTCAATCTGCATATTTCTTTGATTTCATCGTCTGTTAATTGTAAATCCAAATCATCATTAACAAACATTAGAAATTCACACGCATTGGAACTTCCTCCTGCAAGGCCTGCTGATATAGGAATTTGTTTGTCAACGAACACATCGTATCCACAATTTATATCCCTAAACTTTTTCAAGTTTTCAAATATTTTATATATTAAATTTGACTTATCCGTAGGAAAATTCGCATTATTCGAACTTAATTTCAACTCATTCGAATCATTTCGATTAATATCCATAACATCGTGCAGTTCAATTAAATTCATAATCGTGTCGATATTATGATATCCATCTTCTCTAAGTCCAAGAACATCCAAAGAAAGATTTACCTTAGCGTAACTATTTATTTTCATCAAATTCTCTTAAATCTTCTAATTTTTCAAAAAATACTATCTTTTCCCCGTCTGTAATCATCGGAATTCCGACTTTATTATTCTTAACAATTGATTTGAATTCTTCTTTATTGTCTCTATAATTAAAAAATTCTTTTAAATTTTTCATAGAATCTGTAATATTAATCTCTTCATAATCAATACCAGCTTTTTGTAAAACTTCGATTGCTTCCACGCAATCAGGGCATTTTTCTGACATAAATAATTTTAACTTCATAATACACCTCTGAAATAAATTATACTATTCTTTAAATGTTAAATCAAACTAAAAAAACGACCTTACGGTCGCTTTTTAACATAATTCTAACTTTACTGTTGATGTAAGAATATCTGAGTAAGTATATGATATTGTTCTTTCTGAATCATATTCGTTAGTTACTTTTATTGTAAATAGACTTGGGAACACTTGGCTGATGGTTCCTTTGTTAGTTACAATTTTATTTCGTCCTTTATCTGCCTCGACAATAACATCTTTTCCAATATTACTTCGCACTTGACTTCTAATCATGTTCAAATCATTAATTTCCTTCACGTTATTCCTCCTAACAGATCGTCGTTAGTAGTATTATATCACTCTATCACTCTAAAGTCAAATTAAATAAAATATTTTACAGTAATATTAAAAATATGTCAATAGTTTTTATTAATTTTTCTAATTAGATTCCCAAAGCAATATGTGCCATTTCAAAATAGATCAACAAACTCAATGCATCGACAACCGTAGTAATCAACGGTCCCGCCATAATCGCTGGATCTAATTTTAGCTTTTTAGCAATAATTGGCAACATCCCACCGATTAATTTTGCTGTCACTATTGTGAATATCAAAGTTAGTGAAACAACCAACCCAACCGGTACTGAAACCTTGTCTACAACCATAGTTTTTATGAAACAAACAATACTCATGACTACTGAGACTACTAACGCAACTCTAAATTCTTTAAAAAATACTTTTAGCCAATCTTTTGTGCTGATTTCTCCTGTAGCAAGCCCACGTATAATCAGCGTTGATGATTGTGAACCAGAGTTTCCGCCCGTATCCATTATCATAGGAATAAATGCTGTAAGTATTATCGCTTGTCCCAATAAGGATTCATAGTGAGTCATTATTGAACCTGTAAATGTAGCAGAAACCATAAGTATCAAAAGCCATGCAATACGTTTTTTTGCCAAATTAAACACGCCTTGATCCAAGTAATCGTCTTCGTCTGGACTCATACCTGCCATGATTTGGAAGTCTTCTGTTGCCTCTTGTTCCATAACTTCCATAATATCGTCAACTGTTATGATACCAGTAAGTCTTTTTTCGTTATCTACGACAGGAAGAACTACGAATCCGTATTTTTTGAACACATCAGCTACTGTTTCTTGGTCATCATCAGTGTGAACGTAAATTACATCTTCGTCCATTAAATCTTCGATTAATGTTTCCGGTTCATTGGTTACTATAGTTCTCAAAGAAATGAATCCTAATAAAGTTTTCTTTTCGTTAGTAACAAAACATGTATAGACAGTTTGTTTATCCACGCCTGTTTTTTTAATAACCTCGAGAGCTTTCCTTACAGTATAGTAAGATCTCAATTCAATATATTCTATTGTCATCAATGATCCAGCTGAATCTTCAGGATAATTTAAGAATTGATTTATAAGGTTTCTTTCACTTTTGTCCGTATGTCTGAGAACTTTTTTAACAATTCCTGCTGGCATTTCTTCGATTAAGTCAATCATATCGTCGAAATATAGCTCGTCTACTATGAATTTAACTTCCTTATCACTAAATGCTTCTAACAGCCTTGTTCGATCATCCTTTTCCATATGAGAAAACACATCGATACTGTCATCTTTGTTCAATAATCTGAACACAAGCATAGCACTTTTTAAATCTAATGATTCTATATAATCTGTAATATCAACTGGGTTGTATTTTTGAATTTGATTTTTTAGTTTTAAATAGTCTTTGTCTTCTAGATATTTGTTAAGCAAATCCATATCTATTTCATGACGTTCAAATTTTTCATCCATCATATTCCTCACCACCTATATTTCTATTTCATATTAAATTATAACATAGATATGAAATATTTTTACTTGAATGAACCGAAAGCTTATATTATAATAAGATTATAAATGATGAAAGGGTGATTTTATGGAAATTACTAAAGATATGTTAATCGGAGACATTATTAGAAACAATCCTGATTCTGTAGAAGTTTTATTCAGAAACGGATTATCTTGTATAGGTTGTCCAGCCAGCCAAATGGAAAGTTTAGAAGAAGCTTGCATGGTTCACGGACTAGATGTAAATTATCTATTAGAACAATTAAACAAAAACTAATATTATTCCCGCTTATTAAGGCGGGTTTTTACATAAAAAAACTACCTGTCAATTGACAAGTAGTTTTTGTTTTTTATAATCCTAAAGCTTCTTTTAATTTAGCTTGGTCGAAGCCAACTATTTCTTCATCACCTATGATTGTAACAGGAACACCCATGTGACCTTTTTTCATAAGTTCTTTTCTAGCTTCTTGATCTTGTGATATATTCTTTTCTGTATATTTTACGTTGTTTTCGTCCATATAATCTTTTGCTGCGTGGCAATATTGGCATCCATCACTTGTATAAATTACTACATCTTTCATAAAAATACCTCCTTAAAAGTCTGTATTTTATATATACCCTCATTTGAAAATCCTAATCAATATCAGATAATTTTTTTACGATATTTTTATAATCTTCTAATGACAAATTCTCAGCCCTCAAATTTTCCTTAAGATTCAAATCACTAAGAATATTTTTTAATTCATCCTTATCGATGTTTACAAATCCACTTGTAAAACTATTCAAAATAGTTTTTCTTCTTTTGCTAAAACCAGATCTGATTAATTGTCTAAGAAGTTCTTGGTCGACATCTTCGTCCAGTTTTTTTAGCTTCATGTTCACAACTGCGCTGTCTACTTTTGGCTGTGGCATAAACACAGTCTTTGGTGCATTCAAAATTATTTTAGCATCACTATTTTGTTTTACAAACAAACTCAATGATGCGTAATCCTTGCTTCCCACTTCAGCTACCATTCTATTTGCCACTTCTTTTTGAACCATAACAGTTATTGAATCAATAATATCTCTGTAATTAAACAAATGCTCAATTATTGGCGTTGTGATGTAATACGGAAGATTCGCAACAACTTTGAATTTCTTGTCTCCATGGTTTAGTTTATTCAAATCCACCTTCAATACATCTTCATTTATTATTTGAAAATTATATCTATCTCCAACAGTATACTTCAAAACATCCATAAGTCTTGAATCTATTTCTATCGAATACAAAAATTTGCATTTGTCGACAAGTCTTTCCGTTAATGTTCCAAAACCAGGGCCAATCTCAATAACGTAATCATCTTCTGTGATATCAGAATAATCGATAATATTTTCAATCAAATTTCCATCGATTAGAAAATTTTGCCCCAAAGCTTTTGAAAACTTAAATCCGAATTTGTCTAATATTTCTTTAATGTAGGAAGGTTGGTGTAGTCTATAACTCATCTTTTAATAGCCTCCTCTAATTTTTCTCTTGAAATATTATAATTATTAAGCATTCTAAGAAAAGATTTCGCATTGCCGTAACCTATATTTAAAATTTTACCGACTTTTATTCTAAGCGATTTGGATCCTTCGCCTACTAATCCATAGTAAATCATATCATCCATCGTGTATTCATTCTTAGAATCAATCATTGACGGATGAGCGTTTTCTATGGCTATTTTGATATCCTCTTCTTTTGCATTTTCGATTCCAATGTCTTCATCTTTGATACACAAATCTTGTGCGATAAATGCGTTTTTTGCGTTTGGAATAAAATCATTAATTCTTTTTCTGATTTTATTTCCAGCGTAGTCTGGATCAGTTAGAATTATTATTCCTCTATCTTGGTCGATTTTTTTGAGTCTTTTGAGTAATTTGTCGCTAAAATAAATCCCACCAGTGCAAATTACTTCACAATCTAATGCTCTCTTGACTCTTTGCTCATCGTCTCTTCCTTCTACAACTATTATTTCTTTTATCATAATTTACCATCCAAAAATATCATCGGCATTATTGCAAATGATTTGTGCCGCTTCTTTTTCCGACATTTTTTTCAACAAACTAACTTCTTGTAACACCAAATTCACATATTTAGGTTCATTTCTTTTCCCACGATATGGATGAGGCGTCAGATAAGGAGAATCCGTTTCTACTAAAATTTTATCGATAGGTAATCTCTCACAAGTTTCCTTGACATTTCTAGCATTCTTAAAAGTTACAACTCCACTAAATGAAATATAATATCCCAAATCAATAAATTTCATAGCCATTTCATAACTTCCAGAATAAGAGTGCATTATTCCTCTAACATTAGGATATTTCGCCAATATATCGTATGTGTCTTGGATTGCATCTCTTGTGTGAATAATTACAGGCAAGTTTTTTCTATCGGCGATTTGCATTTGTTTCTCAAATAGATATTTTTGCTTGTCCTTGTCGTGTTCATAATGATAGTCCAGCCCAATTTCCCCGATAGCTTTGCATTTTGGATTATCAGCCAACTCTTCTATCCTAGAAATATCTTCATCCGTAAATCTACTATCTTCTTCAGGGTGAATCCCCACAGCATTGTATAAGAAATCATACTTTTTTGACAATTCTATGGCTTTAATGGAGTTTTCTACATTGTCACTTGGAAGCATAGCTTTTACAACAGAATTAGATTGTAGGTTTTCAATTATTTTATCCCTATCAAAATCAAATTTCTCATCTGTCAAGTGACAATGTGTATCGTATATTACATAATCTCCCATTAAGATACAGTCGCTCCGTCTTCAAATTCTGAATCAAGTAAACTTGCCATAGTCAATTTATCGCCCTTACTTGCAGCAAGAAGCATACCTTGAGATTCTACTCCTCTCAATTTTACAGGCTTCAAATTGTACACTACAATAACCTTTTTGCCTATCAAATCATCTGGTTCGTACCAGTTTTTGATACCAGAAACTATTTGTCTTGTTTCTTCTCCGACTTTAACCTTGAAAACCAAAAGTTTATCGGCATCTGGATGTTGCTTTGCTTCTACAATTTGTCCAACCCTCAAATCAAGCTTGTCAAAATCATCTATAGTTATTTCTTCTTTTTTCTTAGCTTTCTTTGATTTTTTCTTAGATTCTTTAGGAGCTTCTTCTTGGTTATTGTCTCTTAATTCAGAAACTTTTTTACCAGTTCTTTCTTCGATTAATTTGTCGTTAACTTCGTTCAATCGTTCAGTTTCTTTCTTGATGTCTAATCTATTAAACAAGTTTTCTCCTCTTTGAACCTTAGTTCCAACAACAGTTTTACCGAACACTTTTCCATCTTCCCATTTAATTTCAGAAAGACCAATTTGCTCTTTGATTTTATTGCTTGTTTCTGTGATAAATGAAGAAGTTAATATACAAATAACTCTTATCGCATCCATCAAATTATACAGAACAGTTTTCAATCTTTCTGGGTCTTCTTTAATCAAAATCCATGGAGTTGTTTCATCAATATATTTATTAGCTCTTCTAACAACTTTCCAAATTTCTTCAAGTGCATTTGAAAAATCAAGTTCTTCCAATAACTCTTCAACTTTTCCTTGGCATCCTTCAACTACAGATATTAAACTCTTGTCAATATCGTTGTTGTCATTTGGTTGTGGGATAACACCATCAAAATATTTTTCAACCATTGATACCGATCTACTTACAAGATTGCCCAAATCATTTACCAAATCTGAATTAAATCTGTTCATAAATCTTTCTGTCGTAAAGTTACCATCATTACCAAAAGTAAAATCTCTTAAAATGTAGTATTTCAAAGCATCTACCCCGTACAAATCTATGATTGGTTCTGGATAGTATACATTTCCCTTTGATTTACTCATCTTATCTTCATTGAATAAAATCCATCCATGAGCGAAAACTCTCTTTGGCAATGGAAGATCCAACGCCATCAATAACGCCGGCCAAATAATTGTGTGGAATCTTACAATTTCTTTTCCAACCAAGTGAATATCACATGGCCAGAATTTATTGAATAATTCTTCATCTTGTCCATATCCAATCCCTGTCAAATAACAGCTAAGCGCATCAATCCACACGTAAATAATATGCTTATCATCAAATGGAACCTTAACTCCCCAGTCAAAGCTTGTACGAGATACGGATAAATCTTCCAATTCACCACTTAAAAAGTTATTCACCATTTCGTTCTTACGAGATTCTGGCTTCAAGAAATCTGGGTTGTCTTTGTACAATTGTAAAATTCTATCTTTGTATTTTGATAATCTGAAAAAGTACGATTCTTCTTCGTGATAATGAACATCACGTCCACAATCTGGACACTTTCCATCCTTTAGTTGTGATTCTGTCCAAAAAGCTTCACAATCGACACAATAATGTCCCTTGTAAGTAGACTTGTAAATATCTCCCTTATCGTATAATTTTTGAAAAATTTCTTGAACATTTTTTTCGTGAGCCTTGTCTGTACTTCTGACAAAACTATCTATGTCTATGTCTAGTTTTTTCCACAAATCCTTGGCACTTTGTACAATTGGATCGATATAATTTAATGGATTATCACCCATATTTTTTTCTTTTGCTTTTTCATACAACTTTTGACCGTGTTCATCAGTACCTGTAGTCAAGAACACATCGTAGCCTTGGATTTTTTTGAATTTCTTCAAAGTATCTGCAATGATCGTTGTATAAGTGTGACCTAAATGTAAATTACTACTTGGATAATAAATTGGAGTAGTAATATAATAAGATTTTTTTTCTTCTGACATAATTTCCTCCTCAAAAACAATAAACTACAATAAAATAAAAAATCCCTTATATGACATACATCATATAAGGGCGAAAATCCGCGTTACCACCTTAATTTTAGAATATAAAATATTCTCTCATTGTCTGGCACTTTAATGCCTAGCATTTGATAACGGATGCTCCCGGAAAAATTTAAAAGCATAAGCTATTCAACTTTTCAAACTCAAAGACCATATTCTGCAATAATCTAATATCCTATTCCACCAAACTAAGACTCTCTTTAAAAAAAATTATTACATACTCATCTCATCATAGTCATTTTATCAATATATTAAAATAATATCATAAACAAATGATTTGTCAAGCAATAAAAAAGAGAGGTTGTATTTCAAACCTCTCATAAATTTATCGACTATTTTAATTCGATAGTAGCTCCAACTTCTTCAAGTTTTGCTTTTAATTCTTCAGCTTCTTCTTTAGAAGCGCCTTCTTTAATTGCTTTAGGAGCTTCGTCTACGATAGCTTTAGCATCTTTTAATCCTAATCCAGTTAAGTCTTTAACTGCTTTGATAACTTTCATCTTAGCGTCACCAATTGATGCTAGAATTACATCAAATTCTGATTTTTCTTCTGCTGCTGCTCCACCTGCTGCTGGTGCTGCACCTGCTGCTGCTACAGGAGCTGCTGCTGATACTCCAAATTTTTCTTCTGCTTTTTCTACTAATTCATTTAATTCAAGAACAGTTAAGCCTTCAACTGCTTCTAAAATTTCATCTATTGACATTTTTACCTCCAAATTTTATTTTTATTAATTATTCTTCTACTGTTTCAGTAGTTTCGTTTGATTCAGCTTCTTCTGAACCTTCATTTTTTGATTTAGCAATAGCATCTGCTAAATATACAAATTTTGATACTGGAGCTTTGAAGCTTCCAAGCATTTTTGTAAGAAGAACTTCTCTTGAAGGGATAGATGCGATTTTCTTTACACCTTCAACATCTAAGAATTTGTCTCCTAAATAACCTGCTTTAATTTCTAAATTTTCGTGATCTGCTGCGAATTCTTTAGCTATTCTAGCTGCAGCGATTGGATCATCCATACTGAATGCAACCGCGTTAGGACCAGATAAGTAATCTAAGAATCCATCAAATCCCAATTCTTTAAAAGCAAAATTCATCATTGTGTTTTTGTATACTTTGAATAATACATTTTCATTTCTGAATTTTTCTCTTAATTCTGTTGCTTCGCTAACATCTAATCCTCTATAATCAACGATAACCATTGATTTAGCATCATTAATATGTCCTTTAATTTCATCAACAACAGCTTTCTTTTGATTTAAAACGTGTTCTTTCATTATTTCACCTCCATGAAAAGGCTACACTAAAAAAGTCTTTCCATCCAAAGACAGAAAGACTGATAAACTCATATCTTATGCTCCTCTGTAGGATGATTAAACTTTAATAGTCCCTACTGTCTTCGGTAGCCCAAATTAATTACTTGATTATTATATCATATTCTATGAATATGTCAACACTTTTTTATTATTTTTCTTCAATAATACAGATGTTTTTATCTTTCAATTTCTTTTTCTTATATCTGTACAATAATTCATAGATTGTTGCAAATATCGGAACAAAAATAAGCATTCCAACAATACCGCTTAATGCTGCACCTATAGTAACTGCAACTAGCACCCAAATAGATGGTAGCCCTACAGACGATCCCACAATTCTAGGATAAGTTACATTGCCATCAAATTGTTGAAGTACAATTATGAAAATCACAAACATAATAGCTTTTGAAAAAGATTCGATTAAAATAATCAAAGCTCCCAATGCAGCTCCTAGTATAGCTCCAACCAATGGAATTAATGCTCCAAAACCAATTAGCACACTTACAGTTGCAGCGTTTGGTATCTTCAACAAATACATTCCTATAAAGCACATAAATCCAAGCATAAACGCTTCGATAAATTGACCTTTGAAAAAAGAATAAAATTTTTCGTAAGCCACCTTAAAGAAAATTAAAATCTTGTTTGCAGTTTTTCCACTGAAGAAAACATACGCCAATTCTGTAAATTGTCTTCTCAAAGTTTCTTTTGAAAATAATAAATAAATAGCAAATGTGAACGACACTACAAAACTAAGTACAACAGAAAACACTGTGCTAATTCCAAAAAACACATTGTTCAATATATCCAATCCATTTTTGGTTAAGTAAGGTTTCAATTTTACAACCAAATCATGAGTATTTGTGATAGCGTATGTGTCGTAAATTTTATCTAATTGTTTTGCAACCTCTGGATATTTTCTTAGCTTTTCAACCAATACCGGAATTCCTTGGATTAGTGATTTAATAGCTTCTAAAAAATTAGGAATTATTAGTATCACTACAAATGCTATTATTGCACTAACTATTACTAAACTCATTAACAGAGATATTGCTCTTTTTAGACCCGGTTTAGAAGTCCATTTTTTAAAAATTTTATTCTCAATAAAATTCATAGGCATATTTAGGACAAAAGCTAATGCCGCACCAATAATAAATGGGGATATAATCGCCATAAAAGTGCCCAATGCATTTCCTATTGATTTCCCATTGAACAAAAGATATGCCAAAATAACTGGAACAATTAATATTATTATCCCTATTTGAATTTTCTTTTTATCTTCTTTTAATAATTTCATTTTTCCCTCTGTATTTAAGAAAAGCCACCTTAACGGTGGCTAACAAATTCTTGTTTATATTATTCTTTCGCAAATTGTAATGGATTAACCTTGATTCCAGGGCCCATTGTTGAAGCAATTGTTAAAGATCTAATATATTTACCTTTTGATGAAGCTGGTTTTGCTTTCAATATTGCTTGCATTAACGCATTGATGTTTTCAGCAATTTTTTCTTCTCCAAAAGAAACTTTACCAACTGGAACGTGAATAATATTGCTCTTGTCAGTTCTATATTCAACTTTACCAGCTTTGATTTCTTTGATTGCACTTGTAACATCCATAGTTACTGTACCAGCTTTAGGGTTTGGCATTAAACCTTGAGGTCCTAAGATTCTACCAATTCTACCTACTACACCCATCATGTCTGGAGTAGCTACTGCAACATCAAATCCTAACCAACCTTCTTTTTGGATTTTTTCTGCTAAATCTTCTGCTCCTACAAAATCTGCTCCTGCAGCTTTTGCTTCTTCAGCTTTTTCACCTTTTGCAAATACAGCTACCTTTTGGTCTTTACCTGTACCATGAGGAAGTACGATAGTACCACGAACTTGTTGGTCAGCGTGTCTACTATCTACACCTAATTTTGCGTGTAATTCTACTGATTCGTCAAATTTAGCTTTAGCAGTTTCAATTACTAATTTGCTTGCTTCGTCTAATTTATATTCAACTGTTCTATCAATTAATTTTGCGCTTTCTTGATAATTTTTACCTTTTTTTGCCATATAATCCTCCTTGTGGTTCTAGCGAATTAAATCTCCCACTATTCTTCTACTGTAACTCCCATACTTCTTGCTGTACCTTTAATCATGCTCATAGCAGATTCTAAGTTTGCCGCATTTAAGTCAGGCATTTTAATTTCAGCAATTTTCTTAACTTGTTCTTTTGTTAATTGTCCAACTTTAGTTTTATTAGGTTCTCCTGAAGCTGAATTTAATCCCAATTCTTTTTTAATTAGAACTGGTGCTGGTGGAGTCTTTGTAATAAATGTAAATGATCTGTCTTGATATACAGTCATAACAACTGGAATAATCATTCCCATTTGATCTTGAGTTTTTGCGTTAAACTCTTTTGTAAATTGCATAATATTTACACCGTGAGGTCCAAGTGCTGTACCTACTGGTGGTGCAGGTGTTGCTTTACCTGCAGGAATTTGTAACTTTACTATTGCTTGTACTTTTTTAGCCATATTAGTTCCTCCTTAAACTATTGTGGTTATCGGGGCTAACCTCCCACATCGATCTATATGAAATTAATTAAATAACTTATATTCAAATTTATATTTTTTCGATATCATCAAAGCTAATTTCAACAGATGTGTCTCTGCCGAACAAGGAAATTAAAACTTTACAGATAGCTTTTTCAGTATTGATTTCTTCAATAATACCTACTTGATCGCTAAACGCTCCAGAAACAATATTTACATTGTCTCCTACATTAACATCAATTTCTTTTTTAGAATATGATTGATTTTTAAGAGCGAATTTTTGCATTTCCTTTTCACTAACTGCTACAGGTTTGGATTCTGGTCCTACAAATCCTGTAACACCTCTGGTATTTCTAACCAAATACCATGAGACATCGGTAATTGTCATCTTAACGAAAACATAACCGGGGAAGATCTTTCTCTCTTTTAACTTCTTAGCTCCACCGACCTCTGAAACATATTCTTCAGTAGGTACTACTACTTCAAATATATCGTCGATATAACCACGATTTTCTACCATTTTTTCAATATTAACTTTTACTTTACTTTCGTGTCCAGAATAAGTATGCACTACATACCATTTACCATCTTTGGCACGTTCTTTAAAATCTTCAGTTGCATTTTCAATAAATGTGTTTTTCTTTTCGGTCATTGTGGATACTGTTCCTTTCTAAATAAATAATCCAATTAAACGTTGGAACACAGTATCTAATCCGTATACGATTAATGCAACTATAAAGGAAATTATAACTACTACTACTGAGTATTCTAAAGTTTCCTTTGGTGTCGGCCAGACAATTTTATTCCATTCAGTTTTCACGCCTTTTAAAAATCCTTGATTTTTTTTGGCTGACTTTTGATTAGAATTTTGCGTATTCTTTGCTGCCATAAGCTCCTCCTATCTTGTTTCCTTGTGTAGAGTGTGCTTTTTACAGAATTTACAGTACTTATTAGTTTCCACTCTATCAGGGTGAAGTTTTTTATTCTTTTTAGTAGTGTAGTTTCTGCTCTTGCATTCAGTACATTCTAAAATTACTTTATCTCTCATATTAGACCTCCTCTATTAGTATGGACAAAATCCACCGTACTACTTTATCATAAACACGTTGAAAAGTCAATAAAACACTAAACTCTTGACAAATATTCTCCAGTTCTTGTATCTATTTTGATTTTATCTCCTTCATTTACGAATAAAGGCACGTTAACTGTAGCTCCTGTTTCTACAGTAGCTGGTTTTGTAGCTCCTGTTGCAGTATTACCTTTGATGCCTGGTTCTGTTTGAGTGATTTCTAACTCAACAAAGTTTGGTGGAGAAACTTGGAATGCTTTACCTTTGAAAAATTTGATAGTTGCCATATCATTTTCTTTTATGTAAAGAATAGCTTCTTCTACACTATCTTTATCAATTGGTAATTGTTCATAAGAATCAGGATCCATGAAATAATATAAAGCCCCATCATTGTATAAATATTGCATTTCTCTTGTTTCAATTCTAGCTTCTTCATATTTTTCGTTAGGATTGAATGTCATGTCTCTGTTTGAACCTGTCATAACTGATCTGATTTTTGTTCTTACAAAAGCAGCTCCCTTTCCTGGTTTAACGTGTTGGAAATCTATAATTTGCCATACATCTCCATCCATCTCAAATGTTGTACCTTTTCTAAAATCTCCTGCTTGTATCATATATACCTCCTACAATTATCTATCATATATTATACATTACTAATTAATTATGAACAACTACTTTCTCGCACATTCTGATGCATCGCCCTCTAAAATTTGTAGAGCGTGATCTAATGTATCCATTATATAATCCAAACTCTCCTCAACAGCCTTTGGGCTTCCAGGCATATTGATAATGAGTGAATTTTTCCTAATAACTGAAACCGCTCTTGAAAGCATTGCTCTTTTTGTAATTGTCATCGAATAATTTCTTATTGCTTCACTAATTCCTAAACAAAGTTTTTCTGAAACCGCTAAAGTTGCTTCAGGAGTTACATCTCTTTTAGAAAAACCAGTTCCACCAGTCGTTAAAATTAACTCAATGTTGTCATCGCTGTATTTAATTAATTTTTCTTTTATTAATTCTATCTCATCTGCTACAATATCATATTTTTCTAACTTGTACCCGTTTTTTTCAATTAATTCTATAATCTTCTTTCCACTTAAATCCTCTCTTTTACCTTGAGAACCCTTGTCTGATACTGTAAGCACCGCTACTTTATACATATTAAAACCTCTTTGTGTCAACATATTTGCTTGACCTTGATATTATATAAAAATACCAGCTTCTTGTCAATATTAAAAAGCATCAATATAGTGATTTATTTTCATATTATCCAAATAAATTTCTATCACATCAAATCTCGGCTGATATTCGTATAAATCATTTTTGTCAATATAAATTTCAGTGGTCTTTCTTATTCTGTCTTGTTTACCAGAAGTTACAAAATCAGAAGGAGCACCAAATTTATCATCAATTCTCGCTTTCACCTCAACTATTATCAAATAATTTTCATAAGTGCATATTATATCCAATTCTCCAATTCTCTCAGAGTAATTTCTGTCAATTATTTCGTAACCCTTTTTTTCTAAATATTCGCAAGCGAAATCCTCGGCAAATTTACCTCGGTTTTTTTCCATTTTCATATAATTTCCTCAAGAAAGTCTTTCTGTGAAGTGGGCATTCTCCATATTCTAGTATCATTTCTCTGTGTAATTTAGTACCATAACCCTTATGCTTTTCAAAGCCATATTGCGGATAAATGGTTGCCATGTCCTTCATATACTCATCTCTTATAACTTTAGCTACAATAGATGCGCAAGATATCGGATACAACTTTTCGTCACCTTTTACAAAAGACATTTGTTTAATATCTGTGTCTATTTTTTCTGCATCAATAACAATTAAATCAGGTTTGATGAATTTGTTATCTTTTGTTTTAAGGCTTTCCACAGCTCTTTTCATGGATAATCTTGTAGCTTGTTTTATGTTGATTTCATCTATAATAGTTTGATCTACAAAATTTACACTGTATGCCAATGCTTGATCTAAAATCAAATCCTTGAATTTAATTCTCTTTTTTTCAGAGAGTTTTTTGGAATCTGTAACTCCGTCAATTATCTCGCAGTTTTTCGGCATTACAATAGCACAAGTAACCACAGGTCCTGCTAACGGTCCTCTTCCCACTTCATCAACACCACATATAAGTTCTTCTTCAAATTCGTTATAATCAATCGCAAACATCTTCTAATGAAATTCTTCCTAACTTTGTTTTTCTAAATTCATCAATAATTATAGATGAAACCTTAGAATAATCAATATTTTTCCCTTTTAATAAACAGCCGCGTCTTATAGCTATATCATCCATTATTTCTATCGTTTCCTTGTTTTGTGTATCAATAGAATATCTTTTTTCCAAAACTTCTGGATTAATACTCATTAATTTTTCAATCAATTTGTAAGCTAAGTTTTCTTCATCCAAAATTTCATCTTTTATAGCACCGGTAAATGCCAAATTCAATCCAATTTCATTATCCTCAAATTTTGGCCACAAAACTCCTGGTGTATCCAACAACTCCATCTTACCTTTAATTCTAATCCATTGGTTAGTTCTCGTAACTCCCGGAATATTCCCCGTTTTGGCAGATTGCCTATTGGACAGTTTGTTAATAATGGTTGATTTCCCTACATTTGGAATACCAACTATCATCATTCTTATAACTTCAGATTTGATGTTTTTTTCTTTTCTATTAGAAAATACATCTTCTAAAATTTTCTTAGCAGTTGGTTCTATCTTGTCCAAATTTTTTCCATTTTTACTATCGATTGGAAGTGCTGTTATATTTTTCTTTGCAAAATAATTAATCCAGTTTTGTGTAATTTTATGATCTGCCATGTCCATCTTGTTCAATAAAATCAATTGCGGCTTATTCTTTAAGATATCTTCTATAACTGGATTCATGGATGATTTTACAATTCTGCTATCCACAAGAACCAAAACTATGTCGACAAGTTTCATGTTTTCTTTTATCTTGTCGATAGCTTTTTTCATATGTCCCGGATACCAGTTTATATTATTAATGTCCATGTTATTTCCTTTCCATCTAAAAAAAGTACTGAGAAAACCTCAGCACTCAATTTAGAATTTTTGTTTTTCTTTAACTTTAGCAGCTTTACCTTCTCTGTGTCTTAAGTAGAATAATTTTGATCTTCTTACTTTACCTTCTCTAACTAATCTTACGTTAGTTACTCTTGGTGAGTTGATTAAGAAAGTTCTTTCTACTCCTACACCGTAAGCTAATCTTCTTACTGTGAAAGTTCTTCTAAGTCCAGTTCCTTGCATTTTAATTACAGTTCCTTCATAAACTTGAACTCTTTCTTTGTTACCTTCTTTGATAAGGTAGTCTACTTTTACAGTATCTCCAACATGAAAGTCGAACTTATTTTCTCTTAATTGTTCATCTTCTAATGTTTTTATAATATCCATTATGATCCTCCTTGGTTTTTTTCTTTCAGATATTTCTGATATATATCTTCTCTTTTAAGTTTAGTGTTGTTTAGTCTTGATTTTTCTCGCCACTGTTCGATTTTTTCGTGATTTCCTGATAATAAAACTTCAGGAACTTCATATCCGTTAAATACTCTGGGTCTTGTGTAGGAATCTTCCTGTAGCAATAAATTGTAGTGCGAATCTGTTTTATAACTTTCATCATTTCCCAAAACATCGTTAATCATTCGGCTTACACAATCTATAAGAACCATAGCTCCTAATTCTCCACCAGTCATCACATAATCTCCAATAGAAATCTCCTCATCACAATAATGATTGATGATTCTGCTGTCGACACCTTCGTAATGGCCACAAAGAATGACTATTTCTTTTTCTTTTGAAAGTTCTATACACTTTTGTTGATTAAGAACTTTCCCTTGAGGAGACATAAACACAACTTTTGATTTGTTTTTGTTCACATCTTCCAAGCAGTCATAAATTGGTTGGCAAGTCATAAGCATCCCAGCCCCGCCACCATATATCTCATCGTCTACCTTTTTGTGTTTATTTTTAGTGTAATCCCTAATATTAACCACTTCAAGTTCAATTAGATTGTTTTGGACTGCTTTTCCTATGACGCCGTATGATTTTAAGTAATCAAAACTTTCTGGAAATAATGTGAGAATTATAAATTTCATCACATACCCTCAATTATAGCTACATCGATTAATCCATTTTCTAAATCTATTTTTTTAATGAACTCTTTTACAGCAGGTATCATAAATTCTTTTTCTTCATTTTTAATAACATAAACATCATTACTATAAAAGCTTAAAACTTCAACCAAATCTCCGATGTATTCACCATTACTATAGGCTTTCAATCCTATCAAATCGTCAATGTAAAAGCTTCCATCTTTCAATTCGTATCTGTCTTTTTCATCTATATATAAAAACTGTTTTTTGAATTCAAGAACTTCATTAATATCGTTAAATTCTTCAAAATCAATGTACAAAAAACCCTTGTACATTCTATAATTTTGAATATTGACCTTAACTTTTTTATCCCCGAGATAATAACAAATATCTTCGTCAAATCTTTCGATATTATCAGTCAATGGTCTCATTTTAAGACATCCTTTAATACCGTGAGTATTGAGCACTTCTGCTACAGCTATATATTCCATTATTGCAAAATATCTACGACAACTTTTTCGCCACTCTTAATAGCCGCTGCCTTAGTAATAGTTCTAATTGCCTTGGCAATCTTCCCTTCTTTTCCTATAATTTTCCCCAAATCTTTGGAATCTGCTTTAATTTCTATAATAACCGTATGTTTGTCTTGTCTTGATGTTACTTCAACTGCTTCTTTATTATCAACTAACGCAGTAGCAATTGTTTTAACTAATTTTTCCATGACAACTCCCAACTTGTATTATTATTTTGCTTCGTAAACTCCATTATTTTTAAATAATCTGTCTACTGTATCTGTAGGTTTTGCACCATTTTTAATCCATTGTTGAACTTTTTCGCTATCAACTTTAACAGTTTTTTCTTCAACTAATGGGTTGTAATATCCGATTTCTTCGATGAATTTACCATCACGAGGACATCTTGAATCTGCGACAACTATTCTATAAAATGGTTTCTTCTTTGCTCCCATTCTTTTCAATCTAATTTTTACTGACATAATTTACCTCCATAACTTATTATCTAAAAAAAGGCATTTTCATTTTACCTTTTTTACCAAATTTCTTTTGTAGCGCTCCCATATTTTTCATCATAACTTTCATTTCTTTGAATTGTTTCAAAAGTTTGTTAACCGCTACTTGATCTTGACCGCATCCTTTAGCAATTCTTTTTCTTCTAGATATACTAATGATATCTGGATTTTCTCTTTCTTGTTTGGTCATAGATTTAATAATTGCTTCAATCTTGTCAAATTCTTTGTTATCGAAATTAACTTGTTTAAGCATCTTACTATCCACGCCAGGAATCATTGCAAGAATATCTTGCATAGGTCCCATTTTTTTGATTTGCTGCATTTGGTCAAGAAAATCATTAAAGTCAAAACTTTGAGCTTTAATCTTTTCTTCTAATTCTTTTGCCTTCTTCTCGTCAAATTGATTTTGTGCTTTTTCGATAAGGCTAAGAACATCTCCCATACCCAAGATACGAGATGCCATTCTGTCCGGATGGAACGGCTCTAAATCTCCAAGTTTTTCACCTACACCTATAAATTTAATAGGCTTATCAGCTACTTGTCTGATTGATAAAGCAGCACCACCTCTTGCATCACCGTCTAACTTAGTAAGGATAATTCCTGTAATATCCAAATCCTCGTTAAACTTAGCTGCAACATTCACTGCATCTTGTCCAGTCATCGCATCTACAACTAACAAAATATCTGAAGGATTCACTTCTTGTTTAATATTTTTTAGCTCATCCATCAAAGTATCGTCAATATGAAGACGACCGGCAGTATCTATAATTACATAATCAATGTTTTTTTTCTTAGCTTCTTCGATTGCTTTTTTTGAAATTTCAACGGGATTTGTTTGTCCCATTTCAAATACTTCTACCCCAACTTTTCCGCCAACAACTTGAAGTTGTTTAATGGCAGCAGGTCTGTAAATATCTCCCGCTACAAGTAAAACTTTTTTGTTTTTGTTTTTCAAGTTCAATGCAAGTTTTCCAGCATGAGTTGTTTTACCAGCCCCTTGCAAACCGCAAAGCATAATTACTGTAGGTTTCATAGGCGAAACGTTGAGTTTTTCTTCCTTTTCACCCATCATTTTAGTTAATTCTTCATTAACTATCTTGATAACCTGCTGACCTGGAGTAAGACTTTCCAAAACAGAAGAATCAATAGCACGATCTTTAACTTGAGAAATAAAATCTTTGACTACTTTGTAGTTAACATCTGCTTCTAATAAAGCAAGCTTAACTTCTCTCATTGCAACATCTATATCTTTTTCTGTTAATTTCCCTCTGTTGGTCAATTTTGACAAGGCATTTTGTAATTTATCGGACAAATTTTCAAATATCATTTTCCACATCCTCTAAATCATTTAAGAAATCTTCTATATCTATAATGATATTTTCAATTTCTTTGCTTTTGATTTCTGGTGATAAAGAGAAAAGTTCATTTCTTATTTTTCTAAGAAAATTTTGACTCTTTTTTGATTTTTCAATCAAACCAAGTTTTTGTTCATATTCATAAAGCTTGTTTTCTGCTCTTTTCAAACTATCACTTACAGCTTGTTTTGAAATATCGCAAATCTGAGCAATTTCGTTCAACGACAAATCCTCATTGTAGTATTTGTCAATCACATCGTATTCTCTTTTTGTAAGAAGCTTACCATAATAATCAAACATCATGGTAATATTTAATAATTTTTCCATTCAATCACCGTCAACCTTTTTACTTGACTTGTATATTATATAAACTTAAAATCCATTTGTCAAGCATTTTAATCAAAAAAGAAGTGCTTTTTTCTGCACTTCTAATTTGTATTTTAATTTCATTATTAATAAAATTCTTTTTTCAAACTTCTACTGAATAATTTGTCAATTTCTTCTTCACACTTCGAATTTTCATACAAAACTTTATAGACTGCATTGTTAATCGGCAAATCCAAATTCATTTTGTCAGCTTGTAGTTTAATTGCTTTCGCAGTGTAATATCCTTCGGCTAATTTGTCGTATTTTTCTGATTTCGCATACATTTCTCCGAACATTCTGTTATGAGAATATTGTGAAAACACTGTAGCCTCATAATCTCCAAGATGGCAAAGACCATATGCACTGAGCTCTTTTCCTCCTGATGCTTTAATAAACCTTGCAACTTCTCTGCATCCTCTACTCATCAAAGCCCCCTTCAAAGAACTAATCTTCATTCCATCTAACATTCCCGCTGCAATTCCTATTACGTTCTTGTAAGCTGCGCCGATTTCATTTCCAATCAAATCTTGACCATAATAAAATCTAATCAAATCCGAACTATAATTTTCAATTAACAAATCTTTTACATCTTCGTCTTCTGAATCGATTACCATACAGTTTGGAACGTTGCGGTAAAATTCTTGTGGATGACCTGGACCAATCCAAGCTGCAACTTTATTTGATTCATCCATAATTTCTTTGCAAACTTCAGATAATCTTTTTCCAGTTGATATCTCAATTCCCTTCATATTAGTAACGATAATTTTATCCTTAATACCAATTGATTTAAGTTCTTCGCACACATTTCTAAAACCTTGTGCATTTATACTAACATGAATTACATCGCATTCTTTTGCTCTTGTAATATCATCAGTTAATTCCAAATCATCTTGCAAAGTTATGATACCATTAGAACGACTTTTCTTAAAATTTTCGAAATCTTCTGTTCCATTCAAACCATACAACAAAACTTCATGACCAATTTTTTTCAAATACCAAGCGATGAAACTTCCCCATCTGCCCGGTCCAATAACCATAATTTTCATCATATACCTCTTTATTTCTTCTTGTTAGATTTCTTATTAGTTTTGTTTTCCTTATTAATAGCTCTCAATCTTATCATATTCATCCACAAAAGCGTGTTATAAATAACAAAAGTTAGATATGTTAAAAACACATACACTTTATTAGGATGATAATAAATCAACATAAACCCTATCAGTAAAACTATAAAACTTCCATATTCAAATTTTGTTCTTTTTCTTTCCAGACTTTTCGGCAAAATCATTTTGTTTTGCGATGCATAAACTGCCCACGCAAGTAAAATTAATACCGCTATAATATTGTGTCCTTTAAGCAAAGTAGACACAAATATCACCATTAAAACATTAGATATCGCCAATATAACATTATCTTGATTTTTAGTATTATTTTTCATCATATCACCTAGATAAATTATAACATATTAAGAAAACGAAAATCATATAATAATTTTTCTAATCAAATAAGAAAAGCCCATTATCAAAGATTTTCTTCGATAACAGACTTTTTCAAAATTCCTATTTACTTTTTAGATTTTTGTTCTTTATCTTCAAGTTTTTTCTTTTCTATATATGCTTGTTGTTTTTGTTTAATCAAATACTCAGCTGCAATTCCTGGCATAGTCATGGCAATCGGATCCAAGATTTCTTTCAATTCATCTTCTGTTAGGATTTTTTCATCCAATACGATATTTCTAACTGTAATTCCCGTACTCAAAGCACGCTTAGCAATTTCGGCGGACTTTTTATATCCGATATGAGGAACTAATGCTGTTACAATTCCAACGGATTTTTCTACGTCATTTGACAGTTTTTGTCTGTTTGGTTTAATTCCAAGTATACAATTTTCTCTGAAAGTTTTCACCGCGTTAGTTAATATAGATATTGATTCAAATAAACTATCAAATAACACTGGTTCAAACGCATTAAGTTCTAATTGTCCGTGTTCAGCACACATTGTAACTGTATTATCATTTCCAATAATCCTAAATACAATTTGGTTTACAACTTCTGGAATTACAGGATTAACTTTTCCTGGCATTATTGATGAACCATTTTGTCTAGGTGGAAGCTCAATATCACCAACCATAGTTTTTGGTCCTGAACTCATTAATCTCAAATCACTTGCCATTTTAGACAAACTTACTGCAGTTGATTTTACTGCTGATGATATTTCTACAAGTCCATCTAAATTATTAGTTCCATCTATTAAATCTTCTGCTTGGTGTAAATCAAATCCTGTTAGTTCAGCTAAAATTGGAACAATGTTGGTAAAGTAAACTTTATCTACATTAACACCTGTACCAATAGCAGTAGCTCCCATATTTATAGATTCAATTTGATCAGAAGATCTTCTAATTCTTTTGATATCTCTTTTAATTACTGAATAGTATGCGTGGAATTCTTGTCCCAACCTAATTGGAACTGCATCTTGAAGTTGAGTACGTCCCATTTTAAGCACGTCATCAAATTCTACAGATTTATTAAGCAAAGAGATTTCCAATTGTTTTAATTCATTTAAAGCTTTTACTAATAATCTTAAAGTTGCAATTTTGCCTGCAGTTGGAAAAACATCGTTTGTCGATTGGCTCATGTTTACATGGTCATTTGGATGAACATATTCATAAGTACCCAATCCCCCTCCTAGTTTTTCGTTGGCGATATTTGCGATAACTTCGTTTGCATTCATATTAGCAGTAGTACCTGCTCCACCTTGAATAGGGTCAGTTAAAAATTGATCGTGATATTCTCCTTCAAGAATTTTGTCGCATGCGTAAACGATTGCGTTTTTGACATCTTCTCTCATAATTCCTGCTCTGTGGTTTGCAATCGCACAAGCTTTTTTAACAATTGTCAATCCGTAAATCAATTCTTCGTGTAAAGTTCTTCCTGTTATAGGGAAATTCTCCATCCCTCTCAGAGATTGTACGCCATAGTAAGCATCTTTTGGAACTTGTTTTTCTCCGACACTATCAGACTCTAATCTGTAATCCATATTAACCCCCAAAAACGTTTATTTATTACATTACAAATTGATATTAACACTTTTAAAATCCATTGTCAAAAATTTATAAATTTTAATTTTCAAAATAAAAATCAGCCTAGATTTTAAGTTTTTCTCAAAACTTTTTATCGGCTGATCCTAATTTTATTTTATATTTTTACAATCCTAATTCGTCTTGTCTTTTACGAAGTTTTGTGATGATATGATTTTCATCCAAATTAACCATATCGTAAGTAATTAATGTATCTTTTGGTATATCAACCTTTGCTGTAGTTTTTTCTGTGATAATAGGCATTGGCAACAAATTATTTTCCATTTGATGTTTGTGTGATGTGATCTTTCCGAAACAGTCACCTCCACCAATTCCTTCAATCTTTTGACCTTTTTTGATATCTCGTTTTGCAACTGTAATTGTATCTGAAACTTGACCGTATTTTGGATAAATTGTTGGCTCTTTTTCTACGATTGCATCGTAAATTGTAAGTGGAGTTTCCAAACTTGTTAAATGATATGGTCTATACAAAGTATAGTTAGGGCCTTTACCCATTGACAAATATTCCATCAAATCGTGAACTTCATTAGTGTCGTGAGTTACAATTGCAAATACACCTGGAGCAACTCCAAATGCAAAATCAACGATGTTGTAATTATTCAAAATACCACCTTGTTCTTTTAATTTGAACTGATCGGCGATATCGTGAATGTTTGTAGTTATTCCATGACAACCCAAAACATCCGGAGTAAATCCCAACGCATTTGCAACAGCTGTAAGTTCAATCATTGTGTTAGTTCCATCAACAAAAGATGTCAACATTTTTGGAACTAATCCTTTTGATAAAGCTTCTTCTCTAAGAATATCTTCATTTGTGTAATTATCTAATGGATTATTTTTCCCTTTTCCAACAGCTAATAGTTTAAATCCTAATCCAAGTGCAAAATCAGATAATTGTATTATTGCACCCGGTTCATCACCTGCAGATCCTGTGTACACAACACCTTTTTTCTTAGCCATTTCATTTAATATTGGTCCAACTACTGCATCACATTCTACATTTAATAAAATTGTATGCTTTTCGTGTTCAATACTTTCGACTGCAAGTTGTGTGCCAAATGGCGGATTCCCAGTCGCATCAATAACTCCATCAATCATATCCAGTTTGTAACTCAAAGTGTAATCATCACTTACTACAAATGAATTGTTCTTAACAGCATTTTCAGCCACCTTCAAATCAGTCGTCTTAACAATATCAATATCTTTAACGCCAGCTTTTCTCAAAGCAGTAACGCACTTGTCGACATTTCTATCTATAATAACAGAAGGTCTCATACCTTTGATTCTACTCAACTGACTCACAAGACCAGATCCCATTTTACCGCAACCAACTAAACCTACCCTAACTTTTTGACCGTGGTTATCCAAGTCAACAAGTTTTCTTTGCATTTTATTCATCTAATTCTCCTTTTTAATTATAGACATCGCACAAGAATATGCAGAAGAAAAAGCCCATTGAAGATTATATCCTCCACAATCTCCATCGACATCCATAATTTCGCCAATAATATACAGATTTTTTATTTTTTTTGATTCCATAGTGGATGGATTAATCTCATCTGTACTCACACCTCCGCAAGTGATTTGCCCAGAATTTTCATCCTTGTATCCACTAACACTAAATTCCAGATTTTTTAATGTGTGAGCCAGTTTATAAATTTCTTCTTTGCTTAACTCACTCACATTAATATCTTCATTAATACCAGCTTGATTCAAAACTTCTTCGATTAAATTATCATTAATCAAGCCAACTAACAACTCATTTATTTTCTTATAATAATTTAAAGATATTATGTAGATTAAATGTTCATACAATTTATTTTCATCCAAATCCACAGTATCAATCCTTATTTTGACATCCAGTCCCTTGTTTTTAGCTCTGATAGCTTCTCCAGATAATTGTAGAATAGTCGGCCCACTAATACCATAATCCGTGAACAAAACATCGCGATAAAATTCAAAAACTTCTTTGCCATCCACAACTAATTTTGCATTAGCCTTGAATTTAGTCCCGCTCATCTTCTTGAAACTATCCCCATTAAGTCTTAATTGAACAATACCAGGGTGAGTTTTCACGATATTATGTCCCAATTTTTTCATCAAAATGTATCCATTACCATCAGAACCGCTTTTACTGTATGCTTTAGAGCCACAAGCCACAATCAAATAATCAAACTTATAAGTTTGATTATTTGTGGAAACTTGAAAACAATCCCCAGTTTTTCTAACATTATCCACGAAACTGTCGTATATAAACTCAACTTCTAAATGCTCACTGAGACACATCATTTGTTTTACAATTGATGAAGCTTGTAAGCTTTTCGGAAATATTTTGCCATTTTCAAGTTCAACTTCTGGAATTCCCATATCATTAAAAAATTCTATAACATCGTAATTATCAAATTTTTTAATAGCACTTATTGTAAACTTCGGGTTTTCTCCGTGATAATTTTTATAAGATACATTTCTATTAGTAAAATTACACCTACCATTACCTGTTGCATAAATCTTCTTTAATGCGATGGAGTTTCTCTCGAAAACAGTCGTGTCTATGTAATTTTGTTTTAAAATTAAAGCCGCAAAAACTCCACTAGCTCCTGCACCTATAATTCCTACCTTCATTTTCCCCTCAATTCCTAAATCGTAATCAATTTGTAACTTATTATATACAAATATATGATAATATGTAGTTAACAATAAATGGTTGTTCATCCTCCTAATATGAACTTGCCAATGTTATTTAATAATAGCAAATCTATCCCAAAGATTTGCTATTTTTTATTACGTTAAATATTTTATCATAAATTAAAGAAATTTTTAAAATGATGACGAATTGTAATAATTTCTAATATTCTCAAATAAAAAAGCTCTCACTTTTGTGAGAGCAAAATTCATATTGTCTAAAATATTATTGGAATTTTTCGTCCAAGAATTTTATAATATCCATTGATTCATACATTGGTTTTCCATCAATGAAAAGACAAGGTACTTGGTCTTGTCCACCTTTTTCTATAAGATATTTTTCGTTAGCTTCATCAGCTTTGATGTCAACTAATTCAACATCCTTAATTCCTTTTTTTTCTATAAATCTTAAAACTTTCTTGCAAAATGGGCAAGTTTCTTTGTAATACAATTTTAAATCCATAATAATCTCCTTTTCGTTAAATTCTTTGATAGAATATATATACCCGAATGAAAAATATATAAACATGAATTAAAGGAGTTTTTATGATAACATATAAAATAGATGTGTACATTCCAGAAAATTATGTCAATTTGTTAATAAAAAAACTAGGCGATGAGAAAATTATAACCATAGGAAATTACGATTATTGCTATACAACATCCAAAGTAAAAGGTCATTTCCTGCCGAATGGTTTTGCAAATAATTTTTGTGGTGAAAAAAATATCATCAATGAAGTTAACGAAATCAAAGTAGAGTTTCGAACGACAGAATATAATATCAAAAAATGTATACAAATTATCGAAGATATTCATCCCTACGAAGAATGTGTGTATGATATTTTTGAAATAAAAAATTTTAAATAATAATAGGAGATAACATGGAAAAAATTAAAACTATCTGTGGGATTTGTCCTGGCCAATGCCATGTCGAATGTGAGATGGACGGTAGAAAGATAAAATCTATCAAAAAATCAGATGAAAAACCTTCTGCACTTTGCTTAAGAGGGTTGTATTCAGACGAAATCTTAAACTCTGAGGACAGACTAACAGACCCTTTGATTAGAACTGGTGAAAAAGGAACGCTAGAATTCAAAAAAGCTTCTTGGGATGAAGCAATGGAACTAATCAAGGAAAAGTGTTCTAAGATAATTGAACAATACGGCGCAAAATCAATTGCAAGCCATTTTGGTAGAGGTGCATTTGACACAACTACGAACGATTTTATTTCAATTCAAATGCCTGACAGTGATAATGGTGGATTCTTATCACCTATTGGAAGTCCTAACAACGGATCTGTTGGTTCATTGTGTTTTGTATCGTTCGGTGTATTCGCTCCTCAAACAGTTTTTGGATTAAGTGCACCAAATCTAGTTTATGATTTACAAAACACAGAAATGCTTTGTGTGTGGGGTGCTAATCCCAAGACAGATTCTCCTCCATTTTTCTACAATAATATGGTCAAAAGAAAAAATGAAGGAATGAAGATCATAGCAGTTGACCATTATAATTCATATATTATAGAATACGCTGACTACAAATACATCGTCAATAGCGGAACTGATATGGTACTAATTCTTGGAATACTTAATTACTTAAAAGATAAACTTGACAAAGATTTCATCGACAAGTACACTTACGGCTATGATGAATTCAAAGAATATTTTACACAATTTGATTTGAAAAAAACATCAGAAATCACTGGATTAGAAGTTTATAAGATAAAAGAATTAGCGAACTTACTTTTTGACAACACTGTCGCACTTAAATCCTACACAGGACTTGAATATTCACATTGTGGGGTTCAAACGATACGTTCATTGTATATTTTGTGGAGTTTATTGGGAAACTTAGATGTAAAAGGCGGACTTTTAATAAATAATAATAAACCAATAAAAAGAGTGCAAAATCCACCGAACAATGCAAAAAACATCGAAAAAATCGGTTCAAAAGAATTTCCTCTTTTCGATAAATTAATTTGTCAGCCACAATTTACGAAACTTCCACAAGCAATACTAGAATCTGATCCTTACCCAATTAAAGGATTAATCAATTTGGGTTCTTGTATGTCTGTAAATTATCCTAACAGTGAATTGTACAGAAAAGCATTACAAAGTTTGGACTTTTTCGTAACTTGCGACAGATTTATGACAGAAGATGCATACTTTGCAGATGTAATTCTCCCAGCAACAACATATTACGAAGAAGACAGCTACGCAATATATCCAACACACATTGAAATAAAAGAAAAATTGGTCGAACCATTGGGTAATTCCCTTCCAAATATTTTTATATTGAAAAAAATAGCAGATGCACTAGGATTTGGAGATTATTATCCAGAAGACTTCGATAAATTATTAGATAAAGCTTTTTATCACACACCGGAAATTTTAAATGAATTAAAAGAAAATGGCGTATACTATTTCGATAAAAAACCTGAAGTGTCTTACGAAAAATACGATTCATTTAATACAGAAACTGGCAAAATAGAAATTCATTCAAAACTTTTAGAAAAGTATGGTTTCTCACCTATCCCAGTTTATGACGATGGATTTGAAAATGAGCACGAAAAATCAGAAAAAATATCCAAATATCCATTTACTATGAACACAGGCGCAAGAATTCATACTACATTTAGAACACAACACTTAAACATCGATGGATTATTGAAACACCAAGAATATCCACAAGTTATAATGAATGAAGATGATGCGAAAGAATTGGGAATTGAAAATATGGATTTAGTTGAAGTCTACAATGATAGAGCAAGTGTAATCCTCCAAGCAGTTACTAATAATATGTCAAATCGTCACGATTTAGAAATAAATGTCGGCGGTGGATCATTCAGTCAAGATGACAAATGGAAAGATGCTAATATTAATATGTTAATCGACAACGAAATCTTTGATCCAATTTCAGGATTCCCAGTCTTCAAAAGACAATACTGTAATATTAGAAAAGTTAAATAATTGAAAAAACCTTCTGTGTAATGATTGAACACAGAAGGTGTTTTTTTAGAATAATTTCAAACAAACAAATGCTGTTAGAACTGCTAATATAATTGTCAGCCCTACATTTTCTTTCAAATAAGCGATAACTATAGCTACAATTGAAGCTACAATTGTAGGGATCAGCATTTCACTAGAAGCTGTTAGAATTCCCCTTATAACCATAATACTTAATGATGTATATGGTATTATGTTTAAAAATTCAGCGGTTTGTCTGGAAAGTTGTTTTCCTTTTAAATATTTAAGAGGTATTATCTTAGGAACCGCTGTAACTAAGCTACATAATAAAATTAAAACTATATTATACATTTTGACCTCTTTTCATAATTACTTTCAATCCTATGAATGATGATAATAAAATCGCTATAATAATATCCCATCCAGATGGTATAAATTTCAAATAAAAAATAATTGCATAAGTTATTACACCAATCAAACTAACCACCAAACCATTTGAGCTTTTCTTAATCGACGGTACAACAAGTGCTATAAACATAGCAGTAAGTCCAACTTCAAGTGATGTTTGGACTGATTTTGGCATTAATTGTCCTATTAAATATCCAACCGGCGTAAATATTCCCCAAGCCAAATAAGGTCCTAATTCTACAGTCAACGCAAATTCTGTGTTTAGCTTTTCTTTATTAAAACTCAATACCGAAAATGCTTCATCTGTTAACATAAATCCAATTACAGGAAGTGCTTTCGGATTTATTTTTTCAGTATGTATTCCAAGCGATGTCGACATTATGAATAATCTTAAGTTTAATAAAAATACCGATAACACAATCGAAAACATACCCACTCCAGCACCTAATAATTCAACCGCCATGAATTGTGCTGCTCCAGAAAAGAAAACAAAAGAAAACAAAGTCGAATCCAACATGCTAATGTTTTGACCTTTGCATAACAATCCAAAAGCCATTGCTATAGGAATATATCCCAACATAATCGGAGACGAAAATTTGATTGCTTCTTTAATTCTATTTGAATCCATTAAATTTTCCTCCATTCCATTTTTATTACAAACATTTAAACGTAAGAAATCATAATCTACAAGATTTGCAGATTATGATTATTTTATTTCTCTTCTATCCAAAATAGCCTTGTACAAGCTCATTTCGTCATAATATTCCAAATTAGCTCCCAATGGTACTCCCATCGCAATTCTGGAAACTTTTACATTATATTCTTCATTTTTAAGAACTTCTATTATGAAGTTAGTTGTCAAATCTCCGTTGGTTGTTGGCGATAATGCTAGAATAACTTCCTTTACATAATCTTTTTTACATCTCAAAAACAAATTTTCCAAATTCAAATCCTGCGGAGCAATATTATCTCTTGGAGATAATAATCCTCCTAATACGTGATATTTCCCATTGTATTCGCCAGTTTTTTCAATTGATATTACATTCATTGAATCTTCAACTACAGTTATGACACTGTTATCCCTTTTTTGATCGGAACAAATATCACACAATTTTTTATCAGTAAGATTTCCACAATTAGCACATGGTCTAATATTAGTCTTCACATTTACAATACTTTCTACAAGCTCATCGACTTTCTGAGGATCCATATCTATAATTCTATAAGCTAATCTTTTCGCACTTTTTCTGCCAATAGTTGGCAAATTGGACAAGTTTTTAATCAATTCGTCCATTGCTTTAGGGTATAGTGACAAAATTATCCCCCCTTATTTAGAATCCTGGAATATTAATTCCTCCAGTGATTTTACCAAGTTCAGACTCACTCATGTCCAATACTTTTTTGATAGCGTCATTAACAGCTACCATAACCATATCTTGAAGCATTTCAACATCGCCATCTTTTACCAAATCTTCATCTATTTTAATAGAAACTATTTCTTTTTTTCCGTTTGCTACAACTTCAATAGCTCCGCCGCCACTAGTTGTAGTAACTTCAGTTTCTTCTAATCTTTTTTGAGTTTCTTCCATTTGTCTTTGCATTTTTTGCATTTGTTTCATCATGTTACCCATATTTCCCATACCAGGCATTCCGCCTCTAAATTTATTTCCCATAATTCCTCCTATTTTTCGATTATTTGGAAATTATTTCCAAACAAATTTTGTAATTTTTTAACATTTTCGTTTTCTTTTTTCTCTGCTTCATCATCAATTTGTAAATCTAAAACCTTGAAATCGTAATGCGGTTTTAGTAATTGTTCGATAACTTTTTTGTGAGGAAGCAAAGTGTACATGTACAACTGGTTAGTTTTCAAAATCAACTTATCATTATCCAAACTAGCTTTAATATCATTAGCTAATTCTTTTGGAATTTTGTCGAAGTCTCTTAAAACTTCTCTTAGTTTTACAAATGAATCCTCATTTTCGACAATTTCGTCTTCATCTGTGTCGTCGATTTTTTCATCAGTCTTTATTATATCATTTTTATTGGATAATTCATCTGATTTTTCTGCTTTTTCTGAAGATTTTTGTGAAATTTCTTTGTTTTTATCGATTTTTTCATCGAATTCGACTAATTTTTGTGATGAATTGATTTTTATCCCATTTTGTTCAATGTTTTTTATCTTATCTTCCAAAGTATTCACTCTGGCAATCAAATCGTCGTAATCAATGTAATCTATAAGTCTCATCGCTAAGATTTCGAGCAGAGCTTTTTGATTATCAGCTTGTTTTAGCTTTTTCTGATGCTCTATTATAATCGACATACTTTCGACTATTTGCCTATTCGTAATCAATTCAGATTGCGCATTGTACTCAACATTGTATTGAGTGTTGTTCTGTCTGATCTTGTCAAGGCCATTTTTTGATAGCAACAAGTTTCTAAAATGATTTAACAATTCATCCATAACATTTTCTACAGGCTTGTTTTGTGATACTGTGTACAAATTATCCAAAACTTCTGTTGCATCTTTTTTTATGATACTATTTACAAGCTTGAAAATTCCTGTATTGTCGACAATCCCAAGTATATCATTTATATCTTGTTTTGTTATATTTTCTTTTTCAATGCTTAAAACTTGATCCAAGATAGATAATGCATCTCTCATTGCACCATCAGCTTTGTTTGCAATAAGTTCAATCGCATCATCGTCCATTTTTCTGTTCAAATCATTAAGAATATATTTGATATTGTCTGAAATATCTTTAGCATTAATCATCTTGAACTCATAGCGTTGACATCTTGATAAAATTGTTTGAGGAATTTTATCGATTTCTGTCGTAGCTAGTATAAACACCAGATGTTTAGGTGGCTCTTCCATGATTTTAAGTAAAGCGTTAAATCCTTCATTAGTAATCATGTGTGCTTCGTCTATAATGTAAACTTTGTACTTTAATTTTGTAGGTGGATAAATCACTTTATCTCGCAGTTCTCTAATATCGTCAATTCTTCTGTTACTAGCAGCATCCATTTCTACGATATCTAATGTGGATTCTTCCAAAGAACTCATACAATTCTCACATTTATTGCAAGGATTTCCATCTTGTAAATTCAAACAGTTGATAGCTCTTGCAAAGATTTTCGCACAACTAGTTTTACCTGTTCCTCTTGAACCAGAAAAAATATACGCGTGAGAAATATTTTTCGTTTCGATTTGATTTTTTAAAATATCAGTTATATGTTTTTGACCGTAAACTTTATCAAAAGTATCTGGTCTATATTTTCTGTAAATAGCTTGCATAAATACCTCGTTTCATTTTTCAAACTACGAGTAATTTTTTGAAATTTTCCATTCAAAAATATTTTAAATCTCTTAATATTATAACATATTTGATAATTCTTGAATTCATAGTAAAATAGTAATAGAAATTTTATTTTTAAAATTTTTGAAGGGGGACTTATATGATGAAAAATATTGACCCATTTTTAATTACTGTTTTAGGGTTGATAGTTCCTGGACTTCTAACTGGAGTCGGAGCAATTCCCGTTTTTTTCACTAAAAACGTAAATCAAGGTAAGCTAGATGTATTCTTAGGGGCAGCTGCAGGAGTCATGCTCTCTGCGACTTGTTTCTCTTTGATTTTACCAAGTATCGAAGAAAACGGTGGAGGTTTTAGAGGAGTTTTAATTACTTCATTGGGTATTTTTGCTGGGGCTGTGTTTTTGGATTTAATCGACAAATACTCTCCACATGAGCATTTGTTGGATAAAAGAGTTGAAGGTAATCCTTCAAATTCATTGAAAAAAATATGGCTATTTGTAATTGCAATTACAATTCACAATTTCCCAGAAGGAATGGCAACAGGAGTTGGCTTTGGTGGAGATTCAGTGGCAAACGGACTTCCAATCGCAATAGGAATTGGTCTACAAAATATGCCTGAAGGTTTAGCTGTTGCTTTAGCATTGGTCAGAGAAAATTACACAGTCAAAAAAGCATTCTTAATTGCATTATTTACAGGATTAGTAGAACCAATCGGTGCGTTTTTAGGTTACGGACTTGTAACTTGGTTCTCACCTATTTTAGGATTTATTTTAGCTTTTGCAGGTGGTGCAATGTTATTTGTAATTAGCGATGAAATTATTCCTGAAACTCATAGTAATGGATACGAACGTCAAGCGACTTACGGAATTATAATTGGGTTTATAATAATGATGATATTGGATGTTGCGCTTGGCTAAATAAAAAAGCGGCTACTAATAAAGTAGTCGCTAATTTTTTTGATTATAAAGCTTGAATCGCTGCCATAGTTACATAGTTGTATGGTTGATTGTAATGTGGCAAGAAGAATATATCTGTTAGAGCTAATTTATCGATAGTAACGTGTTCTTGAATTGCCAAGCTGAACATGTGAATCATCATTGAAATATCATATTCACTCATTATTTGGCAGCCTTTTATTTCACGAGTGTTTTTATCGTAAACAATTCTGATAGTAACTTCTTTGTTGTTTTCTTCCATAAATGGTGGTTTTTGTAAATCTGTGAAATCAGTGTATTCAACTTCCATTCCCAATTTTTCAGCATTTCTAACTGTCAAACCTGTTGATACCATGCACAAATCATAAATCTTAATTCCGTTTGATCCTTGCACACCGTTTGATTCTAATTTTGTTCCACAAACATTGTGACCTGCTACAATACCACTTCTAACAGCGTTTGTAGCTAATGCAACGTATTCAAATTTTCCTGTTGCGTTGTTGAAAATAACTGTTGAATCTCCAACTGCAAATACATTTTCATCAGAAGTTTGTTGATGTTTGTCAGTGATTATTGCTTTTTTATCGTTTAATTTCAAATGATCTTTTGCAAGTGAACTGTTTGGTTTAAAACCAATAGACATAATAACCATATCGCAATCGTATTCTGCTTTATCAGTTATTACCTTATTTACTTTTCCATCAGTTCCTTCTAATTTTACAACTTCTTCATTAAATACTAAATTTACACCGTGATCTCTTAGGTTATCTTCCATTTTTTTACAGAATTTATCGTCATAATAACCTCTTAAAACAGTATCCCCGTGTTCTATCAATGTTGATTCCTTGCCTAACCTTTTAAAAGCTTCAGCGAGTTCTGTTCCTATGTAGCCTGCACCTACCACTACAACTTTTTTAATATCTTCGTGATTAATCTTGTCAATTACTGATTGTGCATCTTGGAAAATTTTAACTTTTTGAACATTTTCCAAATCCATTCCTTCGATATCTGGCAAAACAGGTTGTGAACCTGTAGCTAATACCAATTTGTCGTAAGATTCTTGGATTTCTTCACCATCTTTGTCCTTTGCATAAACAATTTTTTTGTCATAGTCGATGTTTTCTACTTTTGTTTCCATGTGAACTGTAGCGCCTTTTTGTTCAAAAACTTCTTTGCTACAATAAAATAATTTTTCTGGACCTTTAATTTGCTTTCCAATCCACAACGCCATTCCACAACCTAAGAAAGAAATATTGGAGTTTTGATCAAAAATAACTAATTCTTCGTCTTTGTAGTTATCCAATATTGTGTTCGCGCAAGCTGTACCTGCATGGTTAGCTCCAATTAAAACTATTTTACTCATTATATTGCCTCCTTTTTTATTTCCTACTAGATTTGTAGGATTAATAAGTAAAAAAATATTTGTTTGATAAATAACAAATCTTTACGTTTATAATTATATCAAATTTTTAATCATTTTTCAATATGCAAACTATTTCTTTTTTTCGAAGTTCATATATAATATTATTATGGAGGTAGAAAATTGAACAATTTAAAATACTTGAAATTACTTGCAAAAGAATTTCCTACGATTGAACAAGCAGCCAACAAAATAATAAGTTTGACTTCTTTGTCAGTTTTACCAAAAGGCACAGAGTACTTCTTATCTGATTTGCACGGACAATACGATAGTTTCAACAGAATTATTAAAAGTGCTTCTGGTAATACAAGAATTAAAATTGACCTTGAATTCAAAGACAAATTATCGGAATCAAGGAAAAATCAGTTGGCCAATTTAATTTACGATCCTAAAACAATAATCAATATCACAAAGGAAAACGATGAATTTACAGAAAAATGGATAAGAGATACGATTTTTTATCTTATAAGAATCGCGAAAAGAGTCGCTAGCAAATATTCTCGACAAAAAGTCAGAAATCAAACTCCTTTTTACTACAGAGATTTGATAGATGAAATGCTCAACATTCAATACGAATCATTGAATAAAAAAGAATATTTCAATCAACTTTTAGATAGCATCATAAAAATAGAAGTTAGTGAAGATTTTATAATAACTTTATGTGAATTAATCCAAGATTTGAACATTGACTGGCTACACATAGTCGGGGATATTTTCGATAGAGGAAAAAGACCCGACATTATTATGGATACTTTGATTTCAAAAAAAGATGTTGATATCCAATACGGAAACCATGATGTTACTTGGATGGGCGCATATCTTGGAAGTTATGTTAATGCTTGCAATGTCGTCAGAAACGCTATAAGTTACAATAACTTCCAGTCTTTGGAAGATGGTTACGGAATTAATTTGAGATTATTATCGACTTTGGCAGATGAATCATATTACGATGATCCATGTGAAAGATTCAAAGTTAGAATCTTAGATGATAACAAACACTCAGAAACTGATTTGCTTCACGCAGCAAGAATGCACAAGGCAATTTCTGTAATTCAATTCAAATTAGAAAACCAACTTTTTAAGAGAAATCCAGAATTTGAACAATTAGACAGATTATATCTTGAAAGAATTGATTTTAAAAATGGAATTTACAAAGATGCAAATGGCAAGTCACATGCGCTTTTGGATATTAAATTCCCAACAATTGATCCTGAAAATCCTCTCGAATTAACGCCAAGTGAACAAGAAGTTATCGAATGCATTTCAAAATCATTCAGAACAAGTCACAGATTAAAAGAGCACATGGACTTTTTGTTCTCATATGGTTCAGTGTACAAAATCGCAAATAGCAATTTGCTTTTCCATGGATGTATCCCTATGAATAAGGACGGTAGTTTCGAAGAATTCATATATCAATCCAATACCTATAGTGGTAAATCTCTTTTGGATTTCTTTGAAGGAATTATAAATTCAGCGAAAAACATGGATGATAATGACCCAGACAGACAAACAGCGCTGGACTTTTTCTGGTATATGTGGTGTGGCCCAAAATCCCCTATGTTTGGAAAAAGTAAAATATCAACATTTGAAAACTTCTTCATTACTGACAAAGATGTTAGAAAGGAAGTAAGTAATCCTTATTTTAATTTAAGTAAGATGGAAAAATATGCCGACAAAATATTTGAAGAATTCAATATGAATCCTGAAATATCTCACATAATTAACGGACACGTTCCCGTTAAAAGCATCAATGGAGAAAAACCAGTATCAGCTAATGGAAAAACTTATGTAATAGATGGTGGGATTTCAGAAGCTTACCAAAAGAAAACAGGTATTGCCGGATACACATTGACATTTAATTCTCACCATTTAGCAATAGCAAAACACAAGAATTTCAAAGTGATGGAATCAGTTCATGGAGCATACACTCCAGAAGTTACGATTACAGAAAAATTTCCGAAGAGAATGCTAATAAAAGATACAGACGAAGGTGAAGAAATTTTAGAATTAATCGAAGATTTGGAAAGTTTAATAGAAGCTTATAGAAGTGGAACTATTCAACAAGGCGCAAACTAATACCAATTAAAAAAACTAATCTTGGAAAATCCAAGATTAGTTTTTCTTATAATACACCGAATTTATTAAATGGAAAATATCTCAAAAAAGCTCTACCAACTATCGCTTTTTTCTTTATCGGTCCGAATATTCTGCTATCGTTTGATTCTCGAGGGAGTCTGTTATCCCCCAATACAAAATACTCATCTTCTCCTAGTTCCCATTTTGTTTTATTTCCGGAAACAAGAGTTGTTGGACTACTTGTATAATCTTCAATTAATTGTTCATCATTAACATAAACTTTATTGTTTTTTAATTCAACAGTGTCACCTGGTAATGCTACAATTCTTTTGATGTAGTCTCTACCAGTTTTATCCGGTGCATGAAGTTCTATAATATTACCACGTTTTAATTTGTTCTTAAAAATCCCCATCCTATTTACGAAAATTCTATCTCCGTTTTCAATTGTAGGATTCATGCTATTTCCTTCAACATGAGTTGTACTAATAACAAAATTTCTAAGCAGTAATGCCAATACAATGGCAATTCCTATTACAAATAACCACTCAAAAAAAGATTTTGCTTTTTCTGTCATATTCACGATTCCCTTTCTAAATTTACTATAATGATTATAATACTAATTAGTAAATGTGTAAAGGAAGTTAATTAATTATCGTGACTCAAGTTTCAATATGAAATTTTATGAATTAAAAACTTCTCTGTCTAATTCGCCTTCGCTTGCTGCAACTATAACTGCAGAAGATCCTGCTGCAGTAACATTTGTAGCAGTTCTACCCATATCTGCAAGCATTGAAATAGGACTCATTAATACAACCATTTCAACAGGAAGACCCATTGCTGCGAATACTGCTGTAGTAGTAATTGTTGCAGTTCCTGGAACTCCGACTGTACCCAATGATACTGCCAACGCTACTAATATTAGCATTACGTATTGTCCGAATGAGTAGTGAATTCCCATAACATTAATTGTCAAAATCGCAGATAACACAGGCCAAAATCCTGCACAGCCTGGCATACCAACAGTTGAACCGGTTGATGCAACAAATGTTGCTATCTTTTCAGAAACACCTAATTTATCTTTTAAGTTATCAGTATTTGCTGGAATACATCCTACAGAAGATTGTGTAGAGAATGCAATCAATTGAACTGGCCAGAATTTTTTGAAAAATTTGATAGGATTTACTTTTGCAAAAATAGCTAAAAGAGCTCCAGTTGTAATATATGAGTGGAAGATTGATGCAACATAAGTCAATATTAACACAACAATCAACGGCATCATGCTAGCCATATCTGTTCTACTAACAGCGTTTGCCATTAAAGCTAATACAGCATATGGAGTGAAGTCTATGATCATTCCTGTAAATCTAAAAATAACTGCTGCAGCTGATTCGATAAAACTTAAAAATGGTTTTGCTCTTTCTCCTTCTCCTCTTTCTTCTAATTGTAAAATCGCTAATCCTAAAAGGACAGAGAAAATAATTATAGGAACGACTTTTGCTTCTGCTGCATTTCCCAAAACATTATCTGGGAAGAAATTTACAAAAGTTTCTGCAAAAGTTGGAACTTCCTTGGCTTTCGCACCTGCAGCTACAGTTAATGAACTTCCTTGTCCAATTTTAAATGCTACACCTAAAATCAAACCCACAAGTGAACCTAAGATATTGTGCAAACTTAAAATACCAATTGTCTTTGATCCGATTTTCTTCATTTTTTCAATACTTTCCAAAGAAACTACGGTACTAACAATTGATGTAAATAATAATGGAATTACTATTGCAAATAATAAATTAGCATAGATAGATCCGAATACTTTTACATATTCTGTGTTTCCTTTGAAAATAAATCCTACTATAATACCTAGAATTGCAGCCACAATAGTTCTAGTACCGAAGTTCATTTTCTTTTTAGACATGAACATCAATAAAGCAAACAATACTAAAGTAACTGCTAATGCTACAAATTTCATGTAAACACCCCTTTTTTATTTTATAGTTATATATTATAGTATATTGAGCACAATTTTCAAATTAAATTTTAACTTTTGTAAATTTTATTTAATTCACTATGGACATTATTAAGTAATTTTGAAATTTATTACGATTTTTTTTGATAAAATTATCGTACCGCAAAAATACATATCGCTAATACAACTAATGAAAATCGTTTGATATTTTGTGAAAATATTATTAATTTTTTATTATCGAATTATATATATAAATTATTTAATTTTTGTAATATTTTCTCAAAAAAAATCAGAGGCTATTAACCTCTGACCTAAATTCTATTCATGCATTTTTAATAAAACATCTTCAGCTTTTATTGGAAGAGTATCAAAAGTACATCCTAAAGCATTTAATATAGCTCCATTAATCGCTGGGGCTGGTGTGTTTGAGACTATCTCTCCGATTGATTTTGCTCCAAATGGACCTGTAGGCTCATAACTTTCACAAAAATCAACATGGATATTTCCGATGTCTTTTCTAGAAGGCAAATTATACGAAATAAATGAATGTTCTTTTAATCTTCCTTCATCATCCCACAATGAATCTTCATACAAAGCATATCCTATAGATTGACCAATTCCGCCTTCAACTTGAACTGTCGCTAATTTTGTGTTCATAACAGTACCACAGTCTACAACCGCTACATAATCTTCTACTTTTATCTCTCCTGTTAATTTGTCAACACTAATCTTTGCAAATCCTGCCATGTAAGGAGGTGGTGATGTTTTTGAATCAAAGTTTCCAATTCCAATAAGTTGCATACCATTTGGACCTGTGGATAAATCCCTAGCCAAATCTCTAATTGAAATTAATTTCTTATCTTTCAAATAAACTTCTTGATTTCTGATATCTAACCATTCAACAGAAGTTTCAAATCTCATAGCAACACGTTTTTTGATTTTGTTTAACAAATTTTCACACGCACGTACAACTGCTCCACCAGTTATATACACACCACTTGATGCGTAACTTCCTGGATCGAAAGGAGTTATGTCGGTGTCTGCAATTATTGGAATAATATTGTCCATTCCGCATTGCAACACTTCATTTGCCAAATTCACCATGATTGAATCAGTCCCTTGTCCAACATCTGTAGGGCTCATCAACAATGTATAATCACCTTGTTCATTTAATCTAACTTCAACTGTTGAAGTATCAACGTTTTGAATTCCACTTCCTTGTTGTGCAATAGCCATTCCAACAGAAATTATTTTATCTTTTTCTTCTTTGAAAGGATAATATTTATCCCATTCAATCATTTCCCTACCTTTTTTGATACACTCGTTTAGTTTACAGCTTTTTACATCAATTCCATAGGCAAGAGTCTTTTCACCTTCCATAACAGTGTTTTTAAGTCTTAGTTCAACTGGATCCATATTTAATTCTTTGGCTAATTTGTTTACCATAGATTCTAATGCAAATGTACCTTGAACTGCACCGTAACCACGAAAAGCTCCACCAGGAAGTTTATTTGTATAGACAACTTGTCCGAAAAATCTAGCAGCCCTCATTCTACTGTACAATGGAAGTGTTTTGTTTCCAACCAAGTTCAAAGTGGTAAATGCGTGATACCCATAAGCTCCTTGATCGGATAACGCATAAATGTCACACGCTTCAATCGTCCCGTCTTTTTTGGCACCTATTTTAACTTTAACTTTCATTTGGTGGCGTGAGTTTGAAGCTTCAAAAGTTTCTTCTCTGTCAAATACAAGAATTGATGGCTTTCCTGTTTTTAAAGTTACAAATCCTGGATAAATTTCTGTGACACTTGTTTGTTTTCCACCGAATCCCCCACCTACTCTTGGTTTTATAATTCTTATTCTTGAATCACTTATTCCCAAAGCAACGGATAATTGTCTTTTGATGTGAAATGGAACTTGTGTAGATGAAATGCAACACAATCTATCGAATTGATCCATGTAACAATAAGATCTGTATGTTTCCATCATACAATGAGCTTGTGCTTTTGTTGTAAAAGTATCTTCTAATACGACATCACATTCACTCATTACCTTGTCTACATCTTCGCCCCAAGATTCTTTCTTTTCACCAACTAGATTTCTTTTCGTGTCATAACCAAAAACTTTCGTTGGTCCATTAAAAAATACATCTTCTTCATGTACAACAATTTCGTTGTCGATAGCTTTTGTGTAATCAAGTAATGGTTCTTTAACATCGTACTTGATTTTAATTCTCTTCATAGCCTGATTACACACTTTTTCGTTAATTCCAACTACGATTGCTACAGGCTCTCTCATATATCTAATTTCTTTTGACAAAATCGACATATCGTATGGACTTGGTTCTGGATAAGATTGTCCTGCCAAAGTGAATTTATTGTCGAAAACATCTTCATAAGTGTACACTGCGACAATTCCATCCATCGCTTCTGCTCTTGATTTGTCTATTTCTAATATTTCGCATCTTGCATACGGACTTCTCATCAGCTTAATTATCAGCGCATTAGGATCTTTCAAATCCTCTGTATAGACAGGTTTTCCAGTAACTAATGAGCTTGAATCTATTTTTTTGAAATCTTTATTTATCTTCATCATCAATCTCCAAATATTTCTTAATAGCTCTCATTTGAGAAGCATAACCTGTACATCTGCATAAATTACCCATCAAATAATCTTCGATTTCTTCATCTGTAGGATTTTTGATAGTTTTCTTCAAACTCAAAACATTCATAATGAACCCTGGTGAACAAAAACCGCATTGTTCCCCACCTTCTTCAGTCAAAAGTTCTCCAAATTTTTTCTGACTTTCAGATATTCCTTCTAGTGTTGTAATCTTTTTACCTTCACATCTTAATGCCAAAACAGAACAAGAAAGTACTGGAACATCGTCCATCCACACAGTACAAAGACCACAATTTGATGTCGTACAACCACACTTCACCGATTTATAACCCAAATCGCGAAGCACATTGTATAAAGTAGTATCGCAATCAACACTAGCTATGTGATTTTTATTATTAACATTTAATTCTATAATCATTAAAACTCACCTAACGCTTTTTCCAATAGCCCTACAAATAAAAGCTTTCTGTATTTTTTCTTCGCTTTATTATTTGACCCTATATATTCATCGATTAATTCCAATGTCTTCTCTCTATCAAAACCATTAGTATTAATCTCATCAGAAACATCTCTCATAATCATTGTTTTTTGCGGTCTTGCCCCAAACACTACCTTGTATTCTCCATCGATTTTACTTACACTTACAATAGCAATCGGAAAATCCTTGCAGCAAAGTCTTTGTACGATTTGAGTACAGTGTATATCTTTGTTTGGAATTATTATTTCGACCAAAATATCTTTTTTGATATCAGAATTAATAAATTCTTCAATACTCATAACCCCATTATTATACAAGTTTACTTTTGCATCTAATAATAACAATACAGGCAAGAAATCGGAAAAAGCATATTTTGAAAACACACTCGCTCCAACTTGTGCCGTGTTTCTAAGTTGGGTTGACACAATTCTTTTCAAAGCCTTTGGAATAATACCATCGCAAAAATTTTGCAAATAATCATTGTATTCCAAATCTCTGTATGTAATAGTAGCTCCGATTTTTATTTCACTATCTTCAACTTTTATGTAATTTAAATCTAATTTTGACAAATCAATCCCAACATTGTATGCGCGACATCCAGCTTTAAGAAAATGACATCCACCCAAAATCTTATTCATTTTTGATTTCATCAATAGTTCATAAGCTTCATCCAATGTTTCTGGACTTTTGTAATCTCTTAATGTAAACATAACCACTCCTTGATTTTAATCAGTCTATATTATATCACAAAAATAGCCGGTTATCTTTTGACAACCGACTAAGATTTAATTTTCCAGCCCTTTTAAAAACTTTTCTGCTAATTTGTGATAAGTGAAGTTCTCTTCAATTGCTTTTCTACCGTTTTTGCCCATTTGGTTTAATGTTTCTTCATCTAAATTCACAAACTTTTCTATTCTCTTTTTCAAATCTTCTAAGTTTTCTGATTCTACATTTATACCACAATTATAATCTACAATATAATTATTAGGTGCGTTAATTGCGTAAATTATAGGTTTTGCTCCCATCATTGAATCAAATAATTTATTCATGCATACTCCGTACCTGAACATATCATTATCCATTGCAGCGACATAAGTTGCATCAATGTAATTAAACAAATCTGGAATTGATGTCTTGGATATTGAATCTAGAAAATAAATGCTATCCTCGTATTTTGCATACTTTTCGACCAATTCATCCTTGTAGATTCCACCACCAATAAACACAGCCGCGACATCATCATTGTCAATAGCAGCCTTTGCCAAGTTATCTAGGCAATAGGATTTGGTGTGACTTCCAAAAAAGCATATAACCTTCTTACCTTGGCTATGAATTCTATCGAAAATCTTCACATAATCATCTGGAATTTTATCGTAATCTTCCCATTCAGATTCCACAATCCCATTCGGAACGTGGAAGAATTTTTCAGCTTTCATTCCATGTTTAATCAAATAATTTTTTGCAGCTGGAAGCAATGAACACACATAATCTGAGTTTTTGCAAAAAGAATTTTCTCCTATTTGCATCATCACTACAAAAGGATGGTACTTTGACATATTCCCAACCTCAATCAATGTAATTGGCCACATATCGTGAATCTCATGAACCAATTTGATATCTTTTTTGATTTTTTTCATCTTTTGACCTGCAAAAGTATCCAAAGGATAAGTAGAAGAGGTAATTACTACATCAGGATTTTCATTTTCAACAATTTCCTTTGCGTGTTTTCTAAGTGTAGATACAAATCTGAACATACTCATTGCTCTTTTTACACCATTGCCATCATATTCTCCAGTTTTGATCCACATGTATTTAATCCCATCAATGATTTGCGTTTGAAAATCTTCTGAAACTTCAGGATTTTTTCTTCTCAAATGAGAATAATCTCCTGCTATTATAGTCACATTATGACCCATTTTTACCCATTCATTAGCCAAATAATATGTTCTAAATTCCATACCCATCTCAGGATATCCTGCATAATGGTTTATATATAAAATATTCATTAAAATCCCTCTGATTTATTCAAGTATTTTTTGATACATTCAATAATCTTTCTGCTTGAATGACCATCTCCAAAAGGATAATCGTAGTTTTCGAAATCAACCTTTTCATTCAGCAATCTTAAAATCTCATCTTTTTTAGGTTTTGATAATTGATTTCTCTTTTCAGTCATAGTTTCTGGCCACACAACATGATCAAAAATGGTCACACACTGTTTTCTCGCAAAGTAAGCTTCTCTTTGCAATCCACCAGAGTCAGTTACGATTTTCTTGGCATGATTAACCAAGTAAACACTCATCATATATCCAACAGGTTTGCAGAAAATAATATTTGTATAATTGTTTTTATCTGAAAGCTCTCGAACCATTTTTTGATTTCTGGGATGAACTGGATAAATGCATTTTGCATCCAAATCTTCCATGGCAGAAAGTATTTCTGACAAAGGCTCTATAGATGCGGTATTTTCTGCTCTATGACAAGTTAAGTAGTAAAAACTTTCTGGAAGATTTACTTCTTCTCCATCCAAATCAATCATTTTTTCAGGAATTTCATCGCCAACTTGATTAGAATATTCCAAGAAAGCATCATACATTGGATCTCCAACTAAAGTTGCTCGATCTTCTAATCCTTCTTTTCTCAAAAATTCCATCGCAGATTCAGTACAACAGCATAAAACTTTAGAACTATGATCAGTCATAATTCTGTTCACTTCTTCTGGATTATCAAGTGTACCCAATCTATTACCAGCCTCAACATGGCAAATAGGAATATGAAGCTTCACAGCTGACAATGCTCCTGCCAATGTGGAATTCGTATCTCCGTATAATAAAACCATGTCTGGTTGTTCTTTAATCAATATTTTTTCGATTTCAATTAACATTTTACCAGTCATTTCGCCGTGGGTTCCCCCAGAAATTCCAAGATTATAATCTGGATAAGGAATATTCATTTCTTCAAAGAAAACTTCGGACATATTATAGTCAAAATGTTGACCAGTATGTATCATTACTTCATCATAATTTTTTCTTAACTCTTTTGATACCATGGCCGCTTTTATAAATTGTGGCCTAGCACCAACTACCGTAACAATTTTCAATTTTTTCTCCTATTTTTATTTTTATATTTATTAGTCTAAAATCTTTAAATTTAAACATTTAATCTACTTCTAACAATTAATTATATCATATGTAATTTGTCAATTTCAATTGAGAAAATCTAAGATAAATCAACAATAAAAAAAGCCTCATTTAAAATTTTAAATGAAGCTATTTCTAGTTAGATTATAAAAATATTTTTAAATATTTTTAGCTTGTTCTTTTTTAGCAATTGATGGCAATATTAAACCCAATCCCAATAATACGACTGGAGTCAAAATGTTAAGCATCAATTTGAAATTCCATTGACTTGAGAATGGTTCCCCTTCTTTTGGAATCATACCTAATATACATGCAAATGCTGTAAATACAAAACACCAACCAGCGATAAATTTACCGAATGATTTTGATTTTGTGAATTTGTATTCTACACCTTGTTTTTCATTTAGATAGTGTTTTAATGCAAAATATGCTGCAAATACCCACATATAACGCATTGGCATTACTATAGAGTTCAAATCCAACAACCAGTTGTACAATTCATTTGAGTTTCCAATTCCCAAAGCTGGAATAATTATCAAAATACTAACTAAAATTGTAGTTAGTTTATATCCACCAACAGGAACTTTCTTGTCGTTGATTTTTCTCAAGAAATTTGGAACGTATTTTGCATCTGCTTCACTCAATAAAAGTTTAAGTGGTGCATCAATACTCATAACCAAAGCTGCAGCTTGTCCAGCAAAATTTGACAACGCATAAATAATAACAAGTGATGAACCTATTCCATAATATTGTCCCAATTTTTCAAATGCATAATAAGCGCCATTCATTTTTAAGTCGTTTGCAACATTTGTTGTATCGAACATCATACCCATTGCAACTGAACCCAAAATCGCAGATACAGTTACCATCAAAGCCATAATTAACATAGCTTTTGGGAAGTTTTTACCTGCATCTTGTGTATCATTTACATAAGGTGAGATTTTTTCACAACCACCTACGGCAAACACTAACATGGAAATTGTCGTCAAATAATGCAAATTAAAATTAGGCAGATAAGTTTTGATGCTCGTCATATTTGGAGATGCAACTTCTACTCCTCTTAATGCAGGAGCTGCCAACATTAATAAAATAAATAAAATACCCATCACAAAACTTGCAGTACCGGCAATTGAACCTAAAACTTTTATAGATTTAATACCATTTGCAGCTAAAAGCACAAATAATAAAAATATTATTAGTACTAATGCTTGTAGTACAATTGGATTTAAAGATTTTACCATTTTAGGATTTCTAAAAACCGCCCATGAACCTGCAACCATTAAGTTTTGTGGTTTTTGTGCTAAATATGGGATATGTACTACCCAATAAGTCCAGCCGGACAAATAAGCCAGTAATGGTCCCATTGTTTGTTTTATCCAATAGCTAAGTCCTGATTGTCCTTCTTTGAAAGTTGAACCAAGTTCTCCAACCATCAATGAATAAGGAATAAAATACAAAGCCATTATGAATATCCAACTTGTAATAACTGTCAAGCCTTGGTTAGCATAGTTATTAACAACATTTCCAAAACCCCATACAACTGTGAATCCCATCCAAATTAGATTGGTCACTGTAAGAGATTTTTTCTTTTGATCGTCAATTAAAACATCGTTTTTCATATTTCCCTCCTGATTAGATTATAGCAAAATTTTATGATATTGGGAATATTTTTCAATACAATAGCCCCTAGATTTACTAGAGGCTATTGTAAAAATTATTTTGAATAATTTTCTATGATTTTTAACACCAAATCCGATGCTTTTTTCATTTGATCTACGGATAATAGTTCGTGCTTTCCGTGGAATGCATATCCACCAGTGAAAAGGTTCGGACATGGAAGTTTTTTGTAGGATAATTGTGCTCCATCAGTACCACCTCTGATTGGTTGAACTAATGGTTTAACTCCGACATCTTCCATTGATTTGTAAGCCAAATCCACAATTTCCATTACAGGTTCTATTTTTTCTTTCATATTGTAGTAGCTATCTTTCATGTTCAATTCTATAGCGTTGTTGTATTTCACATTCAAGAATTCTACTAATTTTTCCAAATAAGCTTTCTTCGCTTCAAATTTTTCCTTGTCGTGATCTCTGATTATGAATTTCATAACAGTGTTTTCAACAGAACCTTCAAATGATGTCAACAAATAAAACCCTTCATAATGTTCTGTATGTTCTGGTCTTTGTGCTACTGGAAGTTCATTGAATAATTCCATTCCGATTAATTGAGAATTAATCATAGTGTTTTTTGCACTACCAGGATGAACATTTTTTCCGTGAATAGTTATAGTTGCTCCTGCTGCATTGAAATTTTCATATTCCAACTCGCCAATTGGACCACCGTCCAAAGTATATGCAAAATCAGCTCCGAATTTTTCTACATCGAACAAATCAGCTCCTCTGCCGATTTCTTCATCAGGAGTAAATCCAATTTTAATTGTTGGATGTTTAATATCTTTGTTTTCGCATAATTTGTTAACCACATCCATTATAATTGCAATACCAGATTTATCGTCAGCACCTAAAAGTGTAGTTCCATCTGTATGAATTAAAGTTTGTCCTTCCAAATCTTTTAAGAAAGGAAAATCTTCAACAGTTGTTGTAACCGTATCTGATAATTTAATATCTCCACCCCTGTATTCTAAGATTTGTGGATTTACATTTTCTCCAGACATATCCGGAGCAGTATCCATGTGAGAAATAAATCCGATAGATTTAGATTCTCTATCCAAATTTGATTCTAATGATGCATACACATATCCGTGTTCGTCCATATGTGCATTATCAATTCCCATTTCTTTTAATTGTTTAACCAAAAGATTTCCCAAATCTTTTTGTCTGGCTGTTGATGGACAAGTTTCACTTGATTCATCGCTTGTCGTGTATATTTTTGCATATTCAATAAATCTATCAACTATATCTATCATGGTTTTCTCCTATTTTATAACTTTCTTTTCTTCCCAAGCTTTTCTAACTGCGTTTGCAACATTTCTTGCTACATCTTTGTTGAATGCTTCTGGTAAAATTCTATCTTCTACTGGTTTTTCAACCATGTGAGCGATAGAATAAGCAGCTGATAATTTCATATCGTCAGTAATTCTGTCTGCCTTTGCATCTAATGCTCCTCTAAATATTCCAGGGAATACCAATACGTTATTTACTTGGTTAGGATAATCGCTTCTACCTGTTCCAACTACTCTTGCACCAGCTTCTTTTGCTTCATCAGGATAAATTTCTGGAACAGGATTAGCCATTGCCAACACAATTGAATCATGGTTCATTGAAGATACCATTTCTTTCGTCAAAATTCCAGGAGCTGAAACTCCAATGAAAATATCGGCATTTTCCATAGCAGTTTTCAAATCTCCTTTAACTTTATTAGGATTAGTTGTTCTAGCGATTTCTTTTCTAGCTTCGTCAAGTTTTTCATCATCTGGATCTATGATTCCGCGGCTATTCAATATTAAGTTGTTCTTAGCACCTGCTAATGTCAACAAATTAGAAATCGCGATACCTGCTGCACCTGCACCACTGATTACGATTTTAACATCTGAAATGTCTTTTTTAACGATTCTCAACGCATTAATAACAGCAGCCAATACTATAACAGCAGTACCGTGTTGGTCATCGTGGAATACTGGTATATCCAATTCTTCGATTAATCTTTTTTCGATTTCAAAACATCTTGGAGCCGCAATATCTTCAAGATTAATACCACCAAATGAAGGAGAAATTGCTTTAACAGTTCTAATAATTTCTTCTGTGTCTTGTGTATTTAAGCAAATTGGGAATGCATCTACATTACCGAATTCTTTAAATAATACTGATTTACCTTCCATAACTGGCATACCAGCAATTCCACCAATGTTTCCCAAACCTAAAACTGCAGAACCATCAGTTACTACAGCAACCATATTTCCTTTATTTGTGTATTTATATGCAAGTTCATTGTCTCCGTGAATTTTCTTACAAGGTTCAGCAACACCTGGAGTATAAGCCAACGCCAAATCCATAGCGTCATTAACTTTAACTTTAGATACTACTTCCAATTTCCCTTGATTTTTTTCGTGGAGTTCAAGAGCTTTTTGTTTAATTTCTTCAATATTCATTTTTTCACCTCATAAATTTCCTATAACTTTCAACAAAATGTTGAATTACATTATTACAATATAATTTTAACACTAAAACCAAACTATTCCAATAAAAAAGAGGTATTAATTAAAATACCTCAATTAAATTAGAAAAATATTGGAACTAAAACAGATGCCAATAAAATTATTAACGCTCCTCCCAAACGAGAAGATATTTGCGCAAATGGCATAAGTTCCATTCTATCTGCAGCTGTAAGAACAGCAACATCACCAGTACCACCCATGTTAGCCATGCATAATCCTGCTGTAAGAGCTGTTTCTATTGGATAGAATCCTACGAAATATCCTGCGATACCAGCGCCAATGATAGCTCCGATTATTACAGCTAAAACTAAAATTACATAACTTGGTGTGAACGCTTCAAAAATTTGTCCCAGATTAGTGTAAGCCATACCAATTCCAAGCATCAATGCTGCTGTGAAGTTTTTCGCTACGAAATTGTACCAACCTTCTGCAACGTGTTCAATTTTTTCAGGAACAATTCCCGCTGCTTTAACTATAACTACAGAAATTATCATCCATGCATAAGAGTGGATTTTAATGCCGATTTTTTCAAATAAAAATGCTAAGATAGCACCAAATGTGAAAAATGCTGTTGCAATTACAATACCAGCGCCATAATCTTTAACATCATTTAAAATGATGTTTTCTTTCTTTTCTGCTTTCAAACTATCGTCATCACTTCTAACTAATTGACCATTACCAGTTAAACTTGGTTTTGATTTTCCTAGTCTGTTCAATAAACCACCGGCAACAATTGCCGTAGCATTACCCAAAGCAACTGCTGGAACAAGTTTACTCAAAATAGTTTCTGAAGGAATGTTCAAAGCTGATTCAAAAACTTTTGAAATAGGTACAGCACCTGCTCCCATTCCTCCGCCCATAATAGGGATACCGATATAAGCGATTGACTCACCTACACTCTTTCCTAACAACAACCCTACACCACTTACTAAAAGTAATGCCATAATTACAGAACCTAAAATACATGGTAAATATCTAATGGCCGCTTTGATAAGCAACTTTCTATTCATACCAAGAATTGAACCTGTAATTAAAGCTGCGATGTAGAAATCAAGGAATCCTCCTTTAGTCATAAAAGTATTTATACTTTTGATGGATTCAGCTGGTAACCATTTATAATAAGTTATAGCCGCACCAACAAATATAGATACAATAGCTCCACCACCCAAATACGTTTTAATAATTGGTGTGTGATTTCCGATAAGGTTTAATAATTCCCCGAATACAATCAAAAACAAAAATGCTCCTACCATACCATTTGGTAGAACATCAAATACAAAAGATACTATAATTACTACGCATGCGATTATAAAATACGGTAATTTTAAACCTGCAATCTTTTTATCCATAACTTTCCTCCTTATTCAATTTTTTACATATTATATTATCTCATCAAACAATTGAAAAATCAATCTAAATTAGCTTAATCAAAATTAATAAAGTGAATAAATATAATATTGTAGTGCTAACAACATAATAACCTGCCAATGAATCATCTTGGTGATATTTCTTTGCAAAAACATAAGTATTCACAGCAGTTGGAGCACCGAATAAAATCAAAGCCACTACTTGTTGAATTTCAGATAATGCGAAAAACTTTCCGATAAATAATCCCGTCAATGGAAGAACCAAAAGCTTAACCACAGATACCTTCAAAATTGATTTAATTTCCTTGAAATCAATTCTAAAATTCAAGCCATATCCCATTGTCACCAAAGCCAAAGTTCCCGCAATATCTCCCAAACTTTTAATAGGAGTTTCTAAGAAAAATATGTTGATTTTAGTTACATACAAGAAAATTCCTACGAAAAGTCCTATCATCAACGGAGTCTTTAATACATTAATCAGTAAAGTTTTCTTAGAATTATTCTCTCCTACAAGACTTTCGTACATGCCAACCGTGTAAAAATTATAGAAAAACTGACTAATTCCAGTGATAGCTCCAGCCATCACTATTCCCTTATCTCCGAATAAAACACTCAAGATAGGAAACGACATTATTATAAAATTGCCCCTACTCATTCCATTAGCTTCCAAAACAGCGATTGATTTATTTCTGTTAGTAATTTTCGAAAAATAAAATGTTAGAAAAATGTGAAACAAAAACATAACATTCAAGTACACAAAATATTTCAAGCTCAAATCATTTCCGAAATTCACATTATAAAAACTCATCATAATCTTAACCGGAAAAAGTACATTAAAAATCAACTTGTTAAGTCCGGTCATCGTATTTTCATCTACTATCTTGAACTTTTTGAGCAAAAACCCAACAAAAATCAAACAAAATAAATTGATAATCGTCAAATACAACTGCGAATAATTTACCAAAAAACCACCTTTTTTCACATAAAAATATAGGTAAATGAAACCACTTACCTATACAACAATACTATTTATTTGACAAAAAATCAAATTATTTTGTGTACAATTCAATGTATCTGTCCTCTGTAGTATAATCTGATTTTTCTATCGAATCGATGATTAAACCATCAGCCACAAATTTCTTCAAAGAATCGTCCAAATCATTCTTAGCCACAATGTTGACGACTTTTTTGTTTTCATTATCAGACGTTACAACTTTGTATTGTTCCTTCGAAATCTCAGACAAATTCTCAAAAGCTATTTTTTTATCCACCAAAAACATTACATCGTCTGTTAACTTGTCCACCTCTGACAAAGTATGTGATGATAACACAACTATCTTGCCATCATCTTTTAGTTTCAGAAGATAATTTCTCAGCAAAATAACACTAGTAGGATCCAATCCCGTTACAGGTTCGTCCATAATGTAAATATCATAATCCCCCATGAAAAAATACGTCAACAAAGTTTTTTGCTTTTGACCCAGAGAATAAGTGCTAACTTTCCTCTTCATAAAATTATGAACATTAAATATATTCAACACTTCTTCAAACTTTTCATCTGAAACATGGCGTGTATTTTTTGCAAAGATAAAATGATCCAACCCTGTCAAGTTATCATATAGCATATCCAAGCTTCTAGCATAAGATAAATACTTGAAAATCTCCGGATTTTTATTATCTATATCATTAACCTTAATCTCACCTGAATCGTACTTTGTCAAATCAGAAATTATATCCATAAGAGTAGTCTTACCAATACCATTTGGTCCAACTAACGCGTAAATACCAGGTTTATCTAATTTCAAATTCAAATCCTTTAACACTTCGTTTTCACCGTAAGATTTGTTCAATCCTTTAATCTCAAGCATTAATATCCCCCTTCATCCTTTTCATTGATATCAAATTAAACACTACAATATAAAATACAATCATTATCACATTAAATATCGGATTAGAAAAACTAAACTCATTCAAATAATTGTATCCGCCTTTCAAAATCATCAAACTATCCAAAGAACTAAATGGATTTAATAGGAAAAACTTGCCCAAAGTTCCAAAATAGCTAATAATAATACCCAAAACAATCAAGAAAGTTGTAGCAATTATATTCACAGTTTCATTCTTGATGAACGTAGTCATCATATTTGAAAAACTAACCACAAGTAAAATTATCAAAATATTTATTAAAATCATTGGCAAAATGAAACCACCAGATGCCCTAAACACACCCTCTACCACGCCGTTATAACTGTAATCGTAGCAGAACACTGGATACAACTTCTCACCAAGTCCTCCGTTAAATAATCCAATTATCATACTCATTGCCAAAATCACAATATAAATTCCGGCAGATAATAAAAACGAATTAATCTGCTTTGATTTCCAGACATCTTTTTTCCATTCATTAACAAAAGCCAGCTTCAAAGTTCCATTGGACCTTTCCTTTTTAAACTCAAGAGTAAATATCAAGCAAATAATCAACGTAAAGGCTGGAATAATCCCATTTTCATACATAGATATGACATTTCCTATAAGTCCTTTTTGTTCAGTAGGAGCATGTTGTTTTGTTTTATACAAGCTTAGTTTTTTATTAGATAATAAACTTCGTTCAATCTCATTACTAACAAGTTCATAACTTGAATCGGGCTTTAAGTGGTTATCAATAAAATAATTCACCCTGTTCTCATTAGAGCGAGAAGTACTGGGATCTATTCCTTCTTCAACGTATCCCCTTTTAATATTCAGGTAAAGTAGCATATTACTGTAATATTCTGCTGGATTGTCCGCTCTATTAACATAAGATTTTTTGAAATTTTCCAAATTAATTAGTGTTTTCTTGTCTCCTTTGTCTTTTGGATTGTTGTGAACATTAATCTTTGCAGCTTCAATCCTGAAGTCTATAGTTTGCAAATCATCCCTTGATTTTATGTTTTTGACTTTTATCGTATTAAAACAAAACAACACAACTACCGCTACAGTTAGTACACCAAAATACTTATAGTATTTGTTCCTCATAATTTTGGCAAAATCCAATTGCAAAATATTTTTGATATCGATTTTGGAGTATGTTTTAGAAAAATTATAATAAATCAACTTGTATCTGTTATTGTTAACTAGTACTAAACATATAATCAATAACGCTAATACAATTGGAACAGCTATTGAAAGATTACCAAAATTATGAAAACTATTTAAACTAAACGATAGATCATATTTTCTTGAAATCAAAGAAATTATCCAGTAAATCGATAAAACAACAATAATTGATAGACTTTGTTTCATGTACCTTCTGAAAATCTCATACAAAATCATCGCAATGCTGTAAATTAAAAACCCTGTACCTATGTATTTTAAAGCAAGTACAATTGAGTTTACATTCATCATTATAGGTGAATTAGTCTTTAGGTTTGTTACAGTTTTCAATATCATATCGTTCGCACTTCCCATTGGAAATCCATTGATTACAGAGTAAATAATATTGCCAACAATCATGGATAAGATTACAACCGCAAAGAATACGGCATACTTTACAAGCCTTGCATACACTAATTTTTTGGAACTAACAGAAATAGTGTCTAATTTTAGATTTTTGAAATTCATCTCATTAGCAAATACAGCTATAAGAAAAACCACACACAAGAAAATATCATTCATGACATTTTCCATTAGGAAACCAAAAGATTTGAAAAAACTAAAATTATTGGATGTAGTGTAGAATCCATATCTGTTAATTTCATCACGAATCAAATTAAAATAAGGATCCAATTCTCTGAACATTGTATCCTCCAACTTATTTAAGTCGTTTTGTCGTTTGAATGATTTTATCTCATCATATTGGCTCAATAATTCATTGTAGAAATTATGCTCTGTCTTTGAAGAATACTTTGCAGTTTTTGTCTCTTCCATCAACATACTCAAATCGTATTCCAAAGGTTTTATGTACTGCAAGGAATTAAAATTCATCTTGCTAAAATCCAAATATTTCTGCTGTTCCTCTTTGTTTTCAGTTGATTTTGAGAATACAAAAGACTCCATCATTGTATTTTCAAAATTATTTCTAGTTTCCATAAAATAAGCATAATCTTGATTAGTATATTCATATTTTATGCTGTTTAATGTTACAAAAGAATACACACCAAAAATAATAACTACAACAGGAAAAATTAACGACTTGTAAAGTTTTTTCAGTTCAAACATATTGTCTCCTTTCCTTAAATTCAAAAATATTATTTGATAATTTCCCCTGAATAATACCAAGTCTCTGTATTATTTGTCACATCTATCGTTATTAATCTTCTTCTGTATAACTGTCCACTATGTCCATCATTGTACACATCTTCGTAATTCAAATGTACAGGAGATTTTCCTCTTTCAAAAGTAAAATTCTCACCATATTCACTTTTTTCAACCTTTTCTAATTCATAATAGCTTGCCGAACTAACTGCAGATGAAACGTTTGCATTAATTGAGCAAATAACCATCACACATGCTAGTGTAATTACTAAAAAAAATTTTTTCATTTTTAAGTCTCCTCTCATATCATTCTTATCTACTTCATACCCTTTTTTTTATTTTTTAATCTATTATTTAAAGAATATTAATTTATTTTTATATATATTCTCAAAAATCTTTCAAAAAAAAAGCCCTCACCTAAGTGAGAGCTAAATAGTCTTAGTATATTAAATTATTCTATAATTTTAGAAACAACGCCTGCTCCTACTGTTCTTCCGCCTTCTCTGATGGCAAATCTTAATCCTTCTTCGATTG
>CAJUSY010000004.1 GCA_910589545.1 Peptoniphilaceae bacterium
CATTTCAAACTAAAAGTGGAAAAACTATGCACCTAATAGTGGATCACTCATCAAACCAAGATAATGTAAGGCTATTGACAGAAGTAGGAGAGCAAGACCTACTTAATATGATTGAAGGAGAAAGTGAAGCAAAGCCAAAAGAAGAAGTAGTAAAAAAAGAAGAACCGGTGGAGGAAAAACCGAAGAAAGAGGAGAAGGAAGAAAAGAAATCAGGGATAGGACTCTATTTATTTATGGGTTTAATTATTGTTGGTGTAATGGGTGCAGGATATTACTTCAAAATCTATAAGAAAAATGAAGAGGCAAGTTTTGAAGATGAGCAAGATTATAATGAATTAGAAGATGATTATGAATCTGAAGGGGAGGATTATAATCTTGAAGATAAGGAAGATACAGAAGTTATTCCAGATGAAGATGAATTTTAATCTTTTCAATGATTTAAGCAGTAGATTAAGGGCAACATTATTAAAAAACTAGAGGAGGAAAAATGAAATTAGTAATCGCAGAAAAACCAAGTGTTGCAGCATCAATAGCAAAAGTTATAGGAGCAAAAAATAGAAATAATGGATATTATGAGGGGAATGGATACATTGTTTCATGGTGTGTTGGGCATTTAGTACAAATGGCAAATCCTGATGTGTATGATGAAAGATATAAGAAGTGGAGAATTGAAGATTTACCTATTATCCCAAAAGAATACAAGTATGAGGTAACGAAGACAACTAAAAAACAGTTTAATATTCTTAAAAGACTAATGAATAGTAATGAAGTTGACACCATTATTAATGCTTGTGATGCTGGTAGAGAAGGAGAAGCTATCTTTAGACTTGTATATATGATGGCAAATTGTAAGAAGAAAATGAAACGTCTTTGGATTTCCTCAATGGAAGACTCTTCCATAAAAGAAGGATTTAGCAACTTAAAAGATGGAAGTAATTATGATAATCTTTTTGATTCAGCTAAGGCTCGTGCCATAGCTGATTGGCTTGTTGGAATGAACATAAGTAGACTTTACTCCTGTCTATATAATGAAAATTATAGTGTAGGCAGAGTACAAACACCAACTTTATCAATGATTGTGAATAGAGATGATGAGATAAATAGTTTTAAAAAAGAAAAATATTATACAGTGGAGATTTCTATGAATGGATTTACACTGTCGACAGATAGAATTGATGACAAGATAGTGGCAGAGCAGCTTAAAAATTTAATCGGAGAAAAAATTGAAATAACCGATGTAATTAAAAAAGAAAAGATTACAAAGCCTAATCTGCCCTTTGATCTAACAACACTTCAAAGAGAATGTAATAAGTATTTTGGATACAGTGCAAAACAAACCCTAGATTATGCCCAAAGCCTGTATGAAAAGAAGTATATTACCTATCCACGAACAGATTCAAGATATTTGACAGTAGACATGATAGAAAGCACTGTAAATAATATTATAGGGAAAAATGATTTTGACACAGAAAGAATTAAGGTAGTTTTTAATTCTGAAAAAGTTACAGATCATCATGCAATAATTCCAACGATAAGTTCATTAAATAAGGATATTTCAAATCTCCCGGAAAGTGAAGCCAAAGTATATAGACTTATAACAAATAAACTCTATGCAAGTTTTGGATATCCTCTTGTAGAAAATACAACAAAGATAGTGGCTGAATTTGACGGGTTTGAATTTATAAACACTTATAAAATAATTGCTGAAGAAGGATTTACAAAATATTTAGAAGAATATAAATCAAAGAAGAAAGAAGATATACAACTTCCTGATGTAAAAATAGGAGATTTTTTATATATTGAAAATAAAGATATAAAAGAGAAGTATACAAATCCACCTAAACACTTCACTGAAGACACACTCTTAAAAGCAATGGAAATAGCTGGGAATGATGAATTAGTTAAGGATGTTGAAGTTGAGAGAAAAGGACTTGGTACTCCTGCTACAAGAGCGGGAATAATAGAAAATTTGATATACAAAGGTTATATAAAAAGAGAAAAGAAAAACTTAATATCAACTAGAAAAGGATTAAACCTAGTGACTATAGTAATAGATGAGTTTAAATCTCCAAAGACAACAGCAAAATGGGAAATGAGATTAAGTGATATAGCAAAGGGTAAGGAAGATAAAGAGAATTTTTTAAAAGAAATTGAAGAAGAAATAAAAGACACCATAGGTAAATATTATAAGTAAATTAATTATAAAAAATTGAATAAAATTATAGGAATGCAGAAAGGAGTGAATTTTGAAAGAAAAAGGGTATAATGTAAATGATAAAAGAGTAGCAATTAGGAAATTTACTGATTTGACATTACTATAAATATATGTTATACTATTATCAGATAAAGATGGTGTCCCGCTACCGTTAAAGGTGGAGCATTAAAGAAGGTGTCTCACTACCTATATCCCAAAGGTGAAACATTAAAGCAAACAGAGAGGATAAAACCTCTCTGTTTTTTTAGGAGAAAACAATGGTAGAAGTTATAAAATATGGATTTTATACTGTAAACTCCGATTACCTTGAATATCTAAATAAAGTAGATTCAGAAGTTTATTACAACCCATCGTATAGAAACAGTATAAAACCATTTGTTGGAATTATTGTTGGTATAGATAATTATAATTATTTTATTCCAATTTCTTCTGCAAAGGAAAAACACAAAAAATGGAAGAATGTTTCTGATGAGCATTTTTTAATTTATGAAGTGATCGATAATAGTATTACTATAGATGGAGATATTTACAAATATTATTCTGATAAAGAAAAAATGCACATATTATCTATATTGGATATTAAGAAAATGATTCCTGTACCGGCTGATTGTTATGAAAGAATTGAATTTAATGAGCTTGAGGATATCAGATATAAAGACTTATTTCAAAAAGAATACGCTTTTTGTTTAAAGGTAAAAACAAAGGTCTTGATAAAGGTAGAAAAAATATACCAAAAGCAAAAGAAAACAGGAATTATAAGAAGAGCAAATTGCAATTTTTCAAAGTTAGAAAAAGCAATGTTGGATTGGAAACAATAGTATAAAGGAAGTTAAAGCGATTAGAAAAGTAAAAAATCTAATCGTTTTTTTATTGCAATAGAAAGATAGCGTAAATGACATTTAAAGTTATCCTTTGCTTACAGAAATTAAAAAAATAGAAAGAAATAAAGTTTAACAAATAAAGGTATAAAAATATAGTTCATTTTTATCACTATAATGAGGAGGGATAAAATGCCAAGATATGATATAGTAGATTTAAGCAGAACAATCTATCTTGCAAAAGAAGAATTTAAGAAAGATATAAAAAAATATGAGGAATATTTAAAGGTATCAGGCAATAACTATAAGTATCCATATATACATCAAATATCTATATACAATATGGATCCAAAAGCAACAGCCTGTGCAGAATTTGATTATTGGAAAAGTATAGGTAGAAGCGTTAAAAGAGGCGAAAAAGGAATACCACTTTTAGATATAGATAGTGGAAGGATAAAATATATCTTCGACATAAGGCAAACAGTAAGTATTAATCATAATATTTCTGAGGTAAAGTTATGGAAATATGATAGCAAAAAGCATTTAAACTTACTAGATGAACTGATAGATAAGTTTAAAGAAAAAGATAGTAAGCTTCTATTAAGCCAAGAAGATAAAATTGATGCCTTAGTAGAAAGTAATGTTAGAGGAAAATTCAATAAAATTTTAGAAAGTCTATCTGATGAAAGTTTAAAAAGCATTCAAAAGGTAGACCTTTTTAATTTGTTAAAAGAATCCGTAAAAATTTCCATAAGCGAGAGAATGGAGGTCTCATATCAGCTAAAAGAAGAAAACTTATCTTTACTGTCTAAAATATCAAGTTCGGACATAGACAAAGTATTAAGTATAAGTGCTAATATAAGTAAAAATATCTTACTTGATTTGGGAAGTGAAATAAAAAGATTAGAAATTTTAGAGAAAATTCAAGAAAGAAAAGATTTGGAGCAGACAAAAGAGCTTAAGGAGCGTTATAATAAATTAAGTTCTGATATAAACGGTGAAATAAATTTTAAAAAAGGAGGCTTGGAAGATGAACGAGAAAGTAACATTGGCAGGCAAGGAATACCTCATGGAGGAGGGGATTTACACACCAATCGTCAAGGAGAATTCCTTCGAGAGACAGGGAGGGACATACAAGATGGAAGAATTGGAGGAAGGCATGGAAGTCCTAATACCCAATATGGCAATTCCCGAGGAAATAGATTTAAAGAAACTCAACAGATGGGGAAGGATGAGATTGAACTTTCTCAAGGAGAACAAAGAAGAGGATTATCAGATAATGTATTTGCAAGGGATATTGATGGATCATCTTCTATCAAAGGAAAAAGAGATAGAGGACTTTATCACGAGGGAAGAAGTCAAAATGATGGAAACTTGGGGGCTGACAGAAGAACTGAAAGAAGAGGACTATCTGAAATATCTGAGATTGAAGAAGAACATGGATATGACCCTACAAGAAATAGGGGAAAGGGAGATAATCCTAATCTAAAAAATGAGGAAGTAGAGTCTACTTCCTTTTTTTCTGCTAAAAATCAGGGAGAGCAAATATCCTTCTCAAATCCAATAAGTCAAAGAGAAATAGATACATTTTTAATACATGGAGGAAATCATGAAGATGGAAGACTAGGGGTAATAGCAGAATTTTCTAAGGGTAAATCTTTAGAAGAACAGGTAAACTTTTTGAAAGAAATATATAAGGGAGCTAATGGTCTTGAAATTGAAGGAAGAAAGATATCTGCATGGTTTGGAAAGGAAGGAGCAATTTTTAAAGATGGAGATGAGGCAAGGTATAGAGAAGGGCAAATAGTTTCTTGGAAAGATTTAGCTAATAATATTAATAATTTATTAGATAGAGGAGAATTTGCTAGCAATGTTGAGGTTATAGAAAGTGCCACATATGAAAGAGAAAAAATAGCAGAAACATTATTGTATTTAAAGAGAGATCTTAGTGATGAAACTAAGGACAGATATCTAGCGAGTCTTAATGATATAAAAGGGAGAGGCTTCCAAGATGAAAAAGAAAATCTCGGAAAAAAACTTGAAGATAAAAATTTTATAAATAAACTCAGAAAAGAATACGAAGTATTTTTAGAAGAATATAAGATTAATCCTGATATTTTAAGATTTCATCATTATAAATTATCTAGAATCTACAATGATATCAATGATCTAGAAATAGAAAGAAAATTATATAGGTCAAATTTAAAGGATATTGCACCTATTCAGAGTTTCATAACACAAGATGAGATAGATGAAAACTTAAAAAGAGGAAGTGGGTTTTCTGATGGAAAGAAAAGAATATATGAATTTTTTACTAAAAAGCATGATTTGAAAGAACAAGCAGACTTCTTGAAAAATGAATATGGCGTAGGTGGAAGTTCTCATGCACTATCTGCTGCAAGAGAAAGTGGTGAGTGGCACGATGCGAAGGGAATGAAATATAATAAAGGTAATGCAAAAGAAATACAACTATCATGGTCCAATGTTGCAAGAAAAATTAATGACCTTATTAAAAAGAATAGATATATAGATGAAGAAAGTTTTCAAGAAAATAGGGAGAAAAAAACAGATCAGGAAATAAATAAAACAGAAAAAGAAAGCCAGGAGTATATAAATTATCAAGATGATTTACCTCCAACTGATAATGATGTATATATAGAAAGAACAAATAATAGTTCGTTATATTATTATCAAGGACAGTCTGTAGCAAGTATAGGTGATGATGGAAAACTTATCATTTATGATGAATTTATACCAAACTTTTTAAAAGAAGAACTATATTCCATAGCCTTTGAAAAACAATTAGATATACCCTTAGACCAGTTAGACGATGGAATTATTCTTGAGGGAATATATGACACTTTTTATATTAAAGAAAAGGAAGAAATAGAAGGAAGAGAATATTACCTTTTAGAAAGTCAAAGTCGATATGATGATATTCCAAATATTATAGTTAATTCTAACAAAGAAGTTATAGATGATGATATAGTAAATGGTTTTGAAGAATTTAAGGAATTTTATACTAATAAAAATAAAGAGAATATAGATTTTGATCTAGATAGCCATAAAAAAGATGATTATTGGATAATTGAGTTTAATGAGGGTTCAAGTCTAATAGAAAAAGATTATGCAGGACAAAGGCTGACTAAAGAACTATTAAATGAAATAAGGGAAATAGATAAAAAAATAAGACTTCATAATAAGACCTTAGGAGAAGATGAATATGGGCAGATGACTGATAAGTGGGAGGGGTATTCCAAATTCTATTTTAACCATATAGTAGATGGGAAAATAGTTGATCACTATAAGATAGACATAGGTGATGGAAATGAGATCAACCAAAGAGACTTTGAATTTCTTTATGAACAAATAGGAAAAAGTCAGATAGAACTTAATCAAACTATAGAAGAAAATAAGATAGATGAAAAAATAATTTCAATAAATCAAATTGAAGATAGAATTTTTGATGTATTAGTTAAGGATAAAGTTTTAGAAAATGAAATTATAAAGGCAAGAGAAAACTTAGGAAATAATACCTTAGCAAGTTTTAACTCTGTATTCCAAAGAGAATATGCAAAAATCATGAGAGAAGTTGCCGATAAGCAAGGAAATCTTCCAGATGATATGAAGTCAATAGATAAGGTTAAAGAATTAAGTCTTAGAACCCAAAATAGATATAGACAGTATTTATATAATTCACTTGAAAACAATATAGAAGATGATAAGGAGATACTCTCTATAAAAGTGGGAGATATAGTTAGAACAGAGGATAATAAATATTTAAAAATAAAAGATATTTCCAGTGGATATGATAATAACCATAATCCAATAACATATTATTCATATGATGCCTATTTTGATAAGGACTTAAAACTATTTTCACATTCCTTTAAAGGAAGCGATTTAAAAGCTTTAGAAGTATTAAGAAATGAAGTAGAAGAAAAATTAACAAAAGAGATTGTAGAAGATAAATTAGCAGTAAAAGTAGGATATTATTATGCTTTAGTAGATAAAGAGAAAACAAAGGATATAGAACTAGAAGAAACAGGAATTAGAGTTTATCCAAGAAAGGAAAACTCACAAGGAAAGATCTACAATTTATATAAAGGGAAATCTTTTGAGGATAGCAGAAAAATAGACAGTTTGTTTGATGAAATTACTGTCAAAATGAAAGAAGTAAACCTTACAAATTTAAATGATGTATTAGAATTGGAAAGAGAAGGATTATTTGAAATTGCTGATGATAAAGTTACAAAATTTGAGAAAGGCTATGATATAGATGTTCAAAGTTTTAATCAGCAATTTCCAGATTATTATAATGATATATATGTTTTTAATAAAAATCTTGAAATCAATGGAGCATATCAAAATTTAGCACATATAAATGAAGAAAATAAAATTACTTTTAATATAAATTTATCGCAAGAAGAAAAATCCAAAATTGAAGAAATAAGAGATAAAAAAGAAGTGCTTTCCAAGTTAATAGATAAGGATATCAAAGAAAAAAGAGAATACTATTTTAATCCTCAAAATGAAGAATACTTACTACTATCAAAGAAAATAGAAGATGGATTATTAAAAAAACCAGAAAATATTATAGATGGAAAAGAAGGGTATAAGGTAGAGCTAATTTTAGATTCTCAGGGGAAATCTCTTAAACAAAACTTACGATACAATGGGTATATTTTAAATTCTAATCAAGCCATAAAATATAAAAGTTATAAGGACATATTAAGTAACTTACCTTATTTACTTGATGATAAACATAGAGAAGTGCTTTTAAATGGATATTTAAATCAGCAAATTGAAAATGATAGAACAAGGCAAGAAGAAAATCCATTTAAAGAAGGTATGAATGTTAGATACAAAGGAAAAGAATACACTATAACTGCCATTAACGATACTACAAGTCCTAAAACTATAGAACTAGAAGATAGCACAGGACTAATGAATGGTTTTATTACCGGAAGCGAAATAATTCTTTTTAATGACTACAAAGATCTTGATTTGGAAGTTATAAAAAAAGAGGAATTAATTCCGTTAGAAATAGAAGATTATAGTCTTTTAGGATTACCAGTTCAATTTAGAAATAAGGAATATTTAATTAAAGAAAATGAATTTAATGAAGCTGGAATGGGTAGATTAGCTTTAAGTACAATAGATAAGAGTGGTATTACTGAAGTAATATATAGTAGAGAAAGACCTGTTTCTAATATCTTTGTAAGAAAGGAAGATTTAGAAGAATATAAATCTAGTGAAAAAGATAAATTAAGTAAAAAACAATCTATCGATAAAGAGGAATTAGTAGAACAAATTAGCTTTGAAGATATTGACAATAATAACGAAGAAAAAGTTAAAAAAGACAATTCAAGGCTCTTATATAAAAGCCTTGATGTAATAAATAATAAATCTTCTCTTGTTGCTGATCAGTTTATAGTAAGTGTTGATAATGAAAAGGAAGAATTTTTAGTATATAGTTCATCTAATCCAAAAAATCATAGGGAATTTACTCTACCTTTTTCTTACCTCAAAGGAATTGACAAAATTGACGGAGATGGTAATTCATTGAAATTAACCACTCATAGAAAAGAAACTATTGATAAGAAGTTAGAAGAATATAAGGAATGGAAAGAAAATAATGATTTAATAAGGACTGATAGAGAGAATATAGAAGGTGTTTCTGAAGTTTCTTTAGAAAACTATAAAATTATTAATGAAGAAGAAATCCTACCACCTTCACAGAGATTAAAAAACAACATTGAAGCTATAAATGTCTTAAAGGCTTTAGAAAAAGAAAATAGAAGTGCAAGAAAAGATGAACAGGAAATTTTGGCAAAATATATCGGCTGGGGAGGACTTTCTGATGTATTTGATGAAGAAAAGGAAGGTCAATGGCTTGATGCAAGAAACTTTTTAAAAGAAAATCTAACTGGGGAAGAATATAATAGGGCAAGAGAATCAACCTTAACAGCTTTTTATACGCCGAAAGTAGTTATAGACGCTATCTATGAAAGTCTTTCTAATCTTGGATTTGAAATAGGAAATATATTAGAACCAAGTGCTGGGACAGGGAGATTTATAGGAAATCTACCTGAAGAAATGAAAGAGTCAAACTTTTATGGAGTTGAATTAGATAGCATTAGTGGACAAATTGCCAAAGAACTTTACCCTAATGCCAATATCCAAATAAAAGGCTTTGAAGAAACTTCTTTTTCTAATAACCTATTTGATGTGGCCATAGGAAATATTCCTTTTGGAGAATTTAAAGTAGCAGATCGTGAGTACGAAAGAAATAACTTTCTAATTCACGATTATTTTTTTGCTAAAACTTTAGATAAGGTTAGAGATGGCGGCATCATTGCCTTTATAACATCTTCAGGAACAATGGATAAAAAAAGTGAAGATGTTAGAAGATATATATCGGAAAGAGCAGAGTTTTTAGGAGCAATAAGACTACCAAATACTACATTTAAAGGGGTAGCTGGAACAGAAGTAACTTCAGATATAATCTTTTTAAAAAAGAGAGATAGGCTATTAAAGATAGATGAAGACTGGATAAAGCTAGACAAAGATGCAAAAGGACTAATATATAATAAATACTTTGTAGATAATCCTCAGATGGTAATAGGGACTATGGAAGAAATACCGTCAAGATTTGGGACAAGCCTTGCATGTATTGAAAATAAAGATATTTCTTTAGAACAAGGACTAAAAAAAGCCATTAAAAATATCCAAGGTATGTATGAAGAAGCTCAAATAAATGATGATTTAGGAGAAGAAACAATACCAGCTGATGATAGTGTTAAAAACTATTCTTTTGCTTTAGTGGATGATGAAATATATTTTAGAGAAAATTCAATTATGCAAAAAATATCTTTTAACGAAAAGGATAAAGATAAGGTAAAAGAATATTTAAGATTAAATGAAAGTCTAAGGAAAGTTATAACCTATCAAAAAGACGACTATTCAGATGAAGAGATAAAAAAAGAACAAGAAAATCTAAATAAATTCTACGATGATTTCAGTAGCAAACATGGAAGACTAAATTCAAAAACCAATAAAAAGTTATTTAGAGAAGATGCCAATTTTTCTTTAATTTCAACTTTGGAGAAATTAGATAAAGAAGGCAACTTTATAGGAAAATCTGATATCTTTAACAAGAGAACTATAAAAAAAGCTGTAATAATAGATCATACAGATAGGGCAATAGATGCTCTGGTACTCTCTATTAGTCAAAAAGGTAAAATAAATTTTGATTATATGGAAGAATTGACAGGAAAAACAAGAGATAAATTGATAGAAGAATTAAAGGGAGAAATATTTTTAAATTTAGATTCCTTTGAACCTAATGATATAAATCCATTTAAGTCTGCTAAGGATCTAGGAGATTTTTCAAGACCTTACGTAAGTGCTGATGAATACTTGTCAGGAAATATAAGAGATAAAATTGAAGTTGTAGACTCTTATATTAAAAATATCGAAAAAGAGTTAGGAAAGGAAGAAAATCTAGAGGATAGTAAACTCTTAAAAAAAGAATTAGAAGAGTTACATTTTCAAAAAGCAAAGCTAGTGGAAGTAATGCCTAAAGCACTAGATGCAAGTGAGATTACAGTTAGAATGGGTGCAACATGGATACCGGAACAAGATTACAAAAAATTTATGTTTGATTTGTTGAAAACACCAGTTTCATCAAGGTGGAATATAGATATTAAGTATTCTGACTTTACAGGAGAATATAGAGTTGAAGGAAAAAGCTCTGATAGGGACAATGACCTTGCTTCTTTTACCTATGGTACAAATAGGGTAAATGCCTACAAATTGATAGAAGATACTTTAAATTTAAGAGATACTAAGGTATTTGACCAAGTAGAAGACAGTGATGGAAAGAAAAAATCTGTGCTTAATCAAAAAGAAACAATGCTTGCAAGAAGTAAGCAAGAGATGATAAAAGAAGAATTTAAAAGCTGGATATTTGATGATGTGGAAAGAAGAAATAGATTAGTAGAAGATTATAACGAAAGATTCAATTCCATAAGACAAAGGGAATATGATGGATCTAATCTTACTTTTGAAGGAATGAATCCTGAAATAGAATTAAGAGCACATCAAAAAGATGCCATAGCAAGAGGTTTGTTTGGTGGAAATACTTTACTTGCCCATGAAGTAGGAGCAGGAAAAACCTTTGAAATGATAGGTATAGCCATGGAGTCAAAAAGACTTGGAATGAGTAATAAGTCAATGTTTGTTGTTCCTAACCACATTGTAGAGCAATTTGGAAGAGAATTTAATGAACTTTATCCAGGAGCTAATGTATTATGTGCCACAGAAAAAGACTTCACACCAGATAGACGAAAAAGATTTTGCAGTCGTATTGCTACAGGAAGTTTTGATGCCGTGATTATAGGACATAGTCAATTTGAAAAAATTCCTATATCAAAAGAAAGACAAGAATATGAATTGCAAGGTCAAATTGATGAAATCATTGACTATATAGATGAATATAAAAGAGAAAGGGATCAAAGATTTACTGTAAAGCAATTAGAAAAAACAAAGAAAAAATTAGAGACAAAGTTAGAAAAACTAAATGCTGATTATAAGAAAGATGACGTTGTAACCTTTGAGGAACTGGGAGTAGATAAGTTATTTGTAGATGAAGCCCACGCATACAAAAACCTCTATCTATTTTCTAAAATGAGGAATGTAGCAGGAATTACTTCTACAGATTCACAAAAATCATCAGATATGCTTATGAAATGCCGATATATGGATGAAATAACTAATAATAAAGGATTAGTATTTGCCACAGGTACGCCAGTAAGCAACAGTATGGCTGAACTTTATACCATGCAGAGATATTTACAGTATGATGAATTAAAAAAGATGAAATTGCAACATTTCGATTCTTGGGCGTCTACTTTTGGAGAAACAATAACGGCAATAGAATTAAATCCTGAGGGTAATGGTTATAGGAGCAAAACCAGATTTGCAAAATTTTATAATCTTCCTGAACTTATGAATACTGTAAAAGGATTTATGGATATTAAAACAGCTGATGTTTTAAATCTTCCTACACCAATTGCCCATTATGAAACTATAAAAACAAAGCCTACCGAAGAACAAAAAGAAATTCTTGAAACTTTTTCCCAGAGAGCAGATAAGGTTCGTGATAAGCAGGTAGATTCAAGTGTTGATAATATGCTATTAATAACTAATGATGGGAAGAAGATGGCATTAGATCAAAGATTAATCAATCCTTTACTTCCTGATGATCCTAATAGTAAGGTGAATACCTGTATAAAAAATGTATTTAGCATTTGGGATAAATATAAAGATAAAAAATCTGCTCAATTAATATTTTGTGATATGTCTACACCAAGTAATGATTTTAATATCTATGATGATATTAAAACAAAACTTATAGATATGGGAGTACCTGAAAATGAAATAGAATTTATTCATAAGGCAAAAAACAATATGGAAAAAGACGCTATCTTTGATAAGGTAAGAAAGGGAGAAATAAGAGTCTTACTTGGTTCAACACAGAAAATGGGAGCAGGTACTAATGCCCAAGACAAACTAATTGCAATTCACGATCTTGATATACCATGGAGACCTGCTGATCTTTCTCAAAGGGCAGGCAGGATTGTGAGGCAGGGAAATGAGAATAAGGAAGTCCATATATTTAGATATGTAACAGAAAATACTTTTGATGCCTACCTATTCCAAACCTTAGAGAATAAACAAAAATATATTTCCCAAATTATGACGTCAAAGACTCCTGTAAGAGTTGCAGAAGATGTAGACGAAGCCACATTAAACTATGCCGAAATCAAAGCTCTTGCAACAGGAAATCCATTAATAAAGGAGAAGATGGACCTTGATGTTGAAGTTTCTAAACTTAAAATGCTAGAGTCCAATTTTAAATCAAATCTTTACAAGCTGGAAGATAAAGTAGTTAAATTTTATCCAAAGGAAATAGAAAGATTAAAAGAAAGGATAGAGAACTTAAAGGAAGATATTAAAAATGTTGAGCCTTATGGAGAAGTAGATAAAAATTCAAAAGAAGATAATAAATTTACCTCTCTAATTATTGACGGAAAGAAGTATATAGATAAGAAAATAGCTGGAGAGTTTTTGTTGAACAAAATTAAGGGAGTTAAAATATATAGGGAAATGGATAAAGATGGAGAAAAAATAGGTGAATATAGAAATTTTGATTTATCCATAAAATATGATTCTTTTTTCAATAAATATAACTTTATATTAAAAGGTAAGGGAGAATATAGAGGAGAGTTTGGAACAGATGAAATAGGTAATATAACAAGAATGGATAATGTATTGGATAAATTACCAGAAAGATTAGAAAATACAATTTCAAAACTAAAAGATACAGAAGAGCAATTTCAAACAGCTAAAATTGAAATACAAAAGACATTTCCACAAGCTGAACTTTTAAAGGATAAGACACTAAGACTTGCAGAAGTAAATAATTTACTAGATATGGGAAAAAGTGAAGATATAAGCCAAGATAATCCATTACTAGAAGAAGTAAAGGAAGAATTGATAGACTTCCTTAACAGAGAATATGATGAAGAAAACAGGTTAGAGGACTTTGATACTATATTTCCTGACTTAACAGATATAGGAATAGCTTATACAACTACACCAGATGAAAAACATGAAATACAAGTAAGTTTAGATTTAATAAATTACAAGATGAACACCTATGTAGATAAGAACCTAATTGACAGCTTTCAATACACCTATGATCCCTTAGATGCAAATGATTTAAAAGAGCTAGTACAGATAAAGACATCTATTGGCTTTTGGAATTTTAGTGAGCTTGTATCAGTAAATGAAGAAAAACTGAGAGAAGTAATGGGACTTGAAATAGATGATGATGGCAACTTCTATGATCCATTATCTAAAGATATGGATTTAGATGGAATAATAGATAGAAATGATGCTGACTTTAGAGATAGTAAAGTGCAGGAAATAGGAGATTTTGAAAGGAAAGAAAAAACATCTATTATGGATAAATTAAAGGAATATAAGGGAAATTTAGTAGTAAATAATAATATAAAAGAAATGAATAATAGTGAACCATGTGGCAGATAAAACTTTAAATGAGATTATTAGAGGACAAAGAATATGGAATTTGATAGAGATAGATTTAATGAATTTATTCGAGAAAATTTTTCTTTTGATGGTAATACTCAGAGAATAATCAACAATATAGTTGAATATGGAATTAAAAATTTTGCCGATTCAGAAGATAAATTAGTTGAATTTATTCAGACTACAATTGATGATCCAACAGTTGAAGAAATAAAACAATTTATTATTAGTGATGGAAAGGAAGAAGAAATAAAAGATTTAACAGATAAGAAAGATAAAAATAGAAATGGAGGAATAAAAATGAATATAAAAAAGGGAAATGTAATTGAAACTGAATTTGGAGACACTATGGTATTGGATGTGAAAGATAATCAAGCTACCTTATTTGACGGGAAGCAATTTATTTTAGCCACAGGAGTAGAGTTTAACAAAGAAAGTGGAAAGTATGAATGGGATTCTGTTAGATACGCAAGTGATATAAAAACAATAGCAAATATGGAAAATACAAATTTTGAAAGCATGAAAAATACAATAGATTTTTTAGCAGAATATAATCATAAAGAATTTGTAAAAGGTATTATATCTCTTGAAACAGGAGTAGAAAATGAAAATGTTCTTAATAATGCCTATGATAATTATATGAACGATTCAGTTATGGGGCTTATTGATGAAAAGTTTATTGAATATATAGACGAAGAAGAGTTAAAAGAAAATTTAGAAGTTAATCAAGAACAAGGAGATAAAGAAATGAAAGATATAGATAATAAAGAAAAGGATACATTAAATATAGATGGAAATATAGCAACTGATATAGAAATTAAAGATTTAAAATCAAAAGATGGGAGGGACTTTAAAGTAGCCTCCTTTTCTATTGCTGAAAATGACAAGGAAGGAAATGCAAAATTCATCAGCTGCTACGCCTATAATGACAAAATCAATCAAGTAAAAAATTTGAAAAAAGGAGATTTTGTACACCTATTTGGAAAAGAAAAGAAAAGTATAGGAAAGGATAATAAGGAATACACAAGTCTAAAAGTATACTCTGCAAAGTTATTAAAAGCTAAAGAGCATACTAAAGCAAAAGCATCAACAATAGGGAAATTAAAGGAATTTAAGACTAAAGGGAATATGAAAGTGGATGAAAAGAAGAAAAAGGATAATAGCATAGAAAGGTAAAAGATTATAGGGGGCAGGTTTTAGTCTGCCTCCTGTATTTTTTTATTGGTTATCTTTAAGGGAAAATGATGGGTCATATTGAAAAAATATCAGCCACATCCTATCAGGAGGGCTGATACACAAAACTTTTTAAACTACCGGAGAAGCTGATACACCAGATCTTTACTTATATAATTCATTATAAATATACTTATCAGTATTCTTTCTTAATTGAGTCAATTCATTTATCAAGATATTCTCGTTGGCGTAGTCATCCATAAGAATATCTTTTTTATTTTTGTATTCATCATATAATTTTGACAACTCTTTTATACTTGGATTTTTATATTGACACTTTTCTAAAGTATTTATTGCTTTTTCATATGCGATAATTTGAGGCTTATATTCACTATAAAAATCTTTATCATTGGGATTTTCTTTATAGGTTTTATAGATAACCTTATTTATTTTTATAGTGTTAATGTCTTCAATAGCTGCGTAAATTTCACTCATAACTTTTTCAACATCTTTAATCTTATTTAGGATTTCTTGCCTATTAACAGCCTCTTCTTGGAGTTTATTTTCCAAATCCATACTAGATGATAGACCGTATTTTCTAAGCTGATTTAAGGTCTTCGCCATAGTATTCATATTATGTTTTCTAGCCCATATTTCATAACCTTTAGAAGATTTAACCTTTTCATTGCTTTCTATGTCTACTATATTATCAATTTTCTTATAAGATTTTTTAGCAGAATATACTTCACTATTTTTGTAATTTTCATTTACCTTATTTTCAATTCTTTCTTTTATTTTCTCTTTTGTATAATCTTTTCCAAGAGTAGTTTCTCTCGCACGAATGAATCGCCCTTTTTCTCCTTGGGTTTTATGTCTGAAAGAAAGATATTTTCCGATTTTAATTTCATATCCATATTCTTCCATAAGCTTTAAGAAATTCTCATAGCTATTTGCTTTATTAATAGCATGATCGATAGAAATTTGAAGTTTATGTTTCCAAGATTTTCCTTTCTTAAATTCAATATATTCTTTGTAGGATTTTCCATTGGTTTTATACTTTTCTTTAAATTTTACATAATCTTCATCTATAACTAATAGCTGATACTTTCTACATAAATCATCACTATGATTTCTAATTTGGTGGTAAGTTTTTTTGTTACTTTGATATGCTTTACCAGTTTCAAAAGAAACATTATTAAATAGTATATGGTTGTGAATATGCCCCTTATCTATATGGGTAGTAAGAACATATTCATACTTTCCTTTTAAGATTTTATCGCATAGTTCTAAACCTATTTGATGAGCCTCTTCAGCAGTAGTTTCTCCAGGAAAAAAAGATTGAATTAAATGTCTTGCCAAAACTTTTGCTTTAGAATTACATTCTATTTTTGTTTGTTCAAATTCTAAATGAGCAGTTATAGGGTTACAGTTTAGGGAGGAAATTAGAATTTTTCCATCTGTTTTATCACTATTCATAATATAATCAAGTGCTGCTTTTAAAGTGGATTTTATAGGATGAATTTTAGTAATTGCCATTATTCTTTCTCAGTATTTATGCTATTAGAATTAGTAAGAGAGTATATTTTTTTACGTATATAGAAAATATCTTTTGCCTGATTTTCTAATAAGCTTTTTAAATCTTCTACATCATCTTTATATATAATTGATGTAGTATTTACCCTTTTAGCAATTTGATTTATATTATTTGAAGTACGACTTATATTTGTTGACATTTCACGAAAGACATCCATATCTAATACATAAATATCTTTTTCTAAAATACATTTCATAATAAATTGCCTAAGAGTTTTACACTTAGATGCTTTATATTTTTCATTTAGCAATTCTAACTCCTCATCAGATAACATTAAATAGATTCCGTTATTTCTAAATCTATTTGTCATAATTTAACCTCCTCGTATATTGTAGTTGTAATAATAAATACTACATTTTGTTCTCAATCCCTCTTTATTATGTGATAATAATTATATAGATAGAGCTCGTAGTAAGCTTCCTTGAAGTTCTCTTTCTAATAAATTTATTAATCGAAATAAAAAAGAAAAACCTGTAAATTCAAGTAGAATTACTTGACTTACAGGTTTAATTTATTCTATATATTTCTTCTGGAAATCTCCTGATTTAATTTTTTATTGCTTATATTTTATTACTTTTTGAGATAATATTCAAGTTTACGTTGGGGCTATTATAAGCGTTTGTTGCTGAATTTAATTATTATAAATTTAGGGGTTTGGGGATATTCCCCAACAAGTAAAATGGAAAAAATAAGCGATATAATCGTAGTATTCTTATTCCATTTTTAGTAAGTGCATATGCACTTACTGTGCTTGCTCATATACTAATAGTATAAGAACAGCTTTAAGCATAGTTCTTAAAAATAAACCTAATCATCTATGATAAAATTATAGATATTAGGGATGAAATGGATTGTTTTATGTGCTTGGTCTATTAGAGTTATAAGCGTTAAGTGTTTATTAAATTTTATTAAGTTACCGCATCTATTGAAGTTAATAAACAATATATGACAAACCTAGAGGAATATTGCAAAATTTACTTTTAAATAGGGATTTTTATAAGTATAATGAGATAGTATAAAAATTAAGGAAATCATTTTTTAAGTTCTTTAATTTCGTATTTACTAAATTTGGATGTAATTATTTTTATTTTTAAGGGAGGGGTAATCCATTCTACACAGAAAATTTGCAGAGGAAAATTATTTAGAAGCTATATATATTTTATCTTTGGGAAAAGATGAAGTAAGAAACATGGATCTTGCTAATTACTTAGAGTATAAAAGACCTACTGTTACAAGAATGTTAAAAAAACTTGAAAATAAAGGGCTGATTATTTATGGTGAAGATAAAATAATTCGTTTAACAGAGGAGTCAAAAACATTTTGCAAAAAAATGTATACAAGGCATAAATATTTGACGGATGTATTTATAAGACTTGGAATAGATGCAGAAAAAGCTGAAAATGAAGCTTGTCTTATAGAGCATGTTATTTCTGATGAAACTTTTGAAAAATTAAAAAAACATTTTGATTACAATTTATAATAAATAGCATAGATGGCTCGCATAATGAGATATCTATGCTATTTTTATCTTTAAAATTATTTTTCCAAAAGCATCTTAAAGCTATTGATAAAAGCTATCAAATAGTATATAATAATTTTGAGTTAGCCGATACTAACAGAAAACAAATAAAAAGGTGAATTTATGTCAAAAAACTTTGAAATACTAAATAAAGAAATTAATGAAAATAATATAATAGCAAATCTTTTTATATTTCCATTTGCAGGTGGTGGAGTGTCTGCCTTTAGAAAATGGAAAGATGAGTTTGAAGATATAAAATTATTTGTTGCCCAGTATCCAGGAAGAGAAAACAGGTTTTCTGAAAAGGCTATAAGTGACATTAACATCTTAGTGGATAGTTTATTTGAAGACATGAAAGAAAATTTTGATTTTAGAAAACCTTATCATTTATTTGGACACAGTATGGGAACAAAAATAGTCTATGAATTAGCATTAAGAATTAAAAATTCGGATTACATAAATCCAAGAGGAATAATTATATCAGGAGGGCGTGCTCCATTATATAAAGAACCTCATCCAATTTATCATCTTGACGATGACGGATTTATAGAAGGCTTGAGAAGATATGAAGGAACACCAAAAGAAATTCTAGCTAATAAGGATTTAATTTCCATTTTCTTACCAACGCTTAGGGCAGATTTTGTAATAGATGAAGACTATCAAGACACAAAGTTTGAGAAATTAGAATCACCTATACTAGGTTTTATGGGAGATAAAGATCAAGAAATGACCTTAGATGAACTTATAAAATGGCAAGATTATACCACAAAAGAATTCACTTATAGATATATCGATGGCAAGCATATGTTTGTCAATACATCTCCTGAAAGTGTCATTAAAGAGATAAAAGAGTTTATAAAAGTAAATGAAAATTGAAGAATATGAGATAAGAAATACTAAAGATTTTCTTACTTTAGAAAATTTAAAAGCTAAATTATCTAATAATGATTTAATACTAATTAAGGCTTATACAGACAAATTATTAGAAGAAAAATTACTTTCTTATTTAACTGAAGAGGAGATAATAAAATCAAAGGATTATAAATCAGAAATAGCAAAAATTAATTATCTAGTATCAAGGGCAATACTTAATTTATCCCTAAAAGGTTTACTAGAAAAAGGAATTAATGATTTAATAGTCAAACGAGATAAAAACAATAAGCCTTACCTAGAAAACACTATAGGATTAAAGTTTAACATCTCACACACTGAAGGATTAGTCTTGTTAGCTTTTTCTAAAAGAGAAGTAGGAATAGATGTTGAAAAAATAAATTTTAAATTTGAGTTTAAAGATATATTAGAAAACTGTTTTACTAGAGATGAAATTATAAATATAGATAACAATATAATAAGTTTCCATAGATATTGGACTGCAAAAGAAGCCTATCTTAAATGTGATGGTATTGGTCTTATAAGAAATTTAAAAGAGATTGAAATAATTTCTTTTGAAAATGAATTTATAAAAATTAATGATAGTAAAAGGAATACAATAAGCAGATTAAAGTCATTGAACCATGACGACAAATATGTCGGGGCAATATGCTTGGAGGAGAATTAATGAACATTGAATTAAAAGAAAAATTGGAAAAATTTTATGATGAACAAGTATGGCCGCATATGACTTTAGGAGAATTTATTGAAGATTGTGCTAAAAAATATAGGGATAAGATTGCCTTAGTAGATGGAGTCGTTGAACTTTCATATCAAGAATTAAATAGAAAAGCTTGCCATTATGCCAATGGTTTATTGAAAGCTGGATTTAAAAAGGGGGATAGAATCGTTCTTCAACTTCCTAATTGTCACGAATTTGTTATTATCCTTTTTGCCATGTTTAAGATTGGTGTGATTCCAGTATTATCACTTCCAGCTCATAGGAAAAATGAAATAAAGGGAATATTAGAAAAATCAGGGGCAAAAGCATATATAGCTAAGGATAAATATCTTGGCTTTTCATATGTTGATATGATAAGAGAAGTAAGAGAAGAATTAAATATAGATTTTGAAGTTTATATTCTTGGAGATAATCAAGGATATAAAAATTTTTACAAACTCAATGATAAAGATTATTCATCTCAGTATATAGATATTGATTATAAAGAGATGGCTCTACTCATGCTATCGAGTGGAACAACGGGAAGTCCTAAAATGATACCAATGAAACATTGCGAATTAATTTGTTCGGCTATAGCAATAGGAAGTGCCCTAAATTATTCAGATGCTACAATATACTTGATGGCATTATCTCTATCTCATAAATTTGTTTTATCTTATCCAGGGATAATAGGAGTATTTTATCATGGAGCTAAGTGTGTAATATCTATGACACCAAGTCCTGACGAAATAATTTACAATATAGAAGAGCATAATATTAGTACAATGGCTTTAGTTCCAGCTTTAGCAAGTTTATGTATGGATTTTTTAGAGTTCGAAAAAATTAATATTTCATCTTTAAAAATTATACAAGTAGGTGGATCAGTTTTAGAATATAACAAAGCATTTGAAATCGAAAAGAGTTTTGGGTGTATTATTTCACAATTATATGGAATGACTGAAGGACTAGTTATGTGTACGAGATTTGATGATAACATGGACACCAGGCTTAATACTCAGGGCAAACCTGTATCTATTGGTGATAGTGTAAAAATAGTAGATGAGTTTGGAGAAGAAGTAAATACTGGTGATTATGGTGAATTATTAATAAGGGGGCCGTATACAATGTATGAGTATTACGGTGGAATGAATGATGTTAATAACTCTATATTAGACAAAGAATTATACTTTAGAACTGGAGATAGAGCTAGAAAGTTATCAAACGAAAACTATCAAATAGCTGGTAGGGTTAAAGAAATGATAATTAAAGGCGGAGAAAAAATTATTCCTTCTGAATTAGAAAACCTATTGCTAAAGAATAAAAAGATATCAGAAGTTCAAGTAGTCGGAGTTCCTGATGAAATATTAGGAGAAAAAATTTGCGTATGTATACTAGAAAAAGACAAAAATTTGATGTTTTCTGAAATCATTCAAACACTTAAAGAAACTGGTATAGCAGAATTTAAGATTCCAGATTGTATGAAGATAATTGATAATTGGCCGCTAACTGCTACGGGAAAAATAGATAGAAAAAGGCTAATAGAGAATTATGGAAATTAGAATATTTGAGAGGAGAAGAAAGAATGCCTGATTTATACGATTTATTAAATGAAATTAAAATTCAAGTTAAAAGTTATATAAATAAAGATGATATAAAAAATCATGATAATTTAATAGAGTTGGGAATAACTTCAGTAAATGTTATGGGAATAATAAGTAAATTAAGAAGGCACAATATTAATGTATCGTTTTCTAAATTAATGGAAAAGCCATGTTTTGCTGAATGGGAAGTTGCAATAAAAAATGCTCGTAAATTAAATAATCCAAATAATTCTAATAAAAAAGTCATAGGAAACAAACTGTTTGAATTAACTGATATTCAGTATGCTTATCTTGTAGGTGGTCATGATAATCAAATACAAGGAGGAGTAGGTTGCCACGCCTATATTGAAATAGATGGAAAAGAAATAGATTGTAAAAGATTGAATGATGCATGGAATAAACTTCAATATAGACATCCAATGCTTAGAGCAAGGTTCACAGAGGATGGAAAACAAGAAATATTAGATAAACCTTTTGGCGAAGAAATTGAAGTTTTTGATTTATCTAATTTAGATGAAGAAGATACCAAAATTAGACTAGATGAAATACGAGAAAATTTATCTCATAGAAAACTCAGAGTAAAAATGGGAGAAGTCGCAGGATTAAAACTTGCAAATCTGTCACAGAATAGAAATAAAATTTTCTTTGATTTAGATTTACTTGTTGCCGATGTCATGAGTATGAGTATTCTTTTGAAAGAATTAGGAGAATCGTATTTAGGAAAAGAATTAGACAATCTAAACAATTATACCTTTAAAGACTATATAAACAATCTTGAAGTAGACTCTGAAATCTATAAAAAAGACCAACAGTTTTGGAAAGAAAAAATAGACTCATTTGAGATAGAAAGACCTAATTTACCATTAAAGAAAGCTCCTGAACAAATTAAAGAAACGAGATTTACTAGAAGGAAACGAGTTATTGAAAAAGATAAATGGAGCAAAATAAAAGAGCTTGCAGCAAGCTATAAATCTACACCATCAATGGTTTTATTAACTGCGTATGCTTTAATTCTAGAAAGATGGACTAACCAAGATAAGTTTTTTATAAACTTACCATTATTTAATAGAGATCTTTCAAACGAAAACATGAAAGATATGGTGGCAGACTTTACAAATATCTTATTAGTAGAGCATGAAAGAAAAAATGATACTTCTTTCCTAGAAACTTTGAATAGAATAAGCAAAACCTTTATAGACAATGTTAGCCATTCATCTTATAGTGGAGTACAAGTTCAAAGGGATATATCAAAATCACAGGGTACAAACCTTAATGTAGCACCTGTAGTTTTTGCGTGCAACATAGACTATCCACTAGAAACTGAAATTTCAAGGAAAGCTTTGGGCAAAATTACATATATGGTATCACAAACTCCAGGAGTATGGTTAGATTTCCAATCTTATATAAAAGATGGAGATTTAGTATTATGCTGGGATAGTGTAGATGAACTTTTCCCTGAAAAAATGTTAGATGATATGTTGAATTCTTTAGAAAAACAACTTTTAAGACTAACAGAAAAAGAAAATTGGGAAAGCAAATTTGATGTGCTATCAGAAAATCAAAAACTAGCAAGAGAAAAAGAGCTTCAATCAATTCTTCCATTAAACTTTCCTGATGAAAGATTATATGACGGATTTATAAAAAATGTAAAAGAAAATCCAAACAAAATTGCAATTATAGATTCAGAATCTAAAGAAGAAATATCTTATATAGACTTATATGAAAAATCCTTAAATGTAGCAGGATATTTAAAGGAAAATGGAATAAAAAAGGGAGACTATGTAGGCATTACTCTCCCAAGATCAAGCAAGCAAATTTACGCTATATTTGGAATACTTTTTTCTGGAGCGGCATATGTTGCTGTTGGAATAAATCAGCCTAGCGAAAGACGAACTAAAATATACGAACAAATTGGTATAAAGTTTGTCATCAGTGAAAATAAAACAATAGAAAATTGCAAACTAGATACGGGAGAAGTTTCTTTAATTGACTTAGACAAAGCTATAGACAAATCCTTAGGTCTTGATAAGCCTATAGAAGTAAGTCCTTTTGACTCAGCCTATATAATAATGACATCAGGTACTACAGGAGTGCCAAAGGGTGTTGAGATTATGCATACAAGTGCCATTAATACTATTAATCATTTAAATGAAAAATATTCTATTAATTCAAATGATACGTTACTTATGGTATCAGCAATAGACTTTGACTTATCAGTATATGATATTTTTGGAATACTTGGTGTAGGTGGAACTTTAATAACAACTAATGAAGATAATTATCGTAATCCTGATGAGTGGATTAGAATTATTGAAAAATATAAGGTAAGTGTGTGGGACTCTGTACCTATACTTTTTGACATGCTCGTAACTATGGCAGAGAGTGAAAAGAAAAACTTACCACTTAGAATTGTTATGTTATCGGGAGATTGGATAGCAAAAGACTTACCAGGAAGATTTTATAAGATAAGCGAAAAAGAAAATTCTATAGTTGTTGCTATGGGTGGTGCAACGGAAGCTTCAATCTGGTCAAATTATTTAAATGTGCCGAGACAAATACCTAAAGATTGGATTTCCATTCCTTATGGAAGACCACTTAAAAACCAAGTCTATAGAGTAGTAGATGAATTAGGTAGAATATGCCCTAATTATGTTAAGGGAGAACTTCTAATTGGTGGAGTTGGTGTTGCTAAATGCTACCATGGAGATGAAGAACTAACTAATAGAAAGTATTTTGAAGAAGATGGACTTAGATGGTATAGAACTGGAGATAATGGAAGATTTTGGAATGATGGTACTATTGAATTTCTTGGAAGGAAAGATACTCAAGTAAAAATTAAAGGACATAGAATTGAACTTGGTGAGGTTGAGTCTGTACTTAAAGGATTTCCTGATATCATTGATTGCTGTGCGAGCGTTATAAATTGTCATAATTCAATGAAAATTGGATTATATATTGTATGTAATAGCAATAACTTCAATATAAATAATTTAAAAGAAAGATTAGATAGAATTCTTCCAAGGTTTATGATTCCAGAGGAATATTATATTTGTAATAGCAGAAAAATTACAAAAAATGGCAAACTTGATCGAGAAGAGATTAAAAAAATAATAGTAAACGAATCGTTAAAAGTTGAAAAAGTTGTCCAAAACAACTTAAACCAAAAATTAACCGATACAGAAGTTTACTTAATAAATTTATTTAAAAATAAATTAAGTATAACAGATATAAGGGTAGAGGACAATTTTTTCAAATTGGGAGGGGATAGTTTAGCAGCAATATCTATTATTAGTGAAATAAATTCGGATTTTATGTTGAAGGAAAAGATTTCTATAAATAAGATTTTTAAATTTCCAACTATTAAACAATTATCAAAGGAAATTGACACCTTGATTCAAGACGTAGAAATCTACGAAATTTAATTATATATTGGAGGATAACATGAATATTGAAGAAAAACTGAAAAATTTAAAAATAAAAGGGATAACTGTGTGGAAAGATGGTGAAAAACTTAAGTTTAGTGCTCCTAAAGATAGTATGAATAACAAAATTTTATCTTGGCTTAAAAATAATAAGAAAGAAATTTTGGACTATTTAGAAAATAAGGAAGTTTTATATTATGAAGATACAAAAAATAGATACGAAAGATTTGCATTGACAAATATACAATCATCTTATGTAATGGGTAGAAATGAGTACTTTGAGCTTGGTGGAATTGGTTGCCACGCATATATAGAAATAGAATATGATAGCATCTTAGATGTTGATAAAATAAACAAAGCATGGAATTTGGTAATAAAAAAACATGATATGCTTAGGGCTGTAGTTTTTGAAGATGGAACTCAAATTGTTCAGGAACATGTGCCAAATATTTTAGTTGAAAGTATAAAAATTGGTGATGGAGAGGTTAGTAAGTTTAGAAAAGACTTAGAATTTAAACAATATAAACTGGGGCAATGGCCGATGTGTGAAATTGCTATTACTCTAAAACCTAATGTATCAGTTATACATTTTTCATTGGATATGTTAATAGCAGATTATAATAGCATAAATATTATATTAAGTGATTTAGAATATTTTTATAAAAATCCTAACAGCTATATCAATTTTCCAAGCAAGTATAGAGATGTATTTAAGTACCAAGAAAAAGCAATAAATAGTTCTAAAAATAAAAATCAAGATGAAGAATACTGGTCTAATAAATTAGATGTTATTTATGAAGCTCCTAATTTACCTATACTTTCACAGAATAATAGTGTAAAAACTTTTAGCCAAAAATCAATACAACTAAATAATTTTGAATGGGATAAAATATGTGCAATTTCTAAGATAAATAATATTACCCCATCAGTTTTAATATTGTCAGTGCTAACTGAAACGATAGCATATTGGTCGATAAATAAAAAATTTAGTATAAATACAACTTTCTTTAACAGACCCCAAATAGTAGATGATATTGATTTTGTAGTAGGCGATTTTACGGATGTTAATATAACTTCTATAAATATGGATTATAGTAAGACATTTTTAGAAAGAACAAAGATTTTACAAGATGATTTATGGACTGATTTAGAACACAAAGAAGTTTCAGGTGTTGAAGTTTTGAGAAAATTGAGTAAAAAAAGAAAACAAAACATTATTATACCAGTAGTTTTTACTAGCACAATAGGGTTATCAAATAGCAACACAATACTTTCGAATAGAAAGATTATTTACAGAATAAGTCAAACTCCACAGGTATATTTAGATTGTCAAATTATGGAAGAAAATAATGGAGTTAAAATTAATTGGGATATTAGGGATGGTGTATTTAAAAAGAAAATTATTGATGATATGTTTGAATGCTTTACTAACATAATTGAAAATTTTAAATCAGACAAAAATATTTTAGATAACAAGATTGTTACTAAATTAAGTAAAAGCAGTTTAGATACAAGAAAAACAGTAAATGATACATTCGAAAGCTTTAATATAAAAAGATTAGAAGATTGTTATTTTGACTCATTGAAAGAGCATAAAAATAAAACGGCATTGATTTGCGACAACAAAGAATACACATACGAAGAGTTTAATAAATATGTATACTCAATTTTTAAAAATTTAGAAAAAAATGGAATAACTAAGGGAGATAGAGTCATTATTGATATCCCTAAAAGCGTTTGGCAAGTTGCATCTGTAATAGCAACTTTGGCTATTGGCGCTGTGTATATTCCTATTAACACTTCGCAACCAATAAAAAGAAAAGAAAGAATAATTGAAAATTCTGATGCTAAAATAATTTTATCGTTTAATAGCACAAATTTAAATGAATTTAATACAAAGATTATAGATTTGAGAGAATGCATAATTTATCAAAACGTAGAATATGAATATTGGAAAAACAAGAGAAAATCATATGATGATGAAGCTTATATAATTTTTACATCAGGGACAACTGGAGACCCAAAAGGAGTTGTGATTACACATAGAGCGGCTATTAACACTATAATTGATGTTAATAAAAAATATAAAATTAACGAAAATGATGTATTTTTAGGTCTAGCAAATCTTTCTTTTGATCTATCAGTATATGATATTTTTGGTTCATTTCTTGCGGGTGGGACTTTAGTATTACCAGACTCAAAAACATTAAAAGATCCAAATATTATATACAATCAAATGTTGTTATATAGAGTTAGCGTTTGGAATTCAGTACCAGCTCAAATGCAACTTATAACTAACTTCTTAGCTATGTCTAAGAATTTAAGGAGAAGTGAGTTTTTAAGAACTATAATACTATCAGGTGATTGGATTCCGATCGATCTTCCTGAAAAAATATATAGTGAGTTTCCTAATGCACAAGTAATAAGTATGGGAGGTGCTACTGAAGCTTCGATATGGTCTATCTATCATGTGATTAGCAAACAAGAAACATTCCTAAATAGTGTTCCATATGGCACACCTTTAGCTAATCAAAAGTTTTATATATTAAACGAAGCAATGGAAGATTGTCCAGATTATGTTGTAGGAAGTTTGTATATATCAGGAACAGGGCTTTCTGTAGGTTACTTAAATGATGAGAAACTTAATGCTGAAAAATTCAAGACTTTAGGCAATGATGGAGAGCGAATTTATAGAACAGGAGACATTGGTTATTATTTGCCTAATGGTGACATTATTTTTTGTGGTAGAGAGGATGGAGATTCACAAATAAAAATACATGGTCATAGAATTGAGTTATCCGAAATTAAATCTGCTTTATTGGAAAACAAAGATATTGATTCAGCTGAAGTGTTTACAATTGATGTAGATAGTTTAGAAAAGAAAATTTGCGCAGCCATTTTACCAAAAAAGATAATAATCAATGATGATTTATTGGATAGAAATGAAGAGGTAAATAAATTAAAAGAGTTAGAAAATAGTATAAATGAAAATATTAAAGATGAACTTATTGAAAAATGGATTAAAGCATCTGAAAAAGTAGTTATAAGTGATATTTTGAATACATTTCAAAAATGTGGTTTCTTTATTAATAATGCAGAAAAGTACACTTTTGAAGAAATTATATATGGGATGGGAATACCTGAAAAACTACAAAAATTAACAAAAAGATGGCTTCAAGTATTAGAAAATGAAAAAATTATTAATAGAGAAAATGAACTTTATTATTTAGTAGGAGAAGTTAATTGTCTAAATTCAGACAAACAATGGGAAGAGTTCTATAAAATTGAAGAAGAATTTAATTATGGTAAAGATTTTGTTGACTATTTAAAGAAATCTAGCCAAAATTTGGTAGCGCTTATAAAAGGGGATGAAGATCCATTAAATTTATTATTTCCAAAAGGTGATATAAAGCCTGCACTAGCCTCATATAATACAAATAAAATAAATAAAATATGTAATTATTTTATAGCTAAAGAAATAGAATTTATTGTAAAAAGAAATAAAGATAAAAAAATCAAGATACTTGAAATCGGTGCGGGAGTTGGAGGGACAAGCTTAGAAGTAATACCTATACTAGATGGAGAACAAGTTGAATATTATTTTACAGACATATCTACGTTCTTTTTAAATAAAGCTAAAAGTAATTTTAAAGAATATAATTGGGTTAATTATGGTATTTTTGATATAAATCAAGTTTTTTACGAACAAAATTATGACATATCTTCATTTGACATAATATTGTGCGCTAATGTATTGCATAACTCAAAAAATATAGACTTTGTTATGAATAATATTAAAAATTTGTTAGCACCAAACGGTTCATTAATCATATTAGATGAAACTAGAATGAGTTATATGTTACTAACATCTATGGAATTTAAAGATGGATTGACAGGATTTTCGGATATTAGAAGTTTAAATGAACAAACTTTTTTTAATAGAAATCAATGGAAGGATAATTTTGAAAACCATAATGGTCAAATAATATATGAATTTCCTAAAGAAGATAGTCCACTAGATGATTTTGGACAAACTATATATGTAGTAAGATTTAAAGATTCATATAAACCAATAACAGAGAATGCAGTTATCAATGAACTTAAAAATAAATTGGTTTCTTATATGATACCTAATGATGTTAAAATAATATCTCAAATTCCTACAACAATTAATGGAAAAATTGATATTAAATCATTAAAAAAATTATTCGAAAATACCGTGAAAAATGAAAAACATGTTATAGAGGAGACAAAAACTGCAATTGAAGAAAAAATAGAAAAAATTTGGACAAGAGAACTTGGAATAACAAACTTAAGACTAGATGATAACTTTTATTCTGTTGGTGGAGATTCTTTACTGATTGCACAAATAGTCACAAAGATATTAGAGGAAGTTCCAGAGGCTAAGGATTGGGAATGGAGTGCCTTGTTATCTGAAATGATGCAATTTCAAACGGTTAGAGAAATATCTAAAAGGATACAAGACAAGTTTGAAAAAAGGGAGGAATATCATGATTCATCACTGCTAACTATCAAGAAATCCACTATAGATAATAATAAATCGGTAGCTAAAGTTATTTTTCATGCTGGAACAGGAACTCTTTCTGCGTATACTGAAATAATTAATTATATAAAGGAAGATAGTAAAGCAAATGAAGCTGTGTTAGGATTTACTTTCGGTGATGAAGCCGAATATATTTCTATGAAAACAGAAGATACTTTTAAATTATTAGGATTAAAATACGGTAAAATCTTAAGAGATTTGAATTACTCAAAATATATATTAATAGGACATTGTGTTGGAGGTTTAATTGCATTAGAAACTGCTGAATTTTTAAATGCTAATAATAAAAAGGTTATTGATGTTACTTTGATAAGTACGACTATACCTAAAGCTCAGGAAAGAACACTATTTAGAGAAATTTCACCAACAAAATATAAAAAAGCTTTGCACTCTAATTTAAAAAATGAAATTCTGTTAGAACGAACTTTTGCAAGACTAATAAATGCAGATATTTCTAACGCTGGGCATGAGATAAAGGATCATGAATTAAATGATTGCATTTATGATATGGTAATTAATGGTGATGGAGATTTGAATGTTAACTCCTTTATTCAATTGTCAAATGAATATAAATATATTGGACAACAGTTTAAAAAGTTAAAAGACACACCTTTATCTGAAAGGCTTAATAATTTATATTCAACAATAAAAAGGGAGTCTTTGAATCTTAAAGATTCAGAAATACGTATGCTTAATACGCTTTTTAACATATTCTCCCAAAATTTCGGTTGTATATCAACATATATACCTAAACAGTATTATGGAAATGTCAGAGTTTTTTATTGTAAGGAACAGGAAAAGAGTTTTTATGGAGAATTCTTTGCTGAGGATAGAGAAACTTGGGAAGAATATTTGAATGGAGAAATATTTTACGACGAAATAGTAGGGCAACATTTTGATTGCTTGAATGGAGAAAACTTAAAGAAAAACTTATGCAAAATATTAGACTTTAATGCATAAAAATAGTCTAAATAAATAATAATATAAAAATAAGCTTTAAGTTAGGAGGTTAAATTGGAAAAAATTATAGGTATTTTGGGTGGAAGTGGACAAATTGGTAAAAGATGCATTGATATATTAAAGCAAAAAAATTATTCAATTCTTGCCACATATAATCAAAATTACGTCCCAGATGATAAAAATTGTAGATATATGAAATTAAAAGTTAGTAATACAGATGCTTTAAGGGAATTCATAAAAAAATGCGATATTATTTTAAATTGTGCGGGAGCTTCATTTCTTAATGGAGAAAATATAGCAAGAATTGCTAGTGATTTTGGCGTTCCTTATATAGATCCATCAGGAGAATCTTTTTTAGAAGATAGACTGAAGGATATTAGAAATAAAAATCTATTTATTTTGTCTGCTGGATATTTTCCTGGCTTAACGGGATTAATGTTAAAATATGTTGCAGAACATTTTGAAGTTCCCTTAATGATTGAGGGATTTAATATAAGCAATGAAGTACCGAGTTATTCAGCGATTGAGGATTTCATATTAACTAATTTATCTGGTTTCGGAAAATCTTTAAGTAGTTATATTGATGGGGAAGTAATTAATAATAATTGTTATAAGACAGAAGAATATAAAAACAAAAAATATAAAATGTATAACTATTTAACCAATGAGATATTAAGAGTAGCTAAAAAATATAATTTAAAACAAGCTAATTGGTACAATTGTTCATTTTCAAGTGAAATTTTAAGTAAAATGCAAATGATTGTACAAAAAATGCAACAAAATATTTATATTGATAACAAGAAAGACATAGATGAAATTTTAAATTACTTTAAGAAAGAGGTCGGAATAGGTAAAACATACAGCTATTTAAATATTTGTGGAAGGGGGAGAATAAATGGGAGAACTTCATCAGTTGAAATAAGTATTGATAGCTCATCAAGTAGTGAAATGAGTGCTATTGTGTTGGGTTATACAGCAATGTCAATTTTAGAGAATACATTTAAAAACGGTATATATTATGCTATGGATATCATAAAAATTGATAGAATTATACAAGACATTGACAGTTTAAATATCAATTACAGTATAAATGAAAAATTTGAAGGGGAAAATTATTATGAAAGTGAATTATAATTTAAATATTGTTGGAGACAAAACAAACAAAAAGATTTTGCTTATTCATGGTGTGGGATTTAGTTATGCAAATTGTTTTAAGAGTATTATTGCTAAACTCAGTAAAACATATTGTATTATATCTCCAGAATTACCTGGACATGGAAACAATACACTTGGAAGGTTAAGTTCAGTAGAGGATGTTGCTGAAGATTTAGAAAAAGCATTGATGCTTGAAGATATAGTAAATATAGAATGTGCATATGGGATTTCATTAGGAGCAAGTATTGCATTACAAATTTCTTTGAATAAGAAAATAAATGTTAATAACTTAATTATCGATGGTGGTCAGTATGAGAGCATGGGAGAAATGATTGAACCATTTTCAAAAGTTATGGCAGAACAATTTGATAATTTAAAAAACGGAATTCATTTAATAGAAGATGTGAGAAAAGGAATGGGTTATGGAGACAATGATGTTATAACTTTGAAACATATGATGTATCCTTTTATTACAAGAGATACATTATACAAAGCTTTTAAGATGGCATATAAATACGATATTAAAAATAAAGTTGAAAAGCTTACAATGCCTGTTTGTATAATGTTTGGCAAAAAAGAAACTTATGCAAGCAAATATGTCGATTTAATCAGGAGCAAATCTATAAGTGACGTAAGAGTTGTTAGTTTTGATAATGTAGGACATGCTGAAGTATTAGGGTTAAATCCAGAGTTAATTATAAATGAAATTGAAAAAGTCTTATAGGATACATTAATATATTGGAGGGGATAATTCTGAGATTAAATAAAATTGATATAATAGAAAATGTCCTTGAAGGATATATGTTTTCTGAAAAAAAGGTTACTGATGAATGTAAAATTTATACAATTGAAAATTCCACTGGCTGTGGAGAAATGCGTTGCTACAATTTATTTGAAGGTGTTCAATTATCTTATAATAACCTTAATATGGAGACGGCATATCAAAAAATAAATCCTAAAAGCGGGGTTTTAGAAATAGATCATTGCTTAGAGGGATGTTATGAGTTTAAACTTGAAAATAATGAACGTGCTCTGATAGGTAAAGGTGATCTAAGTGTAATCGAAATAGGTAAAGTTCTTTTTGAAGATTCATGCATACCAACAAAAAAATATGTGGGACTTTCAATATTTATTGATATTGAAAAGGCACAAAAATCTATTGATAAATATTTTCCGTATGCAAAAATTGATTTGTTAGAAATAAAAGATCGTTTATGTAAAAATGGTGCAGCTTTAATTATTCATTCACGTCATGAGATAGACCATGTTATTAGTGAACTTTATAGAGTAGATTCTAGAATAAGACTTTCTTATTCAATTATAAAAACAATAGAGTTGTTATTATTTTTAAATTTAGTTGAAAGTTCAGATACATTTAAGTTAACGTCTTTTTCAGAACCAGTATATAAAGCAACTGTAGAATCATATAAGACGATTTTAAATAATCCTTTTGAAAGATATTCTATTTCTGATTTATCAAAAAAATATGCTATTTCAGAATCCAGTTTGAAGAGATGTTTTATATACATAACTGGAAGCTCAATAGGTAATTTTATTAGGGAAAATTGTTTAGAAGCCGCTGCTAAATTATTAATTCATAAACCCTTAATGTCAATAGGAGAGATTTCTGATTTGTCAGGATATTTGAACCCTAGTAAATTTTCTGAGTCATTCAAAAAACATTTTGGGCAAACTCCTCAAGAATATAGAAAAAAATCCATCTGACCTTTTTAGAGCAAATAAAGAGCTGTCAGGTTATAAAGAAAATATCCATCTTACTTTATAATAAAGTTGAAATGGATATTTTTTTGTAAATATTCTCTATACACATTCTATGTACATTTTATTAATTAACGGAGGTGTTTTATGAACAATAAAAAAATGACTACAAAAGATGTAGTAACAGTAGCTATTATGATTGCTTTATTTTATGCAATATCTATTGTTATTGGAATGAGTATGGTTGCTGTTCCGGTTGTATATATTTATGGTACTGCTGGAATTGAAATGTTTATAGGAGCTATTTTCTACTTGGTAGCAGCTAACAGACTTAATAAACATGGGCTATTATTTATATGGATATTAATTTATGGTCTTATTACAGCAGCTATGGGTTATGTGTTTATGCTTCCATATTTTATTGGACTTGCTATTTTGTGTGAAATAGTAATGATAGGCAAAGACACTTATATAAATCCAATAAGAAATATGATTGGCTGGAGTGTTTATGGTGCTGGTATGTTCATGGGAATAGGAGTTCCATGTTGGATAGCTTGGGAATCTTATCAAAAGCAAGCTTTAGAGAGTGGGTTTGCAGATAAGACATTAACATTGCAATATAATTTGGTATCTTCACCAAAACTACTATTATTAGGTGTAACAATAACCGTTATATTATCTGCTTTAGGTGTTTTGTTTGCACAAAAAATTCTTAAAAAGCACTTTAAAAAGGCGGGTATTTTAGAGTAAATGGAGATATATGGGAAATGAAAATAGAAAAAATAAGTGGAATAACTTGTCTTTTTTTAACTATTATTTCCTGTATGGTGTCAATATTTACAAAAAGTTACTATATGCATGCTCTGTTTGTAGGATGGCTTTGTATGCTTTTAGCATATTTTGGTTTTATCAAACAGAGCATAATTTATTTTATGATATATAGTTTTACTACATTTTGGTTATTAAAAATGATACCTAGTGGTGTAGTTATAATTTCACCAATGCTTTTGGGAATGTTGTATAAATTCATAGTTCCAATCATGGCAGGATTTTTAACTTTTAAGATACCATCAGGAAAATTAATTTCAATATTTCACAAATTAATGTTGCCACGAAATTTTGTACTTATATTAACGGTAATTATTCGATTTGTACCAACAATTGCTGGGGAATTTAGAACAATAAAAGAAGCTATGAAAGTAAGGGGATTTACAGGTAACTTTTTTCATATTTTATCAAATCCTTTGAGGACTCTTGAATATGCTATAGTTCCTTTAATTTTTCGTTCTATAAAAGTAGGAGATGAATTATCAGCAGCAGCGATTGTTAGAGGAATTGAAAACCCAATAAAAAGGGATTCATATTATAGTAACAAGTTGTGTAAATTAGACATAATTATAATAACTGCAAGCTTTGTTTTATTTATATTATGTCTTATATGAGAGGTGCATCATTGAATAATAAACTGGAAATTAGGAAATTATCTTTTTCATATAATAGCAATAAAGATGAACAGTTGAAAGATATAAATTTAGACATTAAAGATGGTGAATGTTGTGTAATTATAGGGGAGTCGGGATGTGGCAAGTCTACTTTGACAAGGGCTATAAATGGATTAATTCCAAATTTTTACGAAGGAAATTTAGATGGAGAAGTATATATTGATGGCAAATCTATCAGAAATTTAAAATCCTGGGAAATAGCAAAGTTAGTCGGTAATGTATTTCAAGATCCTAGAAGCCAATTTTTTGCCAATGAAGTTAATGGAGAAATTGCATTTGGACCGGAAAATTTGGGATATAAGCGTGATGAAATAATAAGAAGAGTAAATGAATCAACTGAGAAAATGAATATTGATAAATTGCTAAATAATAGGATATACAATTTATCCTATGGAATTAGGCAAAAAGTAGCAATTTGTTCAGCAAGAGCCATTGAACCATCTATTTATGTATTTGATGAACCATCTGCAAATCTTGATTTACAATCAATATATAAATTTTCAAAACTTGTAATGGACTTAAAAAATGAAGGAAAAACTATAGTAATTGTTGAGCATAGGTTATTTTATTTAAAAGGAATAGCTGATAGGTATTTATTGATACAAAATGGATCTTTAATAAATAGTTATAAAGCAGAAGAATTTGAAAAAATCAGTTCAAAAGACTTAAATGCATTGGGCTTACGCTCAATAAATCTTAATGATATTGTTGTAGATGACCACAAAGTTAAAGAAAAAGAAATTAGTAGTGACAATTCTTTTGATTTTGAGGTGAAAAATATTAGTAAAAAATATAAAAATAATTTCGTACTAAAAGATGTGTCACTTAAATTTGATAGCAATGAGACTATTGCTTTAGTAGGAATAAATGGAACAGGTAAAAGTACACTCGGTAAAATTTATTCTGGGATTCAAAATCAGACTGATGGAGAAATAAAGATAAATGGACTCAAAGCTAATAAAAAGATGAGGTTAAGCAAAGTGTGGTATATTCCTCAAGATTTAGACTCTCAATTATTTGGGGAAGATTTGATGGATGAATTATTAACTGGGTTAAAAAATAGAGAAGATTATATCACGAAAGCAGAGGAACTTTTAAAAAAAGTTGGATTATTTGATATAAGAGATAAACATCCAGCAACTTTATCAGGTGGTCAAAAACAGAGACTAGTTCTATGTGTAGCTATGTTGAGAGAAACACCTTTTATTATATTGGATGAGCCGACATCAGGGCTTGATTTCAGGAGTATGGATAAGGTGGGGAGATTAATCAAAGAGGAACAAAAAAAAGGAACAAAATTTTTGATAATTTCTCATGATATTGAATTTATAGCAAAGACGTGTGATAGACTTGTAAAACTAGAGAATGGGATAATAACAGAAGATTTTTATATTGATAATATAGGACAGCTGTTAAGAGCTATGGAGGCTAAATAATTTAGGAGGTGCGTAATGGAAGTTTTAAAAAAGCATATAGGACAAATTTTATCATCAGTTATTATTGCAGTAATTGGTGTTTTTTGTAGTGTTGTACCATATTTTGCTTTAGCTAAGATTACTCAAAATATAGCAATTAGTAATACAGATTTAGAATTCTATATAAGACCAATTTTGCTTATTTTAGGTGGGTTAATAGGAAGTGTTATTTTTCATGAGATTTCAACTTTAATTTCTCACAATTTAGCATTTCGCATAATAGAGGATGAGAGGAAGAAACTTGTAAGAAAAATTAATAGATTATCAATGGGAGAGATTGAAAAACGATCTAGTGGAGAATGGACTCAGTTTATGGTAGAAACTTTGAATAAAATTGAGCAACCGATAGCTCATGTTATTCCTGAAGTAATAGCTAATCTTATCATTCCAATCGCTTTAGTAGTTATTATTTTTATAATGGATTGGAGGATTGGAATTGCAAATCTTATTACATTACCACTAGGGGTGTTATTTTCAATTCTAATGATGGGTGGATATGAAGAAAAATCACGAAATTATCAAGAAGCCGCAAAAAACATGAATACAACAGCTGTTGAATATATTAGAGGTATTCAAGTTATAAAGGCATTCAATAAATCTGCATCATCATATGGAAAATTTGTAGATGCTGTAAATAGTAATAGAGACAGTATGCTAAATTGGTATTTAAGTGTTTGTTTCTATATGACAGCAGCAATGGAAGTTTTACCATCAACTTTATTATTTGTTTTACCAACTTCTTTATACTTGTATATGAATGGAAGTATTGAAGTAGGCAATCTAATAATGTGTGTTTTATTATCTTATGCCTGCTACAAACCTTTGATTAAAGCTATGAGTCATATGGATACTATGGCGAATGTAAGAGTTGTAATAGATGAAATAAAAAATGTTATGGAGTTACCAGAGTTAGAACGAGGTAATGGAGAGGAAAAAATAAGATCATACGATATTAATTTTGAAAATGTATGTTTTGCCTATAATGATAAGAAAAAAGTTTTTGATAACTTATCCTTTAGTGCAAAAGAAAATAAACTTACAGCTATTGTTGGTTATTCTGGCGGAGGAAAATCCACTATTGCTAAGCTAATTGCGGGATATTGGAACATTAATAAAGGGAAAATATCCGTAGGAAATGTAAATCTTAAAGATGTTTCTCTTGAAAAGAACATGGAACTTGTAACCTATGTATCACAAGAAAATTATCTATTTAGAAAAAGTATTATAGATAATATGAGAATGGCAAATCAAAATGCTAGTATTGAAGAGATAAAAGACGCTTGTAAAAAAGCTTCTTGCCATGACTTTATTATGAGTCTTCCTAATGGATATGAAACCATAATTGGAGAATCTGGGAGCAACTTGTCTGGAGGAGAGAGACAAAGACTTACAATAGCAAGAGCTTTGCTTAAAGATAGCCCAATAGTTTTATTAGACGAAGCTACAGCATATTCTGATCCAGATAATGAAGCTGAAATTCAAAAATCTATAGATGCATTGGTTGAAAATAAAACTGTTATTATGATTGCTCATAGGCTTTCTACAATAATAGGAGCCGATAAGATCATAGTATTAAACAATGGGGAAATTGAAGCAGAAGGAACTCATAAAGAACTTCTTGGAAAAAGTGAAACATATGCAAAAATGTGGAAATCACACATAAGTTTATCAAACGATAGGGGTGAGTAAATGAAAGAATTAATTCACAAGTTATATTGGGTCGCTGGAAAAGAATCTTCCAAAATTAGCAAGATGTTTTTCTTTGAAGTATTAAAAAGTATATTTGAAGGAATATCCCTTGGAGCTACAATGTTGCTTTTACTTAAAATATTTCAAAATATATTTGAAGGAAGAAATATTACACAAGAAGACATCTATGTCGTATTTGCAATAGCTCTACTAAGTGTAGTAGGGAAAATATTATCTAGTTATATGGCTGATAGAAATAAATACATCGCAACTTACAATATGGGAGCAGAAAATAGGCTATATATAGGTGATCAGCTAAAAAAAGTGAATATGGGATATTTTAGCAGTAATCGCCTTGGAAACATTTCAGGCGGATTAACCACAGTTATAGGTGAACTTGAAACCGTAGGAGTTAATATAATAGAAACTTTATTTGTGGGAGTAATTCAAACTATAATAATGGCGATATTTATGATTCCGTTTGATATAGTTACAGGTTCTATAATTTTAGGAACTTTATTCTTAGGAATGTTATGCAATGCTATCTTTCAAAAGAAATCAGACGAGTTGACTAAAAAATTACAAGCTTTAAAAATAAATCTAAATGCATCTACTTTGGAGTATGTTAAAGGTATTAGTGTTATTAAATCATTTGGAAAAAGTGGTGAAATGACTAAAGAATTGGATAGAGAGATTTATAAAAATAGAAGAGGTTTTATAAATGTTGAAAAAACTGTAGCACCTGCTGCTTTGATATTTCTAATTATATTTAAATTGGGGATTTGTCTTATTATATTTTCAGCTATTTATAGATTTTGCATAGGAGAAATTGATCATTATAAATCTGTAATGCTTGTAGTGTCTAGTTTTATTGTTTTTTCTGGTTTTGAAATGGCTGGAAGTATGCAAAACGTTAGAGGAATAGCTATACAAAACTTGGATTCAATTGCTAAACTTAGGAATTTACCAACAATTTCAGAAGGCACAAGAACAAGCTTTGAAAAAGGAGATATAAATCTAAAGGACGTTGACTTCTCATATGACAAACAGAACTTATTTAACCGTTTAAATTTAGATATTCCAAAAGGTAAGACTACAGCAATTGTAGGCGGTTCTGGCAGTGGAAAAACAACACTTTGTAATTTGATAGCTAGATTTTGGGATGTAGATTCTGGAGAAATATTGATTGATGATAATAACATAAAAGATTTTAGATATGACAATTTGTTATCTAATTTCACTTTTGTTTTTCAAGACGTCTATTTATTTGATGACACTATAAAAAACAACATTAAGTTCGGAAATCCAGAAGCTAGTGATGAGGAAGTTATTAATGTTGCTAAGCAAGCACAGTGTCATGAATTTATTATGAAGTTGTCAGATGGTTATGACACAGTTTTACAAGAGGGTGGTTCAAATTTATCTGGAGGAGAGCGTCAGAGAATATCTATAGCAAGAGCTATGCTAAAACCAAGCAGAATTGTTATTCTTGACGAAGCAACTTCAAGTGTAGATCCAGAAAATGAACAACAACTTATAACTGCTTTAAACAATTTGTTAAAAGATAAAACTGTAATTGTGATTGCACATAAACTTGAAACTATTAAAAATGCTGATCAAATTGTTGTTATGGATAAAGGAAATATTGAAAGTATTGGTAAACATAAAGAGCTTATGGAAAAATCACACATATACAAGAGCTTTATTGAGAAAAGAGAAAAAGCTACTGGTTGGAAAATTGAATAAAATTTAATAGAGGATGATTTTATGAAACAAGATATGAAAGAACAATTATTAACAAAAAGACCCATAGATTTACTTTTTCAATTATCTGTCCCTGCTGTAATAGGAATGATAGTAATAGGTCTTTATCCACTAATGGATGGAATTTTTGCAGGAAATATTATAGGACAAACTGCAATGACAGCTTGTGGTGTAGCTATGCCACTTACCTTTTTTAATAGTGGAGTATCTACACTCATAGGTGTAGGTTCAGCATCAGTTTTATCAAGAGCTATAGGAAAGGGTGACCAAAAAACAGTTGATAAAATTATGGGGAATTTAATCTTTTGGGTTATTCTATTCTCATCAATTATTACAATAGGCGGAATTTTACTTGCACCACATTTTTTAGATATGGTTGGAGCAAGTGGAGAAATTAAAGAATATGGTATCAGATATTTACGAGTAATTTTCATTGGTTCTTTATTTGTAAACTTTACTCAATCAGCAAACATGGTTATGCGTGGAGAAGGATTAATGAAAAAAGCAATGCTCATTATGGGGCTAGGAGCTTTTTTAAACATAATTCTTGATCCCATTCTAATGAAATTAATGGGGAAATATGCAATTGAAGGGGCTGCACTTGCAACTATTACAGCACAATTGGTTCAAGCAATAATAACACTCCATTACTTCAAATACAAAAGTAAAGCAGTAAAAATAAATAAAATCAAACCTGATCAGGAAATAAAAAAAGAAATGTTTGGCGTGGGTTCATCTGCTATGATGATGCAAATTTTATTTATGATTCAACAAACAATGCTATATAAAATGTCATTTAAATATGGCGGAGATACAAATGCTATCTTGATGGCAGCAACACTTAGAATATATGCCTTTTCATTCATTCCACTTTGGGGAATGAGTCAAGGTTTACAACCTGTAGTTGGTACAAATTTTGGAGCGAAAAAATACGACAGAGTAAAAGAAGCTATGAAAGTATTTTCTATCGGAGGATTAGTTCTTGCATCAATATTTTGGATACCAGCATTAGCATTTTCAAAGAATATACTTTCCTTATTTGGAGTAGAAGAAAGTATTATAACTCAGGGAATAGGGAACTTTAGACTATTTTATTCTATCTTTATCCTATATGGAGTAATGGTAATGACTATAACATTCTTCCAATCAATAGGAAACGCTAAAAAAGCCGGCATAATAGTAATGCTAAGACAGTTATTTTTATTCGTACCTGCCATGATTATTTTACCAATGATATTTGGAGTTAAAGCAGTATGGTTTGCAGAACCCCTTGTAGATTTAATTATGATAATAGCTGGTGTAGTAATGATGTTTGGGGAATTAAATAGGATGGATAAAATCAGTTTGAAAAATTCAAGTAATGAATAATAAGTGGGTTTATTTAAAAGAATGGAGGGAAATATGCAAATAAATATAATTAAAGTAAATTTACCTTTTTTCTTTGGTTTACGCTGTTTACAAGTTAGATAACTCAGTTAAAAAATTAAATACAATTACTATTAGAAAGAGTTTCTTTCATTCTAGAGGACTAACCATGCCCAAGAGCAGGAGTCCTCCTTTTTTTGTCTGAAAACATAAAGACAAAAAAAGAATGGAGGAAACATAAATGACAAAAGAATATTACCTTTATGTCGGTGGACAAAAAATCAAAGTAAGTGAGCAGATATACAAAGCCTACTGGCAAGAAAGAGAACATGAAAAATATTTAGAGCAGGTGGACAAGAAAAACCACTTGCTATTTTTTTCGTCTCTAAATCACGATGGGAATTTTGAAAATAATCTAGAAGATAAAAATGTTGATGTAGAAAAAGTTGTCGCAACACAAATGATGATTGAAGCACTAAGAAATGCTATGTTAAAGTTAAATGAGGAGGAACGGGAAATAATTGAAAGATTATATTTCAATGATGAAACACTTCGTGCAGTAGCGAAGACTCAAAATATCTCACATCCAACTTTAATTAAAAGACGAGATAAAATTTTAGAAAAACTAAAGAAATTTATAGAAGAACTATAAATTATGGTTACCAAAGAGGGCAAATTTTCCTTTATAAAGTGAAGGGGAGTTTTGTCCTCTTTTATATAAAAAAAGAAATTAATAGAAATTTGAACCTTGACAACTGAATAGACCAAGACAGGACATTAACCATTTGTGGAGCTTTATAATTTCTTCGCCATGACATTTCTGCTGATAAGGATTTCGGTTTAAATAAATACTCTAGTTAAAAGAAGGATAAAAGAAAACGAGCGATAAAAAGAAATTATATATTCAGCCTAGGAAACTGATGCATTGAAGCAAATGGGGATAATGATACTTCTACAGTTGTTGCCGGCTCATCTTGAAAAGGGGCGGTGGTGAAATTCCAATGTCGTGACCTACACGCCTGTTAATGTCAAAAAACTTAAAAATATTGAAGATAAGGAGAAGATATTATGTGTGATGAACATAATATAAATACAGAAATGAAAACAGATAAAAAAGATAAACAGATGATAAATCAAATTGATGGTTGGAATATAGAAGTTAAATTTAATGAAAATGGATTTAGCTTAGAAAATTTAGTAGAGGAATACATCAAAGAAAAATTTTCTGTCTATTAGGGGCTGACAGAAAATATAAGGAGCGTTATAATATTTTTGTGGAAGCCTAGCCTTGGTTCGATTTATTGTATGTAAATTGAATTAAAGGAGGCTTTTTTATGTTTAAAAACAATTTAGCAAAAGAAAATTTGGCAGTTATGTATTTAAGATTATCAAAAGAAGATGGCGAAAAAACAGAAAGTAACTCTATATCTAATCAAAGAGAAATTATAAACTCTTATGCAAGAAAAAATCAAATTACAATTGTCAAAGAGTATGTGGATGATGGGTATTCAGGTGCAAATTTTGATCGTCCCAATTTTAAAGAAATGATAAAGGCTGCCTATGATAGAAAGTTCAATACAATTATTGTAAAGGACTTATCAAGATTCGGAAGAGATTATATAGAAGCTGGAAAATATATTCAAAGAATATTTCCGGAAAACGGTATAAGATTTATATCAGTAAATGACAATTACGATAGTAAAAGTGCAGATATAAACGATACACACCTTATACTTCCTATAAAAAACTTCATCAATGATAGTTATTGCCGAGATATTTCCAATAAAGTAAAAAGCTCTCAAAAGATAAAAAGAGAAAAAGGAGATTTTATCAGTGCTTTTGCACCTTATGGATATAAAAAGTCTGAGGAGAATAAAAACAAGTTAGTGATTGATAAAAAGATATCGGATATTATCAAAAATATATTTGATATGAAACTCTTGGGATATTCCTCAAAGGCAATTGCAGATGAACTAAATCATTTAGGAGTTTTAACTCCAAGAAAATATAAAGAAAGTCAAGGATTTAAGTGTAATGGATTTCAAAATACAAAAGGTGGAACTTGGTCAGCAAAGACAGTAAATAGAATTATAGAAAATGAAGTATATATTGGAAATACTTTACAAGGAAAGAGTGTTACTTTAAGTTATAAAAATAAACAGCAGATAGAAAAAGAGAAAGAAGAATGGATAAGAGTAGAAAATACCCATGAAGCAATTATAAGTAAAGAAGTTTTTACTATTGCAAATACTATGTTAAAAAGAGATTTGAATAATTCTCGTGGAAAGGACAAAATTGATATTTTTACAGGAATGCTTTTTTGTAAAGAATGTGGAAGTTCTTTGATTAGAAGGACTGTAAAGTATAAAAAAAGAGAAGAGGTTTTCTATATATGCTCAAAGTATAACAAGGAAAAATCTTGCACAAGACACAGCATAAAAGAAGAAACCTTGATAAAAGCAGTATCTAAAATAATGAAGTCCTACATTGAATTTAATGAAAATCTATATTCTAAAGTTCAGCGTATAGATATAAATAAAAATTTGAAAGATAATCAAATTCCTATACTAAAACGAGAAAAAGCGATGACAGAAGAACTCTTATCTTCTCTATACCTTGACCTAAAAGAAGATGTTATTAGTAAAGAAGAATATCAACTTTTTAGAAAAAACTATACAGAGAAATTGACTAAATTAGATGAAAGTATCGAGTATAGATTGAAAAAACAGGAAGATACTAAGGAGAAGATTGACAAAAATAAGAGTTGGATCATCGACATTAACAAGTATAAAAATTTATCTGAAATAGATAGATTGTCTGTTGTGATGCTTATTGATAAAATTTTTATTTCTGAAGATAAGACGATAGATGTTAGATTTAATCATACTGAAGAATTGTCTTTACTTGAAGAAATGACAAAAACGGATAAGCCTGATATTAAAACTAACACTATAAAAAAGAAAAGTATCGATAAAAGCAGGAAGTCAAAAACTATCCCCACTGTTATGAATAAAAGTCTTGTAAGTGCTGAAAGTGAGGTATGCTGTGGCTAGAACAAAAAATAGGCATATATCACAATCAGAAACAGAAGTTGGAAAAGTGATTGAAAAAATATACATTGCCGGTATTTATGCTAGATTATCACAGGAAAGAAAGGAAGCTTACAGGGATAAAAGTAATTCACTTGAAATGCAGGAAGAACTTTGTATAAATGCTGCAAACGAAAAAGATATAAAGATTTTAAGAGTGTACAAGGACTATGAGTATTCTGGAACAAATTTTAAAAGACCTGCATTTATTGAAATGATGGAAGATATCCGAACAGGTAGGATAAATTGTATAATCGTAAAAGATATGTCAAGGTTTGGTAGAGAGTATTTAGAAATCTCAAACTATATCGAAAAAGTATTTCCATTTTTGGGAGTTCGATTTATTTCCGTAAATGATAATCTAGATACTAAAGACGGTATAAAATCAGATCAGAGTTATGAAATAGCAATAAAAAATATCTTCAATGATTTATACGCAAAAGATATTTCAAAGAAAATAAAAGCCTCTAAAGAAATAAAAATGAAACAAGGGTCTTTTATAGGAGCGATGGCTCCGTATGGCTATAAGGTTGATAAAATTGATGGTAAAAGAGTTCTGGTGATGGACGAACAGGTAGCAGATGTAGTAAGACTTATCTTTTATATGGCAAGTCAAAGAAAATCCAATATGCAAATAGCAAGAGAATTGACTAAAACATATACAACACCTGATGAATATAAAAGAACAGGTAAAATTTTTAAGGATAAAGACGATACAAAACAATGGGATATTTCTCATATATCAAAAATGCTTTCTGATGAAGTATATATTGGGAATTTGATTCAAAGAGTATACTCAAATAGACATGATCCAAGTAGGAAAAGTAAGTTTCGTGATAAAGAAGAGTGGATTATAACAGAGAACACCCATGAAGGTTTGATAGACAAAACTACATTTGAAAATATCAGAGAGATAAAGGAGAAAAAACAAAACTATCTACCTTACCATTCACTGAAAAACATAATAAAAGACGGAAAAGAAAATGTTGGAGTAAAAATTCAAAGAGATTATAAAAAAGAAGGAAAGTATGATGACCTCATACAGTGCAGTGTTTGTGGAAGATATTTGAAAAAACGATATGGACCACGAGGACTGAAATATCATGATGAGATTTGCTATTGCTATTATTGTAAAGGTGGAGACAGATTAAACTTAGAAAAATCTCATGTAAGAATATACGAAACAGACCTAGACAAAATTTTAGTAGATACCTTAAAAAAACTGGTTTCAAGCTTTTATAAAAAGGATAAAAGATTACGACTAAAAATATATTTAGAAAATATAAGTACTGAAAAGATAAATCAAGTTTCTCTAAAAACAGATGTAAATAATAAAAAGATTGCTTCTCTTAGGATCAATTTACAAGAACAATATGAAAACTATGTTAAAGGAGAGGTTCTTTTAAGTGATTTTAAAATAGAAAGTAAAAAAATAAATAATCAAATAAAAACCTTAAAAAATGAATTAAAAGTTTTTGATGAAAGAATAAGAAATATAAAAAAGAAAAAAAGAGAAATTATAGAATTTATAGATGTACTATTTTGCTGCTTGGATGCTAAAAGCATAGAAGTTGATAAAGAATTGGTCGATACATTAATTAGCCATATAGAAATATCAGAGTATAAGCAGGTTACTATATATTTTAAGTTTAAACTTGATAAAGATGTGGGAGAGCAGTTGGAGGTAGAGCATGAATAAGATAGCTATATATTTAAGACTTTCTGAAGAAGATTATCACAAAGTAGATGAAAGTGTAAGTATAGCAAATCAAAGAGATTATATAAAAAGCTACATTGAAAATGAAACATCTTTAAAAAGTTGTGAAATAGAAGAATATGTAGATGATGGATATTCTGCTACTAATACAAATAGACCTTCATTTTTAAGGCTTATTGAGGATATAAAGAGTGGTAAAGTAGGAACTATAATTGTAAAAGATATGTCTAGGTTTTCAAGAGATTATATTTTGCTTGGGGATTACTTAAGCAATATATTACCATTTCTAAAAATACGATTTATAGCTATCAATGATTGTTATGATTCCATAAACGAAAATGGAAATGGATTAGATATGGATACACAGTTTAAGACATTGTATTATGATTTATTTAGTAAGGAATTATCTGAAAAGGTAAGAAGTTCTATTAGGCAAATTAAATCGCAGGGGAAAAATATAAATTGGGCAGCACCTTTTGGATATGTTAAAGATCCAAAAGATAAACATAGTATCATCATTGATGAAAAAACAGCTTTTATAGTTAAAGAAGCTTTTGATTTATTGCTAAAAGGATATTCCTGTATTCAAGTGGCTAATATATTTAATGAAAAAGGTTATATTACACGCTCTGAACGAAAAGAAGAACTGAAACTTTCTGATTATACTGGAAATTTAATTACTGGAAGTGAGGTAAAGAAAAGAGTTTGGACAAATGCAGCTATCTCACAGATTACAAGGAACGAACTATATACAGGAGATTATGTATATAATAAATTCAAAGAAACAAAAATAGGTGGAAGAAAAAGAATTTTACTTCCTGAAGAGGAGTGGAAAATACTTCCAAATACCCATGAAGCGATTATTTCAAGAGAAGTGTTTGATAAGGTTAAGAAAATAAAAGAAAAACGAAGTTTTGGGGGATATACAGGAAACAAAAATCGTTCTATTTTTTCTGATAAGATTTTTTGTAAAGAATGTGGTAGACATATGAGTTTACGATGTGACAGTAGACAAAAGAAGAATTCTGATAAAATATACAAGTATAAAAGTTATTATTGTAATTTATGTAAAGCTGAGAAAACACCAAACAATATCAAAGAGAAAGATATTATTGAACTTATAAAACCCAAATTAAAAGATTTTAAGATTCAAAACACATTAAATGAAGAGAAAGTTATAGAACACAAGAATGTGAAAGACGAGATTTTAAAGGAAATATCCATATTAAACAGTAATTTACAAATCATCTATGAAAACTATAAAAAGAAAAATATTTCAAAAGAGGACTATTTAAAGGAAAAAACTTTTATCCAAGATAAAAAGATATTATTGGAGAGTAAATTGGAAGAATTGAAGTCAGAGAAGATTGATCCAAGGAAAGAAACGGATATTACAGTCTTAGACGAAGAAAGTTTATTGAAGGCTTATTTAGACAATAAAATTGATAAAATAGTTGTATCAAGAAGTGGAGAAATAGAAATTATGGAGAAGTATTAGTTTGTATAGTTGAAGTTGTAACAAAATATAAACGAAAATTTCTATATCATAAAATGACTACTATGTCAATAGTGGAGATACTATTTATTTGCTAAATGTGGTATAATACAAATATGAGCGAGGAGAAATTTATTAAAATTTAGAATAGCGGTGGTGAAAATTTATGGTGAAGAAAAAATTTTATGCAGTAAAGGTAGGTAAGACACCAGGGATATATGGCACTTGGAGTGAAACGGAGGAACAGGTTAAAGGATTTCCGGGAGCTGTGTATAAATCTTTTTCTACTGAGGAAGATGCAATAAGATATATATCTTGTGAAGATATAAAAGAAATTAAAAGTGTATCTGATGAAACGTCTGCAATAAATAAAAAAATAGAACAGGAAATAAAGAACTTACGAGATAGAGAAGTAATTGCTTTTGTAGATGGCAGCCATTCTTTAGATGCAGATGGAAAAGAAAAATACAGTTTTGGTGTCCTTCTTTTAACCAATGAATCAGAAGACAGTCTATATAAGGCTTTTATAAATAAAACTTATATGGATTCAAGAAATATTGCAGGTGAAATTGAAGGTGTTAAACAAGCTATTTTATGGGCTATTGAAAGCAATAAACAAAGAATAAAAATTTTTTATGATTATGAAGGCATTGAAAAGTGGGCAACGAAAGAATGGAAATCTAAAGTCAAGATTTCACAGGAATATAGTAAATTCTTTGATGAGAAGTCAAAGTTGATAAATATAGAATTTGAGCATGTAAAAGCTCATAGCGGAATTGTGTATAATGAAAAAGCGGATGAATTAGCAAAAAAAGCTCTCTTGTCGCAAGGGTATAAAACATATAATGATGGATCTATCTATTTTATAGGTTTTCAAAAGCAAGATTGGCTTAATATGGTAGAATCACTCAATAATGAAATCAATGAAGAAGATATTAAAGATAAAATTAAGGTAGAAGAATCTAGTCCAAAAGATTACTTAGATAAATTGTTACTTGTGTTTGACGGTCAACGAGTGATTATTAACTGCTACAAAGGTAATAAATCTTACGTTCAAGGGAAACAGAGTTTGCTGTTTCAGAAAATTATTTCATTGGCGATTGAAAACTTACCAACAGATAGTGCTGTTATAGAAGTCCTAAATACGTATCATGCTTTAACAGTAGAGAAGCCGGAGGTTGAAAATGCTTTTTCTACGTTATTGCCTAATTTTCCAATTGATGATAAAGATACAAAACTTAGAAATACTTTATTATCCGCAGTATTTAATACACTAATAACAGGCTATATGCCGGATTATACTTGTCTGGTTACACCCCTTTTTAGAGCGATGGAATTTTATTTGCATAGAATTTTACATGATAAATTGGGTAAGAATACAACTAGAACAGGAAAAGATGGCAAATTTAAAGGGAATGATTTTGCTTTCTTTGATGAAAATGAAACAACAGGAAATTTTGAATATAATTCATCTGCTGTAGGCTTAAGTTCTAATCAAATAGATTATCTTAATCAGTTATATAGTAGCTATAACAAAATGAGACATCCATATTCACATTGGTCAGAAAATTCAATGGATACTCATGTTATAACGGATATAAAAACAGCTCATGAATTAATTTTGGAAGGCTTGCAATTTATAAATAAATATTATATAATATTTTAGTTACTTTTTTGTATAAATGATTTAAGAGGAAGGAGGAGATATTGTAATGAAACCATATTTGATAAATAGTTTAAAAAAGGATGGATTTGATGCTATAATAACATTGTTGGATTACCAAACTCAAATATCAAGATGTTTAAAATCCATTAGAATGTCTCCGAACGAAACAAGAAAACTTTTGATAGATACTATATTATGTTCAGGAATGAATGAGTATCGTTTTATTGAAACTACTTTAAATGAAGATGGAACAATTAATTTAAATCATTATAACTATGTTAATGTGGACAATGATGTACTAGAAAAAGCAAATGAGATTCTAAAATATCAACCCGCTTTTTTAAGAAATTCTGTATTGCCGGAATCACAAATAAAAAAAATAGCACAGAGTTAAATATACTGTATACCATATGACGCATCAAAGCACTTAAAGAAATTTAGGTGCTTTTTTAATATCAATTACTTGACATTGTAGGGCAAGACAACGCTATTAAATATAATAGGAACGCTTGAAGAATATGATGAAGGGGAATTGATTTGCTTTTCTGAACATAATCCAATTAGAAATAGAAAAGAATCTGAACTTTTACGAAGGTATAAAATAGCATATCTTTTTCAAAACTTTGCATTGGTGGATAATATGACAGTTCAAGAAAATTTAAATTTGGCAGTAAAATACAGCAGAAGTACAGATAAAAAATCAATCATCCAAAAAGCTCTTATGGACATGGGAATAGAAGACAAGATTAAATCAAAAATATATGAACTATCGGGTGGAGAACAACAAAGAGTAGCTCTCGCGAGAAATATGGTTAAGCCGTATGAAATAATGCTAGCAGATGAACCGACAGGATCGTTAGATAGTGAAAACAAAAAGATAGTAATTGATACACTTGTAAAACTAAACAAACTGGGGAAAACTATAATTGTTGTTAGTCATGATAAAGAATTTGAAAAAATTGCACACAAGAATTATATTATTGAAAACGGAACATTAAAACAGCTGGAATTTGCTGTAGAGAAATAATAGTATATTTGGGTTAAAAATTTAAGATCGGGTATGTGAAAAGTTTTGTGTATCAGCTCCTCCTGATAGGTGATATTTTTTTGATTAAAAAAAATATACTTTTATTACTAAAATCTGAAAGTTCAGATATTTGTAACCTAGTTTTATACACAAACTATTTCACAGTCTCTATACAGAAAAATAAAGCCTGCTAATGGCAGGCTTTCACTATCTTCTCTTCTTATACAATACAAAACCTGCTGTTATCAAAATAACTGAAGCGACCACAACAGCGATTGTGATGCGTTTTTGCTTTGCTTTTTGTTTTTCTTGTTGAAGCTTTTGTTGGGCGAGCTTTTCTTCATATTCTTTTTGTTTTTCTTCGTTTTCTTTTCTCAATTGTTCTTCTTTTTGACGTTTTTCTTCAGATTTCTTTTTTTCTTCTTCAGCTTTTTTCTTTTCTTCTTCAGCCCTTTTCTTTTCTTCTTCGGCTTTTTTCTTTTCTTCTTCAGCTTTCTTTTTTTCTTCCTCTTGTTTCTTTTTTTGTTCTTCTTTGTATTCTGTGTTTTCACCTACTGTGAGGTAGATGTCGTTGTCATAATTAGTACGTGTTTGTTCGTTTAACGTAATTTCTGATCTATCCGGTGTTATTTTAAATTCTTTGTTATCCACACCTTCTTGGTACATTTTTTCGATTGTGTAATGTCCATAATCTAATGGTCTTTCTTTCTTTTTGCCGTAAGGTACGACTGTTTTACGTATTTCACCAGTGTTTGTGTTTTTCATTATAACTATTACGTCTTTTTTATTTGCAGGATTTTTCTTGATTATGAATCTCGTAATATCATAAGCACGTCTGTTATTAACATCATCATATTTTTTTGATTTATCGATTTTTCCGTTAGCATCAACCCAATTGATATAAAATAAGGATTCTGCTTGATAATCATAATTTTTTTGTTGATCATTAGCGATATCTTCGTATTTTAATTTATCATCGCCAAATTTAACCCAAGTATTTCTTTCTTTAAAAGGTTTACCATCGTATGGATCTACAAGTATTCCATCTTTATTGTAAATAACTGTAGTCATAGCATCAAAAGCAGCATTATACAATAGTGGATCGTACTCATATTCTTCATCCATCGCATAACTACCATTTTGAACACTTATGCAAATTAATAATGCAAGTACCAACATTTTAAATAATTTTTTCATTTTCATTTTTAGCTCCTAATTTATGTATTGAAGATTCGTTTTCTTCCAATTTAATTATACCAATTATTTAATAGAAATCACATTGTTTTGTGAATTTATTTTAGTATAAAAATTGTTATTGATTAAAGACAAATGTATTTGCAAAACACTTATAATAGTAGTGTGGGTATTTTTTTGATTTCAAACGTTAAGAAATTCTAAAGATTACAGAAAAAATAAGCAAATTTAGTGAAGTTGTGATATAATTTTAACTGTTAAATATATTAATAGGATGATGAAAAATGGAAAAATCAAATCAAAAAAAATACACTTTTTTGATTAATACGACTCCTCCTCCTAGACTTATCAAAAGAATGGATCTTGTAAAAGACAAGTTCGATTTGTATGCGATTTGCTGGGACAAAGGTGGCGATGAAAAATATGATTTCAAGCGTGATTTTTGCAAGAAGGAGATCATAAACATAGACGCTGATAACAGCAATCCTATGAAAAGACTTATTCCAACTTACAAATTCTCACAAAAAGCTTACAAACTATTGGATAGAATTAAACCGAATTTAATTCACGTTCAAAGCTATGATATGCTAGAGATAGCTACTAAATACAAGAAAAACAGCGATAATTCTGTTAAGATTATATACGAAGTGCCAGATATTCACAGATATTTGACTGATGACAAGAAGAATTTCCCGATGAATATTGTGTCTTCTGTTTTGAAAAAAAGAGAGAACAATATGCTTGGTTTTGTCGATTTGATGATTGTAACAAGCATGAAATTCTGGGAACATTTTGAAGGAAAATACAGCAAGGATAATTTGGTGTTCATGCCTAACATTCCTAATTTAGAATTATTCAAGGATTATGATAAGTTAAGAGTGAAAAACCAACACGATACTTTTACTGTCGGCTACATTGGTGGTCTTAGGTATTTGAACGAATTGAAAAAGCTTACTAAGGCTATGGATGGTTTGGGTATGAATCTTATGATGGCGGGTTTCGAAAGTGGAACTTATTTCAAGGAGCTTGCTCAAACGAAAGATTTCATAGAATATCGTGGCAAATTTTACTATGACGATGAGATTGCAGAGCTTTATTCAAAATGCGATTGCATATTCTCAGTGTACGATGCATCTATGAAGAATGTTAGAATTGCACTTCCTAACAAATTATACGAATCCATTCACGCAGAGCTTCCTATAATTGTCGCAAGGGACACTTATTTGTCAGAGGTTGTTAACGAATGGAATGTGGGAGTTGCGGTTGATCACGAATCAGATGAGGAAATGAGAAATGTTTTGCTCAAATTTAGAGATGACCAATCATTCTACCACACTCTTCAAGAAAACTGCAGAAAAATGCAATCGGAATTAAATCCACAAAAAAACAACGAACGATTATTAAATAGAATAGAAAATTTATTTTAAAGGAGAGAATATTATGATTAATGTAATTGGTTTAGGTTACATAGGTCTACCTACAGCTTTGATGCTAGCAACATCAGGCAACAAGGTGGTTGGAACAGATATTAAAGAAGAAGTAATTGATAAATTAAAACATAAAGAATTGACTTTTGAAGAAAAAGGAATGGATGAGCTTTTCGAAAAAGCTTTGAATTCAGACATCACTTTTTCATTAAAACCAGTGTCAACTTCTTTCTATATTATTACAGCGCCAACTCCTTACGATCCAGTATCTAAGAAATTGGATTGTTCTTATGTTGTAAAGGCTGTAGAATCAGTTTTAGAATCAGCAGAAGAAGATTCGATTATTGTCGTCGAATCGACAGTTTCACCAGGAGCTATCGACACTTACGTTAGACCTGTTGTAGAAGAATACATGGAAAAATCTGGCAAGAAATTAAACTTGGTTCATGCTCCAGAAAGAATTATTCCAGGAAACATGGTTTACGAATTGGAACACAACGCCAGAACAATCGGCGCTGACGATCCAACATACGGCGAAAAAGTTAAACAAGTTTACTCAACTTTCTGCAAAGGAGAAATCAATCTAACTAATATCAAAACAGCTGAAATGACAAAGGTTGTAGAAAATACATTCAGAGATATCAACATTGCATTCGCCAATGAATTGGCTAAGATTTGCCGTCAAGGTGGATTAGATGTCAACGAAGTTATCAGAATTTCCAACAAACACCCAAGAGTTAACATTCTTTCACCAGGACCTGGTGTTGGCGGACACTGTATTTCTGTTGACCCATGGTTTTTAGTTGGCGATTATCCACTTCTTACTGAAATAATCTACAAAGCTCGTCAAATCAACGATTCAATGCCAGAATACGTTCTTAAAAGAGCTTACAATATTATGCAAGAAAACAACTTAAAAGATTTTTCAAGAGTTGGTATTTACGGATTGACTTACAAAGAAAACGTGGACGATATCAGAGAATCTCCAACACTTCAATTGTTACAACACCAAAAAGAACATTTGGGAGATGGGCTAAAAGTTTACGATCCAATGGTAAAAAGAGAAGTTGTGGAAAATCAATACCACGATTTGAACAAATTCTTAGACGATGTTGATTTTGTAATCGTGATGATTGGTCACGACGAAATCAGAGAAAACATGGATGTACTAAAAGACAAGGTTGTACTTGACACAAGAAACATCGATGTTGATAACAAATACAATTTCTACAAATTATAAAATAAATTAAAGGGCGCGAAATTTGCAGCGCCTTTTTTTAAAAAGAGGTACAAAATGAAAAAAGTAATGGTGGTTTTTGGGACAAGACCAGAAGCGATTAAAATGTGTCCACTTGTAAAAGAACTCAAAAAAAGAGACGAATTCGAAGTTTGCGTGCTTGTAACTGGACAACACAAAGAAATGCTACGCCAAGTGTTGGACGTTTTCGAAATCAAAGAAGACTACAACTTGTCTATCATGAAAAAAGGACAAAGCTTGTTCGATGTTACCACAACTATTTTGGACAAAATAAAATCGATATTAGAAGAAGAAAAACCAGACATTGTTTTGGTTCATGGAGACACTTCGACAAGTTTTGTTGCAGGACTTGCTGCATTCTATTTGAGAATACCAGTAGGTCATGTGGAAGCGGGACTTAGAACTTACAACAAATACTCTCCATATCCAGAAGAATTCAACAGACAAGCCATAGGATCGTTGGCAGATTTCCACTTCGCACCAACTACAACCGCAAGGGATAATCTGCTAAGAGAAAACAAAGATGAATCCAAAGTTTTCGTAACGGGAAACACAGTAATAGACGCACTTCAAACAACAGTACGTGACAATTATTCTAACGAAAATTTGATCGAAGGTAAAAAGATGATTCTTCTAACAATGCATAGAAGGGAAAACTTGGGAGAATCCATGAAAAATTCCTTCAGAGCAATCAAAAGAGTTGTCAACGAAAACGAAGATATATATGTCATTTATCCGATTCATTTGAATCCAAAAGTACGAGAAATCGCAAACGAAGTATTTGACAATCACCCTAGAATCAAACTAATTGAGCCGTTGAATGTAGTTGATTTTCACAACTTCATGAAACAATCATTCTTTGTAATGACAGATTCAGGTGGAATTCAAGAAGAAGCTCCAGCACTTGGCAAACCCGTTTTAGTAATGAGAGACACAACAGAAAGACCTGAAGGGGTAGAGGCAGGGACATTAAAATTAACTGGACTTTGTGAAGATGACATCTACAACGAAATGAGCAAACTTCTTTCTGACAAAAATGAATACGATAAAATGAGTGAAGCCACAAATCCTTATGGAGATGGCCACGCATCCGAAAGAATCTGTGCCATTTTATCAGAAAATCTATAAACTAAAAAATCCAACTTCTACACGAAGTTGGATTTCACATTTAAACGTCAAATAAATTTGATACGTTAACAGATTGGATTTTCTCAATTATCTTAATCTGGAATTGAATTGTTTAATTACGCTTGTTTTTTGCTCTTTCTTGATTTTCTTTCAGTATTGAAAAGAGGATTAACTCTTTCGTAGAAGTCATTCATTTGTGCAAAGTTCATACTTGCCATGTTTGAGCTTAAGCTTACTGTACAGTTTTTACCGAAATTTTTGATTTGTTTTTGTGTTGTTTTTGTGAACATATTATTTTCCCCCTTATTAATTGTTTATTACTTTTTTATATTTGTTTTATTCGTTTAATCTTGTTTAGCTACTAAGCTTGTTTTCTGTTTTTTCTTAATTTTCTTGAACCAAATAATGGTGTCATTCTTTCGTAAAAGTTATCCGCTTGAGCAAAATTCATGCTCGCCATACTTGTGTTAAAACTAATTTGTGAACTTTTTCTAATAATATTTTTCTTCATAAATTTTACCCCCTATGCGTTTTTTCTATTCTTAAAGATTCTTCTTGATCCAAACAATGGAGAGAATCTTTCGTTAAAATGATCGACACTTGCGAATGTCATTGAAGACATGTTTGTGTTCAAACCAAGAGATGTTTTCTTTGCAAAATCTAAATATTTTCTGTTATTCTTAATCATTTTAATTCCCCCTCATTTAATATTTATATGTTATTTTCCATTTGGTAATAATTAAATATTCACCAAATAGAAATTATCGAATTTAATTTTCAAAGAATATCCAAATGATAACTCATTTCATATTCCTCATTGCATTAAGTATTATATAACCATAAAACAGCTATGTCAAGCACTTTTTGAAACTTTTTTGAAAAATTTTTGTAAAGAAAAAATAGGAAAACGAATGATTTTTATGCATACCGTTTTCATAATAGGCTTATTTTTATTCGATAAAATTTTTTTTAGGAAAACAAATGTTGATATGTTCAAGTTTTCTAAGAAAAATAAATTTTTCCTAGTTACTCAATGTTTTCCTGCAATTTTCCCGAAAGAAAACAGAAAGCATTTTAAAATTTTGGGAAAATTTTTGAGGAAGTTGATAATGCATATTGGTCATTGCGAAGAAATTTAGTGAAATAAATCTGAATTCAATTTTTTAATAATATGATTTTATATAGACAATTATAAAATAATATGCTATAATTTAAAAATATTCATACGATACTTTTATTAAAAGATTAAGGATTAGTATTTATAGTACGGAGTGTTTCAAAATCTACAATGGAATTTCTTAAAATAATCAAAAAATATCAATGAAGAATTATATTAAGTTCCAACTTTTGTTGGATAATCGAAAAGCTGACCAATTCTGATTGTTTTGTAAAAATACACCGATAAATCCTTTATTTGAAGATATAGACATAAAGACGATTGAATGGATAAGAGAAATTCATGGAGAGTAAATAGAAGGAGACTGACGAATATGAATGAGAGAGTAGTTATTACAGGAGTATGTGGAACTGTTGGCAGAGAACTTTTAAAGTATTACATAGACAAAGATGATTATATTATAGCTGTTGATATTAATGAAAATGACATTGCAATCTTAGAAAAAAATATTAAATATGAAAACATTAAATTTATTCCACTCGATATATATGATGAATATACACTAAATATTATCGAAAAATTAAATCCAACTGCGATCATACATGCAGCTGTACTGAAAAACACTTATTACAACGAAATCTATAATAAGTACTATCATAATAGCAATGTCAGTGGAACAATAAAACTTATATACAGAATGATTGGTTCGAAAGATTTAAAAAGATTTATTTTTCTTTCCAGTGATGAAGCGTATAATCCAACCAATTTTTTTGGAAAAGATAAACTAGAAGTTGAAAATATTTTAAAAAAAATTAAGAAAAATGGAAAAGTAATACAATCAGTTAGATTTCCGTTTATAGTCGAAAGTAAAGGTTCAGTTTATAATATTTTTAAGGAACAGGCTAAAAACAATTTACCACTTACGGTAACTGATAAAAATATAAAAAAGATTGCAGCTAATTTAAGTAGTTTTATTTTTACATGGAATGATTTTTACAACAATATATGCGAAAATGGGGTATTTAACTTTGATATTGGAGAGGAAATATCTATATATAAATTAGCTAATGACATAATAAAGCAGACTAATTCAAATAGTACGATAAAGATTATTGGGCTAAGAGAAGGAGAGGTCTTAGAAAGAAACATGGTAAAATTAAACGAAAAAGAAGTTTATAATAATATTTTTAGAATATATTAATAAATATATCGTTTAAAATTTGACGGTATAGGTATATGAGATATTAAGATAATTTGTCAATGAAAGAATTTTCATAACAAACAATACCATTTGGATTATTCGTTTTTTCGCGGGCATTTAGTGTAAAATCAATGAACCAATATTTATTTATTGGTATTGGAGTTGTTGCTATATCAATGGTTGCAAAGAAAATTTATATAAAAGGTTGATTTACTAAATTTTAGAATAATAAAAATAAAACCAAGAATGTATTGGATTATTAATACGTTCTTGGTTTTTTATTTAAAGTAAGATAAAATTTATTTCTTATCTTCGATGTATTTAATACACAAATCGATAGATGCTTGTAATCCTTCTTGGTGAGTTCTTTCCATTGCGTGTGATGCATCAACTCCAGGACCAATTAAAGCAACTCTCAAATTATAGCCTGCTGCTAATGCTGCTGATCCGTCTGAACTGTAGAATGGGTAGATGTCAACTGCATGAGGAATATTATTTTCTTCACAAATTCTAACCAATCTTTCTTTTAATTCCAAATCGTAAGGGCCTGAAGAATCTGCTGCACAGATAGTTGTTTTAAATTCAGAAGATGTTTGTCCATCTCCAGGAGCAGCCATGTCTACAACGATGAATTCGTCAGTTTCTTCTGGAATTCCGTAGCATGCACCGTGGCCAACTTCTTCGTAGTTTGAAATGAAGAAGTTAAGAGTGTGTTTTGGAGTGATGTTGTTTTCTACAAAATATCTTACTGTTTCGTACAATACATATACACAAGCTTTGTCGTCTAAGTGTCTTGATTTTACGAATCCACTTTCTGTTAATTGTGTTCTTGAATCTAAATAGATAAAATCACCGACGTTAATTCCAAGTTTTTTTACGTCTTCAGCTGATTCAACCTTTTCGTCGATTCTGATTTCCATTGTCTTGGCATTTCTTTCGTTGCTTCTAGTTTCTGGTCCGTAAACGTGAACTGATTGTTTGTCGTTTAAGCAAGTACCAGTGTATTTTTTGCCAGACATTGTTGAGATAGTTACATATTCATTTTCAACAGAGTTATATGCGTATCCACCAACCAAGAATGTTTTTAATCTTCCGTTTGGTTTGATTTCTTTAACCATTAATCCCAATGTATCTACGTGGGCTGCGAATGTAGATTGTTTTTCGTCAGTTTCACCGCGAAGAGTTACAACCATTGCGCCTTTGTTAGTAAAGTTGATTTCAACTTTTCCTAATTCTTCAAATTTTTTTCTAACTTTTTCCATAACGGCTTTAGTGTCGCCAGATGGGGAAGAAGTCATTAAAATTTCTTGTAAAAAATCTAAATTTTCCATATTGAGAACCTCCTAAAATATATTTTTATAATATCATAAATAAACACATTGTTTCAATTATTTGAGCTCATAGTTAATATTTTCGTTAATGATTACGAGATTAATTGGTTTTTAAAATTTTCACAGTGAATGTTTCGTTTGAATACACTATTTTAATTTTATAATTCATATCTTCAAGTAAGTTTTCGACGATATACATTCCAATTCCTTTAGATTTATTTTTTGTGGATGATACGAAAGGGTGTGTGATTTTATTTAAAAGATTTTTATCTACAGTTGTAGGATTGTTTGAAATCTCAATAACATCATTAAAATCGCAGCATATGTTTCCTCCGAAATCTGTGTATTCTATTGCGTTTTTTAGTAAGTTATCAAAAATTATTCTGAAATGGTCATAATCTACTATGTCGGATTTTTCTCCATTAATAGTTACTTTCAAATTTTTCTCAGCTATTAAATCATGATGATTTTTAACGGATTCTTTCATTATCTCTGATAATTTCAAATTTTCCATTATCGGATTTTCATCAATTTTATTCATGAATAATAAATCATCTATTAGAATTTGAATTTGGTATAATTTTTTCCTAAGTTCTGGCAAGTACTTGTCGGTATCTTCGTATTTTCCTATTTTTTCAATCATACTATCATTCAATAAAATAGCAGTTTGAAGAGGTGTCTTCAATTCGTGAGATGTAGATTTGATGAAGATTTCTTTTTTCTTCGTGTTTTTTTCTAATATTTTATAATTCTCAGTTAGTGTTTCGTACAGTAATTTCAAGTTATTAGAAAGTTCTTCGATCTCATCGTTAGTATGAATTTCCAAATCATATTTGGCGTTTTTTTTGTTTTTGGATACTTTAGTGAAATTATTCATCTTTAGAATTGGTTGTGTTATTGATTTTGAGTAGATTTTATTTAGTAAGAACACTATCATTACTATAAGCAAGAAAATCACAGGAAATGCAGAAATCACAGTAGATTTTATATCGGAAATGCTGTTAAATATATAAGGATATATAGAAACATAAGTTCCTTCAGAATGTTTTGATATTAAAATAAGATTAGTAGCGATAGAATCTTTTGTTTTGGACTCTGCTTTAATTAGTATTGAATTATTCTTTCTTTTAATACTAAAAGTGTCTTTTGATACATTATTGATATTACTGTAACTATCAATTATAACGTATTTTTCTAGTTCTTTTTTTGCTTCTTTTATTAAAGGGTTTATTAATCTTTCAGAATATTTAGAATTTATCTCTTTAAACTCATCGGTTTCAAGAGAGCGTAAAAGATTTTTTATATTTTCATTTTTAACTGTCATACTTAAATTAAATCGCAGACCTGAAAACACAACTTTATCTTTTCCTTTAGGAATAAAATATGAATACATACCCTCTTTTGCGATTTCATTTAGATTATTGTAATTTTTGTTTTTTATAAATGAATCATGAACTGATGATGCAATATTCTCTGCTGATTCTATTTTTTTTTCTAAGTATACATTGGGCATATAAAAAGCCATATAGGAAAATATAATAGTACATATCAAGAGAGTGAGGATGATATTATAGAGAAAATTTTTTGATGAAATATTTAATTTAGGCTTCTTCATTTAACTTATACCCCGCTCCTATAACTGTTTTAATAAAGTCTTTGGGTAGTTTTTTCCTCAAATTTTTTATATGGGAATCTATAGTTCTACTGCTTCCATAAAAATCTGTGTTGTAGAGAGAATTAATGAGATTTTCTCTTGAAAATACTTTTGTTGGATTGTTTAGAAACAACGACATAATTTGAAATTCTGTAACTGTTAATTTCAAATCCATTCCATTGTATAATACACGAAAACCTTCTTCATCTAACGATAATCCCACCTGTGAAGTGTTTTGTGAAAAACTTCTTCTTTTCATTATCATTTCTAGTTTTTTAATCAATAGTATTGGCTGAACTGGCTTGACAATATAATCGTCACAATACAGATCAAAAGCACTAATTTGAGTATTTAAATCGTCAAGAGCAGTCAGCATCAATACGTTTGAGTTTGATATAGACGGGGTATTTCGTATAAACCTTAATACATCTATTCCGCAGCTTTCTCCTTCGACCATAATATCTAAGATGATAGCATCAAAACTATTACTACTTAAAATTTTAATCGCTTCATCGCCATTTGAACTTTGACACACATCAAATCCAGCTATTTTCATGTATTCGGTTAAAATCTCTCTTATTTGCAATTCGTCTTCTAAAAAGAATATTTTTTTCATACCATCACATCCTACAATAATTATATAATAAGTTGATAAAAAATGTAGTTGTTAGTTCGATTTGCGTTTGTTTTTGTAAATAGAAATAGCAAATAATACTAATGATAATAAGACTAATACGATTAAAGATTGAAAGAATGAATAGTTTAATTTTGCTCCTTTTGCTACTTCATTCACATATTCTACAGAAGAAAAGTGACTAATTGGAATTAATTGTGCAATCTTTTTCATTCCTTTTGGCATATCTTCTACTTGAATCCCCATCATTCCTCCAAGTATCATACTCAAAAAGTATATTCCCATTGAAAGGGAAAAAGAAATAGAGAATTTTTTAAAGAATATACATATAGAATATCCTATAAAAAAAGAAGCAACAGCAATCAAAGTTACAAATCCTGTGTGTTTTATTATTGATATTAAAGGAATATTAACACCTAAAGCGTATTTCATAACCCCAAAATAAAAAATATTACATACAGTCCAGAATAAATAATAGACTATAAATTTGTATTTTGCCATTGATAAATGATTAATTGAAAACAAGTCTAACCTATCATAGACACCTTCTTCCAAATCTTTAGCAAATAATGCTGATAATCCAACTAAGAATATAGAAAATGGGCTTATAATACTAATACTTAAAACTATGCTTCTTTTTACCTCATCAATGAGAGATGCAGGAATATCTTTGAGTCCCGATATTACTAGAAATGACATCAATATTGGAAATACCATTCCGAAAAATAAACTTGTAAAGTTTTGTAAAAGTAACTTTGTTTCAAACTTAAAAATGTATTTGTTCATTATTTTGCTCCTTCCTTCTTCAATGCATTAAGAACTGTAAGTTCAATAGAATCATTCAAACGTTCGAATTGTTGATTATTATCCACAAGAGTGGATATCAATTTTTTCTCTGTATTTATATCATGAAATCCTGCAGCTATTTTGTTTTCCATTGCTTCTAATCTTATATCTTTTGGTATAAGTGATTCTGTTATGCTGTTTTTTTCGGTTAAAATAACTGAACTTGTACAGTACTTTAAGAACATCTCTCTTTTTTTTCCATAGAAAAGAACTTTTCCTTCATGTAAATACAACAACTTATCACAAATATCCTCTAATTCTTGATAATAATGACTAACCATGAGGATTGTTGTCGACTTGTCTTTGTAGTATTCTACTATTTTTTCCATTAATGATTGTCGACTCACAAAATCTAGCCCTGTTGTTACCTCATCAAATATAGTGACTGGAGAATTTTGCCACATAACCAAAATTAAAGTGAGTTTTTGTTTTTCTCCACCAGATAATTTTTTAAATGATTTATGAAGCAATTTTTCGAAATCGAAAAACTTTATTAAATCCATCAAATTTGGATCTGATTCTATTTTTTTATTAGTAATCATTTGAATAATATCTTTTGTTTTTACCGTTTCTGAATAATTGTTAAACTGCATGTGAACTGCAATTTTTTCTTTTGGGATATCACTTGAAATGCTTCCACTATAATTAACTAATCCCAAAATTGCCTTAATTAACGTGGATTTTCCGGCACCATTTGATCCAATAATTCCTATTTTATGAGCATCTTCTAGGACGATTTCATCTTTAATATCAACAGCTATTTTGTCTTTGTATTGAACTTTAACGTTATTTAATTTAATCATAAGCTCCTCCTTGTTATCTATATAATAAAATGCGGGTGTGGATTTAAAGTGCATTTGGTATATAATTTAGGTAAATTATTATGATAAAATTAATTGAGGTGAAAAATGAAAGGATATTTTGCATCACATTTCTTCAACGACGCTATGTTTCGTTGGACTGAAGATTTGGCGAGATTTATAGAGAAAGAAGTGGACATTGATTTGTATGTGCCACAACGAAATGATTCGATAAACAACAAAAAAGACAATGATGCTACAATTACTGACATCGACATCGCAAGAAATGACATGAAGAAGTTAAAAGAAGCAGATGTTTTAATAGCTTGTCTTGATGGATTGTCGATTGACGATGGAGTTGCAGGAGAAATCATGGCTTTTTCTGTGATGAAAGATTACGAAGAAGAATACAAGTTGACTGACAAGAAAAGAATTATAATTGGATTTGTGACAGACATGAGGTACTTGGGAACTGGAGAGAACAAATTATACAGAAATCAAATGATAGTCGGTCAAGTTAAAGACAAGGGATATTTCATTGTGGGCTATCCAAATACAGACGATTACAAAAACAAAATCGTGAATATTATTAAAAGAGAATATTAGAGAGAAAAAGCATTTATATTATAAGTAGCAAATGTTGTAGACAAACCTTCATGCCCGAATATCTAGACTACAAAATTTGTTGATTTCTAAATCTCAAAATCCTAAAATCGCAAGCACACTTCGTTCATGCGGTGCGATTTTTTGACGGATTTCTTCGATTTGAAATCAAATCAAATTTTTCCGTATGATATTCTTAGCATGAATGGTTTGCTACTTTTTCTCTGAAAATTAATTTTAATCACAGATAACGGGAAGAGTTTATAATATAAAATTTTCACTTGATCTATAATATTATTGAAAATGTAGTTTCAAAATCACAAATTGGACAAATTACCTGTTTTTTACTGTTTTAAAATCAGTTAATATGGTATAATTAGTAGTTGTGATTTGTAGTTAACTTAACAGTTAAATGAATCTAATAATTTGAAAGGAAGTTGTTATGAATAAATTAGCGATAATTGGTGCACAATGGGGAGACGAAGGTAAGGGAAAGGTTGTAAATTACTTTTCACAATTTAGTGATATTATTGTAAGATCTTCAGGTGGTGCCAACGCAGGACATACTATTTATTTTAAGGACAAAAAATACGTACATCATTTACTACCATCGATAACTTTTGACACAGATTCTAAGGGATTCTTGGCAAAAGGAATGGTTATCGAATTAGAACAAATGATTGAAGAGTTGAAAGTTTTGGAAGCTGATTTCCCAGGAATTTCCAAGAGATTTATGGTCGACGTAGAAACATTCATCGTTCTACCTTACCACAAAGAAGAAGACGGATTGTTGGAATCTATGAGAAAAAATCCTATCGGAACTACAAAAAGAGGTATAGGACCTGCTTATCAAGACAAAGCTGCTAGACAAAACGTAAGAATTATTGATTTGTTTGACGACGAATTGTTGAGAGAACGTGTTGAAGAAATAGTTTATTTGAAAAACAACATCTACGAAGGAAAAATGCACATCGATGTAGATGAAACAGTAGATTATTTGCTTGACAAATTTGACCAATTATTAAAATTAGGAGTTACATTCACATCAGCATCTGAAATAGAAGAAGAATTAAAAAACAAAAAAGTTTTGTTTGAAGGTGCACAAGGAATAATGCTTGACTTAGATTCAGGAACATATCCTTATGTTACATCAAGCACAACAACTGCCTACAGCACATCAGCAGCAGATGTTACATTGACTGATGATGATACGATCATGGGAGTTGTAAAAGCATACACATCAAGAGTTGGCGAAGGAGAATTCCCAACAGAATTATTCGATGAAGATGCAGATAAGCTTAGAAAATTAGGCAATGAATTCGGAGCTACAACTGGAAGAAATAGACGTGTAGGTTGGATTGACCTAGCACAACTTCGTTATGCAATTAAAAAGAGCAAAATCAACTCAATTGTCATGACAAAAGCAGACGTATTAAACGGCTACGACAAAGTAAAAGTATGCGTTGGATATGAAATTGACGGCGTTGAACAAAAAATGCCATTCATTTCAAATGATTTCAAAAAAGCAAAACCAATCTACAAAGAATTTGACGGTTGGAATGATGTGTTTGAAGTAAACTTCTTGAAATACATGACATTTATCGAAAAAGAGTTAGACACAGAAATCTCTTATGTTTCTTATGGTCCAAAAACAGAAGAAATTATGGAAAAAAGAGATTTCATTATGAATATAAAATAGAATTTAAGTAAAAAATTCCGTGAGATTATTTTCACGGAATTTTTTTGCCCAAATTTACATCAAACTCCAATCCCAAAAAATGTATAGAAAAAGTTACAATTTTTCAAAAAAATTATTTTATGAAATTGGAAAATATCAAATAAAAACGAAATTTGCAAAACAAATGCTGGTATTTCAACGGTTTGAATTATAAAAATAAAAAAAATCAGGAAAAATGTTGAACGTAGTTCAAAAAAGTGGTACAATATAAAACGTCGAAAGAAATGAACGATGTTCAATAGATGAAAGGAGGTTAGTTGTGTCTTATTTGGATGAAAAGAAAAAAGATAATAAATTACAAATAATTCAGTCTGCAGTTAAGATGTTTGAGAAAAAAGGCGTTGATAAGACGACTATCAGAGATATTATGAGCAATACTGATTTGGGTTTGGGAACTTTTTATTCGTATTTTAAGGATAAGGAAGATTTGAAGGAACAAATCGTCCTGTCAAAGCTTACAGATTTGGTGGTGGAAACTGAGAAGAAGTGCGACCAAGAGAATCATGTTGAAAGATTTATTAGTTTTTTGGATTATATTATTGATTATTATATTGCTAATCCTTTTGAGTTTGAGCTTGTTGCGAGTAATTTGAACTGGGCGTTGTATGCTAAGGTAGAAAATGATAAAAGATTTTCTGAAACAGACACTGCACTGAAATACATTTTGAACAAGTATTCACAGTTATTCTCAAAAGAATATTCCGATTCACAAAAATTGTATATTCTGTCTTTGACTATCGAAACTGTGATTTCGACTTGTAAGCTTGCAATCAGAAAAGATTCCATTTTATCGATTGATGAAATGAAGTCTGTTTTGGTTGAGGTGATTAAACAAATTTTAAATAGATAAGGGTGATTTTACATGAAGAAATTTTCAGAATTTATAGCTAATCATCCTAAGTTAGTGCTTTTGGTTATGACTATATTGTTGGTTCCGTCAATAATTGGTTATAAGGCTACAAATATCAACTACGATATTTTGTCTTATTTGCCAAGTGATTTGAAATCAACACAAGGTCAAACTATTTTGGATAAGAATTTCAAAAATGCGGCTACTGGGATGTTAATTTTAAAAGGCACCGATAATGATGCCGAGAAATTGAGAGAAGAAGTGCAAAAAATCGACGGGGTTGAGGATGTTATCTCCAAGACTTCGATAATTGGACCGACTGTTCCTAACGAATTTTTGCCAGATGATATTAGAGATGTGTTCTATGCAAAAGATAGTACGTTGATGATGGTTAAGTTCAGTGAATCTTCATCTTCAATGAGAACTATGAAGGCGATAGAACAAATCAAAAAAATCGAATCGAAACAAAAATACTTGAGTGGTATTAGTTCTCTTGTAAAAGATACGAAGGATTTGATTGACAAGGAAACGCCGATTTATGTAATGCTTGCTGTGGCACTTGGACTTGTGGTGTTGAGTTTGACTAATGAGTCGACTGTTATTCCATTCGTGTTTATGTTGAATATAGGATATGCTGTTATTTACAATTTTGGGACTAATATATTCTTAGGACAAATATCTTATATTACTAAGGCGATAGCGGCTGTGTTGCAACTTGCTGTTACGATGGATTATTCGATTTTCTTGTATCACAGATATGCAGCTGAAAAGAAGAAGAGAGATTCACATTCTAAATCAATGGCAAAAGCTATTGAAGCGACATTCTCATCGCTATTCTCATCTTCACTTACAACATTTGCAGGTTTCTTGGTTTTAATATTGATGAGATTGTCTTTGGGTAAAGACATAGGACTTGTAATGAGTAAAGGTGTGTTTATTGGACTTTTATCAACCTTGATAGTTCTTCCACCAATGCTACTTCTTACAGAAAAAGCTGTGGACAAATACAATCACAAGGTATTACTTCCAGAATTCAACAAGTTATCTAACTTTGTTGTCGATAAAAGAAAAGTGTTGGCAATTGTGTTTGTGGTTTTATTCATTCCAGCAATTTACGGTTCAGTTAACACGAAATTGTATTACAACTTGGACAGATCATTGCCACAAGATTTGGATTCTATCGTGTCACTTAATAAAATGAAAAAAGACTACAACATGGCAAGTACACACTTCATCGTTGTAAAAGATAATTTATCTAACACTGATATGAATTCTATGATAGATGAGTTGAAAAAGATTGACGGTATTAATTCAGTTGTTGGTACTAGCTCCATTACAGGAGTTACAATTCCTGCGACATTCTTACCGGACAAACTAAGAGATAACTTCGTGAAAGATGGATACGAAATGTTGATGGTTAATTCAAAATACCAAACAGCATCTGACGAAGTAGACAAACAAATCACACAAATGCGTGATGTAATAGCAAAACACGACAAGGACGGATATTTGACAGGTGAAGCTGTTCTTACAGACGATTTGACAGATATTTCTGACCAAGACTTCAACATGGTTAATATAGCATCATTGATTGCAGTATTCATAATCATTGCTATATCATTCAAATCATTTGGTATTCCAGTTGTTTTGATAGCTGCAATAGAACTTGCAATTCAAATCAACATGGCAATCCCATTCTACTTCAATCAAACAATTCCGTTTATCACATCAATAGTAATCGGAGTAATCCAATTGGGTTCTACAATAGATTATTCTATCTTGATGACAGACAGATTCTTGTACGAATACGATAAGCGCAAGAATGTAGATGAAGCTTTAAAAGTTTCAGTAAAAGAAACATCCAAATCAATTGTTACAAGTGCTTTATCATTCATGGCAGCGACAATTGGCGTAGGTATTTATTCAAAAATGGAAATAGTATCCACAATTTGTACTTTATTGGCTAGAGGAGCGATAATCAGTATGCTTGTAATCATCATTTTATTACCAGCATTGTTGAGTATTACATTCCCATTTATCAAGAAAACAACTAAGAACTTAGCGTAAAGGAGAATAAATCATGAAAAAAAATATAGAAAAAGTATTAGCATTAACTTTGATATCTTCAATGACATTTGCTAACCTTTCATTTGCAGAACAACAAGATTTAATCAAAAAATCTGAAACTGTTTATGTAACAGTAGAAGGCAATGAAATAAAAGACAAATCAGTTTCAGTATGGTTAAATTCAGATAAAAATATAAAAGCGAACGACAAATCTAATTTGAAAAACGTAAAGGACTTGAAAACTGACAAAAAAATCGAAGAAGAAAACGGATATTTGAAATTAGATGAAAACAAAAAAGACATCTACTACAAAGGTGAAACAGACAAGAAACTTCCAGTAGATGTATCTGTAAAATACTTCTTAGATGGAAAAGAAATGAAAGCTTCTGAATTGGAAGGTAAGTCTGGTCATTTGAAGATTGTAATCACTTCTAAAAATAACAGATACGAAAATAAAACAATTGACGGACAATCAAGAAATGTATATTCACCATATGTCGTTGTAGCAGCGATGACATTTGACGATGAAAAAGTAGAAAACGTCACATCAGATGATATCAAAGTTGTAAAAGACGGAAAGAACGAAATAGTAACTACAGTTATGACACCAGGTATGAAACAAAACTTAACAGGAATTGTAGAAGACAAAGAATTAGACAACTTCAAAGACGAAATTTCAATGGAAATGGATGTTAAAGATTACAAACCAGTAGAAATCTACTCTGTAATCACTAATGAATTCTTCCAAGAAAAGAAAAACATCGACTCACTAGACAAACTTCAAAACGGAGTCAAAGAATTACAAGATAACTCACAAAAACTTGTAGATGCATCAGTTAAATTATCTGAAGGACAAGACCAACTTAACTCAGGAATTTCACAAATGCAAACAGGAGTTACAAAACTACACAATGGTTCACAAAAACTTGCATCATCAACACAACAAATGCAAGGTAAATTTTCAGGATTACAAGAAAAAGTAGGTCCAATCCAAGGATATGTGGCACAAATGAACGACGGTAGCTTGAAATTATACAACGGAGTTTCAGACTACACAGCTGCTGTTGGAAAAATCAAAGAAAACACAGCTAAAATTAAAGAGGGCTCCGAGAAATTAGCAAAAGGTGCGACTGATTTGGATAATGGAGTTGGAAAATTAAAAGATGCCACTTCACAATTAAGAGCCGGAACTGAAAACATGAAAGAAATGAATGCACAAAAAGACCAATTACTTGAAAAGTCAACACAATTATCAAACGGATTGAATGGTTTGGCAGGAAGTTACGGTCAATTAGCAGACACTGTTGAACAAATTTCTGGAAAATCTCAACAACTAAAAGATTCAAGCGCACAATTTAACGAAAAACTACAACAAGTAGCAAATTTAGCAGGAAATGCTGAAGGAGGACAAAGCGCAGAAAAAATCGCACGTGGACTTGAAAGCTCTGCAGAAGGATTGAACAATGCAATTGAACAATTGCAAGCAAACAATGAAGAAGGACAATTAGACGACACAATTGCATACCTTCAAGCACAAAAAAATGTAATGTACGTTCAAGCTGAATCAATCAGAAATGCTGGTTCACAAAACGCTGGTCAACAACAATTACAAGCTGCATTATCACAATTAGCTCAAAGTTCAAGTGCATTATCAAAAGGAAATGCTGACTTGTCAGATGCTCTTATGAGAACATCAGCTGCTATGAATCAATCCAAATCAAAACTTGTGGATTCTTCTAACCAATTATCCCAAGGATTGGGACAAATGGGTGGAGCATTAAATGGTGCTGAAGGATTGTCGACATTAAAGGATTCCATCGACAAATTAGACGATGCAACAGGTCAAATCAAAGGTGGATCACAAACATTAAAAGAAGGAACATTGCAAAATGAAAAAGCAATGGCAATGCTTTTGAATGGAATGAAAGAATTGGATAAGAATTCAAGTGCGTTAGTTGAAGGCTCATCAAAATTATCTGGTGGATTACAAGAATTCAACAAACAATCAGCTCTTTTATCTTCATTGTCACAAATAAACGACAAGGCAATCATTCCAATGACTAACGCCATCAACATGTTAAACGATGGACTTGGAAAGTTAGATTCATCAACTGGACAATTAAAATCAGGTAGCGATAAGCTTTCATCTGGACAAAAAGAATTCAGTTCCAAATTAAAAGAATACAAAGAAAAAGGAATTGATGAATTATCCAACAAGACAAAAGATTTGAACAAATTCAAAGATATTATTGACGCCATGAGTGATTTGGCAGTTAAAGATTCTTCATTCACAGGAACAGATAGTAACTTTGAAACAAAATCAAGAATTGTCGAAAAAATAAAATAGTAATCTTTACAAAAACATTCTATTCTGATACAATCTAATGTATCGATGAAGAGAATACTAGTTCTATACGATTTTTCAGAGAGAAAGTGTAAGGTGGAAACTTTCATTTACGATAGAATGAACCTAACTCGGAGATTATGTCAAAATCATAGGGTTGTCACCTTATAACTAACAAACTAGAAGTGGTATAGCGATCCTTCGTCTTCGTGACGGAGGATCTTTTTTTAGATACATATTAGATACAAAAAAGAAAGGAAAATTTACATTATGAGAATGAATAAATTTTATATGCCAACTTTAAGAGAGGATCCACAAGATGCAGAAATAGCAAGTCACAAACTTTTATTGAGAGCTGGTATGATTAGAAAAACAGCGGCAGGATTGTACAGTTATTTGCCATTGGGTTATCGTGTTGTTAGAAAAGTTGAAAATATCGTTCGTGAAGAAATGGATAACTACAACTCACAAGAAATTCACATGCCTATAACTCAACCTCGTGAAATCTGGGAAGAATCGGGAAGATGGAAGACATTTGGACCAGAAATGTTCAAACTAAAAGACAGAAATAATCGTGAATTCTGCCTTGGACCAACAGCAGAAGAATACTTTACAGATTTGGTAAAAGGAGAAATCAAAAGCTACAAGCAACTTCCACTTAATATCTACCAAATCCAAACAAAATACCGTGATGAAAAAAGACCAAGATTTGGAATAAACCGTTCAAGAGAGTTTTTGATGCAGGATGCTTACACATTTGATGTAGATGAAAAAGCTATGAATGACGCCTACATGAATATGTGGAGAGCCTATGAAGTTGTATTCAACAGACTTGGCTTGGAATACAAAATCGTTGCTGGAGATAGTGGTGCAATGGGCGGTAACAGTTCACACGAATTTATCGCATTAAGCGATGTAGGTGAAGGTGTAATTTGCTACAGCGATGAAAGTGATTTTGCAGCGACTGACGAAAAAGCTTATGTATATTACAAAGTTGACGATAAAAATGTAGAAAAACTTTCATCCGAAAAAGTCCTAACACCAAATTGCAAAACAATTGAAGAAGTGAGTGATTTCTTAAAAGTAGACCCCGCACATTGTTTGAAAGCAGTCGATTTGATGGTTGAAGGAAAACCTGTAATAGTATTCATTCCAGGAGATCGTGAACTTAACATGGCTAAATTAGTTGGATATTTGAAATGTGCAGAACACGAAATCGAAATGATGGAAGAAAAAGACATCCTAGCTTTGAATAGCTCACCAGGATTCACAGGACCAGTAGGATTGGACTGTAGAATAATAGTAGATTCCAGAGTAACACAAATGAAGAATTTTGTTGTAGGAGCAAATGAAGAAAACTACCACATCAAAAACGTAAACTACGGAGATGATTTCGAAGGGGAAATCGTAGAAGATTTATTGATGGTACAAGATGGGGATATCGATCCTGAAACAAAATCTCCATTGAAATTCAAAAGAGGAATCGAAGTTGGAAATATCTTCCAATTGGGACAAAAATATTCTAAGAGCATGAATGCAACATTCTTGGATGAAAATGGAAAAGAACAATTCTTCTGGATGGGATCATACGGAATCGGCGTTACAAGAAGTGTCAGCGCAATTGTAGAACAAAACCACGACGACAAGGGAATGATTTGGCCATTGGTTGTAGCGCCTTATCATGTAATCATCACTATTGTTAACACAAAAGATGAACAACAATACAGCCTTGCAGAAAAACTTTACGAAAAGCTACTTCTTCAAGGAGTGGAAGTTCTGCTTGATGACAGAAAAGAAAGAGCGGGAGTTAAATTCAACGACCGTGACCTAATAGGAATTCCGCTAAGAATAACTGTAGGAAAGAAAGCGGCTGAGGACATAGTAGAATTTTCTGAAAGAAAAACACTTGAAAATGTAGAAATGTCATCAACAGAAGCTTACGAAAAAGTAATGGAAATCATCAACTCCAACCTAAAATCAGTTGGTGGATTGTACAGATAATTTATTTTGATATTTAAAACGAAAACTACGGGTGGGCGTTGCTCGTAGTTTTTTTTATTTTGGAAAATGCAAAGTATACTTGACATAATATGCAAAGCATACTATACTAAAAATGCAAAGTGAACTTTGCAAAGGAGAAAAAATGAAAAATATTATTTCCCAATTAAGAAAAGAAAACAAAATTACTCAGGAAGAATTGGCTAACGAAGTTGGAGTGACAAGACAAACTATCACATCGATAGAAAATGGAAAATACATCGCATCACTCCCACTTGCATTCAAAATAGCCAAATTTTTCGAAATGAAAATCGAAGACGTATTTACAATGGAGGAGGACGATTAAATGAAAAACTTACAAAACTACAGAAAAGAAATAGCGCGTAGAATATCTTTGCTAGTAGTGTTTTGCGTCACAGCTCTTATAGCTATCATACTAGGAGCGGTCTTTTTGAAAGACATATCGCCATCTTCAGCAGATACAACAGATTATGTTCTGGGATTTTTCACAGGAATAGAACTAGTTTGCTTATTTTATATGGGATGTTTGATAAGAGCATACAGAGATGAAAAATACCTAAAAGAAATGTACACAAAAGAAACAGACGAACGTGAAATATTAATAAGAATGAAATCCGGAAAAGCCATCGTACCAATACTGTCATTTGTCATAGCGGTAATCGCTTGTGTTATGTCCTATGTAAACTATGAAGTATTTATCGCACTTACAGCAGTAGCCATTGCACAAATAATAATAACTGTGATACTCAAAATATATTGGAGCAAGAAATTGTAGTAATAAAATTTTTTATCTCGCCACATTTAAATTATCTACGCCAAATCGATAAAAATGGCGAGATTAATGAAAGAAAATCAAAAAAGCTGTGAGATAAGATTTGTATATCTTATCTTTTTATAATACTTACAATTTTTAGTTATCTTTTCCGTAATTTGTGTTAACTAAAATTTTTCTTCCTTAAGCAGTGAATTTTCTTCTTTTAAAGTTTTAATTTCGTCTTCCAATTCAGAAATTTTGCTTTCATACTCTTGTACGCGCTTAAAGAAAGGTTTTTTGTCAGCAGCTATACTTTTTAAAAGTTTGAGTCCTTCCTCGTTTGGTTGCGAGCTACCATTAAACTTGCCTACCATTTCTTCTGGTGATAAGTTTTTTATGTAATTTTTGATTGTAGGTTCTGAAACTCCTACTATTTCAGCTGACTCTCCTTGTGTAAAGTAGGCCATTTTTCCTCTTATATTAAAGGTGAATATATATAAGATAAGAATATGTTATATATAATTTTTTCTCTTAAAATGTTCAATGTAACCTTATGCTTTTATTAAACCTAAGTTATATATATACTCAATTAATAGTGTATATTTCTTTAATTGAGCGTTTAAAAGTCACAATAATTCTAATACAAGATATATTATTTACTTTTAAATGTTTACTATAATTCTATTAGGGTAACATACGTAATAGAAAGACAGCTACAATATATGAATTGGAGGTGATATGAACTTTAATAAAATGTCTAAAAAAGCTATATTAGTGGGTACATTGAGTGCGATTGCTTTACAATTGAGGGGGTGTTTCACAATGAGCGGTCATGATATAAGATTGTTTTTAACGGTTATATTTATTTTTATAGCAGCCTTTAGTGATAATATATTCACAAAAGAAAGTTACAAAAAATATAAGTACGTTTTTGCTTTCTTAGGTGTGATTTTAGCTATAAGTTTACTTATAGTGTAATTACTCAATAGATATCAGTTCAGACTGTAGACAAAGTAGATGAAAAATACAAGTTCATCTACTTTTTCTATGCGAAAAACGCTTAAATCAAGCCATCTTTGGGTATAAATATACTAAAGATGGAGGAAGTTATGCTACATAAGAATGAAAAAATTAGTACTGAGCAAGTTCAAATGGTATCAATAGAGCAACTAGTCCCAAAAGACCACATATTAAGAAAAATAGATAAATATATAAACTTTAACTTCATATACGACCTAGTAGAAGATAAATACTCACAAACAACGGGCAGACCAAGTATCGACCCAGTAGTATTAATAAAACTTGTAATCCTACAATACTTCTTCAACATAAATAGTATGAGACAAACAATAAGAGAAGTAGAAGTAAACATAGCCTATCGTTGGTTCTTAGGCCTAGACTTCTACGATAAAATCCCACACTTCTCAACCTTTGAGAAAAACTATGAAAGAAGATTTAAAAATACAGACATATTCAATCAAATATTCGAAAATATTCTAGACCAAGCAATGTCCTATGGATTTGTAGACACAAAAATACAATTTATAGACTCAACCCATGTAAAAGCCCACGCCAACAGACATAAAAACCAAAAAGTAAAAATAAAGAAAAAAGAAAAATCATATCAAAGAAAACTAGAAAAAGAAGTAAATGAAGATAGAAATAACAATGGCAAAGATGACTTTGATTACCCAGAAGGTGAGATACTAGAAGAAAAAGAAATCACCCAATCAACAACAGATCCAGAAAGTGGATTATTCCATGACATCTGCTGAGAGAATTATGAAGATTTTCGAAAAAACTCTGAAATCAATGTCAAAGTCTGATATTGTTATGCTTTGTCCAGATATTTCTCAAAGAACTATTGAAAGAGCCTTGAAAGAATTAAAAGACACACAATTAATTAAACAAATAGGTAGTGGAAGAGCAACTAAATATATTAAAGAGTGATAAAAGCAATTCAAAAAAGCTGTGAGAAAACTCACAGCTTTTGTTTTTTAGCAGCAGCAAGAACCGCTGTTACCATCACAATCACATTCACTTCCTGGGCCATCGCAGCCATTGAATAAACCAAAGTGATTTGTTCTATCTCCAACGACATCGAAGTATTTTTTAAATCTTGTTTCTTCAATCATTGCGCAGCTGTTTCCACAAACCGCTGTTGGCAAATCTTTGTAGAATCTGCGATTTTCGTCTAGGTCGAAGTAGTGTTCGCTACCTAAAATACCTCCTCGATAAGTTACGAATTGTCCGTATTGTTCACATCTATCTTCGATAATCCCCGGTAATTTCACAGCTCTTACAGTTCTTGATGTGAAGTTCACGTTGCCGATCAATTCTTCGATTTTTCTGTTTTCAATTGGCGCCTTAGTGATTTTAGTGTATCTGAAATCTTCCCAGCCGATTTTGTGCAACAATCTTCTGAAATCTTCTACATACATTGCACCAGCTAAACATTCACCACGTAATACAGGGTTTTGGTAAATTTCATCTGAAACCCTTCTGTCAGCGAAAATGTCTGAGAAGTACAATTCTCCACCTTTTTTCAAAACTCTCCACACTTCTTTGAAAACTTCTTCCTTGAATGGAGAAAGGTTGATAACACAGTTACTGATTACAACATCTACAGATTCATCTTCAATACCCAATGATTTCAAATCTTCGATGTAGCCTTTCTTAAATTCTACGTTTGATTTCTTGTAACCGAATTTTTCAGCCATTTGGGCTTGATATTTCCTAGCAAAATCCAATTGGTCGTCTGTCATGTCGACACCGATCACTTTTCCGTTTTCGCCGACTAATTTGGAAGCTACATACACATCAACACCTGTTCCGCATCCCAAATCCAAAATAGTACATCCTTCAAGTGCTGAAGGAATTGGAGAACCACAACCGTAAAATCTCTTCAAAAGTTCTGGGTGAACCATTCCTCTGACCTTTTTGATGTGAAGTGGCATGCTATCTGAACAACTACAGATTTGAGTTCGCATCTTTCCTTCTTTTTCTGTTGTGATGTTGCTGTAATATTCTGAAACTTGTTTTCTAATATCTTCCATAGATACCTCCTATTGTTATTATGAAAATTAAATGGATATGCAAAACATATCGATAACTATCTATCAACTTAATTATAAACCAGTATTACTGATTAGTCAAACAAAGTCTATACGTTTGAATGATAAAATTAATTGCTATTTTATGGAGTTAAATGTGATATTATATAAAAAAGGAAGTGCAATATGATACAAACTGACAAAATAATTTTAAGAAAATTCAGAATTAATGACGCGGATAAGATGTTTGAAAATTGGGCAAGTGACAGCAAAGTTACGAAGTTTCTGTCGTGGAATCCACACACAAAAGTCTCGGAATCAGAAAAAATCATAAAACAATGGATAAATGATGATAAGAATGTTTACTTTGCGATTTGCAACGCAAATGATGAAAACATAGGTAGAATATCGGCAACTTTAAAAAAAGGAAAACCGAAAACATACTCCATTGGATACTGCCTGTCACATGATTATTGGTCACGTGGAATAATGACAGAATCTTTGAAAATTATGCTAAAATATTTGTTTGAAGAAAAAACGGCCGTTAGAGTAGAAGCAAGACACGATGTAAGAAACTTAGCAAGTGGCAAAGTGATGAAGAAAGCAAACATGAAATACGAAGGTATTCTTCGAAAATATGAAATCAACAATCAAGGAGTGGAAGATTCTTGCATGTATTCCATGATTGATGATGAGTATGAATGCGATTTTATGATTCCAGAATTTGAAGAATTGGATTTCAGAAAAGAATTATTAGCGGATAAAAAGACGATGAGTTTCAATGAAAAATACGGCGGAGCTATTGATTTCTCAGAAAACAAATGGCAAATCTGGTATGACAAATGGATAAACTCTGACGACAGATTTTACTATTACATTATGGGTCATAACAAGCCTGTCGGAGAATGTTGTATATATAAGGAAGATGATAGGTGGATTTGCAGTCTAATTGTAAAAGATGAATACAGAAACAATGGCTACGGGAAAAAAGCGTTGATGTTTTTGATTGATTTGGCAAAAAAATTAGACATAGATGAACTATACGATAATATTGGTATCAGCAATCCTTCATTAAATTTGTTTTTGAAATGTGGATTTGAAATCGTGGACACTAATGAAGAGCATTCAACTGTGAGATTTAAAATACGTTAACTTGTATTAATTTTTTGCTAGTAGTATGATGTAATATATATTTTTATTTTTAGATATTTGAATTAGATTGAATTTTAGAATGGATGATTAGATGAAGAATAAGAAATTTTACAGAAGAGCGATAGAGGTCGCATGGCCGTCAGTGTTGGAGAGTTTTTTCATAGCACTTGCGGGAATTATCGACACTTATATGGTGTCTTCGATTGGAAGCTCTGCAGTAGCAGCTGTAGGTCTTACAACACAACCCAAATTCATAGCACTAGCGATATTCTTCTCCATAAATATCGCTACGTCAGCTTTAGTTGCCAGACGTCTTGGAGAAGAGGACAAAGAAGGAGCGAACAGAATACTTGTCACAGCGATTATCATGGGACTTTTGCTAACGGTTGTTATAAGCGCTTTGATGGTGTATTTTTCGGATAGCATTCTGAGACTTGCCGGAAGTAACTCAGACACGCATACTGATGCGCTGAATTATTTCAGAATAATCATGGGAGGAATGATTTTCTCCGTGGTGAGTATGACGATAAATGCAGCACAAAGGGGAAGTGGCAACACTAGAATTGCATTTACAACTAACTTGGTGTCAAGTATTGTCAATATATTTTTTAATTACTGCTTGATAGGTGGTAATTTTGGTTTTCCCAAAATGGAAGTTTCTGGAGCGGCACTTGCGACAGTGCTTGGAACAGTCGTAAGTAGCATTATGTGCATCAGATCGCTTTACAGAAAAGATGGTTTCGTACAAATCAAATATATTTTCAAGAAGAAAATCAAGCCAACAGTTGAAGTATTCACAAGTATCGTAAAACTTGGAACCAATTTGTTCGTAGAAAATATAGCCATGAGAATCGGATTCTTGACAACAGCGTTGATGGCAGCAGGACTTGGAACAGACACATTTGCAGCACACAACGTAGGAATGAATCTTCTAAGTATTTGTTTTTCGTTCGCAGATGGGATGCAAGTTGCAGCAGTCGTTCTAACGGGATCAAGCCTTGGCGCTGGCAAGAAAGAAAACGCCAAGATTTACGGCAAAGTCTGCCAACGAATAGGACTTATGATATCTCTTGTACTATCTTTGATATTGTTGTTATTTGGAAAAGGAATATTCCATTTGTTCTTCGACAAACTCTCCATCATAGAAACAGGAGAAATCATCGCAAGATTCATCACAGTAATAGTCCTTCTACAAATCTCACAAATCATCTACGGAGGATGTTTGAGATCAGCAGGTGATGTAAAATACACATTAATCTCTTCAATCATAAGTGTAACAATCATAAGGACAGTAGTAACATACATCCTTGTATCTGTGTTTGAAATGGGAATCGTGGGAATATGGCTAGGAATCTTCTCCGACCAATTCTCTAGATACATGTTCAATTCAATCAGATTTAGACAAGGTAAATGGGTTAACATTAAAATATAAAAAATCGTCTCGTTTTGATATGTACCATCCTTACTGGATGACCCGGTAAAGATGGCACACATCATTTTGAGACGATTTTTTTAATACTCATGTTTGAAAGCATATGCAATATATTTAACGCCAGATATTGTCAAATACATTCCAATTAAAAATACAACCGTAAAAGATGCTCTTAAAGGATTGTACAACATCATAATTCCAAGAATTAAAGTAATAATATTAATTATGATATTAAGATGGTAAAGTCCACCTGGAACAAACCTTAGATATCTTCCGAAACTAATATCGTTGATTGAATCGATAATAAACCAAATCGAGAACACATACGGAATGATCAATACAGCAGATTCGACATTAAAAAGAAGAATGAGGCCAAGTATTATATCTATTATGCTTATCCAAAAGAATAATTTTATGTTCAGTTTTGTAAAATCTTTTATCTTTTTATAAATTAAAACTCCGCCTACGCCTTTAACAATTGCAATTATTCCAAAATAAATCACCAGACTCGCTAAGCTGGCATATGGATTTTTAAAAGCTATGAATGAAACTATAATAAAACAAATACCTGTAATAAGAGAAATCCAATCAACTGATTTCTTTTCTTCTACCATACTAACACCTCCTTAAATTGTTGATATGCTTTATATACCCAGATTTAAAGAATATTATTCACTAAATATTAAGAAAATTATTAACAACACTTTGTTGAAAGTTAAAACGAAAATTGTTGGATGAAAATTTGTCGCAAGTTAAAACGAAAAATGTTACCGAAAATTACTGACGACACTTCTTAGCAATAAAAACAAAAATAGTTTTAGCTAAGAATATCATTCGTAAAAAATAACCACAAATTCTAGCTAAGTGAACCGTTAAGAAATCTCACTCGTGCCAGAGCGAAGCTCGCACTTGAGATTTTAGGATCACAAGCTTTGAATTTGTTTATTTTTGAAGACAGATATTCGTGCTAAATTATTTTTGTTTTTGATATACACTTGGCAAGCGAAAATCTATAAAAAATTCTTCTGAAACTCATTTTACTCCACGCTCTTTTATTATATAATAATGAAGGAAACAAATTTTTCGTAAAAATATTGAAATTTTACAAAAAAACTTCAAAAAAGTGTTGACATTGTTGTATAGACAATGTATAATACCAGTTGTGCCTAAAGTTAGTAAGCGTAGAAGTGGAAGGTTGCTCGGGAAACGTGATTAATCTTCCGAGGTAATTTTCACCGAGAAGTCCTACACGATTAGGGCGATGGGTTAAACTTTTTAAAAAAGTTTTTTAAATTTTAGGTCACTGTACACCCGGGAGGGTGTATGAACATAACCCAGCAAGACGCTTCTTCAAAAATATAGAGGAGGTGCCTAAATGGCAAATCAAAAAATCAGAATCAGACTAAGAGCTTATGATCACGAATTAATCGATCAATCAGCTCAAAAAATCGTTGAGGCAGCTAAGAGAACTGACGTTAAAGTTTCAGGTCCTATTCCGTTGCCAACAGAAAAAGAAGTTATTACAATCTTAAGAGCTGTTCACAAGTACAAAGACTCAAGAGAACAGTTCGAACAAAGAACACATAAGAGATTAATCGATATCATTAATCCTAACGCAAAGACATTGGAAGCGCTTAAAAAGCTTAACCTTCCTGCCGGCGTAGATATCGAAATTAAACTTTAATCTTAGTATGATTGTAAAGCAATCCGCTGTAAGTAAAATTTTAATGTGGATATCACACTATAGGAGGTGTACTCAATGAAGAGTATTTTAGGTAAAAAAATCGGAATGACTCAAATCTTCGAAGAAGATGGTACTGTTGTTCCAGTAACTGTCATTGAAGCGGGTCCAATGGTTGTTACACAAATCAAAACTAAAGAAAAAGAAGGATATAACGCAATTCAAGTTGGTTACATTGAAAAGAAAGAAAAACACGTTAACCAACCAATGAGAGGTCATTTTGGCAAAGCAGGCGTTTCATTCAAGAAACACTTACAAGAGTTTAAAATTGGTGAAGATGAACAATTTAACCTTGGCGATGAAATCAAATTAGATATATTCCAAGACGGAGACGTTGTAGATGTTATCGGTATTTCAAAAGGTAAGGGAACTCAAGGTTCAATAGTTAGACACAACTATTCAAGAGGACCTATGGGACACGGTTCTAAATCACACAGAGTTGCAGGTGCAAGAAGTGCCGGATCTTATCCAGCAAGAGTTTTCAAAGGACGTAAAGGTTCTGGTAAAATGGGTCACGACCGTGTAACTGTTCAAAACTTGAAAATTGTTAAAGTTGACAATGAAAGAAACTTACTTCTTATTAAGGGAGCTGTTCCAGGAAACAAAGGTGGAGTAGTTACTGTTAGAGAAGCTATTAAGTCAAAATAGGAAGGAGGATGAAACATGCCTAAAGTTCAAATTTTAAACCAACAAGGAGAAAATGTTGGAGAATTAGAATTAAATGAAGCCATTTTCGGCGTTGATGTTAATGAGCACGTTGTTTACGAAGTAGTTAAAAACCAACTTGCTAATAAAAGACAAGGCACACAATCTGCTAAAACTCGTAGTGAGGTAAGAGGTGGAGGAAAGAAGCCTTGGAGACAAAAAGGTACAGGTAGAGCAAGACAAGGATCTATTAGATCTCCACAATGGAGAGGTGGTGGGGTAGTATTCGCTCCGAAACCTAGAGATTACAGCTACGCTGTTCCTAAGAAAGTTAGAAGACTTGCAATCAAATCAGTATTAACTTCAAAAGTTAATGACAATGAAATGATCGTTTTAGATAAATTAAACTTAGATGCTATTAGCACTAAAAAAGCTGTTGAAGTTTTGAAAAATATTAAAGCTGACAAGAAAGCTTTAGTAGTTGTTGATAAAAATGATGATAAACTTTACAGATCATTTAGAAACATTGAAAATGTAGCTATTTGTGAAGCTAGATTAATCAATGTATATGATTGTTTGAAATACAACTCATTAGTTATTACAACTGATGCTGTTAAAATTCTTGAGGAGGTGTTTCAATAATGAAATCACCATATGATATTATTTTGAAACCAGTTATTTCTGAAGATTCTATGGAAAAAATGGAAGACAAGAAATATGTATTCAAAGTAGATAAAAATGCGAATAAAATAGAAATCAGAAACGCTATCGAAAAGATTTTTGATGTTAAAGTAAAATCTGTTAACACTATGAACGTTAAAGGAAAAGTTAAGAGAATGGGCGCTCACAGTGGTAAGAGATCTGATTGGAAGAAAGCTATAGTTGCATTAACAGAAGATTCAAAAGAAATTGAATTTTTCGAAGGAATGTAATTAAGGGGGTAAAAACATGGCAATAAAAAAATATAAACCGACTTCTGCCGGTGTACGTGGTATGAGTGTTTTATCTTTTGATGAAATCACAAAAACTACTCCTGAAAAATCATTAACTGTTAGCTTAAACAAATCTGGCGGAAGAAACTCTTATGGTAGAGTAACTACTCGTCACAGAGGCGGCGGAGCTAAGAGAAAATATAGAATTATAGATTTTAAAAGAAACAAAGATGGTATTAAAGCTGTTGTTAAATCAATCGAATACGATCCAAACAGAACAGCAAACATCGCTTTGTTACAATATGAAGATGGTGAAAAAAGATACATCATCCAACCACAAGGTTTAAAAGTTGGAGATGTAGTTGAAAGTGGTGCGGATGTAGATATTATCCCTGGTAATGCTCTTCCATTGAGAAACATTCCAGTAGGTACTACAGTTCACAACATCGAAATGAAAGTTGGCAAAGGAGCTCAATTAGTTAGAACAGCTGGTGCTGAAGCACAACTTATGGCTAAAGAAGGCAAATTTGCACAATTAAGATTACCATCAGGAGAATTTAGATTAATTCACCTTGACTGTAAAGCTACTGTAGGTCAAGTTGGAAATATCTCTCACGAATTGGTTACAATTGGTAAGGCTGGACGTAACAGACACTTGGGTAAGAGACCTTACGTAAGAGGTTCAGCGATGAACCCAGTAGATCACCCTCACGGTGGTGGTGAAGGTAGAGCACCAATCGGTAGACCAGCTCCTTCAACTCCATGGGGTAAACCAGCACTTGGACTTAAGACTCGTAAGAAAAACAAAAAGTCTAATAAGTACATTGTAAGAAGAAGAAAGAAATAACGGAGGGATAGAATGAGTAGATCACTTAAAAAAGGACCTTTCTGCGATGAACACTTAATGAAGAAAGTGGAAGAACTTAACAAAAACGATGAAAAGAAGATTATTAAAACATGGTCTCGTCGTTCTACAATATTCCCTAACTTCGTAGGTCACACAATTGCAGTTCACGATGGAAGAAAGCATGTACCTGTTTATATTACTGACGATATGGTTGGTCATAAATTAGGAGAATTTGTTCCTACAAGAACATACAAAGGTCACATTAAAAACGAAAAAACGAGTAAGGTTCGTAATTAATATAAGGAGGTATGACAATGCAAGCTAAAGCTATAGCGAAATATGTACGTATTTCTCCTCTAAAAGTTAACTTTATATGCAAAGAAATTAGAGGTAAACAAGTTGATGAAGCCCTTGCTATATTGAAATTCACTCCTAAAAAAGGTGCTAGAATTTTAGAAAAAGTGCTAAATTCAGCAATTGCAAACGCAGAACACAATTTTGGATTAAATAGAGAAGATCTTTTTGTATCACAAGCATACGCTAATAACGCTCCAGTAATGAAAAGATGGAGACCAAAAGCTAAAGGAATGGCTTATCCAATCCTTAAAAGATCAAGTCATGTTGGCGTAGTTGTAGAAGAAAGAGAATTATAAGGAGGAGTCTGATGGGTCAAAAAGTTAATCCTAAAGGATTAAGAGTTGGTGTTATCAAAGACTGGGATTCAAGATGGTTTGCAGATAAAAAAGATTTTAGTGATTATTTAGTAGAAGATCACAAAATTCGTGAACTAATCAAAAAAGAATCTTTCAGCGCTGGTATTAGCAGTGTTGCTATCGAAAGAGCATCAAACAAAATTAAAGTAACTATCAACACAGCTAAACCTGGTATGGTTATTGGCCGTCAAGGTGCTGGCGTTGAAGAATTAAAAAATAAGTTAGAAAAACTAACAGGTAAAAAATTAATCATAAATGTAGAAGAAGTTAAGTTCCAAGACTTAGATGCACAATTAGTTGCAGAAAACATTGCATCACAATTAGAAAGACGTATTTCTTTCAGACGTGCAATGAAACAAACTATGCAAAGAAGCATGAGAGCAGGAGCTTTGGGTATTAAGACTATGGTTTCTGGTAGACTTGGTGGAGCTGATATGGCGAGAAGCGAAGGATACAGTGAAGGAACTATTCCTCTTCAAACTCTAAGAGCTGCAATCGACTATGGATTTGCAGAAGCAGACACAACTTATGGTAAGCTTGGTGTTAAAGTTTGGTTATACAAAGGTGAAATGTTACCTGGTATGACAGAAGAAGATTTACCTGTTTACAAAAACAAAAAGAACGACAAAAACAGAAAAAGAAGAAACAACAGAAAAGGTAAATCCCAAGCAGCTAAAAAATAATTCGAGAGGAGGAAATATTCTATGTTAATGCCTAAAAGAGTAAAATACCGTAGAGTTCACAGAGGCAGAATGAAAGGTAAAGCATTAAAAGGCAATACTTTAACTTACGGTGATTATGGTATACAAGCGTTAGGTTCTTGTTGGTTAACAGCTAATCAAATAGAAGCAGCACGTCGTGCGATGACAAGATATATAAAAAGAGGCGGTAACATCTGGATCAAAGTTTTCCCAGATAAGCCAGTGTCAAAGAAGCCTATCGGTATTCGTATGGGTTCAGGTAAAGGAGCTCCAGAATATTGGGTAGCAGTTATTAAACCAGGTAGAGTATTATTTGAAATGGCAGGTGTTCCTGAAGACGTAGCACGTGAAGCTATGAGACTTGCACAACACAAACTACCTATCAAAACTAAATTTATAGCTCGTGAAGAGTTCGGAGAAAAGGACGGTGAAGCTGATGAAAACTAAAGAAATTCGTAATCTATCAGATCAAGATTTACAAAAACAATTAGAACAATCTAAAAGTGAATTGTTTAATCTACGTTTTCAATTAGCTACTGGGCAATTAGAAAACCCTATGATGATAGGACTTGTAAAAAAAGATATAGCTCGCATTAAGACTATTATTAGAGAACGTGAGCTAAACATTGGTAAGGAGGCTTAACAATTATGGAAAGAAATATGAGAAAAACCATAGTTGGGATAGTTGTTTCAGATAAGATGGATAAGTCAATTGTTGTAGAAGTTAAGACACTTGTCAAAGATCCTAAATACGGTAAACAATTAAGAAAAACAACTAAATTTAAAGCACACGATGAAGAAAACATTGCTGGTATCGGCGATAAAGTTAAAATAATGGAAACAAGACCTCTTTCTAAAACAAAGAACTGGAGACTTGTAGAAGTTATAGAAAAAGCTAAGTAATTCTTATTACGAAAGGAGAATTTTATGATTCAACAAGAAAGTCGTTTGAGAGTTGCAGATAACTCTGGTGCAAAAGAACTACTAGTAATAAGAGTTTTAGGTGGTACTAAAAGAAAGTACGCAGCTATCGGAGACATCGTAGTTTGCTCAGTTAAATCTGCACAACCGGGCGGTATGGTTAAAAAAGGTGATGTAGTAAAAGCTGTTATCGTAAGAACAACTAAACCATTGGGAAGAGCTGATGGAAGTTACATCAGATTTGACGATAACGCAGCTGTAATTATAAAAGATGATAAAAATCCAGTGGGAACAAGAATTTTTGGTTCAGTAACTCGTGAATTGAGAGCCAATAACTTCATGAAAATAATCTCATTGGCACCTGAAGTGTTATAATTGGAGGTGTAAAGAGATATGAAGATTAAAAATGGAGATACTGTAATAGTTATTTCTGGTAAAGACAAAGGAAAGACTGGAAATGTTATAGAAGTATTAGCCAAACAAAATAGAGTGGTAGTAGAAGGAGTTAACATAGTTACTAAACACCAAAAAGCTAACGGACGTGGTGTTGAAAGCGGACTAATCAAAAAAGAAGCTCCGATTGATGTTTCAAACGTAATGTATTATGATGCTAAAAACAAGAAAGGCACAAGATTAGGTTATAAGTTTGAAGACGGTAAGAAGGTTAGATTCATGAAATCTAACAACGAAACTATTAAGTAACATAAGGAGGGTATAAACTTGACTTCCAGATTAAAAGAAAAATATACAAATGAAGTTGTTCCTTTCTTGGTTGAACGTTTCAAATATGAAAACATCATGCAAGTTCCAAGATTGGAAAAAATCGTGCTTAACATGGGTTTAGGTTCTTCAAAAGAAAATCCTAAAGCTATCGAAAGTGCTGTTAAAGAATTAGAAACAATTACAGGACAACACCCAATTGTAACAAAAGCAAGAAAATCTATCGCTAACTTCAAACTTAGAGAAGGAATGAATGTTGGTGTTAAAGTTACATTACGTGGTGAAAAAATGTATGATTTCTTAGATAAATTTATGAACATTTCTCTTCCACGTGTAAGAGACTTTAGAGGTATTTCTTCTAAATCATTCGATGGTAGAGGAAACTATGCTGTAGGTATCAAAGAACAATTAATCTTCCCTGAAATTGAATACGATATGGTAGATCAAATTAGAGGTATGGATATTGTGGTCGTTACTACTGCAAACACTGACGAAGAAGCTAAGGAATTATTAGACAAAATGGGAATGCCATTTAAGAAATAAGGAGGAGTTTTAGTGGCTAAAAAATCAATGATCGCAAAACAAAAAAGACCTGCAAAGTTTAGCACAAGAGAATATAACAGATGCAAAATTTGTGGTAGACCTCACGGATATTTAAAGAAATATGGCATCTGCCGTATATGCTTTAGAGAATTGGCTTATAAAGGCGAAATCCCTGGCGTAAGAAAAGCAAGCTGGTAAGAAAGGAAGGAGGAAGCTTTTATGATGACTGATCCTATAGCAGATATGCTAACAAGAATAAGAAACGCAGTTAATGCGAAACATAAAGTTGTTGAAGTTCCTGCATCTAATATCAAAAAATCAATAGCACAAATTTTATTAGATGAAGGATTTATCGATGGTTTCAATGTTACTGATGACGGTAAACAAGGAATCATTACAATAGATTTAAAATATGGTCCTAACGAAGAAAAAGTAATTTCAGGTATCAAGAGAATATCTAAACCTGGACTTCGTGTCTATGCCAGAGCAAATGAAGTTCCTAAGGTTTTAGGCGGACTTGGTATTGCTATTGTCTCTACATCAAAAGGCCTTGTAACTGACAAAGTTGCTAGAAAAGAAGGTATTGGTGGAGAAGTAATTTGTTACGTATGGTAACACAAACATTATAAGGAGGTTTGACCATGTCAAGAATTGGATTAAAACCAATTGAAATTCCTAATGGCGTTGAAGTAAAAGTAACTGAAGACAATTTGTGTACTGTAAAAGGACCAAAAGGTGAATTAGTTCAACAAATGCCAAAGGAAATGATTATCAAAGTAGAAGATAATACAATCACAGTTTCAAGACCTTCAGACATTAAAAGACACAAATCACTTCATGGTTTAACAAGAACTCTTGTTTTTAACATGATTGAAGGTGTTACTGAAGGATATAAGAAAACTTTAATTATAGAAGGTACTGGTTACAGAGCAGCAAAACAAGGTAAAAAATTAGTGTTAAACTTGGGATATTCACACACAATTGAAAAAGAAGATCCAGAAGGAATCTCAGTTGAAGTTCCAGAACAACACACATTAGTTATCAGTGGTATCAACAAACAACAAGTTGGTAACTATGCTGCAAAAATCAGAGACTTAAGAGGACCTGAACCATACAAAGGTAAAGGTATCAGATATGAAGATGAACATATTAGACGTAAAGTCGGTAAAACAGGTAAGTAAGAAAGGAGTAAGGTATGTTTAAGAAAATTGATAAAAATGCAAATAGAGTTAAAAGACATCTACGTATTCGTAAGAACCTTACAGGAACTTCTGAAAAACCAAGATTATGCGTATTCAAGTCTAATACTAACATCTATGCACAATTAATCGATGATGTTAACGACAACACATTAGTAGCTGCATCAACATTAGATAAAGATTACAAAGGCGGATCAAAATCTAACATGGAAGCTGCAAAACTTGTTGGAGAATTAATCGGTAAGAGAGCTATCGACAAAGGCATTGAACAATGCGTATTTGACAGATCCGGATATTTATATCACGGAAAAGTTAAAGAATTAGCTGAAGGTGCTAGAAGCGCCGGACTTAAATTTTAGTGCAAGGGAGGTATTTAGTATTGGAACTTTTAAATAAAGAAATAGAAGGTTTAGAATTAGAAGAAAGAGTTGTAAATATTAACCGTGTAGCTAAGGTTGTTAAGGGTGGTAGAAACTTTAGATTCGCAGCCCTTGTAGTAGTTGGAGATAAAAACGGACACGTTGGTGTTGGTATTGGTAAAGCACAAGAAGTACCAGAAGCTATTAGAAAAGCTAGCCAAGATGCTAAAAAACACATCTTCACAGTTCCTATCGTAAACACAACTATTCCTCACCAAGTAACAGGAATATTTGGAGCTGGTAGAGTATTATTAAAACCAGCTGGAGAAGGTACTGGAGTTATCGCCGGAGGACCTGTTCGTGCGGTATGTGAATTAGCTGGTATCAAAGACGTTCGTTCTAAATCATTGGGAACATCAAACCCTCAAAACATTGTTAATGCAACTGTAGAAGGACTTAAATCGCTTAAGACAGCTGAACAAGTAGCTAAATTAAGAGGAAAGTCTGTAGAAGAAATTTTAAAATAAGGAGGGCTTTTAAGTGAGTAAATTAAAGATCACTCTTAAAAAGAGCAAAATCGGTAGAATTGAAAAACACATTAGAACTTGTGAAGCCCTTGGACTTCATAAAATCGGACAATCAGTAATCAAAGAAGACAATGATGCAATTCGTGGAATGATTAGACACATTGCATTCATGGTTGACGTCGAAGAAGTTAAGTAGGAGGTGTTATAGTGAAATTACACAACTTAAGACCTGCTAAAGGTGGAGAAGTAAAAGCAAGAAAAAGAGTTGGTAGAGGTTACGGTTCAGGATTAGGACACAACGCTGGACGTGGTAGAGACGGACAAAACTCAAGATCAGGCGGAGGCGTAAGACCAGGATTTGAAGGGGGTCAAATGCCTTTATTCAGAAGACTTCCTAAGAGAGGCTTCAAAAACCACTTCGCAAAACAATACGCTGAAATCAACATCAGAGACTTAAATTGTTTTGAAGATGGAGAAGAAATAACACCAGAAATCTTAGCAAACGCAGGATTCTTTAAGCCACAAAAAGCAAAAGACGGCGTTAAGATTTTAGGTGACGGAGAATTAACTAAGAAATTAACAGTAAAAGCTAATAAATTTACTAAATCAGCTGAAGAAAAAATTACAAAAGCCGGAGGAAAGGTAGAGGTGATTTAAGATGCTTAAAACCTTAAAAGACGCATGGAAGGTTTTAGACATTCGTAAAAGAATCGGCTTTACTCTACTAATGATTGTAGTTTTTAGATTAGGTAATGCAATACCGGTTCCTTTTATGGATAAGGCCATTATCAAACAAATAATGAGTGGTCAAGAAGGCGGAATAGTTTCTTTATTGAACCTATTAAGTGGGGGATCATTGAGACAAATGAGCATATTCGCTCTTTCAATATATCCTTACATTACCGCTTCAATCATTCTTCAACTTTTAACAGTAGCATTTCCTAGATTAGGAGAGCTTACTCGTGAAGGAGAAGAAGGAAAGAAGAGAATGGGTAAATACACTAAAATCTGTAGTATAATTTTGGCATTCATACAAGGATATGCTACAGTGAATGGTTTATTTAACAGAGCAATTGTAGACAAAAGCTTCTTAACAGGTTTTGTTATATTAATAAGCTTGGTAGCAGGATCAATGTTTCTAGTATGGCTAGGAGAAATGATTACTGAAAGAGGTATCGGTAACGGAATTTCAATCTTGATTTTCTTAGGAATCATTTCAAATATGCCAAGACAAATTGGTACAATGATTTATCAATCTAGACAAGGAATGTTATCTTGGTGGAAAATATTACTTTTCGTACTAATAGCGATTATAATATTAGTAGTAGTGGTATTAATAAATCAAGGTGAAAGAAGAATTCCTGTACAATATGCAAAAAGAGTAGTAGGAAGAAAAATGTATGGTGGTCAATCAACTCATATTCCAATCAAAGTTAATATGGGTGGTGTAATGCCAGTAATCTTTGCATCAGCAATATTACAATTACCACAAACAATAGCATTATTATTCGGCAAGGACATGCCAGGATGGTTAGCCCACATATTCACAGTACAAACAACATCAGGGTTAGTTATCTTCTCAATAGTAAACATGTTATTGATTATAATATTCGCATTCTTCTACTCAGCAATTCAATTTAATACAGTTGAATACGCTAAAAACTTGCAACAATACGGTGGATTCATCATGGGAATTAGACCTGGTAAACCAACAGGTATGTATCTAAAGAAAATTTCTGATAGAGTAACATTTATAGGCGCAATCATATTAGCGATAGTTGCATCAGCACCAATGCTAATATCAAAAGCTATAGGAATACAAATCCTATTCGGTGGTACATCAATCATCATCGTAGTAGGGGTAGTATTAGATACTGTAAAACAAATGGAAAGTATGCTAACTATGAAACACTATAAAGGATTTTTGAAATAAGGAGTTTATAATGAGATTAATATTATTAGGACCTCCGGGAGCAGGTAAAGGAACTCAAGCTAAAAGAGTAATTGAAGAATTTGATATTCCTCATATTTCAACAGGAGATATTTTCAGAAAAAATATCAAAGAAAAGACAGAACTAGGTCAAAAAGTTGAAGGTTTACTTGCAGAAGGAAAACTTGTACCTGATGAATTAACAATAGAAATAGTTTGGGATAGATTAGATCAAGAAGATTGCAAAAATGGATTCTTACTTGACGGATTCCCAAGAACAATCCCTCAAGCACAAGCTCTTGATGAAGGACTAGCTAAAAGAGGATTGAAACTAGACCGCGTATTAAACATAGACGTTGACAAAGATTCTCTTGTAAAAAGATTATCTGGAAGACGTGTATGTCCTAACTGTGGTGTAAGCTATCACATTGACAACAACCCTCCAAAGGTTGAAGGAATATGTGATGTATGTCAAACTCCAATTATTCAAAGAGAAGATGACAAAGAACAAACTGTACTAGACAGAATCAAAGTATATGATTCTCAAACTAAACCTTTGGTAGATTTCTACAACAAACAAGATTTAGTATTCACAGTTGACGGGACTCTTCCAATAGATGAAATCACTAATAAGTTAGTAACAGAATTAAAAAAAGGTTAGAATTAATGAGCCAATACAACAAACTTGAAACAGGACAAGTTGTTTTAAGTACTTGTGGTCGTGATATGGGCAAACTACAAATGGTTTTGGAAATTCTTGACGATTCTTATGTATTGGTAGTAGATGGAAAACAACGTAAAATCGAAAAACCAAAGAAAAAGAAGATTAAACATCTTCAAAAATACAACAAAAAGTTGCAATTAGAGAATTTAACAGACAAAAAACTAAGAATAATGTTAAACAATTTAAAAAAGGAGGATCAAGACAAGGATGTCCAAAGAAGTTATTGAGTTAGAAGGAACAGTAGTTGATGCTCTTCCTAATACGGTATTTAAGGTAGAACTTCAAAATGGCCATGTAATAACAGCTCATATTTCAGGCAAATTAAGAATGAATTATATAAGAATTCTTCCAGGAGACAAAGTAACGGTTGAATTATCACCATACGATTTGGATCGTGGAAGAATAACATGGAGAAAGAAATAAACGGAGGTTAAGCAATGAAAGTAAGACCATCAGTTAAAAAAATGTGCGAAAAGTGCAAGATTATAAAAAGAAAAGGTCGTGTTATGGTTATTTGCGATAACCCTAAACACAAACAAAGACAAGGTTAGTAGGAGGTATAAATGGCAAGAATTCAAGGTGTCGACTTACCAAATGACAAACGTGTAGAAATAGGACTAACTGCAATTTATGGAATAGGTAGACAATCATCAAATAAAATATTAGCTAAATTAGGAATCAATCCTGACACAAGAGTAAAAGATTTAACAGAATCTGAATTATCTGATATCAGAACTGAATTAGATAACTATCTTACTGAAGGGGATTTACGTCGTGATGTAGCAATGAACATCAAAAGATTAAAAGAAATCAACTGCTACAGAGGATCAAGACATAAAAAAGGACTTCCAGTAAGAGGACAACATACAAAGAACAATGCAAGAACTCGTAAGGGTCCTAAAAAACAAGCATAGAGAGGGGGAAATTAATTGGCACTAAAAACTAAAGGCGCAAAACGTAACGTTCGCGGTAAAAAAAGAGTAAAAAAGAATATTGAAAAAGGTCAAGCACACATTTCTTCTACATTCAACAACACTATGGTATGTTTAACTGACCTTAACGGTAACGTATTAAGCTGGGCTTCTGCTGGACAATTAGGATTCAGAGGATCTAGAAAATCAACTCCATACGCTGCACAACAAGCTGCTGAAGAAGCTGCTAAAAAAGCAATGGAACACGGATTAAAAACTGTTGAAGTTTATGTAAAAGGACCAGGTTCAGGAAGAGAATCTGCAATTAGAAGTTTGCAAGCTTCTGGACTTGAAGTTAGCTCTATTAAAGATGTAACTCCAATCCCTCACAACGGTTGTAGACCACCAAAGAAGAGAAGAGTATAACACATAGGCTTAATTCAGGATTTCCTGATAGGACTTGTCGAAGGAGGCTGTATTTATGACTGAACAATTAGATACTAAAATAAAAATCGTTGAATTAGATGAACAAAATAATTACGGTAAATTTGTCATAATGCCACTGGAAAGAGGATATGGAACTACTCTAGGAAACTCTCTAAGAAGAGTTTTATTATCATCATTACCAGGAGCTGCTATATCAAAGATAAATATCCAAGGTGTAGCTCATGAAATGTCTACGATTAAAGGTGTCAAAGAAGACGTACCTGAAATAATTTTGAATTTAAAAGGTATCGCTGTAAAGAAATACAATGAAGAACCTATATCATTAAATGTAGACATAAAAGGTCCATGTGTTCTAACAGCTAAGGATATTTTAGTTGATACTGATTTGGAAGTTAAAAACCCAGATCACTATATTGCAACACTAAATGAAGATGCTTCATTAGAAATGCAAATCACAGTTATCAACGGAAAAGGCTACAAAATATCTGAATTTAACAAAACAGATGAAGATATTATAGGAGATATCGCCATTGACTCACTGTTTAGCCCTGTGAAAAAGGTTAATTTCACAGTAGATAATGCCAGAGTTGGCCAAGTAATTGATTACGATAAGCTTACAATAGAAGTGTGGACTAATGGAACAATTAGACCACAAGATGCCTTAAGCGAAGGAAGCAACATCCTAATCAATTGCCTGGAATTATTCAGTGAATTACCTAACTACGAGTGTAATACAAACAGTGACGACGAAGACAATCAAAAAGATAAAGAAACTCAAATGGGCATCAATATCGAAGAATTAGATTTCTCATTAAGATCATTCAACTGTTTAAAAAGAGCTAATATCAATACTGTAGGAGATATCGTATCTCATACAAAAGCAGAAATGATGAAGATAAAGAACTTTGGTAAAAAATCCTTAGACGAAGTTGAAGAAAAACTTCAAGAAATGGGCCTTGCATTTAAACAAGAAATAAAAGACGAATAAAGGAGGATAGACATTGGCTAACTTAAGAAAATTAGGTAGAAGAACTGATCACAGAACAGCAATGTTAAGAAACCTAGTTCAATCATTGTTCGAAAACGGAAAAATCGAAACAACAGTAACTCGTGCTAAAGAAGTTAGAAGAGAAGCTGAAAAGATGATTACACTTGGTAAAAAAGGTGATTTGAGCGCTAGAAGAGAAGCTCTTAAATATATATACAAAAAAGACGTTGTATACACATTGTTTGAAGAAATCGCACCAGTTTATGCTGACAGACAAGGTGGATACACTAGAATCTTAAAATTAGGACCTCGTAGAGGAGACGGTTCTGAAATGTGTATACTTGAATTAGTAGATTACACTAAAAAAGAATCCTCAAACGAAAAAGAAACAGTGAAAGCTGACAAATAGAAAATAACTAAGCATTAGCTTAGTTATTTTTTTATGTTCAATTGTAAAATGAAAAGCATAAGAGTATAATAATATCAAGAATAATTTGATGAATAATGAATTATTCAAAAAACAAATTGGGAGGAAATTATGAACAAAAAATTAATAACTGCACTAACCTTATCAACTTTGTTGTTAACGACAAACTCATTTGCTTCAAATGAAACACAAAAGTTAGATGCAATGGAAAAATTAGGATTGAAGATTGACGAATCAATCGATAAAACTAACATAAAAGATGAAATTAAATTAGAAAATGGGATTACGTTAAAATTTGACAAAGAAGGCAAGCTAATAGCTATAGATGCACTTTCTAGCACAGAAAAATTACTATCAGAAAAAACAGATGTCAAATTCGAAGATTACTTAAATAACACAATAGCAAAGCTTAAAAAAGAAGGATACATTCCTAAAGAATACAAATTAGTAGACAAACAAGACATACTAGACAATGGATACAAGGTAGTATTTGAAAAAGAAAATCCATATAATGTCAAAAACCCATACAACATTATAACAATATCGTTTGACAAGAAAACAAATGAACTCAAAACATTCAACAAAATTGGAGATTTTGAAATAACGAAAGCTCCTGAAATTAAATTAGAAGATGCAAAGAAAGTCGCAATAGATAAACTAAAATCCATAAAAAATTTTGATGAATCTAAAGTAAAATCAGAAACTTCAGTAATCAATATAGACACTTTACCAACAAAGTTCACGCAAAACAAAGGTCTAGTAGTTGCATATGTATTTGAATATGAAGATACGAAAGTTTATGTCGACGCTAATACAAAAGAAATGCTTGGAGCAGATAAACTAAAAGCAAATACAGAAAAACAATTCATAGTATCCAGGATTAATGGCAAAAACAGAATCGACACATCAATAGAAATAGCTAAGACATACATCAAATCAACAGAATTTGCCATCCTTGCAAATCAAAACAACTTCCCGGACTCTTTAAGTGCCACTGTTTTATCCAACAAATTCAATGCACCTATACTATTGACAGATGCCAAAACAGCAGACAAAAGTTTAATCCAAGAAATTAAAAGATTACAAACAAAATACTTCATTAAAATAGGTGGAGAAAATTCTATAAGCAATAAAGTGGCAACTGAATTACTCCCAGAAGGTAGCAAAGTAAAATCATACAAAGGCGCTGACAGATACGCTACAAATGCTGAAATCATCAAAGAATTCAAAGACGCAGACACATGTATCATAGCAAGTGGCGAAAACTTTGCAGATTCATTAAGTATTGGGGCATTCGCAACAAAAAACGGATATCCAATCGTATTAGTACAAAAAGATAAAATTGACGACGTAACAAAACAAGCACTAAAAGATTCCAAAATCAAAAAATGCTACATCGTCGGTGGAGAAAACTCCGTATCCAAATCATTAGAAAAAGAACTTCCACAAGTAATCGAAAGAATAGCGGGAAATGACAGATACGAAACATCACTTAAAATAGCTGACAAATTCTATAAAGATGCACAAGGAGCATACCTTGCAAGTGGAGAAGTATTTGCAGATAGCTTGGCGATAAACCCAATCGCTGCAAAATTTGATGTACCTTTAATTCTTACACCAAAAGATAAATTACCACAAAAAACACAAGAATACCTTGAAAACTCCAAAATCGTTCAAATAGCTATAATAGGTGGAGAAAAGACAGTATCCGAACAAATTCAACAAGAATTATCCAAAAACAACCAAGACGTTGCAACATCTGTAGAATTCACATACACAAAAGAAGGAAAGAAAGTTACAAGAGAACTTACTAGCTCTGAAAAAAACGAACTAGCTAAATTAATGAACGAAAACAAAAAATATGTGACAGACCAAAGATTAAAGAGCATATTTGACAACTACTTCACATTGGTAGGAGCTAATGGAAAAACAAAAGTAGCAGTATCAGTAAATATTGAAAAAGATGAAGTCGTAATAGATGATGCAATCCTTGAAAAAGGTGCTACACTTAACAAAGATAATGAACTTGCAAAACAATACATCAAATTCATCGAAAATTTACAATAAAATTAACCGAAAATTGTTGAAAAACAAATCACTAGATGATATAATAGCGTTGGCTTAAAAAATTATCGCGGCAAATAATTTTTTAATGGAGATGAATATTAATGGCAAGAATGATGGGACCTAGATTTAAACAATCTAGAAGATTAGGTCTAAACGTATGCGGTCACCCAAAAGCTAACAAAAGAATGGGTAAAGGACTTGGAAGAAACGACAAGAAGTTAACTGAATATGGTATGCAACTTCTTGAAAAACAAAGATTAAGAGCATATTACGGAGTAAACGAAAAACAAATGCACAAATACTTCGAAAAAGCCCTTAACAACAAAGAAGGTCTTACAACAGGGGATGTAATGGTAAGACAATTAGAAACTAGATTAGACAACCTAGTACTAAGAGCTTCATTTGCATCATCAATCAGACAAGCAAGACAAATGGTATCTCACGGTTTAATCAGAGTAAACGGTAAAAAAGTAGATATCCCTTCTTTCCAAGTAGTTGAAGGATCTGTAATCGAATTGAAAGAAAAATCAAGATCAAATGAATTGTTCAAAGAAAACTACGAAACAAACTTTGCACAATCATTACCTTACATTGACAAGGAAGAAAACTTCAAAGTAACATTGACAAGACTTCCTGAAAGACAAGAAATTCCAATCGAAATTACAGACTCATTAATAGTTGAGTTGTACTCAAGATAATCAAAAGGCGAGTAATTATACTCGCTTTTTTTATTTGCAATCATTGATATATACTCCATTTAAAAGTACAATAATATTGATTACAAAAAACAAAGGAAAATAAAATGAAAAAAAGAGCACTCATAACAATAATACTATTCCTGTTTCTGGTGTATTTCAGTGCAACGACATTTTTCACATTTTACGCACTACCCAACACCTATGTCAACGGATACAATATGAGCTTTGTCGAAAAATCTAAAATAGTTGACAGAAATGCAGACATAAAAACACTAACCATAAACGCATCGGACAACCGTAAACTCGTAATAGATGCACAAGAGGTGGAGTTCAACCTCAAAATCCCGGAAGATTTCAAAATAGAACAAAATCCATTTTCATGGCCGTTGTCATTCTTCGATACCAAAAAATACACAGTTAATTTCGACTACACAATTGACGAAAATAAACTCAACAAGAAGATTTATCAGGCAAAACTAAATCAAAATTCAAAGAAATCGTATAATGCTTATATAAGCTACTTGGATGACGAATACACAATAATACCAGAACAAGTCGGAAATGAAATAGACACCAATAAACTCAAAGACACCATCATCAAATCCCTCTTAGAACAAAAAGAAGACATCACACTAAAAGACGAATACATCAAACCGACAGTCTACTCAAACAGCTGGGCCATCATAAGAGCGAAGAACAAACTCAACAAACTCAAAGACATAGAAATAAGCTTTGATTTTAATGACACCATCTACAAACTAAAAGGAAGACAACTTAGAGATATGATGGACTTTGATGAGAAAAAAGGATTTGTCTACAAAGACCTTGAAATCGAACAATACGTAGACTATTTGAAAGATATAACAGACACATACAATAAAAGTCGCACCATAACAACAGTTGAGAACAAACAACTAAAACTTACTGCAATAGACTACGGCTGGGAAATCGACAAACACAAAACAGTAGAGCTAATCAAAGAAAGAATAGAAAACGCAGAAAATGAAACAATAGAACCAGCGTATAACAGACAAGCGAAATCCCGACTCAAAAACGACATCCAAGATGAATACATCGAAATCGACCAACAAAACAAAACACTATACTACATCAACAACTACAAAATCAACAAAAGTATACCAATAAAAATCACACAACCAATCCCAAAAGGAATCTACAACATAGATAACAAAACAAAAGGATACTCCAAAAACTACACGCTGGGATTTTACAGACATACAATATCTACAGAACAAAACTCTGACATACAAGTAAGCCCCAACCTGTTAGAAAGCATATATTATGATGTAGGAGAAAACATAGCAGTAATAGTTTACTGAAGTAAAATAAAAGTAAAAAATTTTTAAAATTCACTTGACATTACAGTGCAAACTTGATAATATATATAAGCGCTCAATTGTTTAGTGAATTTTTTAATTAAAATAAAATCAAAAAACACTTGACAATAAAGAAATACAAGAGTATAATATAATAGTTAGCTCACAAAATGTGAAGAACGAGTAAAACTTTGTAAATCACATTTTAACATATATTTCGTGAGTAATAGAACCTTAATAAATTAAATAAAGTAAATACTTTGAGAGAAGTACAAACCAAACA
>CAJUSY010000005.1 GCA_910589545.1 Peptoniphilaceae bacterium
TGTGCAGCTTGTCAGGCAACACTATTTTATCATAGGAGGTTTTGTTTTGCTTGAAGCTTAAGCTAATGTCTTCCACCTGCATAGCAGGTGGTTTTTTTGTTTCTCTCACTTCGTTCGCTCAACACACTTAAGTGCACAATAAAAAAGTCCGAGGTAATCTCGGACTTTATGGTGCGCCTTCAGGGACTCGAACCCTGGGCCCACTGATTAAGAGTCAGTTGCTCTACCAACTGAGCTAAAAGCGCATATCAAATTAAAAAAATGTGGTGCGCCTTCAGGGACTCGAACCCTGGGCCCACTGATTAAGAGTCAGTTGCTCTACCAACTGAGCTAAAAGCGCATATCAAATTAAAAAAATGTGGTGCGCCTTCAGGGACTCGAACCCTGGGCCCACTGATTAAGAGTCAGTTGCTCTACCAACTGAGCTAAAAGCGCATATCAAATTAAAAAAATGTGGTGCGCCTTCAGGGACTCGAACCCTGGGCCCACTGATTAAGAGTCAGTTGCTCTACCAACTGAGCTAAAGGCGCACATCTTTACCACAACAATATTATTATACACTATTTTAAGAATTTGTAAAGTGTTTTAATTAATCTTAAAATTCAACTTAATAAAAAATTTTAAAAGGAGTAGACAATATCTGGTATATCTACTCCTAAAAATAATTTAAAATTTACTGTCTCAAGTTAGTAATAAAAGATGATGGAATTTTTTCATTATTTTTGAACTCTTTTTTCCAAATTTCAGCATAATTGCCAACTGCCCACTCACTCATAATAATTGAATCGTCTTTTGTAATTGGAATGCTTCCTATTAATCTATTATCACTAGAATAATCAAAAATCAAAATTTCATCAGTTGTTTGAACTATCAAAATTCTTTTATCTGGTGATGAATAAGCATCAATCGCGCTACTCTTTAAGTTCTTAATAGACTGCCAATTCATTGATAACTCATCTGGTGACAAGTTCAAATGCGATACGATATTTAAGATTATATTTTTTAATTTTATTTCATTATTTTCTTTAATATTGTATTGTGTTTGATAATTCCATTTCCCAGAATTTCTCACTATTCCTAAGTTTTTATAATCCTCATTTTTATCTTCTATTGATATTTCTACATTAGAATCCGCTGTTTCTTCAGCTATAGAATTCTTCAGAACATTTACGGCTTCTTTCCCTCCAATTTGATCTATGTTTAGCTCATTATTATTACTCATTTTGTCAATATCATATATTGAATAGTTTTCAAATTGATCCTTTGTTTTTACAATTGATATATATTCTGGTCCTAGATATGTTATTTCAGCTGGTGTATCAAATTCCAGTTTTCTTTTTTCTTTATTACTTTCACCTGAGTAAACTGGTTTTGCTAAAAATTGTTCAACATAATTATTGTCAAATTCATTCTTTTTATATTCCATAACCCAAAATCCATTTTTTCTTGGAAAAAACAATAAGGATGTTTGATATATTTGAGCATTATTTTGTTTATCGATATCAAGTAATATTGTTCTGTAGGTAACATCACTTTTATCATTTCTAACAACTTTATTTTTTATCCCTATTAACAGCGCAATATTCTCTTTATCTTTTAGATTATTTCCCCTATTTTCATAATATTTACTTTCATAGATTGACTGATAATTTTCAATAAATGTTCTACTTACTTTATTTTCTGTTTTCTTCATATAATAAAGTATACCGTTATAAGGAAGGACTATATTATCCTTATCTAATACGACAACATCTTGATAAAACTTGCTCCCATCTGAAATTGTGATTATCATTTTTTTATCTTTTGTAAATTTTTTGCTTAAATTTTCGTCATTTGTTTTTTTGTTTAAATAATTTTGTAAACTTACAAACTTTGACGAAAACTTTGGATTAATAGTAAATCTTTTTCCAAAAACAACTATTGATTCATCTACATAAAGCTTTCCAATCTCATCTGATACTTTTGATTTAGAGTCTGAAAAGTTTTCTTTTTTATCAATTTCCCAAACCCCCGCTGCTACTAATAAGTTATTATCGGGGACTTTTACATTTTCAACTGCTGATTGTTCTTTATTACGAAACATTATGAAAACAATTAATAATATTAGAACGATAGTACCTATTAAAATGCTAGTTGTCTTTTTCATTTTCATCATCTCCTAATGGCAATGTAAACGAAACTGTAGTTCCTTCATCTAATTTGGATTTTATCATCAATTCTCCGTTATGAAGTTTCACTATTTCCTCACAAATAGATAGCCCCAAACCAACATGTGAATTAGAGTTAGATCCTTTATAGAATTTACCAGTTACTAAATCAATCTCCTCGAATGAAATTCCAATACCAGTATCGATTATGGATACTTCCGCATACTCTTCTTTCTTTTCAATATTTATTATTATAGTTCCCTTGTCTGACGTAAACTTTATAGCATTATCTAAAATATTTATGAAAACTTGTTTAATCCTATATTCATCAAATGTAACAATTAGTTCTGGGCTTTCATAATTTAATATCAAATCAATCCCTTTGGAACGAACTTTAGGAATTAATTGATTTTTTATATTCTCTGCTAATTTTATTAAATTTTGTTTTCGTTTCACAATAGAAATTCTTCCAGAAGTAAACCTTGAAAAATCAAGTAGCTCTTCTACCATCGTTGTAAGTCTGTCGCATTCGCTATCTATAATGTCTATTCCCATAGTAGTAGTCTCTAAGTCTGAAGGATCATATTGTAATGTTTGTGCCCATCCTTTTATAGAAGTTAACGGAGTTCTCAATTCATGTGATACGCTCGAAATAAATTCATTTTTCAACTGTTCTTTTTTGTTAATATTATCTGTCAACAAATTCAAATTCATTCCAAGTCTTCCAATTTCATCAGTATTATTTTCCTTTGCTTTGATTTCCAAATCGCCTTTGGCCATTTTTTCAGCGGTTTTAGCCAAACTGTTAATTGGTTTAACTATACTTTTCGTTAAAATTTTACTCAAAAGCACACTAAATAAAATTACTAAAAACCCAAACAGCGCAAAAGATACTGACTTAACTCTGATCGCTCTATCTACTTCTTTTAAGCTTGAAATGTATCTTAATACACCAACTTGTTTTCCTCTTGATTCTAGAGGAACAGAAACAGAAATTATATTAGCATCAGAATAACTAACTTTACCAGTATATCTACCATTTTGACCATTAATTGCACTTACAACATCTGGTGTTTCTATTTTTTGACCCAAATTAGGACTTGCTATAGAATCAAATACAACAACTTGATTATTGTCTAAAATTTGGACTTGACAATCAGTTTGTCTATAAAACTGATTTTTATCTTCGGCAATAACTTCATCTAATTCGTAATCTGCCATGTAAGAACTGTACAAATTTGTAGAATATCTTATTTCGTTGTTCAAAACACCTTCCATTGTTGAATAATAATAAAACTTTGTAGCATAAATCGAAAAGATAACAAGTATTATCGCAGTAATACTTGTTAGAAATACAAAGGAATACATTATTTTGTTTTTTATACTCATTGTTTTTTATTTTCCCATCTGTAACCAACTCCCCATACTGTTACAATGTATTTTGGATGAGTTGAGTCTTCTTCAATTTTACTTCTTAATCTTCTCATATTGACATCTACAATTTTAGCATCGCCAATGAAATCTTCTCCCCAAGCTTTATCCATCAATTCGTCCCTAGTTATAGCCTTTCCCGGATTTTGCATTAAAAGTTTTATAATATTAAGCTCCGTTGGAGTCAATGTAATTTCTTTTCCATTTTTATAAAAGCTTCTAGAATACATATCAAGCTTGAATGTATCATCTTCAATAATTTGACTGTTATTTTGTTTTTGAGGACTCCTTCTCAAAACAGATTTAATTCTAAGAATCAACTCACGAGGATTAAAAGGTTTCGTCAAATAATCGTCTGCTCCCCTTTCAAGTCCTTCAATTTTATCATTATCTTGAGTTTTTGCTGTCAACATAATAATAATCATATTAGGAAATTTATTTCTTAGAATTTTACAAACTTCAAATCCGTCAATTCCGGGTAACATTATATCCAACACAGCAATATCTGGTTTATTTAATTCTGCTAATTCTACACCTTTCTCTCCAGACTCAGCTTCCAAAATCTCAAAGCCTTCTCTTGCTAAATTTATTTTTGTAAATTGTCTTATATTATCTTCATCTTCAACTAAAAGAACTTTCATACTCATATTACACCTCATGTATTATTATAACCCATAATTTAGCTATTTCAATTGATTTAAATAATTGTCCAGAAAAGCTTCAACTTCTCGTTCACAATTTTTATCGTAAACCTTTTCGATAATATATCCCCTTCTCAAATTCACAAGTATCATTTTAATATTTTTATTGTATTTTTTGCTTAAAACATAAGAATAAAATTTTAATTGAATATGATATTTTTCGTACAAATATTCTTGTGATTGTGAACTTATTTTATAATCATAAATCCTGATTTCTTTGTCCGAAAATTCGACTCTATCCATAAATCCAGATATCATCATATTTTCATACAATAAATTAAAATCCATTTCATTTTTGTAGTTTGAAAAATCGGTAATAAACTTATTAAAGTTTTCAGTTGCAACATCAAAAATTTTCTTTTCATCATCATTTAAGAAGTCAATTTCTCTAATATAAGGTGAATTTTCACCATTAGACAGTTTTGCATAGAGGTGAACCAAATTACCAAGCCTTATATAATTTATCGAAGATTTTTGTGCATTATTTTCAAAAATTTCTCCATCATAGTTTAAAATACTTGTAATACCAATCGGAATAAGCTTTTCCATATCCACTACTTTTGGCTCTAAGTTAGGATAACTCTTTTTCATAGAATCTAATTTAAAAGGCTTTTCATTCAGTTCTAAATATTTAATGCTTCCTCTTTTTTGCAATTCTTCAATATATGGACTAATTTGTTTGAAATGGCCTGATTTTTTTGAATTTGAAAATGATAACTCTCTTTTTGCACGAGTAAATGCCGTGTAGTACACGTTATCAACTTCGTAATCTTCTTCTTTTTCTATTAATTTTTTTACTTTTGACATTCTAAATTTTGAAAATGGAATATTCAATACAAATTGATTTTTTATTGTTTCATTATCAATAAACAATAAAAATTTATCTTTATTAACTGATGGTTTGGATAAATTATCCACTATAACTTTATCAAATCCTAAGCCTTTAGATTTGTGAATAGTCATTAACTTTACTAAATCGCTGTGTTCGTCTTCGTAAGACATTTGATATAAATTATTATTATTCTCAAAATAATCAACAAAATCTTCTATATTAAAATTGTTTGTATCAAATTGTTTAGCAATTTCCAAAAATTTAATAACATTGGCTTTTGCTTGAAGTTTACCCACCAATTCCAAGTAATTAATCTGTTCAATATAATCTAAAATCGAATCGTAGATACTGTATTTTGTGAGATTTTCTGTAAACACTTCAACCTGACTATCGATTTTTTTAATTGTCAATTTGTAATTATCGTTCTCGTTTAAAATCTCATTGTAATCAACATTGTAAACATTAGAAAGTATGCCTACCTTACTTATTTCATCCCCGTATCTTGCATATTTTATAAATTGAATTAGATTTAGTATTTCCCTGCAATCTTCTAATCCTTGTTTGTCGAAAATATAATAAGGAATGTTTCTATTATTAAGACTTTTTTCATAAGATGAAAAGTCGTTTTTCGTTCTTGCAAGAATTGCCGTATCCTTGAAATTATCCTCATTTATATATGATATCAAAACATCAGCTGAATCATCTTTTATCTTAGTGTCTTTGTTGTTAAGCTTGAACTCATCTCGACCAATAACTTCCCCAATTTTATTAACAGCTATCAAGCTATCGTATCTTTCTTTCATTTTATTCGAATAAATATAATTAATAGGTTCCATAATATTGGGGTGAGTTCTGTGATTTTCATAAAAAGTGATGTCTTTCCCACCGCTTTTTATTATGTCTTCTCTTGTTTTCTCAAAAACTTTTATGTTTGCACCTCTAAAGCTATATATGGCTTGCTTTGGATCTCCTACAACAAAAATATTATTCCTATCCAAATATTTTTCATCGCTACATAACATGTAAAAAATATCTCGTTGCAAATTAGAAGTGTCCTGATACTCGTCTATCATAAAATATTGGTATCTTTCTTTACATGATTTAAGAATTTCATTATTTTCTAAAGCATTTTTGCACATTATTTCTATATCATTGAAATCCAGAACTCCTTTTTCGACTTTTTTATCAGAATATTCTTTGTTTATTTCCATCAAAATATCGAAAAACTCTTCGTACAAACTCACGTATTCTTTTTCTTTATTTGAAAGTATTTTATCTATTTTAAGGCTTACTTCGTCTATTATTTCTTGAACATTTTCCTTCTTACTTTCACCTAAATTATCAAAGCTTCTTAATAAAAATTGTATATACTCATCATCTTTTAAGTTTTGATTCTCATCATTTAAGAATTTGTAAAATCTACTATTCTTAGTAAGTCCTTTGATATTATCAGATTCTTCCTTTAAATCAAATAAATAACTTTTTAAACCTATAACATCTTCTTTATCGATATTTCTTAAATTTTTCAAGTATTCTGTAGTGTCTTTTTTTAATTCGTAAATATCAACGTTGTTCGTCCTTATTTTATAAAAAGAATCTCTGATTGCTTTGAGTGTATCACCATAAGAAATATCAAATGTACTTCCTAGATTTTTAATATAATCGATTCTATTTTCTAATATATTGTCAAAAATTTCATTGAGCATTCTACTAGATTCATCATCTTCTATGATTCTAAAACTAGGATCTATCGATAAAAAGTAAGAATAATCTGATACAATTTTTTTGCAGAAAGACGAAATTGTGGATACATTAATATCGTCAATTAATTTAGGATTATTTAACTTTTGAATAATTCTGTCTTTCATTTCATCTGCAGCTTTGTTCGTAAAAGTTATGCAGACGATTTTTTTGATATCAATACCATTTTCATACATATATCTGAATCTTTCAGATACTACTTCAGTCTTACCAGTTCCTGCCCCTGCATTTACACAAACATTTTGATTTAATGTCGAATAAGCTAATTTTTGATTTTCGCTAAATTTAATCATCGATAGCTTCTCCTTCATTGTTTTTCAACTTACAGATTTTATTATAATCGCAATAATTACAGGAATTGTAATCATGTGCTTTTATGAATAATCTTTTATTTCTAATGTTTTCTCGAAATTCTTTTACCTTTTCAATCATAATTTCATCAAGCTCATTTTTCGTAATAGACTGAAGATATTCATATTCCTCATTATCTTTGATGCTTTTGTATTTGCAACTTACTACATTCCCATAAGATGAATATATCGCAAATTGAAAGCCCCTATTCTTAGACAAATCTTTAGCTTTTCTGAAACTATTTTTGGATAATTTGTAATCAATTAAGCGAATCTTTCCCGAATCTGTTTTATCCACTCTGTCTATTCGTCCTATGAATTTTGTATTTTCATCTAAACTCACAATAAAATCTTCTTCTAACTTGTAAGGATAAAACTTTTCAGGTTCTTGTCTGTTATTATAAATATCTTCTTTAATAAAATCTTTGAGTTTAAATAAATACTTATCGTAGTCAAATTCATTTTCCTTAATATTCGTAGTTAATCCGAATTTTTCAAATGAATTTTTTAGTAAACTATCCAAACTCGACAAGTCTAATTCACATTTACCATCAATCGCATCTTTAATTTCATATATATTAATTCCGTAAAATTCCTCCAATGTATTATGCAATATAATCCCAATATCCAATTGTCTCGATTTTATTTGTGGTTTAAGTTTCAAATAATATCTAAAATAAAATTTCATTGGACATTCAAAATATGTTTCTATTTGTGTTGGTGATAATTCTTTGCTTAAAATATATTGAGTTGTCTTATCGTCAACTTCAAAATCAGAGATATCCTTTGACATTATCCTAGTTTCTAATCTATTTAAATGTTGTTTTAAAGAATATTTTTCATAAGCTGATACGCTGTGAAGTTTTTTAATATCAATTTTTCTTATGTTTTTGTTTTTAAGTTTTTTGATTTTTTGATTTGACATTATATTTTTATTTAAAATCAACCTTGATTTAATGCTATTTTCTGTATTATAAGACATATAGACTTTTTTGTTCGCTCTATTAATCGCATCGACAAATCTATCAATATTTCTCTTTCTATTATCTTCATCTGATAAAATATCAACTCCGCAATTTTGAAGAAACCTAATGTTTTCTTCATTGTAAAAGAAATCGTAATTAACTTTTCCTGGAATCACATCATCATTCATATTAACTACGTATAAAACATCGTAGTTTGAAAGTCTAATATCCGTAAGGGAATATATTCTAATTCCATCTACTAAATAATCTGTAGAATCAACCTTCAAATTTTTTATCAAATCCATCAAATAAGAGTTAATATTTTTCGATTTTTTAACAAGTTCAGCATGATTTTTATACAAATCCTCAAGTATTATCAAAAGTTTTTCAGAAAATAAATTAAATCCTTTATCATAACTTTCTTTTTTTTGAATTATTGCTATAAGATTAGCTAAAACATTAATGTTTGTTTCTATAAAATATAAATAATACGATTTAATCTCTTTTAAAATTTGTAAATTAGTTTCATAATTAACATTTACTTTCAAAATTTTAACTAAATCTTCCCAATCATCAAACTCAAAATCTGACAATATACTTCTGAACGTGACTTTATCCTTCAAATCAAATTCTATAAAACAACTATCTAGTGTAGAAAAAATATATTGCTTTAAAGTTTTCGTATTATCAAGTAGATTAATTATATCTAAGAAAAATTTGTAGTCACGATAAGAAATATAATCATCTCCAAAAACTGGAATATCGTGTAATTTCAAGGAATTCAATATTTCCCTTTTTGAGGAATCTTTTTCTAAAAGAATTGCCATTTTATTATAATCATAAGTGTATGAATCTTTTGATATTTCATTAATTAGCCTGTCTTTTTCCAAAATTTCATTGGTTAATTTAACTACCTTCTTTTCAATGAATTTATTTGGTTTTGATTTATCTTCATTTTGAATAACATCAAATCCAATATCACGCAATTGATTTACTAATTCACTTTTGTATTCATTATAATAATCCACGTAAATATAGACATTAACATCATAATTTTTCAACTGATTTATTACTTCCAATTCAATTGGTCGAAACTCACTAAATCCATGAATGTAAATATCCTTGTTTTTTTGAAGATTAAGATTTTTTGTGTCATAGGCATCAAATTTATCAAGAAAATTATACTGTTTCATAATGCTTTGATATCTTTCATACACTTTACTTAAAATATTTAAACTAACATTGTGACTAGAGATTTCTTCAAGTTCATCTATTTTTTTATTTGAATACTTACATGTAGATATAAATCTTTTGGATGAATTTATCATTCCATTAGAATTGAAAAATTTATTATCCTCAAACACCCCTTCATTGATAAGCTCTTTAATTGCCAGTCTCAAAATCAAATCTGTCAGATATGTTGAAATGTCTGAAGCATTTACTAGATCATCTATAGTCCAAATCTTCACGTCGCATAGCACCGATTGTTCTTTTAAAAACTTATTTCTAATATTTTTAATTAGCTTTCTATTTGGCAAAATTAAAATAAAATCAGTGTTGCCATTTCTAATTTGATTTTTTAAATAAGATATATTTTCATCAAAAAGCTTTGAAGAATTTGAATTAGTGTACACAATTCTCTTATTCATTGTAATCTCCTATGAATTCTTGTAAAATTGAGTTTTTAGGGACTATTGAATCGTCTTTTATTTCTATAAAATAATTCAAAATGGATTTTAACCTTTCAATCTCTGTAAAGTTATGACCGTTTTTGTCGTAATTTTCCACTAATTTCAAAACGTATTTTTTCAAAATATTAATTTCATAAATTAATGATGAGTCTATTATACTGTCTGCTTCATTTTGATATGGAAAAACATTAACATATTCAGCAGCGTGAACTCTTGGCCACTCAGACAATGTATCATCTACGCTTTTATCTCTTTGAACAAAATCTCTTACCATTCTTCTCATAAGTCTAATATCTGTAGTTGAGATTCTGTTGTGACAATCAATGCTTAGTTGTGTCAATGCTGATACATAAATTTTGTATTTGTCCTTATCTGGAACTAGACTTGTAAGTTTTGGATTAAGTCCATGAATTCCTTCCACAATTATGATTCCATTTTTGTCAAGTTTGGTGTAAGTATCGCCATATTCTCTTTCGCCTGTAATGAAATTATAAATTGGCAAATTAACATAATCACCTTCCAATAATCTCATTAAATCTCTGTTAAAAGTATTTAAATCAAGCGCATTAATCGATTCGTAATCCTTGTTGCCCTCTTCATCCAAAGGAGTGTCGACTCTATTCACAAAATAATTATCCATTGAAATAGGAATAGGATTTTTGCCTCTTACAGCTAATTGCACAGAAAGTCTTTCAGCCATCGTAGTTTTTCCAGAAGATGACGGTCCAGATATTTGAACTAATCTCGCGTTGTTGTAGATAATCTTGTCGGCAATATATGAAATTTGATTTTCAAAATAAGCTTCATTTACGCTAACCAAAAAATCCATATTTCCATCCTGAATTTTTTCATTCAAGCTTCCCACATAACCAATATCCAACATTTCAGTCCATTTTTTTGATTTAGAAAATATTTTTGAGAGAGCTTTTTGTTCTTTAAATTCAGTAAATTCACCAGTTCTGCTAACACTCAATGCTACTCCTGGAAAATAATTGATAAGTTTGTAGTGTTTCAAAAATCTCGTAAATGGAGCTACAAATCCTTCTATTCCAAAGTAATGATTGTGACATTTGTACAAATACACTTCATCCTTGTCTAAACTTTTTAGTAATCTTGATTTTTGAATGTATCCTTCCTTTTCAAAGATATCAAAAGCTTCTTTCCTGGAAACTTTTACTCTTTCAATTCTAAGATTTTGATTAATCAGATCATCCATTAGTTCTCTGATTTCTTCCAAATCTCTAAAATGAATTTCGTTGTTATTTTCGAATTCAAGATACATATAGTCTCCAATTGTGTATTCAACTACCAATTGATCTTCGGGAAATTTTATTTTAAATGCCAATAACAGAAGCAAAATTCCTGTTTTCATCAATGTGTCTTGTGAATAAATGCTGTTTTCATTTACAAACTCAATCGTATCTCCATCATCTACACTACTCATAATATCGACAATTTTGTTGTTTTTTAATGCAACAATACTATCTTCATATCCATAATCAAGGGCATAATCATATATTGTCTTATTTTCATAATCACAAGTTTTGTTATTATTAACTATCCTAATCATATTTGTTCTCCAAATCATTCAATATTTTTTCAAATAGATCATCTCTTTTGCTTTCAAAAACCATGGATTCGTATTTTTTGTATCTTTCCATTTTTTCTGGAAATTCTAACTTATAAGAATGCAATAATTGAAAATTTAAATCGTACTTATTTTTGAAATATTTATTAACATCTCTGTTTCCATATTTAATATCTCCAATTATAGGGTTATTAATATGTGACAAATGAGCTCTGATTTGATGTGTCCTTCCAGTCAATAAATCTACATTGACCAGTGAATATTTCCCGAAATTTTTTACATTCCATACCTTAGTTAAGCTTTTCTTTCCTTTTGAATTAATAATAGATTTGTTTTTTTCGCTATTTTTTTCCAGTGCCAAATCAATCATCTGATCTTGTAAATTACCAACTACAATTGTTTCGTAAATTTTCGTAATATCGTGTTTTTTGAATAAATCATTAAAGAATTTCAGACTATCATAAGTTTTTGCACCGACGACAATCCCAGATGTATTCCTATCCAATCTATTAACCAATGCTGGTGTAAAAGTTGAGTTTTGAGTTGGTTGATATTGATTAGTTTTTATCAAATAACTTACCATCATATCCACTATGTTTTTTCCATAATCACTAGGATTTGCAGCATGAGATAACACTCCTATTTTTTTGTTAATCAAAATCAAATCATCATCTTCATAGATTATATCCAAGTTAAAATCCTCAGCAGTGTATACTTTATTATCTTGATATTTTTCAATAACTTCATCGTACAAATAAATATTTACCACATCGTCAATTTTCAAATTGTAGTCAGGTTCTGTCCTTTTTTTATTAACTTTTACTTTTTTAGTTCTGATAAGTTTTTGGATATGATTTTTGCTCATTTTTGGCATCAATTTCATAATAAACCTATCTACTCTTTGGTTGCTATTTGAATTATCTATATTTATATGTCTCATTATTGCTCCTATTTGAAAAATTGTTAATAAATCATTATAATTTAATAAGGAAGGTGAAAAATGAAAAATTTTATTGATACAATGGTAGACTTTATTTATAAATTTGCAAAGCTTTTATTATTATTGCTCATTCTAGTAGTTACGACATTGTATGTTTACAAAACAATTGATTCAATGTTTTCCAAAAACTACACAAGTTCTCAAACTTACTCAAAGGATTTAAAAATCCAACAAGTTACTGAAGAAGTTAAAGACATTGAAATCACAATTCCACCTGAAGCAAAAGACTTAGATGTGTCAAAGATATTAATCAGTGGAAACATAATTACGAATGAACAAGAATTCTTAGATTACTTAAAACAAAACAATGTTACTGCTTTTAAGGATGGCAATTACAAATTAAATAAAAATATGACTACAGAAGAAATAGTAAACCAAATAAAGAAATAATTAATATCCCTTATTGACATAAGAATCGATAAGGGATTTTTTCTTTATTGGTTCAAAAACATTATTTGCTATCAAATGTTGTTTGATATTTTCATTTATTGTGTGAAAAATCATCTTCTCATAATCTTTGAGTACAATTTCAAAAAGATTATCCCTCATTCTGTAGGACAAAATGTCTATGTAATATGCTTCAACATTCTTGTATTCTATCAATTCCAAAATCTTTAAAATTGTATTATCTTTTTCTAAGTAATAGTTTCTGCATTTATTTAAAGATGCAATATACTTCTTCGTTTTTTTGTTTTTGTATTTGTTAGCTATTGTATTGTATTCCTTAGCTTTTAAATTATAATATTGATAATTAAAAACTCCCTCATTTACTGTTTTAATATCAGTGAAAGGTCTTAGATTAAAACTATTAATCAATACGTTGTTTCTTGAAATAAATTCCTGCTTTGTTATTTTCTCTTCATCTAACAAATCAATCAATTCATTTCTTTTTTTTACATAAAAATCTACATTTCTTTTCATAATTTTCCTCTAACTAAATTATAATTCATATCTCACACTTTTCAAAATTTGCAAATAAAAAAACGGTAAAATATTTTGAAAATTATTTTACCGATAATATTCTTATTCTATTATTGAAATATCATGATTTATAATTGAGTAAAATTCGTCTTGAATTTTTTGAATATCTCTGTTGTGTTTTCCCATTACATACATCATTTTACAAACAACTGATTCTAATGTCATATCTTTTGATTCCAAAACATCTAACTTTTCTCTAATTCTCATACCAACTTGGTATACTCCAATATCTGAGCCTTCTTGTGGAACTTGAGTTGTCATTACAATAATTTTATTAGTCGAGTATCGATCCATTAATCTTAGAAATTCTTCAGAAATTCCTACAGGCATTCCACCCACTCCATAACTTTCTACGATAATACAGTCGTATTTTTCGAAAATATCTTCTAATATATCTGCTCTCATTGATGGGATTAATTTCAACAAATATACGCTATCATCTAGTTCATCGTAAAATTCTACAGTATTATCTGACTTATCATCAATATATCTTAATACTTTTCCATCGTGAATTATTGCAATCAGTGGATAATTAATAGAATCGAATGCATCAAAACTTTTTGTTCTAACTTTTCTAGCTCTATTTCCACAAATAACTTTTCCATTGAACACTATATTGACACCGTGTGATTTTTCTTTACTAGCAAATATCAATGCATCTATTAAATTATTCTTTGCATCTGTAATATCATTTGAAATTGATTTTTGAGCACCTGTTATTACAATTGGTTTTGGGCTTTTTTGAATTAAATACCCTAACGCAGATGCAGTGTATGCCAAAGTATCTGTACCGTGTGTTATTACAAACCCATCGTAATTATCGTATTTTTCTTTTATAGTTTGTTTGATATGTATCCAATGCTCTGGTTTTATGTCTGTTGAATCAATACTGAATAAACTTATTGTATCCAATTCAAAATCAAATTTCTTAAATTTTACATATTCTAATATGTCTTTTGCTTGAAGACCTGGTGCTAATCCTTTATCTGTAGCAACGGAAGCTATAGTTCCTCCAGTTGTAATTAATAGTAGTTTTTTCATACACCCCTCCTAGAAATAGTATAACACTTTACTTTTAAAAATTGTAAACAAATAATTTTACATACAATTTACAATAATATTATATGAATTTTAAACATTACATGTATTCTATTAGTGAATTAAATATGAAAGGATGATTTATTTGAAAATCAAAAAATTTATGTTAGTTGCTATGATGCTAGTATTTGGAGTATTCATGGTAGCATGTGCAAAACAAGATGATGGAAAAACATCAGACAACTCAAACAAAACAGAAACTACTTCTACAGATTCTAAATCAAACGAAAGTGCTGGAGGAGAAATCCACGTAGTATCAAGAGAAAATGGTTCAGGTACTAGAGGAGCTTTTACAGAAATTACTAAAATCTTAGAAAAAGGTGCTGACGGTAAAGAACAAGACAAAACAGTTTCTTCTGCAATCGTACAAAACAGTACTAACGCAGTTATGATGACTGTAGGTCAAGACAAAGACGCTATTGGATATATTTCATTAGGTTCATTAAACGACAAAGTTAACGCAGTAAAAATCAACGGTGTTGAAGCAACTTCTGAAAATGTTCAAAAAGGAGACTACAAAATCTCAAGACCTTTTAACATTGCTTACAAAGGAGAATTAAAACCACTTCCAAAAGATTTCTTAGATTATATTCTTTCAAAAGAAGGACAAGAAATTGTTAAAAAAGAAGGTTATGAACAACTTCCTGAAGAAGCTAAAGCTTACAACAAAAATTCTCAAAAAGGTAAAATCGTAGTTGCAGGTTCAACTTCAGTTTCTCCATTAATGGAAAAATTAGCAGAAAGCTACAAAGCAATGTATCCAGAAGTAGAAATCGAAATCCAATCAACAGGATCTTCAGCTGGTATGAACTCAGCTATTGAAGGTGTATGTGATATCGGAATGGCTTCAAGAGAATTAAAAGACAAAGAAAAAGAACAATTAAAAGCTCAACCTATCGCAATCGATGGTATAGCAGTTATAGTAAACAAAGAAAATACAAAAGCAACAGATTTAACTCTAGAACAAATAAAAGATATCTTCACTGGTAAAGTTAAATCTTGGTCTGAAATTTCTAAATAATTCCTCTCAAAAGGCAGATCTCTTATGAGGTCTGTTTTTTATTTTGAAAGAATTTATTTTACATTTGTAAAATGCAATGTTTCCCTATTTCTACAGTCTTTTACTTTTTAACTTGAAAAACTTTACATTTAATTAACATTATTATCGCATTAATTTTACAAGCTCTTGATAATATTAAGGTGATAAAAATATAGAAAGGATTTAATATGAAAAAGAAATATTTATCTGAATCAATAATGAAATACGTATTTTTAGTATCAGCATTGACTTCTATTTTTGCGATTGTTTTAATATGTTTTTTCATTTTTGGTGAATCAATGCCTTTTATAAAGAAAGTTGGCTTAACTAATTTTATATTTGGTAAGGATTGGGCTCCGGTCGATGTCCCTGCCCAATTCGGTATACTTCCGATGATTATCGGTAGTATTTATGTAACTATTGGCTCCATAATTATAGGAGTACCAATTGGAATTTTCACAGCGATTTATCTTGCAAAATTCTGTCCAAAAAAATTATATAATTTTTTGAGACCTTGTATTGATTTAATGGCTGGTATTCCATCCATCGTTTATGGTTTCTTCGCCTTAATGGTTATAGTTCCAATGATTAGAAAAGCTTTTGGAGGAACTGGTATGAACATAGTCACAGCTTCTATTCTTCTAGGAATTATGATTTTACCGACGATAATCACTTTATCTGAAAGTGCAATAAATACTGTTGTAGATTCTTATTATGAAGGAAGTATTGCACTTGGAGCTAGTCACGAATTAGCCGTAATGGGAGTTGTAGTTCCTGCTGCAAAATCAGGTATATTATCATCAGTTATACTTGGAATCGGACGTGCCATCGGAGAAACAATGGCAGTTTATTTAGTTGCAGGAAATCAACCTGTAATAGCAAAAAGTATATTCTCAGGAACGCGTACTATGACAACTAACATCGTATTGGACATGGCTTATGCGTCTGGTGCTCATAGAGATGCTTTGATTGCAACTGCGATGGTATTATTCGTATTTATACTTTTAATAAATCTAGCATTTAATTTGATTAAAAGAGGTGTAAATAATGGAAAATAATTCTATTGATGTAACTACAAATAGTTTGAGAAATTTAAGAAAAAATAAAACAAAAAGTATAATCATTAAAGGTTTTATTTATTTGATGGCTTTTATTACTTTAGCTGTATTGTTTTATTTAATTATTTACATGTTAGTTAATGGTATTCCCCATTTGAAACCTAGCATGTTTTCAAACCACTATACTTCTAAGAACGTATCAATGATGCCTTCAATTAAAACTACTGTTTTGTTAGTTTTATTGACATTATTAATTGCAAGTCCTATCGGAATATTTACAGCAATTTATTTATCTGAATATTCCAAGAAAACCTCGAAAGTAGTAACTCTTATTCGACTTGCAACAGAAACATTATCTGGTATTCCATCAATTGTTTATGGTTTATTCGGTATGTTGTTATTCGTTATGAGATTAAAGTTCAGGTATTCGTTGATATCTGGTGTTCTTACAATGTTCATAATGGTGCTTCCATTAATAATTAGAGCCAGTGAACAAGCTTTATTATCAATCGATGACGAATTAAGAGCTGGAAGTTATGCATTGGGAGCTGGAAAGTTGTATACTATAAGAAAGGTATTACTTCCTGTAGCAATGCCTGGAATTATGGCAGGTATAATCCTTTCTATAGGAAGAGTTGTAGGAGAAACAGCCGCTTTGATGTTTACATTGGGAACAGATCCTCGTGTACCTACTAGCTTATTCCAATCTGGAAGAAGTTTAGCGTTACACATGTATGTGTTATCTTCTGAAGGATTCCATGTAGAAGAATCTTATGCAACTGGCGTTGTGTTGGTAATTTTAGTTTTAATAATAAATATAGTTTCCAATTTAATAGGAAAAAAATTGACGAAAGGAAGTAAATAATGTCTAAGATAAGTATAAAAGATGTTGATTTATATTATGATGATTTTCAAGCCCTAAAGAAAATCAACATGGAAATGAAATCAAATGAGATCACTGCTTTTATTGGACCTTCTGGTTGTGGTAAGTCTACAATGCTGAAATGTCTAAATAGAATGAACGATCTTATTGATGGATGTCGAATCGAAGGTTTAATAACTTTAGATGGCAAAGACATATACGATAAAAATTACGATGTAAACTTGTTAAGAAAAAGAGTTGGGATGGTTTTTCAAAAACCTAATCCATTCCCTATGTCTATTTATGATAATATAGCTTACGGTCCAAGATTACACGGAGAAAAAAATAAGGCAAAATTAGATGAAATTGTAGAAAAATCTTTAAAAGGTGCAGCAATCTGGGATGAAGTAAAAGATAATTTGAAAAAGAACGCACTTTCAATCTCAGGTGGTCAACAACAAAGAATTTGTATCGCAAGAGCGTTGGCTGTTGAACCTGAAGTGTTATTAATGGATGAACCTACATCAGCTCTTGACCCTATCTCAACAAACAAAATTGAAGATTTATGCCAAGATTTGAAGTCAAAATATACTATAATAATGGTAACTCACAATATGCAACAAGCTGCTCGTATTTCTGACAAGACAGCATTTTTCTTGACAGGTGAAGTCGTAGAATTTAATAATACTGATGTACTGTTCTCAAAACCTGAGGATAAAAGAACAGAAGATTATATTACTGGTAGATTCGGTTAAAAAGAGGTGGTATTATGAGAAAATATTTTACGCATCAATTAGAAGAATTAAAACATAATTTAATTTTTCTTGGAGCAAATGTCGAAAGACAAATCGAACAAAGCACTTATGCATTGGAAACTCAAGATTTAGAAATAGCACAAAAAGTTTATGATTCTCAAGAAACTATTTATGAAATGTCAAAAGAAGTTGAAGATACTTGTTTGAGACTTCTTACTACACAATCCCCTGTCGCAAAAGACTTGAGATTTATTTCATCAGCACTGAGAATTCTTTCTTGTATGAGTAAAATCGGAAACCACGCACAAGAAATTTCGGAGCTTGTTATGTTAATTGGTAAATCACAACTTCCAAAAGATTTGTCAATGATAAGATCCATGGGTAAATGTGCTCAAAAGATGCTTGTAGAAAGTATCAACGCTTTTACTGATGATGATATTGAATTGGCAAATTCTGTAATCAAAAAAGATGATGAAGTCGATGAACTTTTTGCTCACTTCATGGAAGAATCTATAGAATTGATTAAATCAGGTTGTGAAAACCCTGAACAAATTATCGATTTAATTCAAGTTGCAAAATACATTGAAAGAATTGGCGATAATGCAGAAAGAATCGCAACCTGGGTAATATTCTCAGTTACTGGCGAAAGATACGAGGAAAATGCACAATGATTTGCTGTGTGGAAGATGACAAAAGCATAAGAGAACTAATTATCTACGCACTTAATAATGAAGGTTTTGATGCAATGGGGTTTGGAGACTATGGAGACTTCAAATCCACATTGTATTCTTCTAGCATAGATTTAATTATTTTAGACATTATGCTTCCAGGAAAAAGTGGTCTTGATATTTTAAAAGAAATAAGAAATAATGAAAAAACAAAAAGTGTCCCAGTAATGATGCTTACTGCCAAGACAACGGAATACGATAAAATAGTGGGACTCGATAGTGGCGCTGATGATTATATGATAAAGCCTTTTAGTATTATGGAACTACTAGCAAGAGTCAGAGCACTACTTAGAAGATCCTCATTAAGTAAAACAAAATCGAAAATCATCTATAAGAATATTGAATTAGATTATGATAAGAGAACGGTTAGTGTCGATGGAGAAAATGTAGAATTAACTTACAAAGAATTTGAATTGTTGTATTATCTACTATCAAATGTCGGAAAAGTTTTGACAAGAGAAAATATCATGACCAAAATTTGGGGATTTGACTTTGAAGGAGAATCACGTACAGTTGATGTTCATATAGCAACCTTGAGACAAAAACTTAAAAACGCTTCCAGCATAATCAAAACTATAAGAAATCTAGGATATAAAGCTGGTGAATGATGAAAAGAAGAATTTACACTAGAATTTCTCTTGTAATTATTATAGCTTTAGCAATTGGATTAGGTTTACAGACATTTATATTCTATAATTATAACAAATCCAAAGAAGAAACTTCCCTACTGCGTCAAATACAATACGTGGATTCTATCAGCGACAATAGTCGCGATAAGACTATTACCAATATAAAAAAGATTAAAAGAATTAATCCTACTAATCGATTTACAATAATTGATGAAGGTGGGAATGTTGTATATGATACTGATACCAATATAGATTCTTTGGATAATCACTCTAACAGAGAAGAAATACAAGATGCCAGAGATTCAAAAATTGGATCAATAACACGTAAATCTGATAGTTTTGATAAAAGCATGTATTATGTAGCTATTCTTCAAGGTAATTCTGATATTCTTAGAGTAAGCTGCGAATCTGCTAGTTTTTTGAAAACTATTTTAGATTTATTACCATATACCCTATTGATATTAGCGTTATCTTTAATATTATTAATTGATATTAATAGAAGACAAATAAGACAAATATTGGATCCTATCGAAACTATTGCCAATGAATTAGATGATAACATCGTAAATGATAAAGAATCAAAATTGTTAGAACAACCTGTTTACAATGAGCTAATACCTTTTATCAATATAATTAGACGCAAGAATGATACAATAAAAAAATATGTAGATGAATTAGAAGAAAGATCAACTACAATTAAAACTATTACAGACAATATGAGAGAAGGTCTTATCTTACTTGATAAAAATATGAATGTTTTATCAGTTAATAAGTCAGCTGAGTTTTTGTTTGGTGCATCTGATTCTAAGTATGAAGGCAGACCTTTTATTTCATTAAACAGAGATTTAAAAATTCATTCTGCTATTAAAGATGTAATATCAACTAAAACGGCACATCATATAAATATTGAAATGCAAGGAATTCTACTATCGATGTATATTGCACCAGTATTGGATGACGATAACATCAACGGAGTTTTATTGTTCTTAGTAGATGAAAGTGACAAGATAAAAGCCGAAAAAAGAAGAAGAGAATTTTCAGCAAATGTTAGTCATGAATTAAAATCTCCTCTTACTTCAATTAACGGATATGCTGAAATGATAGAAAACAACATGGTTAGTCCAGAAAATGTAAGTAAGTTTGCTACAATAATACACCAAGAAGGATTGAGATTATTGGAGTTAATCGATAATATTATTAAACTTTCCAAGCTTGATGAGTCTGGAGATAACATTGAAAAAGGTTTATTCAATCCAGAAAAAATAATTGATGAAATAATCAAATCCAACCAAAATAAATTGGATAGTAAACAAATTGAGCTTGTTACAGATTTACAAGAAAATTGCTTAATATATGGAAACGAAAATTTAATTAAGGAAATGATTGAAAACTTAGTTACAAATGCAATCAAATACAACAAGATTTCAGGCAAAATTAAGATTTCAATATTCAAAGAAAATGACAAAACTAAAATAATCTGTGAAGATACTGGAATCGGTATAGCTGAAAAATATCAAAGTAGAGTATTTGAGAGGTTCTTTGTTGTTGACAAATCACGTTCTTCACAAGAATCTACAGGACTAGGACTATCAATCATCAAACACATCGTTGATATCCACAACGGATCCATTACTCTTGAATCAAAGTTAGATGTTGGAACAAAAATCACAATAACGATTTAAATACGGCAACTGATTGTCGTATTTTTTTCGTTAAAATGATATAATAGTTATGTTAACTTGAATATACAAAATTATTAAACGATTTAGAAAGGAGTAAAAAATGCAAAGAATTGCTATTCTAACAGATACTACATCTGATGTAGATCCATCGATTATTAAAGAATACAATATTGTAGAAGTCCCTCTTCAAATCATTTACAATTCGGAAGTTACATATAAAGATAAGTATGAAAAAAATATTGACGACGTTATCAATGACATTAATAGTAACACTATTAGTAGTTCTCTTCCCTTAGCAAGTGATTTGATTGACAAAATAGAAAAGATCATATCAGAAGGATACACACATATTATAGCTACATGCATGAGCTGTGGAATTAGTGGTACTTATAATCTATTTCAACAAATTTTAAGCTTATACTCTGATAAAATTACATATCATTTGATAGATTGCAGGTCATGTTCTATGGGAATGGGTTTTCTAATTGAAAAAGCTGTAACAATGAATGAAAGTGGAAAAAGTTTCGAAGAAATTGTAGAAGAATTAGAAAAGCTAAAAACAAAAGAGGATTTCTTTTTTACTGTAGATAAATTAGACTATCTTTACACAAGTGGTAGAATTAAACGCTCAAGTAAAGTCGTTGGAAATCTATTAAACATTAAACCAATTATTACCTGTATCAAAAAAACCGGTAATTTGGAAGTTATAGATGCAGTAAGAGGCAGAAAAAAAGTCAACCAACAAATCCTTAATTATATAATTGACTTCGCAGCTAACAATCAAATAGACAATATCTATATAATGCATTCAAACCTACAAGAAAATGCAGATGAATTAGAAAAAGTAATACAAGATTACTATCCTAATGTTAAAATTTATAAGAGACCTATTTCTAGTCTTTTTGTTATACATACAGGTCCTCATATCTACGGGGCAGTCGTAACATTAAAATAAGGAAGGCATGATGCCTTCCCTTTTTAATTTAGTTTAATTTAGTTTGATCTAGTTTATTTTAATCCACTTTTATTTTCTTCTTCTTTTTTGTTTTTCAAGTTGAATTCTTTTCTTGTCATAACATCAACTACTTTGCAGTTAACTTCTACAACATCTAATCCAGTCATTTTCTTTACACTTTGTTCTACAACTTCTTGTAGTTGTTGGAATACTTTTACAGCTGATACGCCATATTCTAATATTACTGATACATCAATTGCAGCTTCTTTTTCGCCAACTTCAGCATCAATACCTTTAGTTGCATTATATCCACCGAAAGTTTCTTGAATTCCTGAGAAGAATCCACCTTCCATATCTAAAACACCAGGAATTTCTCTAACTGCTATTGCAGCGATTTTTTGAACTACAGAGTTATCAAAAGTTAATTTTGATTCGTGTTTTTGTTCCTTTTCTTTTTCAGCTTTTTCTTCATTTACTTTGTTTACTTCATTGTATTTTTTTTCTTCCATCATTCTAATCTCCTTTTATACTATTATACTATTTTATTTCCTAAATAAATTCATCAAAAATCTGATAAATTTAGGATTACCTTCTTTATACAATCCATAACCATAACCTATACCAAAAAGTAATAGTATTAAGATTGTTGCCCAAAAACCAAGTTTTAAAATTAAAAGTGCAATTATTACGCCTAAAATTCCATACTTAGTTGGTTTCCTTAACCCTGATAAATTTTTTATTAACCTTTCGTCAAATTTATCTTTTGAATCTTCTTTTACAAATATTACTTCCTTTTGTTCATCCGGGGATTGAAAATTGTCCAACATACTTTTATTGTTCATTTTTGCCCCCTATACTACCCTTTTGTTTGTAGATTTTGCCAAATCCAAGAATTTTACAGTAATATCTTTAACTTTGTAACCAGTTAAAGTTTCCAGATTAGTCTTGATATCATTTTTGATGTTTTCACCAAGACCTCCTACATTTGACATATCCCTTACTCCAACCTCTACATCACAATTCATATATGGTTCATTTGAATTGTTGACTCTTACATTAACATTAGAAGTTCTGACATCATTAAATCTATTTACTGTACTTTTTACAGTATTTTCAAGTGCATCTGTAGATATCATAACTTCTCCATCCTTGTCTCTTGAGATCAAGAAATCACTTAAATTATCAGAGAATATTGCTTTAAACATTATTATAAGTGCCCCTAGTAAAATTAAGGCTCCAATAACTGCTAATATATAAAAGCATACCTCATTCATCATGAGCTCTCTGAGATTATAACTAACTTGCCCAAAATTGAAAACTGTGAAAAACATTACTAAAGAAAACAAAATCAGTAATATTGAAAACAATATATGAACAAATTTTTTAAATCCACTCATAAAACCTCCTTGTAAATTATTGATATGTTTGCTACTTGTTATATATACCACTTTTTAATAAATCCTAAACAATAATTTGTTAAATTATGAAATTTAATCTTTATTAATTGTTTTAAAAATGGTTTTAACCTCTAGCCCTTAATTTAATTATACCCTTCTTATAAATTTCTAAACATTTTAAAAATTAAAAAATCCGAAAAATCACACAATTTGTTCAACTCTGATTTGTAAAATCATTTAGAGTGTATATAAATACTGAATAGAATTACAATATAGGTTAATTTAAAGGAGGCAAATTTATGAAAATTAAAAATGTAACAGTGGCTGGTGGAGGAGTTTTAGGATCTCAAATAGCATTTCAAACTGCTTTTAAAGGCTTTGATGTAAACGTATGGTTAAGAAGTGAAGGTTCTGTAGATAGAGCTAAGCCACGTTTTGATGTATTAAAAGAAACATATCTAAGTATAATAGATAGAATTAAGGTTGGATTATCTGATGAAAACACTGTTAACTCAGTAATTATACCTAGAGGTATTTCTACTGAACAATTAGCAATTGATGATAATGAAAATTTAAAAAAAGATGTAGAAGAAGGATTTAATAGGATTCATCTTTTAACAGACTTAGAAAAATCAGTTGAAAATTGTGATTTATTAATTGAAGCTGTTTCTGAAAATCCAGAACAAAAATCAGATTTTTATAAAAATTTGGCAAAAGTATTAAATGATAATAATATAGTTGCAACAAATTCATCAACATTATTACCAAGTTCATTCAAGGATTTACTTCCTCATCCAGAAAAATATCTTGCTATTCACTTTGCAAATGAAATTTGGAACAATAATACAGCAGAAATTATGGGACACAGCGAAACTTCCCATGAAGTATACGATTAAGTTGTTAACTTCGCAAAAGATATAGGAATGATTCCATTAAAATTAAAGAAAGAACAACCGGGATATCTACTAAATTCACTATTAGTTCCATTATTAGATGCAGCAATGACTCTAAAGGCTTTAGACATAGCTGACATCGAAGATATCGACAACGCTTGGAGATACGAAACAGGTGCTCCATTTGGACCTTTCCAAATAATAGATGTAGTCGGTCTTAAAACTGCTTATAATATCACTTTAAATAAACCAGATGTAAATGATGAAAATTCTGTAACATATCAGAATGCACAAATGTTAAATAAATATATAGATGAAAACAAATTAGGTAGAGGAACAAAAGAAGGTTTCTACAAGTACTAATTAAATTGAAACAAGCTCTTGATAAAATCAAGAGCTTGTTTGTTTTCAAAATATTATATTAGTCAATCCAACCGTAAGCTTTCATTAATACTTCAACTGGCTTTCTTCCTTCGTGACCATTGATTAGCGGCTGAGTATCTGTATTTATTGCGTGAATAAAATCTTTGTATAATGGAGTGTGTCCGTTTCCGTACACATTATCGATAGATTTATCATCTTCCAATTCTCCGGTTTCAGATTCATCTTCAAATACCCAAGTTTTTATTTCGTTAACAGCTAAACCACCGATAACGGCAGTTCCTGTTGAGCCAAATACAGAAATAGTTTCTTCAAGATTTTTAGGATAAACATCGGCACTACCTTCCAATAGTCCAATTCTACCGCTCTTAAATCTCATCAGAATTACGCCGTAATCTTCCATTTCTATGTCTCTTAGGAAAGTTTCTGTTTCAGCCTTTACGCTTACTAATTCATCGTCCATCATCCATAACAGCAAGTCTAGTGCATGTATACATTGGTTCATCAATGTACCACCATCTAATGCCTTTGTTCCTCTCCATGGAGCTAAGTTATAGTAGTTTTGATTTCTGTTCCATAAAACCCTTGCTGTGATGTTTGTCATCTTTCCAAATTTATTAGCGTCAATTGTCTTTTTCAATTTTTGAATTGGAGGATTAAATCTATTTTGGTGACACACTCCAACTTTTAATCCTTTTTCATCAGCTAACTTATTAATTTTATCTATTTCTTCCAAACTCATAGCCATTGGTTTTTCAATCAATACGTGTTTTGATTGTTCTAAACAGTAAAGAGCTATCTCACCATGATAACCACTTTCTGTTGAAATAGAGCACATATCTATGTCGACTTCTTCTAACATTTTTTTGTAATCAGTGTATACTTTTACATCTCTGTCAGAAAATCTTTCCAAATATTCATCTCTTTTTTCGATGGCTCTTTCTTCAATAATATCGCATACTGCAACTAATTCCATTTCTGAATCATTGTTTGCAATACCTTCAACGTGTTTATAGGAAATTCTACCACAGCCAATGATTGCGCATTTAATTTTTTGCATATTACCTCTTATAATAATTCTATTTTATCTTTATTGTTTTCTACGTTTCTTGTAGCGTATTTTGTATCAAATACAAATGGTGCATTGTCTACAACCATTTGATAATCAACATTTGTATGATCAGCTGTTATTACAACTAAATCATAACCTTTAATTACAGCTGGATTAATTTCTTTTAATGAGTAAGTCTTAGATCCATCTGGATTGAAATATGAAGGATTAAATCCATCGTAGTAATCAATGATAGCTCCTTCTTCTCTGAACTTATCCATTACTACAAACGCTGGGGAATCTCTTAAATCATCAATATCTTTTTTGTATGCAATACCTAAAATTAAAACTTTTGAACCATTTAATGGTTTTTTGAATTTTCTAGATAAAATTTTCATTGATCTATCTACAACCCATTCAGGCATGCTATCATTAACAGTGCCACTTGCTTCTATGATTGGCATGTGTACGTCGTATTCTCTAGCTTTCCAAGTCAAATAGAATGGATCTAATGGTATACAGTGCCCACCAACACCAGGACCTGGATAGAACGCTTGATATCCGTAAGGTTTTGTCTTAGCAGCGTCTACTACTTCCCACATGTTAATGTCCATTTTATTAGCTAATTTAGCAAATTCATTTACCAAACCAATGTTTACATTTCTGTATGTGTTTTCAAGAATTTTTTCCATTTCAGCAACTCTAGGTGAAGATACAGTCATAACTTCTCCTTCTAATACATTTCTGTACAATGCTGCTGCAACTTCAGTAGATTCTGAACCAATTCCTCCAACAACTTTTGGAGTGTTTTTAGTTTTATATTGTTTATTACCTGGATCTACTCTTTCTGGAGAGAATGCCAAGTAGAAATCTTCTTCACATTTTAAACCTGATCCATTTTCCAATATTGGTCTCATTAATTCTTCAGTAGTTCCTGGGTAAGTTGTAGATTCCAAAACAACTATAGATCCTTTTTTCAAATGTTTTGAAACATCTGTAGTTGATTTCTCAACATAGGAAATATCTGGTTGTTGGTAAATATCCAAAGGTGTTGGAACAGCAATAGCTATGAAATCACAGCTTGCAACTGATTCAAAATCACTTGTAGCTCTCAATCTTCCAGATTCTACAATTGCTTTTAATTCAGAGTCAACAACATCACCTATGTAATTAACTCCATCGTTAACCATTTGAACTTTTTCGGGTTGAACATCAAAACCAATAACAGTATAACCAGCTTTAGCTTTTTCAACTGCTAATGGCAATCCCACATAACCTAATCCTACAACCCCTACAACTAGAGATTTATCCTCAATTTTGCCCAATAATTCTTCTTTTAAATTACTCATTTGATACCTCACTCAATTTATAATCATTTAATAAATATTTTTTGTCACATTTTTCACATATATAATCTGTGAGGGAAACTCTTTTTAGATTTTCTCCACATGAACATGCATATCCATGATGTCTGGCTGGATTACCAACTACAATTTCATAATCTCCGACATCTTTTGTAACAACCGCTCCTGCTCCAATTATAGCATATTTGCCAATTGTGTTTCCACAAACAATAGTAGCATTAGCTCCAATAGAAGCGCCTTCTTTAATAGTTGTCTTACGATATTCATCTTTTTTTTCAATAAAAGCTCTTGGATTAATTACATTTGTAAACACACATGAAGGTCCTAAGAAAACTCCATCTTCACACACAATACCAGTATAAACGCTGACATTATTTTGAACTTTACAATTATTTCCAAGTGTAACATCTGGTGAAATCACAACATTTTGACCAATATTACAATTTTCTCCTATTGAACATCCTGACATTATATGGCTAAAATGCCAGATCTTAGTTCCTTTACCAATCTTTGTCTCTTCATCTATGTAACAAGACTCATGAGCAAAAAAGTCCATTATACTATCTCCTTTATAGAATTAATAATATATTCTCTTTCCTCATCGTTCATTTCTGGGAACAATGGAATAGCAAACGTTCTTTCAGAAAGATATTCCGCGTTAGGGAAATCTCCCTTTTTATATCCTAAATCATTAAAAGCCTTTTGTAAATGCATAGCTACTTTGTAATAAGTTCCCGTTGCGATGTTTTTTTCTTTTAATTTAGATTCGATTTCTTCTCTATTTTCAGATTGTAAAATAAATAAATGGAAAACATGCTTTCCGCCTTCAGTTTCAATTGGCATAACCAATGAAGTGTCTTTTAAGGCTTCGATGTATTTGTGAGAAATACTTCTTCTGTTTTCAGTATATTCATCTAAATGTTTTAATTTAATTCTTAAAATAGCAGCTTGGATTTCATCTAATCTTGAATTGTGACCAATTAAGTAATTGTAGTATTTTAATGGATTGTATACAGTATTATCCCCTGTATTTTGTTCCATAACCTCTACTTCTTCATTATTCAAGATAGCATAAGCCTTCATTCCATTTTCTCCACTTCCATGAACCTTAAGAGCTCTTATAATGGTAGCCAAATCATCATCGTTAGTTGTAATCATACCACCATCTCCAAAGCAACCCAAGTTCTTTGTAGGGAAAAACGAGAAACAAGCTACATCACCTAAGTTACCGACATTTTTGCCCTTATATTGTGAGTTAATTGCTTGAGCAGCATCTTCAACAACGTACAAATTATGTTTTTTTGCAATATCATTTATTTTATCCATCTTGCAAGCATTTCCAAACAAATGAACACAAACTATCGCTTTAGTTTTTTCTGTTATCTTTTCTTCTATTTGAGAAGGATCAATATTGTAAGTATCTAATTCTACATCACAAAAAACAGGTGTTGCACCAACAAATCTGATTGCTTCAGCCGTAGCGAAGAATGTGTAGTCTGTAGTGATAACTTCGTCTCCTTCTTTAATTCCCAAAGATTTCAAAGCTATAATCAATGCATCTGTTCCATTCCCTACCGTAATAGCATGTTTTACACCAATTTTTTCTGCAATTTCCTTTTCAAATTGTTTTACATTTTCACCCATAATGTATTGAGCGTTTTTAAAGCATTCTAATACACTTGAGTTTACCTCTTCTTCAATATTTTTATATTGTCTTTTTAAATTTAATAATGGTATGTTCATCAAATTCCCCCATTTAATTTTCTCTATCTCTATAATGAATTTAAAACTTATAAAATCTTCAATGTTTGAAGAATTATTTTAATATCATTTAATAAATTAATATTTTCAATGTATTGTTTGTTTAGTTCGATTTTATTAGGCATAATTTCTTCAACATATGTCTTTTCAGGATTGTCAGATTTATCCAAAATTTCTGATTCATCTCTGTATTTTATACTCGCCAAATCCGTAATTCCTGGTCTAATTTTCAAAATATCTTTGTCCGAATCAGAATACATATCGACGTACTTTCTAACTTCAGGTCTCGGACCAACAAAACTCATATCTCCGACCAATACATTGAACAATTGTGGAAACTCATCTAATTTAGTTTTCCTCAAAAACTTTCCTACTTTTGTTATTCTAGGATCGTCTCCAACTGTTATTGCCATTCCCAATTTTGGAGCATCCACAACCATCGTTCTAAATTTCAAAATTGTAAAATCCTTATTATCTTTCTTAACTCTTTTTTGCTTAAAAAACACAGGACCTTTTGAATCTAATTTTATAGCAATGGAAATTATAATCATTGGAATTGCCATAACCAAAATTCCAAATAAAGATGCTAAAATATCAAATAATCTTTTGATGAAAAGATTAAATTTGCTATTTTTAAGGATTTCATCTACTCGATTGTTCATATTATTTACCACTAACTATATCCTTGTAAGTTTCGATAACATATGCTACTTCATCATCTGATAACAATGTGTGAAGTGGCAATGTTATTTCATTTTTGTATTGCTCAAAAGTATTAGGATAATCTTTGATGTCAAATCCTAAATTTTTGTATCCTGTCATCATTGCAATTGGTTTGTAGTGAACATTCGTAGCAATGCCTTTTTCTGCCATCTTAACGATAATATCGTTACGAGTTTCTTCGTCTATACCTTCGACTCTTGTTAAATACAAATGACCGTTACTTGTATAATCTTTTCCAAAATGATTTAAATAATTAATTGATGTATTATCAAAACCATCGTTATACATTTTTATTATTTCTTTTCTTCTAGATAGTAAATTGTCGTATCTTTCTAATTGTGCAAGGCCAATTGCTGCTAATATGTCAGGCATATTGTATTTGTAATAAAGACCTTTAATGTCGTATTCCCATGCACCTAATTTTGTTTTTGCTAATGCATCTTTGTTTTGTCCATGTAGTGAGAATAATTGTAAATCATTGTAAATCTTATCTACATCGCCAATATTTATAGCAAGCATTCCACCTTCTGCTGTGGTAAAGTTTTTAACGGCATGGAAAGAGAAAGAAGCTATATCTTGGAATGATCCAATCTTTTTACCTTTATATGTTGAACCTAAAGCATGTGCGCTATCAGAAATCAAAGCAACTCTTCCCAAAGATTCTTGTATCTCATTTGAAGGTCTGAATATTGATTTCTTAGCTTCAATTATTTCGTAAATTTTATCGTAATCGACAGGAACTCCTGCGATATCAACTGGAATAATTGCCTTAGTATTTTCATTTATGGAATCATATAATTTATCATAATCCATAAAGTAGGAATCTTTTTGAACGTCTACTAATTTAATTGTAGCATTCAAATGATCTATAACTGAACAGCTTGCAGTATAAGTGTAAGCCGAAGTAATACATTCATCCTTCTTACCATTTACGCCCAAAATCCTAAGCGCACATTCCAATGCAGCAGTTGCTGAATTAAAGCAACAAGTCTTTTTTGATTGTGTATATTTTTGTAAGTTTTTTTCTAATTGTTTGGTTTTTGGTCCAGTTGTAATCCAACCAGATTTTAATGCGTCTACCACTTCTTCAATTTCTTTATCTGAAATATCAGGTGGTGAAAATAAAATGTTCATAAACAACTCTCCTTATTTCACTAACTATATATTATACCACTAATCTGCGAGTTTTTAGATATTAATGACGAAAAAGTTGACAAATTGTATCATTCTTCTAATCTTAAAATTTAAATATCTCTAAACATTTTTAAATAAAATGATATAATAATTATAGGTGATAATATGAAAAACGAAATCTTGTTGCAAAATGGTTTAAGAATCACAAAAGCAAGGAAACTTATAATATCGATTTTAGAAAAATCTGAACAGCCTATATCTGCAGAAGATTTGTATTATGTTTTTATAGAAAAAGAAGAATCAAACTTGTCTACAATTTACAGAAATTTAAAAATATTAAAAAATAAAGGAATAGTTGAAATTGTATGTGAAATTGACGGTGTTTCATATTACAGATTAAAAGGAAAAAAACATAAACACAGCATAATTTGCGAATCTTGTGGCAAAATCATTCCTATCGATCATTGCCCTGTTAAAAAAATAGAGACGGATTTGGAAAACAAAACTGGTTTCAAAATTGACTCACATACTCTTGAATTTAGAGGTGTCTGTCCAGATTGCCAAAATAAAAATTGAAATAAGTAACAAAGCATGACATAAAAGTCATGCTTTGTTTAATTTATTTTCCGTTTTTAATTTTCAAAATTTGAGACATTATCGAAATAGCTATTTCTTCAACAGATCCATCATCAATATTAAGTCCAACCGGAATATTTATACTATCGACTAAGCTCTTGTCCACATTTCTTTCTATCAAATTTCGTTTTAACGTGTCTGCTTTTTTCTTAGATCCTAACATTCCGAAATACTTATGAGGTTTGTCCAAAATATTAAAAGCTACCTCTTCATCGTGTTTATGATCTCTTGTTGCAGAAATTATAAAAGTATCTGGCGTAAATTTCAATTCTTTAATAGAATCAGCTATTTCTTTGTTAATGTACTGTTTAATATTTGAGAAATCTTCATTGTAAATAAAATCAGACCTATCGTCTACAACTATAACCTCAAAATTAGTTAAAGTCGCAATTCTAGCTAATTTTTGAGAACAGTGTCCAGCCCCAAAAATTATCAAAGTTGGTTTCGGATAAAAAACTTTCCCAAATCCACTAGCTTTTCCCCCACAACTCATACTAACTTTTTCCCCTTCGTTAAGTACATAATCAAATTCAAAATCTTTATCACATTTTAGGTTTTCAATAGAATCTTTTATTATTTGGTGTTCTATTGCTCCGCCTCCAACTGTTCCGAATGTTTTTTCATCTTCACGAACAGCCATAATATTTCCCTGTTTTCCAGGAACAGATCCTTTATTCTTAAATAAAGTCACCATCATACATTTATATCCGTCTTCCAAAGATCTGTACATTTGTAATAAAACATCATTTTGCATTATTATTTCTCCTATATTCTAACATCATAATCGCTTCTAAAACAGCTCCACCGATTGCCCTCGCCTTGTCACTTATTGTAAAAGAGTTTTTCACTTCTTCATATCTAGGATCAATATCTATTATTTTAAGTCCTTTTGTTACATCAAAGTTCTCTCTAATCATCCCTCTGATAACTCCATCTAATGTTGCATAAACATTGTGATTGTCGATTTTTGCTATAACTTGACCCTTTTGTACTACATCTGAGATATTTTTGATATGCGTAAATTTACCGTCAAATTCAGAATAAATTACTCTTTCAATAGAATATCCATTTATATTTCCCGGAATTTTCGTATTTTTTTGTGCAAAACCATTCTCAATAATCCTAGCCAAATCATGACCTCTCATAGTTTCTATCACCACATCGCAATCAACTCCAGCTTCAAAGCCAGGTCCCAATGCAATTGTTATATCAGCCATATTTTTTCTAAGTCCTGTATTTTTCTTTGCCAAAATCGCATCAACAATAACATCAAATTTCATCTTATTTAAAATCGAAAGATTCGGATCAACTATTACAACAGGATTGTATTTTTCCAGATACTCATTAATTTTTTCTAAATCATCACACAAAACTGCCTCTATGTCTTCCACTTTTGCCTTACTATCATATACAGCTTCTGAAAGTGATACATTTCTTCTGATACTACTTGGATTTGAAACTTCTGTAACAACGCATTTAAATCCCGCACGGACAAGCTTTTGAATTGTACCTGTTGCAATATCCCCAGCGCCTCTAATCAAACAAATCTTGTGCATTTATAATCCTTTCATAATCCTCAACAGTATCTATATCAATTAATTCTCTTTCAAATTGTGCATTTACATATCTTACATCATCAAGATTATTATTCCTAACTATTGATCCTTTTTCATCATTTTTTAGTGATAATAATTCTTTATAAAATTTATTTGAAAATATAACAGGATTCCCAATTCGATCATTGAATTTTAGTTGATAAATTTGATTTTTTTCAAAAGAATTAATCAAGTTTTCAATAGAATTTTCAGTTAAAAATGGCTGATCACTAACCAAAAAACAAATTCCGTCCAAATCTTTAAAATAATTTACACCTATTTTGATTGATTCGCTCTGACCATATTCATTGTTAGGATTATTATGAGTTTTAATTCCCCTTTTATTGCAATATTCTATAATTGTATCATTATTTGTAATTACTACTTTATCACAAAAATTCGATTTACAAACCAAATCAATAACATATTCAAAAATAAATTTATCATTATATCGTAGCATTAGTTTATCCTTTTTCATTCTACTAGACAAACCACTTGCCATTATTACTGCTCCTATTTTCAAAATTATCACCTAATATATTATACACTTTTAATTTAGCTCAATCAAAAAACCTCCTTGTCCTTAACGACAAAGAGGTCTTGCAGATATAAATTATTGTCTGTTCAATGCGCCTTCAACCATTTGCAACAATAAAACTCTTGTTGTGATTTTCCCAACGCTGTTTGCCAATACTTTTACATTAACTTCTGGGTTAACATCGCCTGATAATTTCCCATTTTCATCCAAGCTAACCCCTACATCAACTACATAAGAATCTTCTGTAAAGTATGAATCATCAAACATTTTAGCCTTACCCACTGCTGTTACTACTAAGTCAGCATTCTTTGTGAATGATTTAATATCTTCAGTTCTTGAATGGCACATAGTAACAGTTTTGTTTTCCTTAATAAGCATGTTGAATAGTGGTTTTCCTAAAACTAATGATCTGTTAACAATTACTACATTTTTAACGTCAAAGTTATAGTATTTAACAATTTCTACAACAGCTCTTGCTGTAGCTGGATAGTATGCATCATCTTCTGCTGATAAAACTTTTCCTAAATTAACCATTCCCATTGCATCGATATCTTTTTCAGGTGCAATTATATATTGAATTTCTTTTTCAAGCTCTTTATCTTTTAATGGTCTAAACATCAATATACCATCGTGAGTTTCATTTAGTTCTTTGATAGTTTGGATTAACTTTTCGTTTTCCCCTTCTTCTAAAACTATTTGATCACAAGTTATGTTTAATTTAGCACAGTTATTTTTAACAGCTTTTTCATAAGAAATATCTCCTGCATTTTCGCCAACTCTAACTGTAGCAACCTTAACTTCTCGACCAAGTTTTTCAACACCATCGATAATTCTCTTACCTAAATCTTCTCTTAGTTCTTTAATGTCTAATACGTTCATAAAAGTATCCTTTCTATTTCTTCTTTTTTTGGATCGTAGATTACAAAACCAGACTGTCCATCTCTTGGATAAGTTACAGACCCAGGATTTATAACCCAAACTCCATCAATTACTTCATTGAAATACCTGTGAGTATGTCCATATAAGCACATTTCACAATTTAATGATTTGCATTTTTCGACTAATCGTCCAACTCCTGAAGATACATTGTATTTGTGCCCATGTGTTATGAAAATATTTTTATCAGAAATTCTAATAACCTTATCATATTCCCCACCTGCCACATAAAAATCGTTATTTCCTTTGATATAAATTACTTCTGTTTTTAGTAAATCTTGAAGTAAAATTGCATCATCGCACACATCTCCTAAGTGGACGATGATGTCAATTTCTTTGTCAAACAAATAATCATATACTTTTTCAATCTTATTATGTGTATCACTAATTATTGCTACTTTCATTTAAACCTTTCAAGATAATTTTGGCGTTCTCAAGCGCTCTTTTTCTGTGACTTATTTGATTTTTTTCAGAGTCTCGCATTTGTGCAAAACTTTTTTCAAATCCGTCAGGCATGAATATGCTGTCATATCCAAACCCGTTGTCACCACATTCTTCGAGTAAAATTTTGCCATCTACTCTACCTTTTGCTTGATGAATTTCACCATTTAAATCTATAATTGTAATTACAGTTTCAAAATAAGCACATCTATCTTCTTTATCTTTCAAATCTGATAAAAGTTTTTGACGATTTTTGTAATCATCACATTCATCACCGGCAAATCTCGCAGAATATACGCCGGGTTTCCCATCCAATGAATTTACAAAAAGTCCAGTATCATCACTCATAACTATATCATCTGTGTAGTTTTTTAGAAATTTAGCTTTTATAAGTGAATTTCCTTCTAAAGTCTCTGCATCTTCTATTGCATCTTCATTTATACCCAATTCAGATTTAGAATACACATCGTAATTCAAATCAGAAAGTATTTCTTTTATTTCTGATACTTTCCCTTTATTTCCTGTAGATAAATATATTTTTTTCATTAGACTTTCTCTTTTATTAACTCGTTGAATTTTTGAGGATTTCCCTTGCCTTTTGACTTTTTCATACATTGTCCAACTAAGAATCCTATTGCACGATCCTTACCATTTCTTATACTTTCGATTGATTCAGGATTTTCAGCCACAGCTTCATCTACTATTTGTTGTAGTAAATTATCGTCATCTACTTGTAGTAATCCTTTTTCTTTTACATAAACTTCTGGATCAAAGTTTTCGTTGAACATTTCTCTCAAAACTTTTTTCGCAGTTTGATTGTTTATCTTCTTAGCTGAAGAAAGTTTTATCAATTTTGCCAAATTTTCAGCCGACATATTCATTTCTTCAACTTCTATTTCGTTTTCATTTACTTGACGAAGAACATCACCTAATAACCAGTTTGATGATTGCACAGGATCATTTGAAATTTCTACAACTTTTTCGTAATAATCAGCCAAATATCCATTTCTCGTAAGAATATCAGCATCGTATTCGTCAATTTTGTAATCATTCATAAATCTTTCTTTGCGCTTTTGTGGAAGTTCAGGCAAATTATTCTTGATTTCTTCGATATATGATTGTTCAATGAATGTTTTAGGAATGTCTCCTTCAACTGAAAATCTATAATCATTACCTTCTTCTTTGTGTCGCATTAATATTGTAGTTTGAGTATCTTCATCCCATCTTCTGGTTTCCTTTTCTCCAATTTTATTTTCTTCAACTAATTTAATATGTCTTTCTTGTTCGTAAATTAAAGCTTTAGAAACTGATTTGAATGAGTTTAAGTTTTTAATCTCTGAAATTTTTGTTTTGAAATCAGAATCTTCGTCATAAACATTTATGTTGACATCGCATCTCAAAGATCCTTCACTCATCTTAACATCTGAGATTTTCAAATATTTAATTCTTTCTCTTAAAGTTTCCAAGAATTCCCTTGCTTCATCTGGAGTGCTCATATCAGGTTCACTTACTATTTCTATTAGTGGAACTCCGGCTCTGTTGTAATCCATTAAAGTGTTACCACTTTCATTGTGAATTGATTTCCCAGTATCCTCTTCTATGTGAATTCTTCTGATTCTAACTTTTTTGTTTTTTGTTGAAGTTTTTAACTCAATATATCCATTTGTACAAAGTGGTTGGTCTTCTTGTGTGATTTGATATCCTTTAACTAAATCAGGGTAGAAGTATTTTTTTCTATCCATCTTAAACTCATTAGTTATGTCGCAATCAAATGCAAGTCCTGCCATGATAGCATATTTTAAAGCTTCTTTGTTCATGTGAGGAAGTGCTCCAGGATGACCTAAGCAAATTGGGCATACATTAGTGTTTGGAATTTGTCCAAATTCATTCTTACAACCACAAAACATTTTTGTTTTAGTTGATAATTCTACGTGAATTTCCAATCCTATAAGTGTTTTTAAGTTCATGCTATCTCCTTTCAAATGCTAAAGCTGCATTTAATAAATTTTCTTCGTCGTGACTATTTGCAATTAGTTGCAAACTAGTTGATATTCCTGATTTATAAGGAATAGAAATAGCACACAATCCACTCAAGTTTACAATAACATTGAAAATACCAGAATCATAAACAGCCAATGGGTCATCTTTTCTACTATCCAATTCATAAGGCAAGCTTGTCATAGTAGGTGTTGCGATCAAATCGTAATCTTCGAAGATATTTTTGAATTCTTGTGAAAGTAAATTTCTCACTTTCAAACCTTGTTTGTAAACTTTTTGGTCGTTGGAGCTTGCAAGATAAAAAGTACCCATAGCAATTCTTCTCTTAACTTCTTCTCCAAAGCCTTCACTTCTTACTTTTACGAATAAATCTCTTGTATTTTCGTAATCATCTGTCAAATATCCGTATCTAATACCATCAAATCTAGACATATTTGATGAAACTTCGCTTGTTACAATTACATTATACAAAGCATTCGCATATTTTAAATATTCAAAGTCTATTTCTACTAAATCCGCACCCAAATTTCTTAGAATATCTAATATTTCATTATATTCTTGAATAACTGTTTCATCGTTGCTGTATTTTTTAAGATCAACAACGGCAATTTTTTTGCCTTTAAAACTATAATCTTGTTTTTTAATATTTACTTCGGATTGAATTGAAGTCATATCGTTGTCGTCATGACCTGCAATAACATTGTAAGTATCCATTATATCTTCAACAGAATTTGATAATATACCAACTTCATCCAAAGTATTTGCCATAGATTGAACTCCAAATCTTGAGATTGAACCATAAGTTGGCATGAATCCTACCACATTACAGCAAGATGCAGGTTGTCTACTGGATCCACCTGTGTCAGTCCCCAAACTTACAACAGACATTTCAGCTTTGATACTAGCTGCTGAACCTGATGAAGAACCTCCTGGAATTAAATTCGTATCTACAGGATTTTTTGTAGGTCCAAAATAACTTGTTTCAGATGAAGATCCCATAGCAAATTCATCCATATTAACTTTTCCTAAGATAACGCAATCTTGTTCTTTTAATTTTTTGATTACAGTGGCATCGTAAATTGATACATAATCTTCTAACATTTTTGAGCCGCAAGTCATTCGTAAATCTTTTACATTAATATTGTCTTTTACACTTACAGCTATTCCGAACATTTTTCCCAAAGGTTCGTTGCTTTTAGCTTTTTCTATTAATTTATCAACTTGTTCATCAACAAAAGATTTATCATATGTTATAAAAACATTCAAATCTTTTTTTGATTCAATTAATTTATTCAAATCATTGTAGTAATCCCTTAAACTTTCCGGATTTCCTACAAATTTATCTCTTAGATTTTTTATCATTATTCCACCACTTTCTTCAATTTAAAATAACCATACTCACGAGATTTTGCATTTTTCAATGCAACTTCTCTTGGAATTGATTCTTTTGGTGTATCTTCTCTAAGTATGCTGTGATATTGTGGCAAGAATTCCATGTAATCCACACCTTCTGTGTCACATTCCATAATCATACTCGCAAAATCCAACACAGTGTTGTATTTTTCATATAAATCATCCACGTTTTCAGTTAACTCAAGGTTAGCTAAATCATAGATTTTTACTACTTCATCTCGATTAATCATACTAACTCCTTTTTAATTCATGATTAAATTTTATCATAAATATATTAAATTTATAAGTTGTCCAAGAATGAATTCAACTCATCTTCTGTCATTAATTTTACACCTAAATCCTTAGCTTTTGTAAGTTTAGACCCTGCTTTTTCCCCATAAACTACATAATCTGTATTTTTTGAAACAGAAGATGAAACCTTTGCTCCCAATTTAGATAACTTATCCGTAAGTTCTTTTCTGGAATAATTCACCAAACTTCCTGTTAATACAAAAGTTAAATTGTCTAATTTTTTTTCAACATTTTCAGGATTTTTGATTTTAATTCCCTTAGATAATAGTGAATCTATTGATTTTGAAATGGTTTCATCGTGGAAAAATTCTACGATTTCATCAGCAATAACATTTCCTATATCTTCTATTTGAATTAATTCATCAAATTTTGCCTGTCTTAAATTTTCGAAAGTTTTGTATTTTTGTGATAATTCAAAGCTTGTTTTTTCTCCTATTTCAGGAATTCCAAGTGCAAATATAAAATTGGCTAACTCAACATCCTTGCTTTTTTCAATTGCATCTATAAGATTTTGACTTTTCTTTTGCTTAAATCCTTCTAATTGCAGTAATTGTTCTTTTCTTACATCATAAATTTGTTCGATAGATGTAATATCTAATTTTTCAAGCAAAACTTCCAATGTTTTTTCACTAAGTCCATCAATATTCATCGCATTTCTACTTGCAAAATGTACCATTCTCTTGACTAATTGTGGAGTACAACTCATTGAATTTGGGCAGAAAATGTGAACTCCATCTCTGAATAATTCACTGTGGCAATAAGGACAATTATGGGGAATTTCAATTTCCTCTGTGTCTTCTTGCTCTGGATTTACAACCCCCATTATTTCCGGAATTACATCGTTTGACCTTCTAATGAAAACTTCTGAGTTTAACCTGACTTGTTTTCTTTCGATGTCATCTATGTTATTAAGTGTTGCTCTTTTAACTGTTACATTTCCTATTTCAACAGGTTCCAATAAAGCAGTTGGCGTTACTTTTCCAGTTCTTCCCACATTCCATTCAACTTCTTTTACAACTGTTGTGAATCGTTCAGGCTCGAACTTGTATGCTATAGCCCACCTTGGAAATTTGTTTGTGTATCCTAATTTTTCTCTGGTTTTAAAATCATTTACTTTGATTACAACACCATCTGTAAGAACATCAATTTTATTTCTTAATACGAAAATCTCATCTATATAGTTTGAAATTTCTTCAAATGATGTAGCATGCTTTTCGTAAGGATACAATTTGAAATAATTGTCACTCAAAAACTTCATCATTTGTTCTTGGTTGTCAATTCCATTTTCTTCCAAATAATTTACATTGTAGAAATAAGCATCCAAGTTTCTTTTTCTGGTTACTTGTGGATCTAAGTTTCTAAGAGCTCCTGCTGCTGCATTTCTAGCATTTTTAAGTTTAGGTTCGTGAGTCTTATTGTATTTTTCTAATGATGAAATAGGCATTAATCCTTCACCTTGAATTTCCATCAATCTCGTATCATTAATTTTTAACGGAATTGAATTGATAGTTCTGACTTGACTTGTGATAACTTCTCCCGTTGTTCCGTTACCTCTAGTAGTTGCCATTACTAAATATCCATTATCATAAGTCAAATTAACAGTTAAACCATCAAATTTTAGTTCTACATAAAATTCTACTTTTGGTAACTTATTTACGTGATTTTTATTGTAATTTTCTACAAATTCTATGGTTTTATTTGCCCAGTTTTTTACTTCTTCCTTGCTTTGCGCTTTTCCCAAACTGTACAAATTGCTCAAATGGTCGTGTTTTTCAAATCCAGATAAAACTTCTCCACCAACTCTATTTGTAGGTGAATTGGGAAGAACTAATCCTGTCTCTTTTTCTAGATTTACAAGCTCATCGTATAATACATCATACTCTGAATCCTCAATCAACGGATCGTCTAAAGTATAATAATGAAAAGCGTATTTGTTAAGTAAATCTACTAAATATTTTATCCTGTCTTGTTTTTCCATTATTCAACCCTAGTTAATGGTGCAAGTGATGAATTAAGTTTTTTCAATCCTTTTTTGTCAAAATTAATAGTCAATTCATCCCCGCTATCTTTTTCAACAATTCCAACAATAACACCAGTTCCGAACTTTTTGTGTTTAACTTTGTCTCCAGCTCTATATTTTTCATTATTTTTAGTAGTTTGACTTTGTTTTTTAGTAATTGAAGCTGATGCTTCAGTTCTATAATCGTCAACTATTTTTGTATTGAACGATTCTCTAAAACTAACCTCTTTATTAGGAGATTCATCTTTGTATTTGTTTTCCATTTCCTCTACAAACCTCGATTCAGCCTTTGTTTGAAATTCGTTAAATCTTCTTCTTGATTGTACACTTGTAATGTATAATTTCTTTCTTGCTCTTGTGATTGCAACGTAGCACAATCTTCTTTCTTCCTCAACATCTTCATCAACTCTTGAAGGAATTGTCCCTTCTTCTAATCCAGTGAAAAATACAACGTCAAACTCCAATCCTTTTGCCGCGTGGATTGTCATCATTGATACACCTTTAGTATTGTCATCTGTTTTATCCAAATCAGTCATCAAAGAGGATGTTTCCAAATATTCTCTCAAGTTTTTATCAGGATTATCTTGAACGAATTGATAAAGTGATGATATATATTCATCAATGTTTTCCAATCTCGTTTTATCATCTCTATTAGTTGACTTTTCAAGATTTGCTCTGTATCCAGTCTTATCTAAAATATATTCCATAAGTTCTGCTACGTTCAACTCATCTTTTGGAAAACTCTTAATCAAATAATAAAATTCTTGAAGTTTCTTTGCTGTTGCATTTGAAAAATCTGCTAAATCAGTATCTCTGATATACTGCATCATACTAATTCCTCTTGCTTGAGAATGTTGCAACAACTTATCCATAGTCGTTTTACCAATTCCTCTTTTAGGTTCATTTATAATTCTATTCAAAGCCATGTTATCATTTAAATTTTCAACAATTCTAAGATAACTTACACAATCTTTGATTTCTTTTCTATCGTAGAATTTCAAACCTCCAACAACTCTATTAGGAATCCCTAGTCTATTCAATTTTTCTTCGAAAAGTCTGGATTGGGCATTAGTTCTGTACAAAACCGCCATCTCTTCGTATGGATTTTCCCTGTATTTTTCTTGCTCAATCCATTGTACAACTTGCTCTGCTTCGTCTAAATCTGAATACATTCTTTTATATACTGGAATATCTCCTTCATTTTTTGCAGTCCACAAGTTTTTATCTTTTCTAAGTGAATTATTTTTGATTACAGTGTTTGCTAAGTCTAAAATAGGTTGTGTTGAACGATAATTTTGTTCAAGTAAAATAACTTTTGCCTTCTTAAAATCTTTTTCAAAGTTTTGAATGTTTTGAATGTTAGCTCCTCTCCATCCATAAATTGATTGGTCAGAATCACCAACACAACAAATATTGTCATTCTTATACACCAAATTTTTTATTAACTTGTATTGTGTATCGTTAGTATCTTGATATTCATCGACAAAAACGTACTTAAATCTGTCGGAATATTTTTCTCTCAAATCTGGATTTTCATCAAATAATAAATTTGTCTTAACTATTAAATCATCAAAATCCAACGAATTGTATTGTTTTAGTTTGTGCTCATATTTTTGAAATAATTCTATAGTAAAATTACTCAAACTCATATCAAAATCTTCTTTGTCGACATTTTTTTCGGTAGCACCTGCGTTTTTCAACCTAGAAATCGTGTTAATTTCATTTTTTATTTCAACAGTTTTAGGATCCACTCCCATGTCTTTCAAGCATTCTTTTACAAGAGATATCTGGTCTGCTCTGTCGTAAACTGTGAAGTTTCTTTCAAAGCCAATTCTTTCTATCTCCACTCTTAAAATCCTAGAACAAATCGCGTGAAAAGTTCCAATCCACATGCTATCGACATTTTCTTGAAGGATATTTTCGACTCTTTCCTTCATTTCCCTGGCAGCTTTGTTAGTAAAAGTGATTGCTAAAATTTCGTATTTTGAACACAACCCTTGCTCCAGGCAATAAGCTATTTTAGTAGTCAAAACTTTTGTTTTACCACTTCCAGCTCCTGCTAAAATCAGCATTGGCCCGTCAGTGTTTTCAACAGCCTCTCTTTGTCTATCGTTTAAATTATCTAAGTTCATCATAACTCCTTATGTATCAATAAAAAAATAAGTCGCTACAACTTATTTTTTTAATATATATTCGTATATGTTTTATCTAATGTTCATCTGAAAATAATTACAAATATTCCTCATCATTATTATATCACAACTATCTGATTAGTCCGAAATAAATCAAAACTAATACACCAAGAGCTATTCTATAATATCCAAAAACTTTGAAATCATTATTTTTGATGTAATTCATTAAAAATTTTATTGTAATTACTGAAACGAAAAAACTCACTGCAGTTCCCAAAAACAAAACAATTGCTTCCATAGCTGTAAAACTAAAGCCAAATTTTACAAGTTTCAGTAAGCTTGCACCAAACATTGTTGGAATTGCCAAGAAAAATGTAAATTCTGCTGCAATAGTTCTTGACAATCCTATGGCAATACCACCTAAAATAGTTGCTCCTGAACGTGATGTACCCGGAAATACTGCTGCTATGACTTGAAACAAACCAACTATAAATGCTTGCTTGTAAGTAATTTTGTCAATACTGTCGACAAGTTTATTGTTCGATTCTTTGTTTTTATTTTCAATTATAATGAACAAAACGCCAAATATTATTAATGCTAATGAAATTACAAAGTAATTATAAAAGTATTCTTCAATTAAATCGTCAAATTTAATGCCAATAATTGCTGCTGGAATACATGCTACAATTATTTTAAACCACATAATCATCTTGCTTTTACTTATGGAAACTAGATGAGTTTTCCCTTTTTTAAATGGCCACACTCTATCCCAATAAATAACCACAACTGCCAAAATCGCTCCCAACTGAATCACAACTGTGAACATTGATTTGAAAGCATCTGACATATTCAACTTTATAAATTCATCTAACAATAAAATATGACCAGTTGAGCTAACTGGCAACCATTCTGTTATTCCCTCAATTATTCCCAAAAGAATAACTTTTAATATTTCTATAAACATATTTCCTCCAATTCTTAACTAATCATATTATATGAAAAATCAGTTGATTATTCAATCTCAAATTAAAAAAGTACAAAAGAATATCTAATGCACTTTCTTAAAATTAATTTGCTTTTATATCCGCCCATATATCATCGTATTTTTCTATGAAATCTGATGGGTCTCTAAAAATTTCCATATTCTTATATTTTGATAAATCTGGATAAGCTGTCTCATCTTCTTGAACTTCCTTATCCAAAAGTTTTTTCGCTTCTGTAGATGGGAGAGAATAACCAATATAATCGGCATTAACTTTTGCATTCTCAGGATCTGTCAAAAAATTTATAAATTTTTCGGCATTTTCTTTGTGTTTTGCATTTTTCAAAATAGCTAATGTGTCAAACCACAAATTAGAACCCTCCTTTGGAATTACATATTCTAAGTTTTCATTCTCCTGCTTTGCGATAATCGCATCGCCCGAATACATCACAGCCATGTCTGCTTCTTCATTTACAATTTGGTTTTTCGTTTCGTCTACAAGATAAGCAAGTACAATGCTTTTTTGTTTAATCAATGATTCTTTTGCTTTTTCTAACTCAGCTTCATTTCTAGAATTCATTGAATATCCCAATCTTTTCAAGGCTACACCAAGTGTATCTCTTGTGGAGTTCATCATGATAATATTATCCTTGTACTTTTCATCCCACAAAATATTCCAGCTATCCACTTTTTCTTTTACTTTATTTTTATTATAAAGAATTCCAACAGTTCCCCACATATACGGAACTGTGTATTCATTTTTGGGATCGTAATCCAAATTTCTAAATTTTTCGTCGATGTATTTAAAATTAGGAATTTTGCTGTAATCAATTTTTTCAAGCATACCTTGTTTTATCATCTTTTCAGCCATATAATCCGAAGGAACAACAACATCGTAGTTATTCCCACCTTCTTTTACTTTCATATACATATCTTCATTTTGCTCAAAAGTATCATAGATTACTTTAATTCCCGTTTCTTTTTCAAATTTTTCTATCAAAGCTGGTTCAATGTACTCTCCCCAATTATAAACATACAATACATTTGAATCATCCTTGGAGCAAGATGATAAAACTAAAATTGTTAAAATTAATAATAAAAATTTTTTCATCATTATAATTCCTCCAATAGATTTGTTCTTTTATGCAAAATCAACAACAGAATTACCATTACCAAAAACATAATAGTACTTAATGCGTTGATTGCTGGATTTACGCCTTTTTTCGCCATGGAATAAACTGTTACAGATAAGTTTGACACACCATGACCTGTTGTAAAGAAGCTTATTACAAAGTCATCAATACTTAGTGTAAAAGCTAATAAACTTCCTGAAAATACCCCTGTTTTTATTTCTGGCAACACAACTTTTCTTAACGTATAAAAAGGAGTCGCCCCCATATCCATAGCAGCTTCTGGCAAAAACTTATTCATCTGCGAGAGTTTAGGAAGAACTGCAAGTATTACATAAGGTGTTGTAAATGTTATATGTGATAACAACATTGTGAAAAATCCAAATTGGAAATTCATCAAATTAAATATTACCATCAAACTAACTGCAGTTACGATATCAGGGTTTAGAACAGGTAGATAGTTCATATTCAAAAGCACAGATTTTTTGTATCCTCTCAAATAATAAATTCCTATCGCTGTAATAGTTCCCAAAATTGTAGCAATAATTGTCGCTAATATAGCTATCAATATTGTTGTTTTAAAAGAAGACAATATTTCTTCGTTGTGCAATAATTCTTTGTACCATTTAAAAGTAAATCCAACCCAGCTACCTTTCAAACGAGAATCGTTAAATGAAAATACCATCAATACAGCAATTGGTCCGTACAAAAACAAAAACACCAATGCTAAATAAAATTTCTTGAAAAATTCTTTCATTTTATTCTCCCTTCTCATTTGTAAAAGCTAATGAAATTAAAATCATAACTATCAATACTACTGAAATCGCACTACCATAGTGCCAGTTTCCAGCTATTCTGAATTGATGTTCTATTATATTACCAATCAGATTGTATTTGTTACCACCTAGCAAAGCGGATATTTCAAAAGTGGAAATTGCTGGGATAAATACCATTGTGATTCCTGTTATAACTCCTGGCAAACTCATTGGAAACACAACTCTTAAAAAAGTTTGTATTTTGGATGCTCCTAAGTCATAGCTTGCCTCAACGAGTGAATAATCTGATTTATCTAGTATGGAAAAAATCGGAAGTATCATAAATGGTAGGAAGTTATAAACCATCCCCATCAATATAGCTCCTTCAGTGTAAAGCATTTTAATTGGAGAAAAACCAAAATAAAGCAAAACACTATTAATAATTCCATTTTTACCAGTTAAAATAATCCACGCATAAGTTCTCAATAAGAAGTTCATCCACATAGGAATAACAATCATAAGCATCAAAATAGCTTTGTATTTTTTGTCAACTTTACTTATAAAATACGCTGTTGGATATCCGATGAGTAAGCATATAACTGTACTTATAAAAGCTAATCGTATGGAATTCAAAAGGACTTTTACATATTTTGATGTAAAAAACCTATAAAAATATTCCAATGAAAATTGTGGATTGGAAAAATCTCTCAAAGATCCCGTCGTAACTGAATAATATACAATCAAAAATAACGGAAATACAATGAAAAACAATATCCAAAAAGCGTAAGGAATGGATAATTTTTTAAGCTTCATTATCGCACCTCTTCATGATATGAATATTGTCTGGATCAATGTTAATTCCTACCATACTTCCTTGAGGTTTGTTGATAGTTGATTGGGCTTTGTATTTAAAATCACCTGTATCCACAAACATTTCATAGTGAATTCCTTTGAATCTATCACTTATAACCGTGCCTTTTATTTGGCCTTTTTCAGGTGCAACTATCTCAACGTCTTCTGGTCTTATAACCACTTGGACATTTTCGTTTTTTGCAAATCCTTTATCCACACACTTCCATTTGTGATTAGAAAATTCTACCATGCAATCTTCTAAGAATATCCCTTCTATTATGTTACTTTCTCCGATAAATTTCGCTACAAATTCATTCTTAGGTTCATTGTAAATGTCTTCAGGAGTTCCAATTTGTTGAATAACCCCATTATCCATCACGACAATAGTATCACTCATAGTCAATGCCTCTTCTTGGTCGTGAGTTACATAAACAAAAGTAATTCCAATTCTTTCTTGTATATTCTTAAGTTCATTTTGCATTCCTTTTCTAAGTTTTAAATCCAACGCACCGAGTGGCTCATCCAATAACAAAACACTTGGTTCATTAACCAATGCTCTTGCTATTGCAATTCTTTGTTGTTGACCACCACTCAAATTATTTATTTTCCTTTTTTCAAAACCAGACAAATTAACGAGTTTTAAAACTTCTGTTACTTTTTCTCTGATTAATTTTTCATTCATTTTCTTTATTCTTAAACCAAAAGCGATATTTTCAAAAACATTCATATTTGGAAAAAGAGCATACTTTTGAAAAACAGTGTTGACATTTCTTTTATAGGGTGCAATATTGCTGATATCTTTTCCTTCAAAAATGATTTTACCTGTATCTGGAGTTTCAAATCCCGCAATTAATCGCAAAGTCGTAGTCTTTCCACAACCTGACGGTCCTAATAATGTCAAAAATTCCTTATTTTTTATGTAAAGGTTCAAATCTTTTAAAATGTGTTCGTCTTCAAAAGATTTATTAATACCGATTAATTCAATGATATTATCCATTAAACATTCCCCCTAAAAATTTGGTGGTGACATAATCCATATCACCTTACAGATTTTTGTGCCATTATTTTCTAACATTCTAGTTTTATTGCACTTAGTATAAAAACAATCACCCTTATTTAGCTTAAATTTTTCGTTGTCTAGATATATATTACAGCTACCCTCAATCACATAGCCAAACTCCTCCCCCTCAAATGGAGTATATTCTTTAGTTTCTCCATTGTGAGTAAGTGTAATAATCACAGGTTCCATAGTGTTGACCTGAGATTTTGGAACAAGCCATGTAATAGAAGAATTCATATTCAAATCCTCACTAGATTGATAATCATCTGTTGTAAAAATTTCTTTTACTGAAGGTTTATCCATAAAAAAAGTCGCCATATCAGTACCCAACGCATTTAATAAATCATTAAGTGAATCTACAGATGGACTTGTCAAATCCCTCTCTAATTGAGATATGAAGCCCTTTGTCAGATCAGACCTTTCCGCCAATTCTTCTTGCGTAAGCCCCAACTTCAACCTTAGTGACCTTATCTTTTCCCCTATTTCCATGTCAATCTCCTTACTTAAAATATTAAACCAAAAGTATTATAACATAAAATAACACAAAACTAAACAAAAAGTTAAAAATATTTTACCCAATTTTATAAAAAAATACTTCCAAAATTAATTGAGAGTATTTCATAATTTTATTAAAAACTTCTTCCAGCTCCTCCGCCTCCGGATGAGCCTCCTCCACCAGAGAATCCACCCCATCCTCCAGAAGATCCGCCAAATCCTCCAAAGTCATCGTCATCAAATCCTCCACCAAATCCTGGGAAGAATATTGTACCTCCTCTTCTTCTGCCTCCATATCTACGGTATCTGCGATTATTTCTCGATATGAAATACAAAATTATCAGAAATATTATAATTCTTAGAATAAAATTAAAGGATGATGATTCTGTATCTCTACTTAAATTCTCTTGATATTTGTCAAAATCTCCAGTTAATTCAACATCATACTCAGCTGCAACTTCCCCTACAACTGCATTGAATCCTTCTTGTAAAGCATGTGAATAATTTCCATCTTTTAAATCATCCAGCATGTATTCGTCAATTATTCTACCGACTTTACCATCATTAAGTCTTCCTTCTATACCATATCCTGTAATGATGTTGATGTGACGATTGCGACCTTTCGGTTCATTTAAATCTTGTGACAACAAAATCAGAACACCATTTTTTTTACTAGCATCTCCAATCTTCCATTTGTTGAACAAATCAACGCCATAATCGACAGGATCAGCTCCTTTTAAATCTTTTATCGTCACAACTACTACTTGTGAGCCTGTTTTTTGCTCGAGTTCTACATTCGTCTTAACTATTTTATCTTTAACTTCCTGGCTAATCACACCCATCTCATCAAGATAAAAAGTATCCGGTGATTTCGGCAAATCTTGGGCAAAAGCATTTACATTAAAAATTAATAAAAAAGCTAAAACAAATGAGAATATCAATCTAAATTTCTTTCTCATTATTTATTTGTCCTATTCAAAGTTAACTTGTGGCGCTTTTTGTGCTGAAGCATCTGCTTCAAAGTATTTTTCAGAGCTGAATCCCATTAATCTAGCAAATATTACTGTTGGGAATCTCTTAACTTTTTGATTGTATGATTTTACAACTGTGTTGTAATTCTTTCTTTCTGTAGCGATTCTATTTTCTGAACCTGCTAATTCATCCATAAGTTGTGTAAAGTGGGTATCTGATTTTAGTTCAGGATATCTTTCTACAACAACATTCATACCGTTTAATGCACTTGTCAATTCATCATTTGCTTTTGCTAATTCTTCTGGATCTTTGGCATTTTTTACACCAGCTCTAGCTTCGGATACTTTGATGAATACATCTTCTTCATGCTTTGCAAATCCTTTTGCTGTGTTAACCAAGTTTGGAATCAAATCCGCCCTTCTTTGAACAACGTTTTGAACTTGTGCATATGCTTCGTTCACATTTTCCTTTGATTGAACTAATCCGTTGTATTGTGGCACTAATAATAATGCTAACACAACAATAATACCTATAATAACTCCTGCTTTTTTCATACTTCCTCCTATTGTCTAATCTTAATTAATTCCATATTATCTATACATTCTTGAACCAAGCCTTCAATGTCTAAGTTTTCTTCTTCTCTTTTGACATCGTAAATTCTTGGTTTTGTGACTGGTCTTTTTGGTGTAAACACCGTGCAACAATCTTCAAAAGGCAAAATCGATGTTTCATATGTTCCAATTTCCCTTGCAATTTCTATGATTTCTGTTTTATCACTTGAAATTAAAGGTCTTAAAATAGGTAGACTTGTAACTTCATTGATCACTGAAACCCCTTGAATAGTTTGACTTGCAACTTGACCCAAGCTTTCTCCTGTAATCAAGGCATCAATTTTGTTTTCATTTGCAATTCTTTCTGCAATTCTCATCATAAATCTTCTGGAAATTATAGTCATCATTCTTTCCTTGCAGTTTTTAGTGATAGCTTTGTACACTGGAAGCAAGTTCACAGAATAAAAGTTAATATTACCAGTATAATAAGAAACTTCTTCTACTAATTGCTTAACCTTCTCAAAACCTCTTTGGCTTGTAAATGGATAGCTGTGGAAGTGTAAACAATCCACACGAACTCCTCTTTTTGCCATAAGAAAAGCAGCCACAGGACTATCTATACCACCAGATAATAAAAGCAATCCTCTTCCAGAACTACCAATTGGAAGACCTCCCCAACCTTTTATTCTATCCGTGTAAACATAACAATTATCCTTAATATCTACATAAACAAAAAAATCAGGATTTTTGATATCAACCTTAAAATAATTTCCATATTTTTTAAGAATAGTTCCGCCTAAAAGTGGGTTTAATTCTGGTGATTTTGGTTCAAATTTCTTATCAACTCTGTGAACATCAACTTTGAAAGTTTGAAGTTTATCGTCTATAATTTTATCTTCTACTATCTTTAATACCCCGTTTTGAATACTTTCAACCGTTTTTTCACATTTAACACATGGGCTAATGTACACAATTCCAAAAACTTTCTTGATTTTATCTATCATTTCATCAAAATCATTAACATCAGCTTTGATGTACAACTTGCCTTGTTCTTGATAATATTCATCAATTTTATATTCAGAAATCGCATCCAAAATCTTACTTATTGCACGTTTTTCAAATGTGTGTCTATTTTTCCCTTTTAAAGTTAGTTCCCCAAAACTAACCGATATATACCAATCTAACATTTATCTCCTCATAATATCTCTAATATCTTCTAATCTAAGTTTTAATTTTTCAATAAATACCTCCACCACATCTTCTGGAGTATCATCTGTAAATGAAATTCTAATACATCCATCTGAAAACTCATCAGGAGTGTTGATACTTTGAATAATCCTTGATTTCTTGGAACCATTGCATGCGCTACCTGTAGAGATATATATTTCATCTTGTTCCAAATAGTGTAACAAAACTTCACTTTTTATATAATTAAAGCACACATTTGTAATATATGGACTGTATCCTTCTAATTTGGAGTTAAAATAAACCCCGTCTATTTTTGTTAATTCATCCATTAAATATGATTTCATCTTGAATAACCTGTCATAAGTTTCATCGATTTTTGAAAAAACTTCCTCACTTGCACATTTCAATGCCACTATACCTGCAACATTTTCTGTTCCTGGAGAAATTCCAGATTCTTGGGAGCCCCCAATCAAAAGAGGTTTAACTCTTTCTGGATTTCTTATGAAAATCGCACCAATTCCCTTAGGAGCATGTATTTTGTGGCCACTAATTGTATAGAAATCAATCTTAGCTTCATTTAAATCTAATCTAATTTTCCCAAAACCTTGAATTCCATCAACATGAAATAATGTATTAGGGTTTTTTTCCTTAATCTTCTTGCCTAATTCTGTAATCGGAAGAATCTTTCCTGTTTCATTGTTAACATGCATAACTGACACTAATCTAGTCTTGTCATTAATTAAATTGATAATATCGTCAACTTCAAAATCATCACCCACATTTACAAAATGAACAGTTCTTTTTTCCTTCAATTTATTAAAAGTCTTAAAAACAGATGAGTGCTCGATATTTGTAGTTATAAATTCTTCTTTGCTATCACTTGTAACACTTCCATTAATTGAAATGTTATTACCCTCAGTTCCACAAGAAGTAAAAAACACATTTTCTGATCTTACATTTAATAGATTTGCAATTGAATTTCTTGAATCAGTAACAAGCTTTTCTGCTCTCATTCCAAAATCGTATAAACTGGAAGGATTACCAAAATCAACAGTCATTGCATTGACCATTTCTTTTACTGCTCTTTCTGATACTTTCGTAGTTGCAGCATTATCTAAATATATCATTATATCCCTTCATTTCTTTTAAAAATCATACTAATATTATAACATGTAGAGAAAATTTGCCAAAATAATAGTATAATGGAAATGGTGATAAAATGAATGAAAATCAGGCAATTATAAATATAGAAACAACAGGAATTAATACTCAAAGAAACCACATCTATTTAATAAACATATTCACAAATGGTAAACATTATAATTTCTACTCAAAAAACAATGAATTTGAAGAAAATATTGTAAAGTCAGCAGTAAAAATCATTCAAGATAAACAGATCATTTGTTTCAGTGATTTTGATATCAAATTTATTAATAGTAAAATAATAAAATATACAGATTGGGATGTAATTCACAACTGCTTTTACTTGCAAAAATTAATCAAAAATTACTACAATAACCAATTCACATCACTGAAAGCAAAAGATTTGGCAGTAAAATTATTTGATATAAACATAGATGATAAATCAAAGTCAGTAAATTTATACAAAAAATTTTCAAAATCACAATTAATTTCAAATGAATTGATAGAATTTTCTAAAACATCTATTAATTTTAAAACAAAACTATATCATTTTTTTGTAAAATTCTTTGAAGATAATTGCGATACTTTTAATATGTACTTAAATGATGTTAAATATTTGTTGTATAGTGTTAACAAAAAAAAGAATAATGTCGAAATTATTTTGATAAGTGACAATAAAGTGGAAATAGATGCAATGTATGACTCAACTCAAATAAAATCACAAGGAATGTTTATAACACTTACTTTGAGTTTACATGATGGATACATTGAAGACGATTTTGTGGAATGTGCAATGACAAATATGGAAAACAATTATAATTTAATAAACAATTACTACCCTTTAATCATAAATGATGAATTTATTTATGAAAATATTAAAGAATTAGTAAAATACACACTTACGGAGAATTTTAATGAATAACAAAACAAAAAGAATATTATGGGCAATTATCGGAAATGTAATTATAGGAATGAGTATTGGAATACTCAGATTATCAAATTTAGGCGTGGATCCACTTAGTTTTATGAACACTGGTTTCTCAGATTTCTTGAACAAGGACTTCGGAACGGTAATTACAGTTACCAACTTCATACTAATTATGATAGTTTTTTTAGGACACAGAAAATCGATAGGACTTGGAACAGTTATTAATATGCTAACTGTTGGATATAGTGCTGATTTTTCATATATGATACTAAAATTTCTAGACAACGATAAATTTCTTGTAAACTTCATTATTTTGATAATTGGAATAAATATAATGAGCATAGGAGTCGGAATTTATTTGGAAGCTAACTTGGGCGCAAGCGCATATGATGCTATGCCCTATGTTGTAAATAATGTGCTTAAAAAAAGTTTTTCATACAAATACACAAGGATTGTATTGGATGTAATATGCATTGTAGTTGGTCTACTATTTGGAGAACAAATTGGAATAGGTACGATATTTTTAGGATTTTTATCGGGACCATTAATAGTATTTTATAGGGAAAAAGCAAAAAATTTAATTTTCAAAGAAATTTAACAAAAACTTCAATTATTTATATTGAATTAATCTCAATTTTGGTTATAATTAAATTAACTACATAAATAATTAGGAGGAAAAATGAAACTGAAATCATTAAAAAAGAAGAAAAAAGGGTTTACATTACTAGAATTATTGGTTGTATTAGCTATCCTTGCAATACTTATTGCAATAGCCATTCCTGTGTACAAAAACCAAAAAGAAAAAGCAGCCATAACTGCCCATAATGCAAATGTAAGAGTCTTAGAAACAGCAGTGGAAAGTTATAGACAAGATCATAATGGTAAATTACCTGAAAAATTGCAAGACCTGGTTAAAGGAGAATATATCAAAAAAGAACCAAAAGTTCCAGCAAGTAATAATGAAAAGTTAAAAGGTAAATCTTACTCATTAGAAGATGGAAAAATTAAACCAGGGGAAGTAAATAGTGCCAAAGATGACAGTAATCAAACAAAACCAAAACAAAATTAATAAGAACACAAATTAAAGCTCAAACCTGCTTAATCAAGCAGGTTTTTTATATGGCAGAGATTGAAGGAATCGAACCTTCATCACTCAGATTCGGAGTCTGACATTTTACCAATTAAACTAAATCCCCTTAAATAAATTTCTTATTTTATCAATAACATTAATTAATATTATAATATACAAAATTTTTAGATTCAACGCTATAAATTAAGACATAAAATATGCAAAATAAAAAGCATGCTAACCATATGTGAAAGCATGCTTTTTATCGTGGCAGGGGATAGAGGACTTGAACCCCTGACATCCGGTTTTGGAGACCGACGTTCTACCACTGAACTAATCCCCTTGGTGCCCAGAGCCGGAATCGAACCAGCGACACAAGGATTTTCAGTCCTTTGCTCTACCGACTGAGCTATCTGGGCACGTACTTTATTTAGGAAATGATTTCAATGTTATAAAAAAATATTTCTTGAATAAATCAAGAAATAAATTGGTGGGCCTTCAGGGACTCGAACCCGGGACCTACCGGTTATGAGCCGGGCGCTCTAACCAACTGAGCTAAAGGCCCAAGAATAGTTTTATATTCTTGGCGGAGAAAGAGGGATTTGAACCCTCGCATCCCGTTAAGGATCTACTCCCTTAGCAGGGGAGCCTCTTCAGCCACTTGAGTATTTCTCCTAAATAAAGTAATTAAAAATGGCGGAGAGAGTGGGATTCGAACCCACGCGGGGTTGCCCCCAAACGGTTTTCAAGACCGCCTCGTTATGACCACTTCGATACCTCTCCACATTTGGTGGCTCATCCGGGACTCGAACCCGGGACACCCTGATTAAAAGTCAGGTGCTCTACCATCTGAGCTAATGAACCATATTGGCTGGGGTGACAGGACTCGAACCTGTGGAATGCAAGAGTCAAAGTCTTGTGCCTTACCAACTTGGCTACACCCCAATACTAATGGCGCACCTAGGGGGATTCGAACCTCCGGCACACGGATTAGAAGTCCGTTGCTCTATCCAGCTGAGCTATAGGTGCTTAATTGGAGCGGGTGAAGGGAATCGAACCCTCGCAACCAGCTTGGAAGGCTGGGGCTCTACCACTGAGCTACACCCGCATATAGGTTATTAATATACTTTTGTAAAATTTATTTGGTGGAGGAGGGTGGATTTGAACCACCGAAACATAAAGTAACGATGTCTTAACCGCTTGACCATAGGGCCTTATTTACTAAGTTTTTAATATTGTATTAAATTGTTTCTGTAATGTTGCAGCTTCGCTGCAAATGTCTTGGTCGCTACATAACGAAATCGAAGATTTCTATTTCGCGACATTTGACCTACCTACAAATCACTTCTTGATTTGGGTTAGGATCAAGAACCGCTTGACCACAGGGACTTATTAAACTAAAGTTTTTGTTCGTTTGTTAACAACTTACTTATTTATTTTAGCATTTAATAAGTTTTTTGTCAACACTTTTTTTCATTTTTTTTACTTAGGTTTTACATATTACTATATGTATGGTTGCGGGAGCAGGATTTGAACCTACGACCTCCGGGTTATGAGCCCG
>CAJUSY010000006.1 GCA_910589545.1 Peptoniphilaceae bacterium
TGTGCAGCTTGTCAGGCAACACTATTTTATCATAGGAGGTTTTGTTTTGCTTGAAGCTTAAGCTAATGTCTTCCACCTGCATAGCAGGTGGTTTTTTTGTTTCTCTCACTTCGTTCGCTCAACACACTTAAGTGCACAAAAAAAATCACTTAGCCTAGGCTAAGTGATATAAACAAATTATATTTTTTATTATTTTTTTATTAGTTTTCTTCTATAAATCTTTCATTAGATACTCTTGAACCTAATGAACCACCAAACATTGCTGCAATAGCACTTAATAGCAATCCAACAAAGATTAATAATGAAGCCTTGCTTGATGTGCTTGCTACATCATTTCCTGTTTCTTTAGCTTGTTCTGCTGTTTTTTCAGCTGTATCTTTAGCTTGTGCCACTGTTTTTGAAACTTGTTCAGATGCTTGGTTAAATGTTTTTTCTGCTTGTGCATATGTTTTTTGTAAACCGTCATAAATGTTGTTTGATATTTCTTCAACTTCAGCTTCTGATAGGTCTGAATTTTTTGATACTGATTTTTTTATATCTTCTTGTTTTACTGAATTTGCAATATCTTCTGCTCTTGCACCTATTTTGTCTGCTGTATCCTTAGCAATTTTTTCTGCATTTTCAGGATTTAAGGCTATATCTTTTGCTGCTTGTTTGATTTCTTCTACTGATACATCAACTTGTGATTGTAAGTATCCTGGTCTTAATTTTTCATTTTCTGAATCTTTTAAGTATTTTTCAACATTAGCTTGTAATTCTTTTGAATCAACACCTTCAACTTCTTGAGCTACTTTTTCAAAAGCTGTTGAACTTAATGATGATATATTTTCTGAAACTGTAGTTGCTGCTTTACCAGCTAAACTACCTGCTTCTCCAGCTACTGATCCTGCTGCATTTGCTGCAGTTTTAACTGTTGCTGTAACAGCTGTGAATAACATTACAACTACTAAAGCCATTGATAATGCCCATGATAAGAAACCATGCAATAAACCAACTCTTTTAGCTGCTAGTCCTCCAACAAAACCTGCTGCAAATAAAGATACTAATAATTGAACTACTGTCCAAATGCCAACACCTGTAAATAATCCATTAAATGGATTTGATGACTGAAAGTCTAAAGTTGCAAATCCGATTGATGATCCTATAAAACTTAGTAAGAACATTACAGCGATAAATGTCACTGCACCAGCAAATATTGCTGACCATGAAATGTTGTTACCTATTTCATGTCTACTATTTCTTCTTTCAATCTTTTCTTGTAATACTTCTTCTCTATTTTTCATAATTCCTCCTAATAATTCATCTGCATAATATTATATAAGCAAATATTTTTTTCAAACATTTATTATAAATGTTCTCTATAGGCGTGTTGTAATATTAAATGAAACATCCTATATAAAAAAGTCGCTGTCCTCTCATGTATAATAAATTTATCAAAACAAAAAACATAGGAGGAAACAATGACTTTAGTAAATTATATCATAATTATAGAAAAAGTAAAACATTTAAATTATGAAGAAAGAGTAGAAATATCTTGACTGTCAAGATAGCATTCTGTATTAAAGTTTAATCTTAGTTGAATTGTATCATTAACTAGTGTATAGTCAGCTAATGATGATGTATTTTTAGTGGTTTTCATAAATACATTGTATCAAAAAAGACGAGGATTTTTATGTTTCCTCGTCTTTTTCTATTATGGGACTTTTGCAACAGCCTCTTTTTTCTATACTGGGACTTTTGCAACAGCCCCTTTTTTATTTTCCAAATTCAAACTTGTTATTGATATCCAAAATATCAAAAAAAGCCTGGCCCGCTGGAGTTATCTGTAAATTTTTATTATAAACTAGATTTATTTGTCTTTTGAAATCACAATCTACGATTTTTATGCACTTTATTAGCCCTGCTTCCTCTTCTAATTGAGCTGATTTTTTCGACATAATAGAAACTCCCGCATTTTCTACAACTGCTTTTTTTATTGCTTCTTGATTATCTATTATAAGTTCTTTTTTAAATTTTACATCAACAACGCAAGATTCTAAAAATTTATATAGAGAAGATGTTTGTGATTTTGTAATAAATACTTGATCTTTTATGTCTGAGATACTGCATGTAGATTTTTCTGCCAGTTTGTTTTTGGTACTTACCACCAACACCATTTCATCTGTAAAAAATGGCTTGGAAATATATTTGTTTGTGTCAATTTTTACATAATGAGACAAAAATACAAATTCAATTTCATTTTTTTCGAGTTTTTTAAATAGGTCTTTTGAGGAGCCAACTGTCATATTTACATTAATCTTTGGGTATTTGTCTTGGAAGGCTTTAATAAATTTTGGCATCAGATAAATTCCTATAAAGTTTGTTGAACCAAAGTAAAGTGTTCCTTGATTGAGATCTTAAATTTGTCTGATTAATTCTTGTGATTTTTGATATATTTTAACTATAGATTCTGCATATTTTATGAAATGTCTTCCCTGTATTGTGAGGCTAACAGTTTTACCATTTCTATCGAATAAAAATACGCCGAGTTCCTGCTCCAAACTATCTATGTGTTTACTTATTGCCGGCTGAGATAAATACCTAAGTTCTGCTGTTTTAGTAAAACTTTTGCAGTCTGCTAAAACTAAAAAAGATTCTAATTTGCTAATATCCATTTGTTCACCTCTAAATTTTTCTAAATCCATTATAACATAATGTTATTGTTTTAAGAATAAAATCGAATTGTGTTATAGTTATCCGTGTAATATAATTAAGCTAACAATTTAGAAAGGTTGGTAAAATTATGAAAACGAAATCATCAGCAAGTAAGAAAAAAACTTCAACTGGTGCAAAAATCTCTAGCAGTTTTTGTATTCGCCCTTATTATGTGGGTAGCTCAGCCAATTCCAATTTATCAAACTTCGATTATTGGAATTTTACTTTTACTTATGATAGGAGCGGTTGAAAAACAAAAGGTCACATTTGGAGCATTGGGCTATGATATTATTTGGTTAATGGTAGCTGCATTTGTATTAACTTCTGCTATTAACGAAACAAATCTCGGCAAGCGTTTGGCATTGTCAATGCTTACCAAATTTGGCAAGACTCCAAAGGGAACTTTAATTTCCCTAATGTTAGTAAACTTTATCCTAGCATTTTTCATTCCATCAACAAGTGCCAGGGCTGCGTTACTAATTCCAATTATTATGATTTTATTAGAAGTCTATGAGCAAGTTCCTGGAGAAAGTAATTTTGGTAGATTGATAACTTTGCAAGGAGTTATGAACAACCACTTGGCAACTTCTATGGTCATAACAGCAACTTCCAGTCAACTTTTAGCTATAGGATTTATAAACAAAATGACTGGATCAAAGTTAGGTTATATGGATTGGCTTTTAGGCTCTTTACCTCAAGTTTTAATCACAGGTTTGATAGCTTTTATAGTTGGCTATAAACTATATCACATTAAAGACTTGAATATTGGTGGAGAATCAACTAAGGAAATATTGAAAAAACAACTAATAGATCTTGGTCCAATGACTATCGCTGAAAAAAAGACTGCGATTATATTTGCCCTTACACTACTTTCTTGGGCGACTGGTAACTACCAAGAAAAATTATTTGGTTTCAGTATTTCAACTGAACAAACAGCGGTGATAAGTATGCTTGTTTGTTTACTTCCTAAAGTTGGTGTTATTGATTGGAAGCAAGCAAATATTAAATGGAACTTAATGATTTTCTCAGCTGGAGCGTATGCTATTGGTAACGCATTTAATGATTCTGGCGGAGCAAGTTTTATTATCCAAAACTTTGTCGAAAAAATCGGTCTTAACACTTTAAATCCTAATCTAGTTGCTGTAATACTTATTTTTATAACTATTTTCAGTCACTTGATATTTACAACAAAAACAGTAAGAGCTACAATATTGATTCCAACAATCATAACTTTAGAACAATCTTTAAATATCGACCCTGTTCCTTTGGCAATGGCTTGCTCTTTCGGTATTGCCTACACTTTGACTCTACCACCTCACTCAAAAGTCAATGCTTTGTACTTGAGTCTTGGATATTTTGATGTAAAAGACGAGCTAAAACTTGGTTTAATAACTTGTTTCATTGGATCAGTAGTTATTTCACTTTTATACTTTACGTATTATCAAATAATATTTTAAATGTCATTAAGGAGAATATATGAATAGAAAAGTTATACTAGCTGTTGCAGACGGCGTCGGCGACAGACCTTGTGAAATTTTAGGAGGCAAGACTCCATTAGAGTATGCCTCCACTCCAAACTTAGATAAATTGGCATCTGTAGGAACAACAGGAATAATGGATGTTCATGGAGCAGGAATTCCTGTTGGAACAGATCTTGGCCACATGATTTTATTTGGATATGGATTAGAAGACTATCCAGGCCGAGGACCTATTGAAGCCTTTGGTAGAGAAATTGAATTGCAAGCAGGAGATGTTGCTTTCAGATCAAACTTTGCAACTGTAAATGAAAATCTTTGTGTTGTAGACAGAAGAGCCGGAAGAATTAGAGAGAACACTAATCTGTTAGCTCAATCATTAAATAACATAGAAATTGATGGGATAAAAGTTATTTTTAAAGAAGCAACTGAACACAGGGCAGTTTTAATTCTAAGAGGTCCAGGTCTTTCTGCAAATATTACTGACACCGATCCTAAAGTTGCTGGAGTTGATGTAAACTACAAAAAATGTCAGTCAAAAGACGGTAAACCTGACTCAATTTTCACAGCAGAAATTGTGAACAAATTTTTATTAAAGGCAAATGAAATTTTATCAAAACATCCTGTGAATGAAGAAAGAATATCCAAAGGACTTTTACCTGCTAACTTTATTCTTACAAGAGGAGCCGGAATAATGCCTAAATTGGAAAAAATTTCTGAAAAGCTAAATATTAAAGGGGCATGTGTTGCTGCCGAAGGAACAGTCTTGGGAGTTGCTCGTTTGGCTGGTTTCACAGCATTAACAGCTCCAACAATGACTGGAAATATTGATACAGATGTTAATGCAAAGGCAAATATGGCAGTTGATGCATTGAAAGATCATGATTTTGTCTTAGTAAACTTAAAAGCAACAAACCTTTTTGGTCACGATGGAAATCCTGAGAAAAAAGCACAAGCAGTTGAGGTTTTTGATAAGTTTATTGGTCTTTTATTAGAAGCTAATTTAGAAAACACAATAATAGCCGTTACAGCAGACCACTCTACTCCATGCGAAAGAATGGAACACAGTGGAGATCCTGTTCCAGTTTTAATAGCTGGTCCTGGAATTAGACAAGACAGAGTTACAAAATTTGATGAAATTTCGTGTAGTTACGGTGGACTTTGTAGAATCAAAGGTAAGGATTTATCCAATACACTATACGACTTTTTAGAAAAAACTAAAAAACAAGGTAACTAATTTAAATATTAGCCCCAAAATCTGAAATACAGATTGAGGGGCTATTTTATTGCATAAAAAAACTGATGAAACACACGTTTCACCAGTTAAAAATTTATTATCTATTTTATTGTCTATTAATCAGGAATAAATGAACCTTCTGATTTGTCGTTTTCAAGCATATCTTTTAATGTGTACCATGAAAGAACGGCACATTTTACTCTTGCTGGTAATGTGGATATGCTTTGGAAGCATACTGCATCTTTAAGAACTTTTAGTTCTTTTCTGTCAGTGATTTCTCCTTTTATCATGGATATGAATTTGTTGCACAAATCTATTGCTTCACTTACTGATTTTCCTTTGATTACATCACACATTATGGATGTGGATGCTTGTGATATGGCACATCCCATTCCAGTGTATGCAATGTCTTCGATTGTATCATCTTGAACTTTTAGTTGCAATGTGATTTCATCTCCACAGCTTGGATTGTGTCCCAACTCACAATGAGTTGGCTGATCCAATTCACGTCTGTTTGATTTATCCCTGCTTTTTTCCAATATTAATTCTGTATATAAACTACCTAGTTCCAATTCTCATCAATCTCCTTACGTCTTCAAGATGTTCAATGAAAAAGTCAACTTCTTCAAATGTATTATAGAATGCAAAGCTTGCTCTACATGAGAAATTTGTTTTCAAATATCTGTGAAGAGGTTGTGCACAATGGTGTCCACTTCTGATTGCAATTCCGTAACTATCCATAATGCTTGCAACATCATGAGGATGGGCTTCTTTGAAATTAAAATCCAGTACTGGAGATCTGTGAGTATCACTTGTTGTGTAGACATCGATGATATCGGATTTTTGTTTGATTTTGTCATAGGCATAATCCATCAAAGCTTTTTCGTAATCTCTAATGTTATCAATTCCGATGTTTTCAATGTAATCTATCGCTGTTATTAAAGATTTTACAGATCCTACATCTTGTGTTCCAGCTTCGAATTTTCCCGGTGCATCCAAATACGATGATTTGTCTTCAAATACATACTCAATCATGTCTCCACCGTACAAGAATGGTTTCAAATTATTCAACAATTCTTTTTTCCCGTAAAGTATTCCGACTCCCATTATGCTTAGCATTTTGTGCCCTGAAAATACTAAGAAATCACAACCTAATTTTTGTACGTCAACTTTATTGTGTGGAATATATTGTGCAGAATCCACGATACATATACAATCTTTGTTAACTGATTTGACGTATTTTATCATTTTTTCAACTTCAGGCATAGTTCCCACTACGTTTGATGCTTGTGTTATTGAGAAAATCTTCGTCTTTTCAGTGATTGTTTTCTTGAATTCTTCAAAATCAATTTGCATTGTTTGTTTGTCAACATACAAGTATTTCAACTTTGCATTTGTTTTTTTACATACTTCTTGCCAAGTTACTAGGTTACTGTGATGTTCCATTATGGATATTACTATTTCATCATCTTCTTTTAAATTTTCATAACCGTAAGAATACGCTATTAAATTCAAAGATTCTGTAGTATTTCTAGTAAACACTACTTCTGATGAGTCTGTTGCGTTTATGAATTTGGCAATTTTTTCTCTTCCAGATTCGTAAACATCTGTAGATAAAACGCTTAATGTGTGCGCTCCTCTGTGAGGATTTGCATTTTCATATTTGTAAAATTCACTTACGCTATCTATAACTTGTATAGGTTTTTGGCTAGTGGCAGCATTATCCAAATAAACTATAGGATTTTTGTATTCTTTATTCAAATACAAAAAGTCTTTTCTTATATCTTCTACTTGCTTTTTATCTAACATCTAATTCCCTCTTTGCCATTTTTTCTCTAATGAATGAAAGTAATTTGTTTTCCAAATTTTCGTCATCTAATCTGCTTAAAGATTCACTGAATTTGGATTCAACTATCATACTTTCAGCTACATCTTTGCTAATGGCACGATTCATTATATAAAATAACATGTCTTGATCAATCTTTCCTGCACTCGCTGCATGGTTTCCTATTACATCGTCTTCTCCTGATAGAAGAATTGGAACGGACAGGCTTTTTGCATCATCTGATAATAATACTGCATATTCTTCTTCTGTTCCTGTGGAACCCATGGAACCTCTTTTGAAATCAAGTGTTGACTTAAAGTTTTTGTATGAATTTTCTTTTAATGCGCCATTTACGATACATGAGGATTTGGATTCTTTTCCAAAATGGTTGATTTCGTATAACATATTCAATGAATTATCACCATGTGTAAAGTAAATGCTGTTGATATCCAAATTTGAGTGTTTGCCATTCAAATTAGCTTTTGTGTTGACGTAATTGTCCTTGCTACCTAATTCGTATTGACTAAGAATTACATTACTTTCTTCATCTAAGTTCAATATCAATGATTCTAATGCTGTTGTGTGTTTTTCTGTTTGAATTACAAAAACTTCCACGTTGCTGTTTTCTTTGGCATTGATTTCGATTACTGAACTTCTGAATTTCTTGTTGTCATCATTGTCTCTGTAATCAAGTACAACTCTAATGCTAGAGTTCTTTTCGGCTGTGATTTTGTGAGTATCCAATAAAATATCATATTCTCTATCAGTAACCAAATCAATTACGCCGAAATCTTTTACTTGATTTTCTTCTGTTTTGTATTTTTTGAATAGATTTCCTAATTTTTCGTTCATGTCCAAAGCTTCTTGGCACACACCAAAATCTTTGTTTTCCAATGATTCTACTGGATCAGAGTCTATTCTGTATTCTTTTATATCTATATCTGGGAGATTAATTTCTGTATCGTTAACTTTCAAGTATTTAAAAGTTTTGAATCCCAGCTTATTTCCTTTAATTTGTTCCATATACAACTCCTATCCTATGCTTCCTTCTAGTTCAAGATTAATTAAATTATTCATCTCAACCGCATATTCCATTGGCAATTCTTTGGCTATTGGTTCTGCAAACCCACGAACTACCATTGACTTTGCTTCTTCTTCTGGAATGCCTCTTGTCATCAAATAGAAAATAACTTGGTCATCTATTCTGCCAATAGACGCTTCATGTCCCAAATCGACATGCTTATTCGCTATTTTAACAACTGGAATTGTATCTGATCTACTTTCGTTATCTAACATTAACGATTCACAACTTACTGATGATTTTGAATCGTAAGCATTTTCTTTTATGTCTACTAGTCCTCTGTAAACGCTAATTCCACCAGATTTTGAGATAGATTTACTATTTACATAACTTGTAGTGTGAGGGGCCGCGTGAATCATAACAGCACCTGTGTCTAAGTTTTGGTCACGTCCTGCAAATGAAATACCAGTATATTCACTGCTTGCACCTTCACCTTTTAACACACTTGACGGATAAAGCATGGATACTGCTGAACCAAATGAACCAGACACCCATTCAATCTTACCATTTTTTTCGATGATAGCTCTTTTGGAGTTTAGATTGTACATGTTACGAGACCAGTTTTCAATCGTAGAAAATCTAAGTGTTGCATTTTCTCCAACGAATATTTCAACTGCACCTGCATGCACATTTAATGCGTTGTATTTTGGAGCTGAGCATCCTTCAATGAAGTGACAATAACTGTCGTCTTCAACAATTATCATAGTGTGTTCAAATTGACCTGCTCCTGGAGCGTTTAATCTGAAATAACTTTGAAGTGGAATTTTAACGTTTACTCCCTTTGGGACATAAACAAATGATCCACCTGACCACACTGCATAATGAAGTGCTGCGTATTTGTGAAGTCGTGGAGTGATAGATTTTGAGAAATACTCTTTAACAATATCTTCGTGTTCTCTAAGCGCTGTGTCAAAATCTGTATATATAACTCCTTGGTCAATCAAAGATTGTTGAATATTGTGATACACTACTTCACTATCGTATTGTGCACCCACACCACTTAGCATCATTTCTTTCTCAGCTTCCTGAATACCTAACTTATCAAATGTATCTCTTATTTCATCAGGAACTGTGTTCCAGTCACTTGACATATCGGCATCAGGTCTAATATATGTTGTGACCTTATCCATATCAACGACACTTAAATCCGGTCCCCATTCAGGATCTTCTGAATTGTAGAATATTTCCAAAGCTTCTAATCTTTTTTCAAGCATCCATTGAGGTTCCTTCTTTTCTTCTGAAATTTGTCTTACTATTTCAGGAGTTAATCCCTCTTCAGTTTTTCTTCTAAAAGTAAATTTATTCTTGATGTCATAGATACCTCTATCCATTTCATCGACTTGAGTCTTCTTTTTAGGTGCCATTATTTCACCTCTTCTCTAATCCAATTGAATCCTTTTTCTTCAATTTGATCTAAAAGTTCGCTAGAACCTTCTTTGACAATTGTACCATCCATAATAACATGAACGAAATCTGGTTTCACTTCTTTTAAGATTTCCTTGTGGTGAGTAATTACGATAACTGAATTATTTTCATTCAAAAATTCTCTCACACCTTTTGATACAGTTCTAACCGCATCAACATCAAGACCAGAGTCAGTTTCGTCAAGGATTGCTAATTTAGGTTGTAACATTAACATTTGTAGAATTTCGTTTTTCTTTTTTTCACCGCCAGAAAAACCTACATTCAAATATCTGGAAGAATATCCATGATTAAACTCAAGTATATCCATATTATCTTCCAGTTCTTCTCTGAATTCTAAGAATCCTATGTTTTCATCAGTTTTTGCGATTTTTGCACTTCTGATGAAATTTTCTACACTAATGCCTGAAACTTCCATTGGATTTTGGAAAGACATAAAAATACCTTTTTTGGCTCTTTTATCTGTTGATAAATCCATAATACTTTCTCCATCAAGTACAATATCACCTGAAGTAGTTTCGTATTGTGGATTATTCAAAATAACATTGGCTAAAGTTGATTTACCAGAACCATTTGGTCCCATAATAACGTGAACTTCACCATAGTTTATATTTAAATTTATGTTGTGTAATATTTCTTTATCTTCTACCCTTGCGGATAAGTCTTTAATAGTTAATAAATTTTTTGACATAATAACCTCCTTACAGTTATGTAACAAATATATATATGAGATTCTTATGCACTACTATATTATACACGAAAATAGCAAAATAGTTAAGCGTTTAAGTAAATTCCTACTATTTTGCTATGCAATTTCGTCTTCATCAATAAATTCTGAATAAACTTCTTTGAAATTCATAGAACTATCGAATTTTTCATTGGACAAATTCCAATTCACAATCTCATGTAATTCTACGAATTCATGATCGTTCAAATCCTCTTGAATTAAATCTACATATTCCAAACATTTGTCTTTTAATTCATCAATGCTGTTCATTTCGATAAGGACTATATCTTCTTCATATATCGAAACATCTGTCTTATATTTTAAAATCATTTTTACAGAATAAATTTGCTTCAAAATACTCTCCTCCTCGACACTCCCATATTTTATACTAATTAACAGATTGTGTAAATAGTAAAAAGCAAATTTCATATTTTTATTCGTCTTTTGTAATTTTTGTAATTTAAAAGCGATAGCTTTCACTACCGCTTTCAAATTTATATATTTCAAATCTCACGCAAAATTAAGGAAGGAAAAAACGTGATAACTTATTTTTTTTCTAAAGTACTAAATTCAATATCTAAATCTTTCGTACTACCATATCTATAAACTGTAATTTTGCCTTTTTGTTTTGGTCTAACTTCAAGCAATGCCTTCTTCAATGAACTCATCGTGTTTATCGCTTTGCCGTTTACTTTTGTGATAATATCTCCTCTAGTTACACCAGCTTTTTGTGCAGAAGAACCTTTGACAACTTCCACAACATAAATTCCTTTGTCTATAGACAATCTTTGGCCAGTAGCTTGTTGGAAAGTTTTGACATCTACGCCACTAATTCCCAATTTAACGCCTTCAAAAGATCCACCAGAGACTATATTATCGACAATAGTTTTTGCTACATTAATAGGAATTGTAAATCCTATTCCTTCTGCAGATGCTTTAGCAGTGTTAATTCCAATTAATTTACCTTCTTGATCGAAAAGTCCTCCACCACTATTTCCTGAGTTAATTGCAGCATCTGTTTGCATCAAGCCGTCCATTTGTAGACCGTTTTGTAATGTGATTGTTCTGTCTTTTCCAGAAATGTAACCACTTGTCAATGTAGATTGCAAATCTAATCCCAAAGGATTACCAATGGCAATAGCCTTGTCTCCAATTTGAACTTTATCGCTGTCTCCCATTTCAACAGGTTTAAGCCCAGTCATATCAGTTTTAATTACCGCAAGATCCAATGTTGTATCATACCATAATAATTTAGCTGATGATTTTTTACCATTTGTAAGTAAAACTTCGATTTTTTCTGCTTTACCATCTTGTACAACGTGTGCGTTAGTGAGTATATATCCATCCTTGCTAACCACAACACCGCTACCAACACCCTCTACGACTCTACCTTGGAAAAACATATTTTCTTGTACTCCTACTGTTGTTATACCAACTACAGAGTCTAAAGATTTCTTCGCTACAGCATTTTCTGTGGATACGCTGTTGTTTTTTATAGAAATTTTGCTACTTTCTACTTGACCATTCTTGTTTATCGTTTCAGTAATTCCAGTCATGTTTTTCGCTACAAAATAACTCATGACCAATGAATAAATTAATAAAAATATAGTAAGTGCTTTGAGCCAACCTATTTTTGGTTTATTCTTAGCTATTTCTTCTTTAATCATATTTTCGACTTTTCTTTCGCTCAAGCCGTCTTTTCTTCTTTGAATGTAATCATTGTATTCAGAATAAGGATCTCTATCCATTTTCTCTACCTCCATATTTTATACTTATACTTTAACAAGCAATTGTGTTTTAACTGTGAGTAAAAACGCTTTAATATTTACGAAAAATCAAACATTATATTTGACTTTTCGCAAACATTAAAAAATCCTCGTATCAATTTAACTTTTCAAGAAAAATTGATACGAAGATTTCGTTTATTTCTTAGGGTTTGGTGTGTTAATTGATAAGCCTTCTAATTGTTCAACAGAATCCATGAACACTTCACTAATAGTTGGATGAGCGTAAATCATAGCTGATAATCCTTCTACTCCAACATTATTGTTCATCGCAATTGCTGCAAAATGAATTAGTGTTGATGCGTCGTGACCAATTATGTGGCAACCTAAAATCTTAGATAAATCTTTAGTGGCAACTATCTTCACAAAACCTTCAGTAGCATTCAAGCTTAATGCTTTACCATTTGCTTGATACATAAATTTGCTTGTTACATAATCTATGTTTTGTTCTTTTGCTTTTTCTTCAGTTAAACCAACAGAAGCTATTTCAGGAACTGTAAATACAACTGCTGGAACTATATCCATGTTGATGTTTTTTTCCTTACCTACAAATTCTCTTACTAGATTTTTACCTTGATTACTTGCAACATGTGCTAGTTGAGTGTTCTTATACACACAATCTCCTATGGAATATATTCCTTCCACATTAGTTTGTAGGTTTTCATCGACAACTATAGCATTCTTTTCTATTTGAATATCTGTGTTTTCAATTCCAAGATTGTCAATGTTACTGCTTCTTCCACTAGCTACAAGAACATAATCCGCATAAGTTTCTTCAAATTTATCTTTGCCAACTTTTTGACTAATGATTTTAAGTTTTCCGTCTTCTTCAACTATTTTCTTAGCATAAACTCCAGTAACAAACTTCAATGTGTCACTTTTCAAGATTGATTTTAAGCGTTTTTGAATTTCTCCATCTTCAGTCTTCAACAATTTGTTACCAACTACAGTTACTTCTGTCCCAAATTGTGAATAAATAGATGCAAATTCCATTCCGATGACGCCAGTTCCGATGACAACCAATGATTTTGGAATTTCTTCTAACTCCAAAAGTCCAGTTGATGTCATAACTTTAGGGTGGTCTATGCCTTCTATATTTGTTGGCTTATAGTCTTTCGACCCAGTTGCTATAATAATTTTATCAGCTGTAAGTTCTTTAGTTTCTCCTTCCAAAGTCTTCACAACAACAGTTTTATTATCTTTAAAGCTAGCTTCCCCTCTAATAAAAGTTAAATTATCGTAAGTTTTGAAAAGGTATTCAACACCACTTCTAAGCCTTTCAATAATTTCAGTTTTTCTTTGTTTTATTTTATCGGCTAATAATTTGTGGTCATTAACTTCAATTCCAAAAGTTTCTGATTCTTTGATTTCTTTGTACAAATCAGCAATTTTCCATAAAGTTTTAGTAGGTATACATCCTCTGTTCAAGCATGTACCACCTACTTCAGCTTTTTCGATTAAAGTTACATTTAAACCGAGCTGGCATGCCCTGATGGCTGTTTCATAGCCACCAGGTCCAGCGCCGATAATAATGATATCCTTAGTCATTATTCTCCTTTTTTATAAGTCAATATTAATTTCTTAGCAGCTTCTGTTTCATCAGGTCTTCTAACAACTGTTGTAATAGGCGCTTCTAATAATATATCTTTATTTTCTTTTGCTTCTTGTGCAATTTGTTTCATTGCAGCAACGAATTCGTCAAGAGTTTGTTTTGGTTCAGTTTCAGTAGGTTCTACCATTAATGCTTCGTGAACGATTAATGGGAAGTATACTGTTGGTGGATGGAATCCCATATCTAACAGTCTCTTAGCTACATCCAATGTCTTAACTTGTCCATCGCTATCATCCTTTAAACCGCCTAATACGAATTCGTGTTTACAGATGAAGTCGTGTGGTAAGTTGTAATCATCTTTTAATTGAGCTTGTAGATAGTTTGCATTCAATACTGCTGTAGTTGATGCGCATTTCAATCCATCGCTACCCATAGTAAGGATATAAGTCAATGCTCTCATTAAAATTCCGAAATGACCTTGGAAGTCTTTCATCCTACCAATAGAATTTTCCATGCTATAATCTAAGAAATATTTATCTCCGTCTTTTTCAACGATTGGTTTTGGTAAATATTCTCTTAAGAATTCTTTAACACCTACAGGACCTGCACCTGGACCTCCACCACCGTGTGGTGTAGAGAATGTTTTGTGAACATTAAAGTGGATTGCATCGAATCCCATGTCCCCTGGTCTTGCATGACCTAAAATAGCGTTAGCATTTGCTCCATCATAGTATAGAAGTCCTCCAGCTTCGTGAACTATTTCAGCGATTTCTTTGATTTTGGTTTCAAATAATCCCAAAGTGTTAGGGTTAGTTAACATCAAACCAGCTGTTTTTTCGTTTACAACTTTTCTTAAGTCTTCAACGTCTACTACACCTTTTGCGTTTGATTTAACTTCTACAACTTTATATCCTGCCATTGCAGCTGTTGCAGGGTTAGTACCGTGAGCTGAGTCAGGAACTATGATTTCATTCTTTTCAGAATTACCATTTATTTCGTGATATTTTTTGAAGATTGTAATAGCTGTGATTTCTCCATGAGCACCTGCTGCTGGTTGTAATGTCATGTAATCCATACCAGAGATTTCGCAAAGTGATTTTTGTAGAGTATACATTGCTTCCAAGGCACCTTGCACTTGGTAGTCATCTTGTTTTGGGTGAAGATGAGCAAGTTTTGATTGCGCTATTATTTCTTCATTAATTTTAGGGTTGTACTTCATTGTACAAGATCCTAATGGATACATACCTGTATCTACGCCGAAGTTTAGAGATGAAAGATTAGTATAGTGACGAACTACGTCAACTTCACTAACTTCCGGTAAATCTAATTCTTCATTTGATAAAAACTCTTCAGGAATTAAGTTATCTTTTTCTTCTACGTCTAATTCAGGAAGTTTATATCCAGTTCTACCTGGTTGTGATAATTCAAATATTAACTTATTATAAGCCATATTATAATACCTCCTTAACTGCTGCTACAAAATTGTCTATTTCTTCTTTTGTTCTCTTTTCTGTTACAGCGATAATTAAACCATTGCCACATCCATTTGTAGCTTCTTTTATGCTAATTCCAGCTAAGAATCCTTTATCGAATAATGCTTTCTTAACTTCTTCAGTGTCTTTGTCAAAGCCGATAGTGAATTCATCAAAGAATGGTTTTTCACTAAGAACTTTAACCTTGTCTATTTTCTTTAATTCTTCAAATAGATAGTGAGCTTTTTGAAGTGATTGAGTAGCTACTTCTTTAATACCAGCTTTACCTAAAAGTGATAAATAAATGCTTGCTGCAAGTAAGTTAACACCTTGGTTTGAACAAATATTTGAAGTTGCTCTATCACGTTTTATGTGTTGTTCTCTTGCTGAAAGCGTTAAAACAAAAGATCTCTTACCGTCTTCGTCAGTAGTTTGTCCTACAACACGGCCAGGGAATTTTCTAACAAATTCATCAGTAAAACACATATAACCTAAATAAGGTCCACCATATTGTAAGTTTACTCCGAATTGTTGAGCTTCACCTACAACAACGTCAACATTGTATTCAGCTGGCTTCTTTAATAAACCTAAGCTCATAGGGTCTGCTGACATTATCAAGTAGTTTTTCTTGATTGAGTGAGTTAACTCTTCGTATCTTTTAACATCTTCGATATATCCGTAATAGTTTGGAGATTGAACGATAACTGTACCTACTTCGTCAGTAATCATTTTTTCCAACTCGTCCATATCTGATAGTAAATCTTTCATTGGGATAAATTCTACTTCAACTTTTCTATCGTGACAATAAGTCAACAATATTTCTTTTGCTGAAGGGCTAACAGTGTCAGCACATAGAATTTTAGATTTTTTGGACTTTTGGATAGTCATCAAAGCTGCTTCTGTGATAGCTGTACCACCATCGTACAAAGAAGCGTTTGATATTGGCATACCAGTAAGGCTTGCCATCATTGTTTGATATTCGAAAATATAGGAAAGAGTACCTTGGCTTATTTCTGGTTGGTATGGTGTATATGAAGTGTAGAATTCACTTCTGCTTGCCATTGCCGGAATAACAGAAGGAACGTATCTATCATAAGCTCCACCACCTAAGAAACAAACCTTATCATCAGTAGATGTGTTCTTAGCAAAAATTTCGTCGAAATATCTTCTAACTTCAACTTCACTCTTTGCTTTTGGTATGTCAAGTTCTCCTTTGAATTGAACATTTTCAGGAATATCTGAATAAAGTTCATCAGTAGAGGAAATGCCAATTGTTTTTAGCATTTCCTCAATTTCTTGATCAGTAATTGAGATGTATGGATACATTATAATTCTCCTAAGAATTTTTCGTATTCATCAGCAGTCATTAATTTTGATTCATCGAAGTCTTCGAATTTAACCTTAGCAATCCAGCTATCATATGGAGCTTTATTGATTTGGCCTGGTTCATCATCTAATTCTTCATTAGCTTCCACGATTGTACAAGCAAATGGAGTGTAAACTTCTGATGCTGCTTTTACAGATTCAACGCTTGCTACAGATTCTTCTGCATCAATTTCATCGTCAACATCTGGTAATTCAACGTATACGATATCTCCTAAGCTATCTTGTGCATAATCTGCAAGACCGATTTCATAAACGTCTCCGTCTACCTTAATCCATTCATGATCTTTTGTGTAAAATAAATCTTTTGCTACTTCTGCCATTTTCTTTTCCCCCTATTTTCTATCCAAAAATTTTCTTTTTACAACTGTTGCTTTAGCTGGTTTATTTCTGATTATAACATCAACTTCATCCCCTAATGCTACAGCTGATTTATCTACAAATGCGTTTGCTAAACATACTCCCAATGTTGGTGAAAGGTATCCTGTAGTTACTTTACCGATAGTTTTTCCATCTTTTTGAACTTCAGCACCTTGTCTTGCAATACGTTTGCTTTGCATTTCGATACCAATAAGTTTTTTGTCGATTCCTGCGTCAACTTTTTCTTGAGTCTTAGCTTTACCAACGAAGTCGTCTTTGTCCATTTTAACTGCAAATTTCAAACCAACTTCTAATGGAGATACGTCGTCTAAAAGCTCATTTCCATATAAAGGCATTGCTGCTTCAAATCTCAATGTATCTCTACATCCAAGACCACATGGTTTAACACCTAAGTCTTTTCCTTTTTCTAATAATTCATTCCATAAGTCTACAATTGCTTCAGCATTTGCATAAACTTCGAATCCATCTTCACCTGTATAACCAGTTCTAGAAATTAATACATCGTATTCTTTATATTTAATGTCTTTTACAAAGTGATAGTATTCAATTTTTGAAAGATCAAATTCAACTAGTCTTTGTAATAATTCTTCAGCCTTAGGACCTTGAATAGCGATTTCTCCTACAGAGTCACTAATATTTTTAAGTTCAACATCAAATTTATCAACATATTGAGAAATATGTTTGAAGTCTTTTTCAATGTTTGCTGCGTTAGGAACCATTAAAAAGTCTTCATCATTATTTTTGTAAACTAATAAGTCATCAACCATTCCACCATCTTCATGTAATAATAAAGAGTATTGGATTTGTCCATCTGCACATTTAGAGTAATCATTTGTGCAAACGTAGTTGATAAATTTCAAAGCGTCTTTTCCTTTAACAGTAAATTCACCCATGTGGCTTACATCAAATAAACCAACGTTATTTCTTACTGCCTCGTGTTCTTGTTGTAATCCTTCATAATCAACTGGTAAATTAAAACCAGCAAAGTCCACAACTTTTCCGCCTAATTTTTTATGTTCCTCATAAAGAGGAGTTTTTTTTGTACTCATAAGCATCTCCTTTTACTTATAATCCTTTTCACAACTATTGTACCATAAAAGTTGTTAGTATTTGTAACAAAATTTATTATTTGTATTAATAAATAAGCCTGAATTTATAGAAAATTTTTATAAACCATAATAAATTCACACAAATTCAGGCTTTAAGTCTTCTAGAATAATCCTACTACTGTACCATCATCTAAAACATCACATTTTTCTGCTGAAGGCACCTTTGGTAAACCTGGCATTGTCATTACAGAACCTAATAATGCAACAACAAATCCAGCACCTCTTGAAATTTTGAAATCACTTACTGTGATTGTAAATCCAGTTGGAGCTCCAATTAATTTTTTGTTATCAGAGAATGAGTATTGAGTCTTAGCCATACATACTGGATAATTGTCTAATCCTAATTCTTTGATTTGCTTTAATTTTTTCTTAGCCTTAGCACTGAATTCAACGCCATCAGCTCTGTAAATTTCTTTTGCGATTTTTTCAATCTTTTCTTTGATTGGTAACTCAAGGTCATATAAGAATTCAAATTCGTTTTCTTCTTTTGTATTTTCAACAACGTATTCTGCTAGTTCTTTAGCTCCTTCGCCACCTTCAGCCCATACATCACAGAAAATAGCTCTTGTTCCGTCTGCTTCAACTAATTCAGTTAATTTTTTAATTTCAGCATCAGTATCATTTGCGAATCTGTTGATTGCTACTACTACTGGAACTTTGTATTTCTTCATATTTTCGATATGACGTTTAAGGTTAGCATATCCTTTTTCTAAAGCTTCTACATTTTCAACTTTGTAGTCTTCTGCTTCCCCGTGATGTTTTAAAGCCTTGATTGTAGCTACGATACAAACCATGTTAGGGTGTAAATCATTTCTGCATTTAATGTCGAAGAATTTTTCCGCTCCTAAGTCAGCACCGAAACCTGCTTCTGTAACAACGTAATCTCCTAATTTTAACCCCAACTTAGTAGCTATTAAAGAGTTACATCCATGTGCTATATTAGCGAATGGTCCACCATGGATTATTGCAGGAGTGTGTTCCAATGTTTGAACTAGATTTGGTTTGATAGCTTCTTTCATAATTAATGCTACAGCACCATCAGCCTTAACATCTTTTGCATAAACTGGTTTACCTTCCTTATCAAATGCGATAAGAATGTTTCCAACTCTTTCTTTTAAATCTTTCAAATCTTTTGCAAGACATAAGATAGCCATTATTTCACTTGCAACAGTGATTTCGAAACCATCTTGGCGCATAACTCCATTACCTTTAGTGCCAACACCGATGATTATATTTCTTAGTTCACGTTCGTTCATATCCATACATCTTTTTATTAAGATTTGTTTTGGATCGATATTTAATTCATTACCTTGATGAATATGATTATCCATCATTGCACAAATTAAGTTGTTTGCAGTAGTGATTGCGTGGAAGTCACCTGTGAAGTGCATATTGATTTCATCCATAGGAACTACTTGAGCATATCCTCCACCAGCAGCTCCACCTTTCATACCAAAGTTTGGTCCTAATGATGGTTCTCTCAATACTGAAATTGCATTTTTGCCAATTTTATTAAGCCCCATTGCCAAGCCAACATTCATTGTTGTTTTACCTTCTCCTGTTGGTGTTGGGTTAATACTAGTCATTAAAATCAATTTTCCATCTTTTTTGTCTTTGTTTTTTTCAAAAAGATTTAAGTCTAATTTAGCCTTATATCTACCATATTGTTCGTAATCTTCTTCTGTTAATCCCATTTTTTCAGCGATAACACTGATTTTTTCTAATTTCGCTTGTTGAGCAATTTCTACATCTGTAGCCATAATCATACCTCCAAATTTTATTTTGATTAGCTATTAAACTAATAACCACTAAGCTATTTATACCCATCTTTGTCCAATAATAACACCAAAAAACAATTTTTTCGATTTTTTTGATAATAATTATTATTTTAACACTTTTTTAAAAGAAAAAATAAAACCAATCATCAATGCGATTGGTTTTTTCGAATTTATTATTTGATTTTTGCTGCGATTTCTTTCGCCATTTGTCTTAAACCTTGATCGTCTTCATCTTTCATACGACCTTTAGCTTCGACTACAGTTTCTGTTGTTTCAAAATTTCCTTCTTCAACAAATTCTTTTAAATTTTTGACAGCGCCGCCGCTCCATCCGTAAGAACCAAATACAGAAACCACATGATTTTTTAATTTTTGCATTTTCAATACGTTCAATAGATTGCTCATAACAGGATATACAGTATTGTTGTAAGTGCAAGATCCCAATACTAATGATTTCTTTTCCCAGCAATTAGACATTATATAAGATGCATGAGTTTTACTAACATCGAATACTTCAATATTTCTTACCCCTTCATCTGCTAAGTATCTTGCTAATTGGTCCGCCATTAATTCTGTATTTCCATACATTGATGCATAAGCTATTACAACGCCTTCACTAACTTCATAAGTAGCCCATTTAGTGTAATCTTCTACAATTTTCGATGGTTGTTTTCTCCAAACACATCCATGAACAGGACAAATTGTTTCTATATCAAGTGAAGATAATTTGTTAATAGCACGCACAGCCATTTGTGAGTATTTTCCGACAATATTTGTATAGTATCTTCTGAATTCTGTTCTTCTAACTTCGTAATCTAATTCGTCATCAAAAATTGCACCGTCATTAGTTCCGAATCCCCCAAATATATCTTGTGAGAACAAAATTTTGTTTTCTGCATCGCAGCTAACCATGGATTCTGGCCAGTGAACCATCGCTGTTAAATAGAAAGTAAGTTTTCTATCTCCCAAATCTAATTCGTCGCCTTCTCCGACTTCAATAAAATGATCTGAATCAATTTCAAAATAATCACTTAACATTGATCTTGTTTTCTTGTTCCCAACGATTTTAAGATCCGGATAAAGATCTAAAATTTGTGGAATTGATCCTGAATGATCTGGTTCTATGTGATGAATTACCAAATAGTCTAATTTTCTATCTTTTAAAATAGATTTAACGCTATCTACAAATTCATCACTCTTGCTAACTTTTACAGTGTCCAATAAGCAAGTTTTTTCGCCTGTAAGTAAATAAGAATTGTAAGCTACTCCATAAGGCAATGGCCACATATTTTCAAAATACTCTGTTTGTCTGTCATTTACACCCAAGTAATATAAGTTTTCTTGGATTTTAATTGGTTCTGTTCCCATAATTCCTCCTAAAAATTATTATTATAAATCATTTTCTCCATAAGTATCTAAAAAGTTAAACTTCTCTCCATTATATTCATACCCAAGAATTCTAGATACATCTACATTTTCGCTAGATTTAAATATAGAATTTTCTACATTAGTAAACCCTCTATCTGACAATTCTGCAATTAAGAGCTTTATTTGTTTTCTCATCGATCCATCTGTTTTTTTAGTTACAGAACAAGCACAATCTAAGGCTTTTAATCCAGAATAATTTAACCAACTTTTTACAGATTCTTCTCTTATAAAATACATCGGTCTGATTAGTTCAATTCCTTCAAAATTATTTGAATGAAGCTTAGGCATCATAGTTTTGTAATTGCCAGAACACAAAACATTCAATAAAATCGTTTCAATCACATCATCAAAATGATGACCCAAAGCCATTTTATTGCAACCAAGTTCTTTTGCTTTTGAATAAAGTGCACCTCTTCTCATTCTAGCACACATATAACAAGGATTGTTAGCAGAGATCTTCTCACTAACGCTAAAAACATCAGTATCGTACATGTGATAAGGAACGTTGAGTTTTTCAAAATTTCCCTTTTCAAGTATAATATTTTCTTCGCTATATCCAGGATTCATCGCAATAAATTCAAGTTCAAAATTATTCATTCCATGTTTTTGAAGTTCTTGGAATAATTTTGCAAGTAATAAACTATCCTTTCCACCACTCATGCATATGGCTATTTTATCACCATCTTGAATCAAATCATATTCTTTTATCGCTTTGATAAATTTCGACCAAATATGTTTTCTATATTTTTTTATAATTGCTCTTTCAATTTCTTGTACAGTTCTTTGCATATATCTCCATTTTCCCTAAATCTATAATGTTACTAGGATTGTATCTTTCTGCTACCTCCACACTAACAGCTTCTCCAACATCCAGTCCCAAACTCCTCAAATAATCTTCAACAGTGGTCAATGCTTTTGTTGGAGTATTATTTTCCTTACTCAAGTGCGCTAATTGAATAACTTCATGATTTCCTCTTAAAATATCTCCCAACAAATATGCACAGGAATCATTAGACAAGTGTCCGTGATCTGACAAAATCCTTTGTTTTAATGCCGGAGGATAACTTCCGTATTTTAGCATGTCTACATCGTGATTTGCCTCAATAAAAAAAAGATTGGAATCCTTAATTTCTTCATATACGCTATCTTCTATAATTCCAGTATCTGTAACCAAAGATATTTTCTTATCATCCTTGCTAACGACATACCCACAACTATTTGCACTATCATGACTTGTTTTTATGGGTAGAATATCCAAATCCTTGAAATTAATATGCCTATTGTTTTCAAAAACATAAATATTCTTATCATTTATTTTCCCAATTTTATTATCCATAGCATACCAAGTTTCAGTATTAGCTATAATTGGCAAATTAAACCTTCTACTTAATACGCCAATACCTTTGATGTGATCTGCGTGTTCATGAGTCACAAAAATCGCATCTAACTGACTTGGGTCTACATTTATATATTTAAGTAGGTTTTCAATAGTTTTTCCACTAAAACCTGCGTCGATTAAAATTTTGGAGTGTTCAGTCTCTATATATTCGCTATTTCCGCTTGAACCACTTGATAACGAACAAAATTTAAAACTCATTCTAAAATCCTCCTCGTCTACTATTATAATTGATATTGTACTATTTTTAAAGTAAAAAAGATAGTCAGAAAAATTTTTCCGACTATCTTAATTTGACTATCCTAAACTGTTATTTTATTTTTCATATATATTTTTAATATTAAAAGATTTCTTACTTTTCGATAAATTTAATTCAGGTACACTCACTGAAGACAATTCTCCTACTCCAACCACAAATGTCAAAAAGATAAATGCCGTTTGTGTCCAAAAAATTGTAACATCCACTATGCTGTGAATCATAACCATAATCACCATAGCGATTATCATTTTTGTGTATTTTTTTGAATAAAGGCTTTTAATTTCTATGAATAACTGATAAATTATAGGAACCAACAAGAATACTCCTATAAGCCCATAATTAACCAATATATCCAAAAATAAGTTATGTGAGTGAAGAATTGCACGATTTCTGATTGTCGTGTAAATATTGTGAATTCCAAGTGGTCCAACGCCTATTATGAAGTTCTTTTTGAATGCTGCAATAGCGCTAATCCATATAGATTTTCTTAGTCCCATATCAAATCCGATTTTGTCAATTCTTGGAATCAAATCCATTCTTCCAACTATTTTAAGACAAACAAAAGCTAATACTAAACTAGATATTATTGCCACAGTATATTTTCTCTTTTTCATCATAATTGTAAGAGCAAATACTGCCACAAAGCTTGCAAACATCGCTCCTCTTGAATCCGTAATCATTAAAGTAAGAACACTTAAAACTCCAACTACAAACGCAAATACTCTTTCAAATGATTCTGTTGAAAAATATTTGTATGCGCTGATTATTCCAACTAATGAACAGACCATAGCATAATAGTTTGCATTGAAGAAGAATGTCCCAACTGTTGTTCTGTTTTCACTGATGTATTTCACAAATTGAGTGTAGTTGAATGAATTGTTTTTTAAAATTATGGAATATTGAGTCAATGTTATTAAAAAACAAATTGAGGCAAATAACATAATAATTATCATGCAATCTTCCATAAATTCTTCTGTCATGTTTTTTCTAATAAAGAGCACAAATACAAAAAGTACAAACATTCCGACAGTCGCAAGTATTCCATAAGTATTATTGAACACAATACTAACAACCAAAGAATAAATAGCGAAAATCAATCCAAATACAGACAAGTTTGACTTATCAAAAATCTCTTTGAATTTATTTTGATACACAAAATAAAACATATCCACTATCAAAACGCCGATTCCGATATAAAACGGCATAAACATTGCAATAGCGGTCAACAGAATAAATTTTTGATCTGTAGTGTAATCTAATATTCTATTGTAAAAACTTTTCATATTTCACCTCTCATTCGTATCATTACTTATATAATATCAAAAATTCGTTATAATATACGTTTTTTGACAAATCGTAACTATTGACGATGACAAGATATTTTATCAAAAATTTGAGAATTTTGCAATATTTACAATAAAAAATGAGAGATAACCAAAAGCTATCTCTCAAAAATCTAAAAATTATTTATTGCCGATTGTTTCTACCATAACTGCTTTGATAGTGTGCATTCTGTTTTCAGCTTCATCAAATACTTTTGAATATTTGCTGTAGAATACTTCATCAGTTACTTCCATTTCTGACAATCCAAATTTTTCGTGGATTTCACGACCAACTTTAGTTTCTAAGTTGTGGAAAGATGGTAAGCAGTGTAAGAAGATTACGTTAGGATTTTCAGTCATTTCGATTTTCTTCATATCTACTTGGTAATCTTTAAGTAAGTTGATTCTTTCTTCGAATTGATCTTCTTCACCCATTGATACCCAAACGTCAGTGTAGATTACATCTGCACCTTTTAGGCTATTGAAATCATCTGTAACTGTGATTTTAGCACCAGATTCTTTGGCAATTTCTTGGATAGAGTTCATCATTTCGTTTGATGGATGTAATTCTTTTGGTGCAAGATTTACAAATTCCATACCTAATTTAGCAGCTCCAATCATTAAAGAGTTTGCCATGTTGTTTCTACCATCACCAACATAAACGAATTTAACTTGGTCTAAGTTTTTGTGGATGTTTTCTTTTACAGTTAAAAAGTCTGCTAAGATTTGTGTTGGATGATAAATATCAGTTAAACCATTCCATACTGGAACTGAAGAATATTTTGCTAATTCTTCTACAGTTGCATGGTCAAATCCTCTAAATTCGATACCATCGTAGAATCTTGATAATACTAAAGCAGAGTCTCTTACAGATTCTTTCTTACCAAATTGGCTATCATTCATACCTAAGAATGTTACATTACCGCCTTCATCATAACAAGCAGTTTCAAATGAACATCTTGTTCTAGTAGAAGTTTTTTCAAATAACAAAACTATGTTTTTGCCTTTTAAAGTTTCTCCTACAATACCCATTCTTTTCTTTTCTTTTAATGCAGCACTTACATTTAGTAAATGTTCGATTTCTTCTTTAGTGAAATCTTTTAAAGTTAAAAAATCTCTTCCTTTTAACATAATTACATCTCCCTTTCAAATGGCATACTCATACATCTTGGGCCCCCACGTCCTCTAGATAATTCGCCTGATTTAATTGTTCTTATATTTACATCGGCTTCTTGTAATAAGCCGTTTGTAACATTGTTTCTGTCGTAAACAATAACAGTATTTGGTGCTATTGCCAAAGTGTTTGAACCATCATTCCATTGTTCACGCATTTGATCGATAGGATTAGTACCACCGCATCTAATGATTTTAACATCATCGACATGCAAATTTGCAGATAAAATTTCTTCTAATGAGCCTTTTTGTCCTTCTCTTTGCAAAGAATCGCCTTCAAGATACAACTTTTCAACATACAAAGGTCCTTCGATTAGTGGGTGAACTGTAAAAATTCCCTTATCAATCATTGTAAACACAGTGTCCAAGTGCATAAATTCTCTTTTGTTAGGAATTTTGAAAGACAAAACAAATTTAAAATCTGATTTTTCTAATAAATTCTTAGCGAATTTGTCCACACTTTCTTTTTGTGTTCTTTGAGAAATACCAACAGCTACACATTCGCTGTTCAAAATTAAAATATCGCCACCTTCGATAGAAGTGTCTTCTGTTCTATCGTAGATCTTTTCAATATCGTTGAATCTAGAATTATAAGTGAAAATGTATTTTGCATAAAGCGTTTCCCTATTTCTAGTTTCTGACCACATTCTGTTGATACTTACACAATTTCCTACAAAAGAAAATGGATCTCTTGTAAAATACAAGTTAGGCATTGGATTAACAGCTAAAAGTCTTCCGCTTTCGTCGTTAATACCGATTTCATCTAATCTAACTCCTGCCATAGTTTTAAGTATCAATTCTTTCTCATCTGAAATATTTGTAAGTAAATCTCTTAGTAAATTGATTTCATCTGCGGATTTATTTCCCGATTCTTCTAGGAAATCTTCGATAAAAAGTTTTCTAACGTCATCTTGTTTAATAGATTCTGCAGCCAAATCTTCTAGGTACAATACTTCAATACCTTCATTACGCATAGTTTCACAGAAAAAGTCATGTTCTTTGATAGCATTTTCCAAGTAAGGAAGTTCATCAAACAATAGCTCTTCCATAAAATCAGGAGTCAAATTATTTAATTCTTCTCCCGGTCTATGAACTATTACAGATTTTAACTTATCAATCTCAGAGTAAATATTTGGTTTCAATATACTGCCTCCTTAACTGATTTCCACATAAAATTATAACACATTTGTGAGAAAATTTAACACAAAAATATCGAAATTTTTTTAATGTTAAAATACTTTTTAAAATATTATAAAATTCTAGATAAAACGAGGTGAAAATATGACAATAAGAATTGCAAACAAAAATGATATTTCTGAAATAATGGAAATTGTAGATAAAGCTAAATCCTACATGAAAGAAAACAAAATAAATCAATGGACAGATGATTATCCTAATGAAGATGTGTTTTTAACTGATTTAAAAGAAAATAGATTATACATAGCAGAAATAGATAAAAAAATTGTAGGAATGGCTGTATTGGTTTTGGATGGGGATGAGGATTATAACAATATCGATGGAAAATGGCTGTTTGATGGAAAATACGGAGTGATTCACAGAATAGCAGTAAATCCAGATTATAAATCACAAAATGTCGCTAAAAATCTGTTAGATTTTTTTGAAAACAAACTAATAAACCTTGGCTACAATTCAATCAGAGTAGACACTCACAAAGACAACCAATCCATGCTTAGATTTATCGAAAAGAATGGATTTCAAAAATGTGGCATAGTTTATATAAGAAAAACAGATGAAAGAATCGCATTCGAAAAACTATTGAAATAAATGTAAAATAGCAAACCATTTGTATGAGGATTGTTAACCGTTGGTTTGCTATTTTTTATTTACACATAAACATGTAAATCTTTTATTCTTTACAAACTAAATTCATAAATTAAAGCATCTTCGTCAGGTTCTTCGTAATAATTTTCAACCATATCCGTTTTTTTAAAGTTCATATCTTCAAAAACTTTTTGCATCTTAAAATTAGATTTTCTAGTCTCAGCTTTTATTCTTTTGAGCTTATTACTTGAAGCTATTTTAATTGATTCTTTTAACAATTCATGTGCTATTCCTTGATTTCTGTGTTCAGGATGAGTTGCAATGCTAAATATTTTAAGAAAATCTTTCTCAGAACACCAATTGTAAAGGCATATTAATCCAATTATTTTTCCATTTTCTTCATAACAAAGGTAAATCGTTCTTTTGTCATTTAAAACGTCAATTATTTGTTCTCTTGACCAAGCATCAGATGAAAAACACGAATTCTCAAATTCTACTATTTCATCAATCCTGTCTATTCCTAATTGTAAAATCAATTTTATCCCTCTCTTAAAGTTACCCTAAGTTGGTTTGCTATTTTTTCAATTTACAATTTTAAGTATCAATTTCCGCAAAATACAAAGTATTAGTTTTTGTATCATATACTGCAAGGGTAAAATTTAAAGATGGACGATTTAAGATATTTTGACTCTTGTCTTCTTGTCTGTCAATCAGCAGATAATAACCTTCAGAAATTTCTGGAAAAAGCAATCTGGAATTATTATCTTTCACATAAGGTGATGTTTTTTCATTTCCATACATCAAAGCTTTCGTTGTATTATCCAACGGAAATTTCTTCCAATTACTATCTGATTTTATCTGATTCAATGTATCGTTGCTATCAAATTGAAATGTAATAAATCTTGTTCCATCTCCCAGTGCTCCGTGATCGTCGTATTTCATGATTTGATTTTCTTTAACTAACTTTAAGTTAAGTTTATCAGAAACTCTTGATTTGTCACTTTGTGCACAACTTACCATCAATAAAGAAATCATAATCGCAAATAACAAATATCTTATTTTTTTCATAATAAACTCCTTTCAAAATTATTATACAACAAACCTAACGCGCAAAAATCTACAAAATTTTAAAGATTTGCACTAAAAAAGCACTTTTTGATAAAAACCTGTAATTTTTCTATTAAAAGTGCTGTTTGAATATTATTCTTTTTTGAATATTGTAGCTTACCACAAACATCAAAGCTTCTGTTATGATTTTCGCAACAAAAACTCTGATACCTAAAGCTGCTAAAATTTTCAATACTACTGTATTCAATGCTAATATGAATACTACTAATGTCACATATTTGATGTATTTTTTTAAGATTTTATCTTTATTTTTGAATACGTATTTGTTATTCACATAAAAGTTAAATGTGCTTGACACTGCCCTTGCTATTATATTGGACAATACCAAGCTTTTTACATCTAATTTGTAAACTAACAATAAAAAGGTAAAGTAATCCACCAAAAAGCTCAAATAACTCGACGCCGAAAATTTCAGTATGCTTTTGTAGATTTTGACTGAATCTTTTAGCGCATTAAAATGACTTGTTTCATTATTCTCTATATAAATAGTTTCGATAGGAACTTGCATTATGCTATCTGAATCGTACTCGTACAGCATATTCATTTCGTATTCGTATCTGTCGCCCTCGATTTCAATCATCTTATCAAGCTGTGATGTGTGGAAAGCACGAAGTCCTGTTTGGGTGTCCTTGATGTACTTTGATGAACTAGAATAAAATACCATTCTAGTTATAGTATTGCCAAGCAGAGATTTAAGAGGGATTCCTCTTTTCAAATCTCTCACTCCAAGTATTAATTTATCCTGATTTTGTTCAGAATATTCTATCAATTTCAAAATATCCTTGACCAAATGCTGGCCATCTGCATCACTTGTAACCACAGTTCCCTCTGCTTGTTGTGCTTTCAAATATTTGAATGCAGTTTTAAGTGCAGCCCCTTTTCCCATATTTGTTTGATGCTCAAGAAGAGCTATATTATTAAGTTTTGAAAAATCATATTCGCACGGACCGTCTTTAACCACAATTATATTGAGGTGGTTTTTGTTTAAATTTTCCACCAATTTTGTTAGTTTTTCATCTGGTTTGTACGCTGGTATTACAACGTAATTCATAATGCTCCTATCGTTTTTTATTCGCCATCTTCTGGTTCATAATGAACTATGGATACAAATTTGCCATTTTTATCTTGAATTTTTCTGATTCTTTTATTAAATTCTAACCTCGTAAGCCACACTATTTTATCGCAACCCAAACATTTTAATTTAATATCTGCTCCAGTTCTTAAAATCTCCCATTTGTTCTCACCACATGGGTGACCTTTTTTTAGTGTTACAATATCATTTACTTTATATTTCATCTTCATCACCTGCTACAAAATAACAATTCAAATCCATTGATTTTGATTTGGCTTTTTCTATGAATTTTTTGATAATTTCTCTTTGATAAAAGTATTGAGATTCTGGTTTACAACTACCCCAAATCGTAATAGTCATGGAGTTTTTATCCATTCTTGTAACGCCTATTAGTTCTGGTTTTTTTACAATATCTGAATACTCATCTATCAATTCATTAGAAATTTCATCTATGATCTCAGTATATTGATCCAAACTGTATTTGATTGGAACTTCCATTTTAACTTCAATTCTTTGGTTTTCTTTGGATAAATTAGTCACTGTATTGATTTGACCGTTACTGATTAAATGAATAGCTCCGTCAAATCCTCTTATTTTTGTAACTCTAAGTCCCAATTCTTGAACATTTCCTTCAATTCCGTTGATAATTACATGGTCTGAAACTTTGAATTGATTTTCAAGAATTAAAGCAAGTCCACTGATTACATCTCTTATTATAAATTGCGCACCAAAACCTATGGCAACCCCACCTATTCCTGCAGTAGCCAATATCTTATCTGTTTTTACTCCAAACAAATCTAGTACATGGACTACACAGAAAAAATAAATTATATATTTGATGGTATTGTTCAACAGTTTGGTAACTGTGATTTGTCTGCCCTCAATAGATTTTCCCTTTTTCATCAATAATTTATCGAAGCTTTTAGTCAAAATGCTTACGACGATTTGCGTAAGCACGATAATTAGCAGGGATAATAAAATCTTGGCCAACAAATTTAGTTGACCAGCAGAATTATAAAATATTTGGTTGAACTTTTCAATATTAAATAACATGAATTATTCTTTTACCTCATTTACAAAAATTACTCCATCTACTTTAAGATACGACCATATCTTAGCGATTGGAAGTTCTTTTTTCAATGCAATCATCTCATCTTTTTTATCAGGATCCAACATAATAGCTAATCCACAACTTTCAGAAATTTCCCTTGGAGTAGGGATAGTTTTAATATCGTATCCCATACTCACAAGTTTACTTTCTGTCATCATTGTAAAATTAACTGATGTAAAAGTTAGTAATATTTTTTCCATTATCTTATAATTACATTTCTGTCAGCTTTTGATAAAGTATCGTAAATTACATACATGTTAGTAACTTCGCCTATCAAAAGTTTTTCTTTTCTGTCGTAGAAGTCCAAGCAAGCGCCACAAGTCATAATCTTTGCACCCTTTTTTTCGATTCTCTTCAAATCGTCGATAACTTCTGAGCCTTCAGTTGTCAAATGAATTCCGTAGTTGAAGAATAATAATGTACTTGGTACTTCATCGGCTTCTGCTACAGAATAAATGTATGATTTAATAAGTGATTTGCCTAATTTTTCATCTCCATCACCCATTTTATCGCTTGAGAATGCTAAAACTAAATTACCGTTAGTTTCTTCAACCTTCTTTTCTGCTCCCTTTTCTTTTACAATAGTAGTTTCAAAGCCATAATCTGTTTCTACATAACTGAATTCGAAACCTTGACCATTTGCGTATTTTTGTAAATTTTCAACGCAGTACATGTCATCAACTTGCGTTTTAACAGTACCTTCTTCTAATTCATCAAATACATTTTTTGTCATAATAATTGGTCTTGGACACACTTGTCCTCTTGCATCTACAATTTCCATAATTACCTAATCCTTTCTATTCTGTTATTAAATACTAAATAAAAATCATCTTCTCCTATTATTGATTTAAGATCCGATGCTTTATATTCCACTAGTTTGGAATCCTCAAACATAAAATACCCATTTTGGTTATATAATATGCAGTTTTTGTCATTAGAATATATTTTAAGTGAATCATCTATTTTAGATTGGTTCACTAAATTCAAATCCTTATCGTAAATTAAAAGTTCCCCAGTTTTTGTAATTACATATACATTTTTATCTGAAATCCCAACATCTTTTGTACCGTCGAATGATTTCGATTTTGTAATTTTAGCTTTGTTAAAAACTTTGATGTATCCATCAAACACTACGATTAATTTGCCCTCAACATATTTCATTCTAAAAATCGGCTTGTCGATGAAAATATTTTTGTAAACGAGTCCCTTGTCATCGTACATGTAAATCTTAGAAAAAATTCTTCCATCACGCTTTCCTATCGTGCTAAAAGCATAATTTGATTTATCCGACGCTATCAAGCTAGATACTTCGTCTTTCATATCAAAGCTTTCCAAAATTTTCATATTATTAACAATTGAAAATTCATTTTGTGTATCGACAATAATATGGTCTTTGTTTGCAAAAATATAAGAAATATCAGACTTAAAAGATAGCTTCGAATTCACCTTTCCTTTTGTATTATATTGCAACAAATCCTTTTTATCAATCAAATAAAGAAATTTGCCATCAAAATAATAAGGCTTTTTGTCGTCGTAATCATGTTTTAGAATTAAGTTTTCATTTTGGTACATCAAAATCTTGTTATCGTAGTGAGATACTACGTAATTCTTCTTCAATACGGTGCTATTTCCAGTGTTAATATTGTATACATTTTTCTTAGAAAACATCATTACTATCAAGATGCATACTAAAAGAGCAACTATTGCTAGAAGAATATAGTTTAAGTTTTTCTTTATTTTATTCATTTTTTTCTCCAAAAACTTCAAGAACTTTCATTCTAGTATCGTATAGTTGTTCATCTTTTACTAAAACAGTGACGATATCTCCTGTTTTCAGTACACTATCTCCATTTGGAACGTATTTTTCGCCATTTGAATCCACTTCTGCAATTAAAGCATCTTTTGGAAAATCAATATCTTTGATTTTTTTATTGGAAACACAATTTTCATATCCAAGTTTAATATCAAACATAGTGAATTTGTCATTAACGCCTTTCCCAACAACTCTTTTGTTCAACATTCTCTTCAATAAAATATCGTAAATTGGTTCAAAATTTAATGCCATGCATATAAAATATGCCATGATTGAACAAAATGCCAACCCCAATAAATGAGTCATATTTCCATTCAATTCTAATACCAATACAACACTCAAAAGAGGGCTTCTAACAACAGCTGTCAAAACACAAACCATAGAAAGCACTACAAAATTTGACAAATAAACATCTTGTACGACGCCGAAAGCACTCATCAAATTAAAATAAAATAATCCAGTAATTCCACCTAGAACCAAAACCGGCAAGAAAATTCCACCTTGAGTTCCAGTTGCATAAGATGTCGATGTCATAAACATTTTGAATAACAAAAGTATTATTAAAAGCAAAAATGAATTGTAATTATGTGTTGCCATGTTTTCTATAAATGAATGTCCGCCACCTAAAATATCTTTGTAGAATAATCCAACTACAGATACAAATACAAAAAATATTGCTATTTTCAAATCTTGTTCAAGCTTAATCTTCGCAAATACATCTTGGAAAAACGTGATTGAATAATTAAATAGTTTCCCAACGGCGCAGCAAAGTATAATCATCGGAATAATCAATAAATAGTATTTTGTTGGCAGTGCATAGGTCATTCCAAACGAAAACACCGGTTTGATTTTGAAAACCCAAACTGCAATAACATCTGCAATAACCGCTGCTGCAAAACTTATTGCAACTACTTTTTTTGAAAAAGATTTGTGAAGTTCTTCCAATATGAAAACAAGACCTGAAATTGGTGCTGAAAAAGCAGCTGAAAGACCTGCCGCAGCTCCTGCAGTTAAATACAATTTCTCATCCGTTTTGCTTTTTCCAAATTTTTCTGATAGCCACTTAGCACTACTAGCTCCCAATTGAATTGAAGGGCCTTCTCTTCCCAAAGAAAGTCCCACTAATGAGGCAATTGCTCCTCCTACAATTTTGGAAACAGTAACTCTGAAACTATTTTGGTTAAATGCTCCAATAAGTTCTCCCTGAACTTGTGGAATACCACTACCACCAGAAAGTGGAGCCCATTTAAGTAATTTGCTAACCACAATTCCTAGGACAAATGATACTGCGATAATTAAAACAGCTCTTGGAAAGCTGTTGTTAGAATAAATGGCATTTCTAACCACTTCTAATTTACTTAACAAATATCTGTAAAAGACAGCCAGTCCACCTGAAAATACTCCGATGGATAAACTTCCTAAGAAAAGCGACATAGAAGAGCCTATTTTAAACTTTTTTTTCATTAAATAATCACGCTTTCTAAAAATTCTCTAAATCTGTCGATATTATATGTAACTGAAATGTACGTTTCAATGCCCTCTCCTTCAATCAAATTATTTTCTTCATCAATTTTTAAATTTGTTTGTGCATAAATAAAATGATCTTTTTTGGAGTATGCGTACAACAAGAACAAATCTTCAATTAGTTTTTCTGATGATTCATCAAACATTTCATTTAAAATATCAGTATAATCGTTTTTGTTAAATGTGTCATTCGTAATCATAAACACACTTTTGCCATTTAATACACTCAAATCACTTTCGTTTGATTTAACGTATTTGTCATACATGAACAAATCATATAATGATTCAAGTGATTCACTATTTTCAGCAAAAAACTCAGACAAGTATTTCATATCAGAAAAATTGACCAAATCTATATTTTTGAAATCCCCTAAAAATCTTGATAATACGACATCATTTTCACTCATAAAATCTTTCAAAAATACAACTTCTACATCCCAATCCAAATTATCCATCAAATCTAGAACGTTATTATTTACATCAGATTCTATTGTGATTAAAGATATTTCAAAAATTTCTATATTATTCAAAATTACGAGTAAATCCATAGCTTGTGTACTAGATTCAAAATTCACCCACAATTTTTTATAGTCTTTTTTATTAAAATTTTCCATATTTTACATTTATCTCCATAATTTCTATATAATTAACATATATACTGTACTTAGTGGATAACCACTTATGTGTATTTTATTATATCAAAACACATAATATTTTAAAAATTAAATGGAGGAACTATGGATTACAATTTAATTAACACAGAATTATCTCAATTGTTGAGAGAAACTTATCGTAAAACAGACGCTTTATTGGCACCAATTTCAGATAAATACGGATTAACTATTATGAAAGTTAAAACTTTATTTGAATTAGGCAAAAATGATGATTTGACTATCGGTGATATCGGAGTTTTAGTTGGTATGGCTGGTGGAAACATCTCTAACTTGTGTAAAGCACTAGAAAAAGAAGGTTATGTTTCAAGAAAAAGATCTGAAAAGGACGAAAGAATTGTTACTGTTCGTTTGACAGAAAAAGGTAAGAAAATAATCAACAATATCGTTGAAGAAATTTCTGAAAAATACAAAAAACAAATCAAATTAACTAACGAAGAATACAACAGCATTATAAAAAGTTTAAATTTATTAAACGAAAAACTAAACGTTGAATTAATGTAGTGGCAAAACATGAAAGAAAACAAGCGAAATAAGAAAAAGATAATAATCTATTATCTAATAGCTATAGTTCTTTATGCTGTGGTTGCCGGCTTGCTTTTCCCTACTTTTTCAAAAACAAAAGAAGAAGAAGTACCTTATAATAAATTTATCGAAATGCTCGATAAAGGAGAAGTTAAAGAGGTAAAAATATTAGACACTCATATCAATTTCAAAGCAAAAGACAAAAACAACGTTATCTACAAAGCAGGTTTGATAAGAGATGAAAAATTGGTTGACAGATTATTGGACAGTAAAGTTCAATTTTCAAGCGATATTCCAAGCAAATATGCACCACTTTTATCAATTTTCTTGCAATTTATACTACCATTTATAATAATATTCGGGTTCTTGCAATTAGCAATGAGCCAAGCTACTAAAAGAATGGGAGGTAACGCTCTACAATTTGGTAAAAGCAATGCAAAAATTTATGTTGAAAGTCAAACTGGAAAGAAATTTACAGATGTTGCAGGTCAAGAAGAAGCCAAAGACGCTTTGCTTGAAGTTGTCGACTTCTTGCACGATCCAAAAAGATACAACGAAATCGGTGCAGTTTTACCAAAAGGAGTTTTATTAGTTGGCCCTCCTGGAACAGGTAAAACATTGCTTGCACAAGCTGTTGCTGGTGAAGCAAAAGTTCCATTCTTTTCAATGAGTGGTTCAGAATTCGTCGAAATGTTTGTCGGATTAGGAGCCAGCAAGGTTCGTGATTTGTTCAAACAAGCTGCAGAAAAAGCTCCTTGTATAGTATTCATTGACGAAATCGATGCTATCGGTAAGAGACGTGATACTGCAGGAATTTCTAGTAATGATGAAAGAGAACAAACTCTTAACCAATTGTTAAATGAAATGGACGGTTTCGATGGAAATTCTGGAGTAGTAATATTAGCCGCTACTAATAGACCAGAAATTTTGGATCCAGCACTTACTAGACCTGGTAGATTTGACAGACAAATTCCTGTTGAACTTCCAGATTTACAAGGTCGTATCGATATTTTAAAAGTTCACGCTCGTAAAATTAAAATCGAAAAAGATATGGACTACAAAGCAGTTGCTTTGATGACAGCCGGTACAAGTGGAGCTCAATTAGCTAATATAGTCAATGAAGCTGCACTAAGAGCTGTAAGAATGGGAAGAAATATCGTAACACAAGAAGATTTAATAGAATCTGTTGAAGTTGTAATTGCTGGTCAACAAAGAAAAGGCACTGTTATAACTCCAAAAGAAAAAGAACTAATAGCTTATCACGAAGTAGGACATGCATTAGTTGCTGCAATGCAATCACATTCCGCTCCTGTAACTAAGATTACAATTATTCCTAGAACAAGCGGTGCGTTGGGTTACACTATGCAAGTAGATCAAGAAGAAAAATTCCTCATGAATAAAGAAGAACTATTCAATATGATAGTTACATTAACAGGAGGAAGAAGTGCAGAAGAAGTTGTGTTTAACACAAGAACTACAGGCGCTTCTAATGATATAGAAAAAGCTACAAAAATCGCCCGCGCGATGGTTACTCAATATGGTATGACTGACGAGTTTGATATGATGAGCTTAGAAACTACTAACTCAAAATATCTTGGCGGTGGTAATACTTTAGCTGCAAGTGATCAAAAATCAGGTCAAATAGATGATAAAGTAGAATCTATAATAAAAGCCGCTCACGAAAAAGCTAGAAATATATTGACTGAAAACATCGGCAAACTCCACGAAATCTCAAAATTTTTACTAGAAAAAGAAACCATCACAGGAAAAGAATTTATGGAAATTCTTGACCTAAAAGATGAAAAAGAATCTGAAGTAGATGAAAATACGGTGAAAAAAGATGGAGTCGATGATACTACAGTAAGCGATTTATAAAAAACAAAAACATTCTCTGTTTTGAGTTGTTGCTCACTAACAGAGAATGTTTTTTATGTTATTTCATTTGATTTTTGAAATGAGATTTTAATATTGAATAAAATGCTACAAATAAAATTGCTCCTGCTGCAAAAATCACCCAAGTAATTTCCCACCTATTTGTGTATAAACTAACCATAACATATATCGCTGCAATTATAACCCAATAAGCTGTTACGTATCCACTTGTCTTTTCTCTTATTTTTTTGTTTTTAAGAGTATAATCTTCGACTTGAAGCAACATATTATAGCTTGAAATTACCGAAAGCTTTTTAATTAAAATATTTGTCGCTACTGATACTATAATTAATAACAATATCACAGAAGATAATTGAAGTATTTCACTCTCTGTTAAAGATACGAGTATAACAGGAACTACACATAAAATATACATAATCACAGCAAAAGCTATGGCATTTTTATCTCTTTGTTCAGTCTCTTCCTTCTTCTTTTCTACAATTCCTTTAACTCCGTATGATAAATTAAACGCTTCTTGTGAAATAAAATCGTATTTTTTGATTAAGTGTGATTTCACTAGTAACTTGTATACACCTATAGCAACTAAAATAAATAAGATTACAGCGCCTGCTATTTGGAAAGAATCTTCACTAATTATATTCGTTGTCAGTGCTATGATTTGTGTAGCCAAAATTGCTATTGGAGACATTATGAATAAACTAACGCTATCTGCAACATCGTTTGAGAATTCTTCATACGCATTCATAAAATCATTAGCATCTTCTGCTGTAATCATCTTTTTGTGCTCCAACTCTTCAACACTATCATCAGAATACTCAATGTCAGAAATATCATCTTTTAATAAATAATCTGTTTTTACTCCAAAAACATCACTCAATTGAATGATCTTATTGATATCTGGAATTGAGTTACCCATCTCCCATTTTGATACAGACTGTCTACTTACTCCTAATTTTTCTGCAAGTTCTTCTTGTGTTAAATTGTTCTTTTTTCTTAAAAGAATTATTTTTTCGCTTAATATCATTTCAAACCTCCTTGTTTTTATTAATTTAATTTTATGAAATTATGCAGTTGAATTCTACAAACTTTGATTTGAAATTACGCAACCAGTGGTTGCTTTTATGATATTTACAGCTTTTTATAAAAAAACTAGCCCGAAAATCAATCAAGCTAGTCAGTTTTGTTTTCTATAAGTTTTCAATTTTATTGGTAATATTTTCCAAATAATTTGTTCCAACTTCATTTATCTTTCCAGATTCAGTTAATTTTGAAATTTCTGGATTGATTGGAAGCTTGCAAACCGCATCGATGTTTTCTTCTTGTGCAATTTTATCAACTGTACTAGTACCAAATACTTCGATGTGTTTTCCACAATCAGGGCATTCTAAATAACTCATGTTTTCCACAACGCCTATAACTTTTTTGCCCATCATTTTTGCCATGTGCAATGCTTTTTTCACGATTATTTTAACAAGTCCTGATGGAGACATAGCTACAACAATTCCCTTGATTGGAATTGATTGAAATACTGTCAATGGAACATCACCAGTTCCTGGTGGCATATCCACAAATAAATAATCTAAATCTCCCCAATTTACATCTTGATAAAATTGTTTAACAACACCTGCAATCACAGGTCCTCTCCAAATAACTGCATCATCATCATTTGGAAGCATTAAATTCATAGAAATAACTTTAATTCCATTTGATGTAGTAACTGGATTAATGTGACCTTCTGAATCAGCAGTCGCTTTTTCAGTCAAACCAAAATATTTTGGTATAGATGGCCCTGTTATATCTCCATCCATAATACCAACCTTATATCCTTTTTTTGACATTTCGTTGGCCAATAAACAAGTAACAAGGCTTTTTCCTACTCCACCCTTGCCGCTTACAATACCAACGATGTTTTTTATATTACTTCCTGTATTTGATTCAATCAAAAAATTAGGAACTTTTTTTTCTGTCATAATTTCACCCCATTAAAAATTATACCTAAATATTCTCATATAATTTATTAATGTGTCAAGTTTTTGAAGAAATTCTTAATCCTATCAATCAAGCTGATTTTTTTGCTATAATCATTATTTTGTATATTTTCTTTTGAATTTGAGTTAATAACCCTGTTGTTCTCATCAGCGATATTTACTTTTTTATTTGAATTTTGTTTTGCCATATCTATTAGAACTTCTTGGGCAATTTTTCCCTCATTATTTTCAACTTTTGAATATGTTTTATCTGTGTTTAATTTTCTAATTTTAACATCATCGGCAAACATAATATCCATAAAATTCAATATTCTACGCTTAATGAAATCATCGTAAATTGGAACAGCAACTTCAACTCTTTTTCTGATATTTCTAGTCATAAAATCGGCTGAGGAAATGTAAACTTTGCAGTTTTCCCCTTTACCAAATTGATAAACTCTATGATGTTCCAAAAATCTTCCAACAACTTGATAAACATTTATATTTTCAGTCTTGTCTTTAACTCCAGGAACTATACAACAAATTCCTCTCACTAGCAAATCTATCTTTACTCCTTTGCAAGAAGCCTTGGATAGCTTATCAATTAATTTTCTATCCGAAATTGAATTCATTTTTAGCCTAATATATCCATCATCTGAAAATTTTGCTTTTTCTATTTGCTCATCGATTAATTTATCTAATCCTATTTGCATAGAATGGGGACTTACCATCAAATGCTTGTATTCACCATTCAAATTCCCTATCAAGAAATTATCGAAAAGTTCCTTTGCATCTTCTCCGATTTCTTGTCGAGTTGTCATATATGAGAAGTCAGTATAAAGTTTCGAAGTTTTTTCGTTATAGTTTCCTGTCCCAATTTGTGTTATATATGAAATTTTGTCATCTTTAATTTTGGTAATCAAACAAACCTTAGAGTGACACTTATAATGGTCAAAACCGTAAATTATTCTACATCCAGCATTTTCTAGTCTAGAAGACCATAAAATATTATTTTCCTCGTCAAATCTAGCTCTCAATTCCATTAGAACTACAACTTCTTTTCCATTTTCAGCTGCTTTTATCAAAGCTTTTGTTATTTCAGAATCCTTTGCCAACCTGTAAATTGTAATCTTGATAGAAACTACAGATTCATCTTCAGCTGCCTCATTCAATAGCCTTATAAATGGATCAATTGATTCATAAGGAAATGATAAAAACAAATCTCTGTCGTAAACTTGCTCGATAACAGATTTTTCCTTAGAAAACATAGAAGAATCTTGTGGAGAGAAGTCTTCATAAGTGTATTTTTGAATCACATCTTTTGGCATGTCATACACCAAATCAAACAAAAATCCACATCTCATAGGACTTTTAGTAACAAACATTCGATGTTCTGTCAAATTCAAATTTTTCAATAAAAACTCTTTTGTATCTTCATTTGGAAATTCATTTATTTCAAGCCTTACAGGTCTAAGTCTTTTTCTCAGTTTAATCATCTTCTTCATGTAAGACCTATAATCATCGTCAAATTCCAAATCCTCGTCATCATATTCTATATCGGCATTTCTAGTTACTGATAAAATATACTTGGATTCACAATTATAATTATCAAATATTTCTTGTCCAAATTCCCTTATAATATCTTCAATTAAAACAACCCTAGTATCAGATAATTTTACATATCGTTTTAATTTATCTGGAACTTGGATTAATCCCATAAATTGTTTTTTGTTTTTTGAATCTGATGATAATTGAAATAATACGACAATCGCTAGATTAGGAATTTGCGGAAAAGGATGAACCCTGTCAACTATCTGAAAGCTTAAAATCGGAGCTATTGTAGAATTAAAGTAATAATAAACGAGCCTTTTTTCCTTATCATCCAAATCCTCAACTTTGCAAATAGTTACATTTTCTTTTTTTAAGTCTTGTCTTAAATCTTCATAAACAGAATCTTTTTTTTCATATAACAGCTTTGAATGATCCATAATACAATCTAGCTGTTCTTTTGCACTCATAAGAGATTTGTTGTCAATCACCTTTTTTTTCATATCATTGATGTCGGTAAGACTTCCAACCCTTACCATGAAAAATTCTTCAAAATTCGTATCAAAAATAGAAAAAAACTTCAACCTTTCAAATAACTCAACATCTTTATCAGCTGCTTCTTCCAGCACTCTCTCGTTAAATTTAAGCCACGATAATTCTCTATTCTGAGTAAATGAAATATCGTTCATATTAACCCCTTTCTAATATTTTATTATATACAAATCCTTCTCTAATACCTGTCATGCTGACTCTAATCAAATCTGCATAAAAATATTTAGCTATTCTATACAAAATTACCATTCCTGGAATTAGTGTGTGAATCCTATCAGCTTTAACCTTCAAAATCAACTTCATCTTTTCTCTTTCTTCCATATCAATTAGAGAATTGATCAGATTTTTTAGACCATCTAAAGTAATAATAACATTTCCTGATTCTTTGTCGTAATACTCATTGTAAAGCTTTAGACAAGCTCTAGCACTTCCACCAACTGCACAAACAATTTCATGTTGAACTCTATTTAAATTATTGGACGCTAACATTAACTTAATATCATCTTCTAGTAACTTTTTTTCATCTTTATTGATGAATAGTCCTTTTGAAAAATTATCAAAAGCAACCAAAGAACCTATATTCAAACTATAAGTACTAACTACTTTTCCCTGTTCGAAAACTACAATTTCGCTACTTCCTCCACCTATATCAGTCAAAATTCCGCTTTTGGCATCAATTCCAGAACCTAAAAACGATAACTTCGCCTCTTCTTCTCCGCTTACAATCTCAATATCCATACCAACTTCTGTGCGAACTCTCTCAATAATCTCTCTTCTATTACATGAATTTCTAATAGAAGCTGTCGCTATTGCGTATGTATCGGAAATATCTTCAAAATTTGAAATCAAATTCTTAAACTCTTTCAAAGTATTTATTAATTTTTGAATTCCATGTTCATTCATCATCCCTTTTTCGATAAATGACGCTAGAGAAGCACTGGATTTTTCATTAAATAAATTCTTTACTTCATCATCAATCACTTTGTATACAGACAATCTAATTGTATTTGATCCTATATCTATAACCGCATAAATCATTAAAACACCTCTTATACTTAATTTTACTATATTTTTTCTTTTATAATAAGCGTTTTACAAAAATTTATCATTTTATTATCGTTTATTTTACATTTATGGTAATATTTTTTTCAATTTATGTTTATAATCAATAAAATGAGGGTATAAATAACACTGTAAGAAATTATAGTTTACAAGGAGGTATTATATATGGGAATTTTTTCATGGATTATAGTAGGAGCATTAGCTGGATGGATAGGCTCTAAAATAACTGGTAATGATGCAAGTATGGGAGCAGGCGCTAACATTCTTTGCGGTATTGTCGGAGCTACAATTGGTGGCTGGGTAATGAGCATTATCGGAAAAAGCGGAGTAAATGGTTTTAACATTTACAGCGTTTTAGTTGCAATATTAGGTTCAGTAATCCTACTATCTATAATAAACGCAATCAAAAAGAAAAAATAAATAGAATTTTATGTGGTATGTCTATTTAGGCATACCATTTTTTTGATTGTACTCTATTATATTATAGATATTTGATTGATATTTGAAGCTTTAAATTTATTAATGTAAGTTTTGTTAAAATTTGACAAATATTAATTATCATATTATAATTTAACAATATGATATATGGAGAGTTGTCCGAGTTGGCCGAAGGAGCATGATTGGAAATCATGTAAACATTCACGTGTTTCAAGGGTTCGAATCCCTTACTCTCCGCCATGCACTAGATGGGGAATTAGCGATGCCCTGTAACCTGCAATCGCTACAGCAGGATTGAATTCCCGAGCGAGGGATTAAAAGTGCTGGTATGAACTTAACAAGTGGTGTTGAGAAGTGGGTCTCACGCAACAGGAACCTGTGAACCTGGTCAGGATCGGAAGGTAGCAGCCATAAGCAGTTATTTCTGTGTGATGTGAGGGTGCCTATTTTGAGCTAACTGTTAAGGATCGCCTCCGCTTTTTTTAACAGACTCGGGTGTGCTTACATACCTTACCAGCTTATAGCTGGTAATTTTTTTGCAATTTTTCTATTACTATTACTCTCGTTTCTATGTTTTGCAAGGTTATAATCTATTCTATTAACTTTTATCATTTACCGCATCAAATTTTTTTAATTTTACTAGCACATATTAAACTTTATCTTATTGGATCAAATTTTAGCCAAATAAAAAACACCACAATAGTGATGTTTTTTATATCTTATAAATAAATCTTGAGTTATTTTATAGTGAACCTTTCTTGCCATTTGTTTCATAATGTATGCTCATATTCTTAACGTGTTTATGAAGCATAATTATAGCAATAATGTTAGGGATTACCATTAGTGAGTTTGTTAAGTCAGCTGTATTCCATACTAAGTCTACTTCTTGTAAAGAACCTGCAACTATACATAATAATACTAATATTCTGTATGGCCACAAACCTTTATGACCGAATAAGAATCTGATGTTAGTTTCACCAAAGTAATACCATCCAACTATTGTAGTGAATGCGAAGAATCCTAATGCTACTGCCAATAAAACCGTTCCGGTTGCTCCAAAAGCTCTAGTGAAAGCTTCTTGTGTAACTAATGCTCCATTAAGGCCTTTATCTGTCCATGCACCTGTTACTAAAATCATTAAAGCTGTTACTGTACAAACAACCATAGTATCAATAAATACACCTACCATAGCTGTGTAACCTTGTAATACAGGGTGAGCTACATGAGCTGTAGCGTGAGCGTGTGGTGTAGAACCCATACCAGCTTCGTTAGAGAATAATCCTCTACCAACACCTTTTGATGCTGCGGCTTTAATTGTGATACCTAATGCACCACCAAGAGCTGCTTCGGGGTTAAATGCTGCTTCAAATATAAGTTTGAAAGCTGGTCCAATTTTATCATGGAACTTAACCATCATTATTATTGCAGCAATGATATAAATCAATGCCATGATTGGAACTACTAATTGAGCAAAGTTTGCAATTCTCTTAATACCACCAATGAATACTCCACCAGCTAATACTGCAACTACAATACCTACAATAATAGGATTAAGTTTACCACCAGTAGCTGCTACAACACTTGTTGCGATTGAGTTTGATTGAACTATGTTTCCTACAAATCCTAATGCGATTACAATTAAAATTGCAAATGCTGTTGACATTACTTTTGCTAATCCAGGATGAGTTGGTCCAATACCGTTTTTAATGTAAAAAGCAGGACCTCCGACGTAGTTACCTTCGTCATCTTTTTCTCTAAATTTTTGTGCTAAAGTTGCTTCCGCATAGATTGTTGCCATACCTAATATAGCTGCAAGCCACATCCAGAAAATCGCTCCTGGACCACCTGCCATGATTGCTGTTGCAACACCTGCAACGTTCCCAGTACCTACTTGAGCTGCGATTGCTACTGCTAAGGCTTGGAATGAAGATACTCCTTCATCTTCAGATTTCTTTTCTTTTGAGAAAACTCCTCCAAAAGTTTGTTTAAATGCTGCGCCTAATTTTCTAAATTGAACGCCTTTTGAATAAATTGTGTAGAATATACCACAACCTAAAAGTGCGATCAATAATATGTTGTTACTTAGAAAACTATTGATGGCCACTATGGTATCGTTTAATGCTTTTTGATCCATAATATTTCCTCCTTAAATTTTTTTGAGATACTTGAAAACCTTTATTGTGATTATATTATGATACAACAAATTTTCTCTCAAATTTGCTTATCTCAAGCAATTTATCGGTTTTACCCTGGATTAATAAACAAATTAATGCTTTTGCTTGAATAAGTAATACTAACCAAATCACCTATGAAAATCTTTTCATATCTCTTAACTATTATTATACTATGTTTTTAGTAAAATGCAATAACTTTACTAAAATTTTTATTTGTTTACAAATATTTATCGTTTTATTGTAAACTAATTGCTATATTGTGATAACAGTTTAATTGTTACATTTTTGTTATAATTATTTTTTCCTTCGTTACTAATAGCGCAATAGTGATTTTTTTTAGTGTTTGTGATATTATTATTAACAGAGTTGTTACTCTAAAGAAATTTAAGGAGTGAATTTACATGTATGATTTAATTATTATTGGTGCAGGTCCTGCTGGTTTATCAGCTGGTCTTTACGCTGCACGTGCAAAAATGAACACTTTGATAGTTGAAAAAGAAAAAACTGGTGGACAAATCACTACTACTGATTCTATTGAAAACTATCCTGGCGGAATTGTTGGAGAATCTGGCCCTAGCTTAGTTAAAAAAATGGCTGACCAAATTGACAACTTCGGTCTTGAAATTAGAAGAGCAGATGTTGTTGATGTTGATTTTTCTGACAAAGTAAAAAAACTTACATTAAAAAATGGAGATGTGTTAGAAGCTAAATCTGTTATTATTGCTACTGGTGCTGCTCCAAGAAAATTAGGATGCCCTGGTGAAAAAGAATTCACAGGTAAAGGTGTATCTTACTGTGCAACTTGTGATGCAGATTTCTTTACTGACTTAGAAGTATTTGTTGTTGGTAGCGGTAACTCTGCAGTTGAAGAAGCTACTTACTTAACAAAATTCGCTAGAAAAGTTACTTTATTAGTTAGAGGAGATCACTTGAAATGTGATAAGACTGCAGAAGATGAAGCAAAAGAATGCGATAATTTATCTATGAGATTCAATACTTCTATTAAAGAAATCAAAGGTGAAGGAATCTTGGAATCAATCGTTATGGTTGACAAAGAATCAGGAAATGAAGAAGAATACCACTGTGACGAAGATGACGGAACAATGGGTGTATTCGTATTCGTAGGTACTATTCCTTACTCTGATGTATTCAAAGGTAAAATAGAATTAGATGAATACGGATATGTATTAGCTGACCAAGAAATGCACACTAACGTTGAAGGCGTATATGTAGCTGGTGATGTTAGACAAAAAACTCTACGCCAAGTAGTTACAGCTGCTGCAGACGGTGCTATCGCTGCTACTCAAGCTGAAAAATACGTAGATAAATTCTAATTTTCATTTATTGAAATTTTCTATAAAAGAATTGCAGATTTCTGTTATGAAATTTGCAATTTTTTTTTATTATGATATTATTATGGTGTCAACGAACGATAGGCGTTCGATTGTGGTAATTTCATTCTGCTTATTGAATGAAAAATATATTTTAAAATAAAGAAAGGATGTATTATGGGTTTTTTAGAAAATAAAAAAGTTATAATCATTGGAGACCGTGACGGAATTCCTGGTCTTGCAATTGAAACATGTGTAAATACAGTAGAAAATACAGAAGTAATTTTCTCAAGTACTGAATGCTTTGTCTGAACTAGTGCAGGAGCTATGGACTTAGAAAACCAAAAGAGAGTTAAAGACTTCGCTGAACAATACGGAGCTGAAAACGTAGTGGTTCTTCTAGGTGCCGCAGAAGCTGAAGCTGCAGGTCTTGCAGCTGAAACAGTTACAGCAGGTGACCCAACATTCGCAGGCCCATTAGCAGGCGTTGAACTTGGATTGTTAGTTTACCATGTTGTTGAAGAAGAATGTAAAGAACAATTCGATGCTGACGTTTATGATGAACAAGTTGGTATGATGGAAATGGTTCTTGACGTTGATGAAATCGCTGAAGAAATGAACGATATCAGAAGCGATTATTGCAAATTTTTATAAAATCTAACATTTCACTTAAAAGTGAATATTCTTCTTATTATTATTTAAAAGAAAAACAGCCTCTTTGTAGGCTGTTTTTTTGTTTATTTTCAGGATTTATATTAAACTATATCGTTATATATTTATCCGATTAATAGTAAATTTTTATAAATAAAACCCACGAAAAAAGTCAGCGAAATAAATCGCTGACCTAATTTTAATCTTCAAATTCAATATTGTTTCTTTGAGCTGCTTCCATTCTTTGTTTTTTAGCTTTTCCTGTTGCGCTTCTAATAATCATCCATGCTAATAGAACCATTCCGATATATCCATTAACAACGTATACTATGTTTACTAAAGAGTCAAATTTCAAAGTTAATCCAATAACTGCACCAACTACTCCTGCTATTAAAGTAAAAATTTTATATTTTTTAGTTCCTTCATCAAAGAATCTTCCTGTTACTGTCCACAACAATGGAACTGATGTTGTAAATATACCTAACATTATAAATATTGAGAACACCGTCGCAAGAATTGGATTAATTTTTCCTGCTAATACTAAAACCGGAATTTGTGAGTTGTACAAATCAGGAATTGATAATATGATTGCTATACTCATAATAAATATCGCAACTGAAAATCCTGTAGACCCAACAAAAACTCCTGCTTCTGCATCTTTAAGGCTTTTTGTCTTATTACCGACTTCAGCTAAGAATGCAACTAACCATATCATATTAAATCCAACATAAGATCCCGCTGATAGAAAGAAGTTTTTACTAGCTACTTTAACTTTACCAGATTCAACTAGTTGACCCATCAAATCCAAACTACTTCCCAATTTATCCATATTCATAAAAATTGAGATAAGCCCTATTATAATAGCCATAATAGCTATAACTGGACCAATTTTTCCAATAACATCGACAATTTTTCCCAATCCTAACATTACAACAAGAATTACAGCTGCCGCCATAATAGCTCCTCCGACATATTTTGGAGCATTGAAGTGTTGAACAGCTGTGGCTTGTGCACCAGCAATCATAACTGTGTAAGATAAGAAAATAAAGAATACTGCGTAATAGTCTACGATTGTTCCAATTTTATTGCCACACATCAATTTGTAAATTTCATTTGGTTTATCAAACTTTGAATAATAACCATCATTTAAGAACGATAATCCTGCAAACGTAAACAGTCCAAAACAAATCATAATCCCAATTAATCCATATAATCTGTATGAAGAAAAGAATTGTAAAATTTCCTGGCCCGTTGCAAATCCGGAGCCGATAAGTAATGCAATAAATGCTCCAGCATAGGTGATTACCTGACCTATGTTATACTTTTGTTTCATAATTTACCCCCTATCAGTTTTTTGATTGATTAATGTTATTTAGTGTATCGTTTTCCAATATATGTAAAATTAAAAATATTTTTATTTACGAAATTTTTACATAAAAACAATAAGCATTAAAAAAACAAGGTTCATTTCCTTTTTAGTCATTATAACATATTAATTCTAACTTTGTAAATATTTTCCCACAATTTTTATAAAAATTTTGTCAAAAAAATCAAAAAACTCCGAATTACAAACCCGGAGTTTCCCTAATTTTCTCTATAGTGTATTAGTTTTTATCACATTTACAATTCTATCAAAATCTTTTTCGAAAACACATCTTAAATCCATAAAGAAAGTATTATCATGAACCGTTCCTATAATATGTTCATCAGATAATCTAAGTCTTCTTTCAAATTCTGAAACCTTCATCTCTGGTTTTATGGCAATAGAATACGAATTTAACCTGTCAAGTGGATATGCCCCACCACCAACTTCACTTTGTGATTCTACTATTTCCATGTTTAATTTAACTTCTTGTTCAATCATGCTCTTCAATTTTTCTGCTTTTCTTAAAATTTCTTCTCTTGGCATAGAAATCATCTTCAAAGTCGGAATATTTCCAATAGCTTTTTCATCGTCTAAGTACAATTTAAGCGTTTCTTCTAAAGCTCCTAAAGTGAACTTATCAACCCTGAAAGCTCTCAATAGTTGATTCTTTTTAATTTGGGATATTAATTCTTTCTTCCCTACTATGATACCCGCTTGAGGGCCACCTAAAATTTTATCTCCAGAGAATGAAACTAAATCAATTCCTTCATTAATACAGTCTTTTACTGTTCTTTCATAACTTAATCCAAATTTAGACAAATCTATAAGTGAACCTGAACCCAAATCTTCTATTAAATGTATGCCTTTCTGATCACACAAATCTCTCAATTCATCTCCACTTACACTTTCGCTAAATCCTACTACAGAATAATTGGAAGTATGAACTTTCATTATAAGAGCAGTTTCTTCGTTAATATTGTCTTCATAATCGTATAAGTGCGTTTTGTTAGTGGAACCAACTTCTACTAATTTTGCACCAGATTTTTCCATAATTGAAGATATCCTAAAAGATCCCCCGACTTCAACAAGTTCTCCTCTACTTATAATAGCTTGTTTGTTTTGAGCTAAAGTATTTAAAGCAAGAAAAACAGCAGCCGCATTATTATTTACAACTACAGCATCCTCTGCTTTTGTGATTCTTTTTAAAAGTTCTACAGCATGAACATATCTGGAGCCTCTTTTGCCTTCATCTAAGTCGTACTCTAAGTTAGAATAATTCCCTGCGATTTTACATAAGTTATCTACAACTTTTTCATTTAATAATGATCTGCCTAGATTAGTATGTAAAATAACTCCCGTTGCATTAATTACAGGTTTCAACGATGGAGAGAAATTTTTATCCATTAAATCAAAGGCTTTGTCTATTACATCTTTATTATAAAAATCAAATTCTTCTTTATTTAATATTCTATTTCTAAAAAATTCTATGGCTTCTCTTACAGAATCTTTGATTAAGCTTTCCGGATAATCATTATATGCATTCAAAATTTCTTCAGATTCAAGAATTTCTGAAACTTGAGGAAGTTTTTTAAACATTTCTTGTAAATTAGTTCCCATTTTTATTTGTCCTCCATTTTCTTCTATATAATATAACTGTATTTGACATTAACTTATGAGTAAATTATAATATAAGAGCAGAGAATTGTCTATCATATAGCGATTGGATGATTGTAATCGCTTTATTATTTAGAAAATAATTCTATTTTTTATTTAATAATCAATGTTTTGGTTTTAACAAAATGAATTTTATACATTAAAGCATTTTGTTATTTTTTATGAGCGGTTATTATGATTTCCTATATATGATTACATTTGACCGATTTTGTTATATAATAATATTGAGCTAGAAAGATAGCTTATAACGAATCAAAAGACAGGTAGGGTAAAAGATGTTATTAATCACAAACAATGAATATTTTAAAGATGCTATCAAAAGAACTGATGTAAAGGTTGAATATATTGATATCGACTACATTGGCATTTTGAAAAAAGCACGCGATTTAATTCATCAAAATTATCGCCTAGTCACTCACCCACTTTATGGATCAGTAAAACCAAACGAAACGGTTTTTAGGTCGGTTATTTTGGAAAAGGGTGACAAATTTGATACGGATTCTTTATTAATGATTGAGGAATGTATCAACACTGCAACTAAGTTTATGAATATTTCTAAACCAAAGAGATGGCCAGCTGAAATCTTAGATGATTTTAGAGTTGTCGATTTCGATATTATTAGCCAAACTTTGGATAGAATATTAATATAAAAATTTTAGGAGGCATTTGAAATGTTAGAATTAGACAAGAAAACTTTTGAACCAGAAGTATTAGAAGCTGAAGGATTAGTATTCGTAGACTTCTGGAGTGACGGATGTGAACCATGTAAGGCTCTTATGCCAGGCGTTCATGAATTAGCTGAAAAATACGGTGACAAAATTAAATTCTGTTCACTAAACATTACTTCAGCTAGAAGAGTTGCTATTAAACAACAAGTATTAGGATTACCAACTATGTTAATGTACAAAGATGGTCAAAAAATTGATGAAATCAATAAAGATGACGCTAATTTGGAAAACATAGAAGCAATGATCCAAAAACACTACAACTAATCTGAAGCTAGATTAAAGTAGAAGTAAATTAGTTAAAAACTCATTAGGGGGCATTCCCCTATTGAGTTTAAAATAAAAAATATAATAGGAGGTTAAGATATGCGTCTTGAATTAGGTAAGATTTTTATTAAAGACATCATCTTTGATGAAGGTGAGTCAAGAATCGAAGACCACATTTTGTATCTTAATAAGAAAGAATTAGCAGATGTATCAGGTGTAGCTGATGACGAACACCTAGAATCAATTGATTTTGATATTGCTCATCCAGGTGAAAGCACTCGTATAACACCAGTTAAGGATGTTAACGAACCAAGAGTTAAAGTTGAAGGTGGAGAAATATTCCCAGGATTATTAAACAAAGTTGATCCTGTTGGTTCAGGAAAAACAATCGCTCTTAAAGACATCGCTGTTGTTACAACAGGTAAAATCGTAGGATTCCAAGAAGGTATCATCGACATGTCAGGTTTAGGTGCTGAATACACTCCATTCTCTAAGACAGTTAACTTAGTAGTAACTATCGAACCAGTTGAAGGTGTTAAACAACACAATCACGAAGCTGGAGTTAGAATGGCTGGTTTAAGAATCACTGATTTTATTGGTAGATTAGCAAAAGACTTAGAAGCAGATGAATGGGAAACATTCGAAACTCTTCCAATCTTAGAACAAGTTAAACAATATCCAGAATTACCAAAAGTTGTATATGTTTACATGTTACAAACTCAAGGTTTATTACACGACACTTATGTTTATGGCGTTGACGCTAAGAAAATTATTCCAACTTTCTTGTACCCAACTGAAATTATGGACGGAGCTATTTGTTCAGGTAACTGTGTAAGTGCTTGTGACAAAAACCCAACTTACGTTCACTTAAACAACGGTGTAATCAGAGAATTATACAAAGAACACGGTAAATCAATCAACTTCTTAGGAGTTGTAATTACTAACGAAAATGTATACTTGATGGATAAAGTTAGACACTCTGACATGACTGCAAAACTTTGTGAATTCTTAGGAGCTGAGGCTGCTATCGTATCACAAGAAGGTTTCGGTAACCCAGATACTGACTTAATCATGAACTGTAAGAAGATTGAAGGCAAAGGAATCAAAACTGTTATCATCACTGATGAATATGCAGGACGTGACGGTGCTTCTCAATCATTAGCTGACGCTGACCCAGCTGCAAACGCAGTAGTAACTGGTGGTAATGCTAACCAATTCATCACTTTACCAAAGATGGACAAAGTAATTGGTCACATCCAATTCGTTGACACTATCGCTGGTGGATCTGATGGAGCATTAAAAGATGACGGTACTATCGAAGTAGAAATCCAAGCAATCACAGGAGCTACTAACGAAACTGGATTCAACAGATTAACAGCAAAAACTTATTAATTAATAAAAAGATTTATTCAAAATATAAACAAAATATAAACTTAAGAAAGGATAGTTATGGGATTTTTAGAAAATAAAAAAGTTATCATAATTGGAGACCGTGACGGAATTCCAGGTCTTGCAATTGAAACATGTGTAAACACAGTTCCTAACACAGAAGTAATTTTCTCATCTACAGAATGTTTCGTCTGAACTAGTGCAGGAGCTATGGACTTAGAAAACCAAAAGAGAGTTAAAGACTTCGCTGAACAATACGGAGCTGAAAACGTAGTGGTTCTTCTAGGTGCCGCAGAAGCTGAAGCTGCAGGTCTTGCAGCTGAAACAGTAACAGCAGGTGACCCAACATTCGCAGGCCCATTAGCAGGCGTTGAACTTGGATTGTTAGTTTACCATGTTGTAGAAGAAGAATGTAAAGAACAATTCGATGCTGACGTTTATGATGAACAAGTTGGTATGATGGAAATGGTTCTTGACGTTGATGAAATCGCTGAGGAAATGAACGATATCAGAAGCGATTATTGTAAATTTTTATAAAGAAAGGAAGTAAGCTTAATGGATAAAATTAAAGTTGTTCATTATATAAACCAATTCTTCGCTGGTATTGGTGGAGAAGAAAAAGCTGATACAAAACCATTTATAGCAGAAGAATTACCTCCTATCTCAGCTCAATTAGATAGTAAATTGGGAGATGAGTTTGAAGTAGTTAGAACTGTAGTATGTGGTGACTCATATTTCGGTGAAAATATGGAAGCTGCTCAAAAAGAAGTATTGGATATGATTAAAGAAGCTAATCCAGACTTCGTAGTAACTGGTCCTGCATTTAACGCTGGTAGATACGGTGTTGCTGCTGGTACTGTTGCAAAAGCAGTTAAAGAAGAATTAAATATCCCTGTATTAACAGGTATGTATCCTGAAAACCCAGGTGCAGATATGTACAAAAAGGACGTTTATATCGTAGAAACTAAGAATAGTGCCGCTGGTATGAGAGACGCTATGAAGAAAATCGGTAAATTAGGTCCTAAGGTTGCTAAGGGAGAAGAAATCGGTGCTCCTAAAGAAGAAGGATATATTGAAAGAGGAGTTCGTGTTAACTTCTTTGCAGACAAAATCGGTTCTCAAAGAGCTGTTGAAATGCTTATTAAGAAAATTAATGGCGAAGAATTCGAAACAGAATATCCAATGCCTGCATTCGACAGAGTTGAACCTGGTAAAGCTATCAAAGATTTATCAAAAGCAAGAATCGCTCTTGTAACTTCTGGTGGTACTGTTCCAAAAGGAAACCCAGATCACATCGAATCTTCATCAGCAACTAAATACGGTTCTTATGATTTCTCTGGAATTGATGATTTAACAGCTGAAAACTCTGAAACAGCTCACGGTGGATACGACCCAGTATACGCTAACGAAGATGGAGATAGAGTTACTCCTATCGATGTTATGAGAGAATTCGAAAAAGAAGGCGTTATTGGTTCATTACACGAAACTTACTATTCAACAGTAGGTAACGGTACAGCCGTAGCTAACGCTGATGCTTTCGGTACAGAAATTGGTGAAAAATTATTAGCTGACAACGTAGACGCAGTTGTTCTTACTAGTACCTGAGGTACTTGTACACGTTGCGGTGCAACGATGGTAAAAGCAATTGAACGTACAGGACTTCCTGTTGTTCATATTTGTACAGTTACTCCTATTTCATTAACAGTAGGTGCTAACAGAATTGTTCCAGCTATTGCTATTCCTCACCCATTAGGAAACCCAGCATTAACTAAAGAAGAAGAATATAGTCTTCGTAAAAAGATTGTTATGAAAGCATTAAACGCTTTAACTACAGAGGTAGAAGATCAAACAGTTTTTGAAGACTAATTCAAATATAAATAAATAATAAAGGAGAATAGTTAACAGATGAATTTTCCAGTACTAAAGGGAGCTGGCTATGTATTAGTCAACACTCCTGATATGATTATCCAAAACGGATCAACATGTCAAACTGAAAGAGTAGTAAACCCAGATTCTGAATTCTTACAAGAAGTTGGAAAACACATTAGAAGTTTTGATGAGGTAGTAAAATATCTTCCTAACCAAGTTTATATAGGAAATGTATCTCCTCAAGAACTTGAAAATTACGAAATGCCATTTACTGATCACTCTTACGAAGAAGGTAAGGCTGATGGTAAAATGGGTAAAATCGTAAAACAAGATGTATTCATTGCCCTATTACAAATGTGTGATGCATTCGACTTAGTAAAACTTTCTGAAGAATTCGTAAACGAAATCAAACCAGTTATCGAAAAAGAATATCCTATTTTAGAACCATATTTTGGTCACTTAAAAGGATCTGATATTTCAAATGCTCAAGAATTATTCGACACTCACATGGCAGAAGCTTTATACCATGACGGAAAAGTTTGTGGTTATATCAAAGCAGCTCATGATATCGACGTAAACTTAAGCGCTCACACAATGTTCGAAAACTTAGTAGTAAAAGCTTCAGGTGTACTAGCAGCTGTAGAATTAGTTACTAAGAACGACATTAATAGAGATGATATAGATTATGTAATCGAATGTTCAGAAGAAGCCTGCGGAGACGTTAACCAAAGAGGTGGCGGTAACTTCGCTAAATCAATCGCTGAAATCGTAGGATTACAAAATGCAACAGGCTCTGATACAAGAGGATTCTGTGCAGCTCCTATTCACTCATTAATCGAAGCAAGTGCTTTAGTTAAATCTGGTGTTTATAAGAATGTTATGGTAGTAGCAGGTGGTTCAACTGCTAAATTAGGTATGAACGCTAAAGACCACGTTAAAAAGGGCTTCCCAGTTCTTGAAGACGTAGTTGGTGGATTTGCAATATTAATCTCTGAAAATGATGGTGTTCACCCAGTATTAAGAACTGACATCGTAGGACGTCACACTGTTAAGACTGGTTCTTCACCACAAGCAGTTATCTCAAGCTTAGTATCTCATTCATTAGAAGAAAATGGATTAAAGATTACTGATGTAGATAAATACTCTGTAGAAATGCAAAACCCAGACATCACTAAACCTGCTGGAGCTGGAAATGTTCCTGAAGCTAACTATAAGATGATTGCTGCCCTTGCTGTTAAACAAGGAGACTTAGATAGAAAAGAATTAGCTAATTTTATTAAAGATAAAGGCTTAGTAGGTTGGGCTCCAACACAAGGACACATCCCATCAGGAATTCCTTATGCAGGACATGCTATCAAAGACTTAACTGAAGGAGATTACAACAGAGTAATGTTCGTTGGTAAAGGTAGTTTGTTCCTAGGTAGAATGACTAACTTATTTGATGGTGTATCTATCGTTATGGAAAGAAATGATGGTAAAATGGAAGATGAATCATCAGTTTCATCTGAATCAGAAAAGGATCAAATTAAGAAAGTAATCGCAGAATCCATGAGAAAACTAGCTGAAAATCTTTTAGCAGAATAGAGGTGTAGACATGGATAATAAAAAAATTTCCGAAGTATTTCTTGAAATATCTGAAGCTATCGAAAGCGGAAAATTTGGTAAGAAAGTAAAAATTGGTCTTACTACTTTAGGTAGTGAACACGGTGTTGAAAACATGAAAAAAGCTATTGAATTAGCTGATTCTGATCTTTTTGAAGTAGTTGTTATCGGTGAAAAAGTTGATGATGAACATGAAACTTACGAAGTTGATAACGATGAAGACATGTACAAGAAGATGGAAGAATTACTAGACAGTGGCGAAATTCAAGCATGTGTAACTCTTCACTACAACTTCCCTATTGGTGTTTCAACAGTTGGTAGAGTAATTACTCCTGGTACTGGCAAAGAAATGTTCTTAGCTACTACAACAGGAACTAGTGATACAGAAAGAACAAAAGCTATGGTAAGAAATGCTGTTGCAGGTGTTATCGCAGCTAAATCTTGTGGTATCGAAAAACCAACAGTTGGTATTTTAAACATCGATGGTGCAAGACAAGTAGAAAAAGCTTTGAAACACTTCAAAGATAACGGATTCGATATAGAATTTGCTGAAAGCCAAAGAGCTGACGGTGGTATCGTAATGAGAGGTAATGACCTTCTTATGGGAAGCTGTGATGTAATGGTAACTGATTCATTAACAGGTAACTTATTAATGAAGATGTTCGGTTCATTCACATCAGGTGGTAACTACGAAACTACTGGTTTCGGATATGGTCCTGGTATCGGTGAAGGCTACGAAAGAAACATATTTATAGTATCTCGTGCTTCAGGTGCTCCTGTAGTTGCAAATGCTTTAAAATATGCTTACCAAACTGTAGCTGGTGGAATTGATAACAATAAAAAATCTATCTATAAACAAGCTGAAAAGGCTGACTTCAAAGGCATCTTAGATTCTTTAACTAAGAAAGAAGCTCCAAAAGAAGCTACTGAAGAAGTTAAAATGCCAGATAAAGAAGTCGTATCTGCAACAATCTCAGGAATTGATATTCTTGAAATTGAAGATGCTGTTCAAGCTTTATGGAAAGAAAATATATACGCTGAAAGCGGTATGGGCTGTACTGGTCCAATCGTTCAAGTGTCTGATGCAAACTTAGATAAAGCATCACAAATACTAAAACAAAATGGTTATATAGAATAATATTCTATAGACTTTTAAAAAGATGTGCGATTATATCACACATCTTTTTTTGTTACCTATTATTTTAATTTTACCCTTATAATGAAAAAGAGACTGAACGTTTATTAAACAATCAGTCTCAAATTTGTTTTTACTATTCTATTATATTTCTCCATCTCCAACCGTAAGTTTCACTTGCGTTACATACAATTACGAATGCCAATGGATCTATTTCTTGAATGTATTTTTTAAGCATTATAAAATCTCTGTTGCTTACAACTGTTTGAACTATTTCTTTTTCCATACCAGAGTAAGCGCCTTTTGCAGTATAAATATTAGCAGATCTCGTAAGGTTATCTACCAAGAATTTGCTTACTTCATCAGGCTTAGATGTGGTAATAGTGCAAAGTTTTGAAGTATTCATACCATTAATAGTAAAATCTATTATTAAGCCATTAAGTACAGTACCTACAAGAGAGTATATCGCTATTTCTGTTCCGTAAGCATACCATGCAGATAATGTTATAAGAAAATCAACTATCAAGCAACCCTTACCCAACTCAATTCCAAAATACTTGTTCAAAATCTTAGCAAATATATCTGATCCTCCAGTAGATGCGTAATTATTAAGTACAATCCCAACTCCTGACCCATAAATCATTACAGCTGCAATCAATTGTATCATTTTTCCATCAAATAATGGTTTTTCCAAAGGAAATACTATATCCAAAACCCAAACTAATAAACTTAGCCCTAAAGCGCAAATTATAGTTTTAAGCCCAAATGCTTTACCTAGTGTTATAAATCCTACTATAAACAAAATAGTGTTTATTATAATTAAAATTGGGCCTGTTGATATGGGAACGAAATTTCCTATTACAATAGCCATTCCCGCTGCCCCACCTAACGACAATTTATTAGGTGCTAAGAAGAAATGGATTCCCAAAGCAATAAGGATGACACCAACTGCCATCATAATCACGCTTTTTCTTTTATTTCTTTTTTCTAAAGCGTCTAAATCAATCATATTATCCCCCTAGTAATTTATGCACTAATATTATAACAATTGAATATACAATTTACAACGGTATATTCATTGATTTTTAACAAATATTTTTTATGTTAATTTACAAAATATCAATAAATCTTTCTATTGGTAAGCCTCTAGCTTTATCTCTTATGTCCAAAGAAAGTTTTAATAATTCAGTCGTTTTCAGACTTGCATAACTTGCAGAGTCAAATATAGATTTGTTTTCTGTGTATTGACTTATAAACAGCGCCGAAAACAAATCCCCTGTTCCAGCGTATGATGTATCGATGTATTCATAGTAAATCTTATCGAATTTCAAATTCTCATCCATACAAAAAACAAAGTGCTCATCATCTTCTTCAACGCTAGTTATAACAGCGTATTTTGCACCCATTTGTATCAGTTTTTCTGCAACATCTTTTATTGGATCATTCATCATGGATGTTATTAATTTGGCCTCTGTTTCATTCGGGATTATAACAGTTGCTACATCAATAAGTTTTCTGAAATTTTCGATATTTCTTCCATCCAAACCATTGTAAAGTTTGCCGTTATCAGCCATAATAGGATCAACTATAACATCTGGTGAATTTTTTTGTTTGGATATGAATTCTTTTATAATATCAACTTGTTCCAAGCTATTCAAAAATCCTGTAGCTATCAAATCAAAACTAAAATCCAATTCCTCCCAAACCTTTGTAGCTTTTCTCATGTATTCAGTTGTATCTAATATAGCAAATTTGCCATAATCCAGCGTATTACTTACAACAGCTGTGGGCAAATTAAAAACGCTTTTACCTTTGTTGCTAAGAACAGGAATCATACAGCTTAAAGCTACTCTCCCATATCCTGGCATATCATTGATTAGTAATATATCTTTCATATTTTCTCCTCCATCTAATTATAACACTAAAAACACATTTGTATATCAAATTAATCTTTATATTTTTGTAGATATTAACCTCTCAAATGCTCATATTTTCCCTATTTTTTGTGATATAATATCAAATGGAATAAGGAGGGCTTATGTTCAATTTTAATATAGAAGAGCACAAATTTAAATATATACATTTTATTGGGATTGGTGGCATATCGATGAGTGGTATCGCTGAATTATTAAATCATTACGGATACAAAGTTTCCGGAAGTGACAGAGAAGAATCTGACGAAACTACAAGATTAGAAAGTCTCGGAGTTGAAATATTTATCGGACAAAAAAAAGAAAACATCACTAATCCAGACTTAATCGTATACACTGATGCAATATTAAATGATAACGAAGAATTAATCGCCGCAAGAGAACTTGGAGTAGATGTAGTAAGCAGAGGAGTTTTCCTTGGTGCTTTAATGAGAAACTACAAATATTCAATTGGAGTTAGTGGATCTCACGGCAAATCAACTACCACATCTATGATTGCCAAAATCTTAATAGATAAGAAAGTTGATCCATCCATACTTTTAGGAGGAAAGTTGGACGAAATCCAAGGTAACGTACATTGCGGTAATAGTGAGTACATGCTAACTGAAGCCTGCGAATACAAGGCAAATATACTCAACTACTATCCTTCTATGGCTATAATACTTAACATAGACGAAGACCACTTAGATTTCTACAAAGATTTGAACCATATCGTGGCAACGTTCATCGGTTACATGAAGAACTTAGACGAAAATTCCAAGGCAATAATTAACATAGATGATCCAAACTGCAAACCTCTGTTATCACACATCAAAGGTGAAATCATAACATTTGGTATCGAAAATGAAAAAGCTGATTACAACATTCACGATATAACTTTCAATGAAAATGGCAATCCAACTTTCCTGATTTCATCAGGTAGATTTGATAAAGATGAGGAATTTTCACTTTCTATAATAGGTCGCCACAATATTTACGATGCTGCGGCTGCAATAATAGCTTGCTTTGAATTCCATATTGATATCGACACTATTAGAAAAAACATGAAAGAATACAAAAACCTACACAGAAGAATGGAAACAGTAGGTTTTTATAATGGTTGTGAAGTGAAAACTGACTACGGTCATCACCCTACTGAAATAAAAAACACTTTGAAAGCTTTAAATGAACACAAAAAAGGAAAATTCTACTGTGTATTCCAACCACACACCTATTCAAGAACTAAAATGTTATTGGACGATTTTGCAAATTCATTCTACGATTGTGATGAAGTCATCGTAACAGAAATTTACGCTGCAAGAGAAAAATTCGACAACAGCATACATTCAACTGATTTAGTAGAAAAGCTTGTGGATAACGGTGTAAATGCAAAATACTATAAAACTTTTGAAGAAGCTTGTGATTATTTGCGAAAAAATGTCAAGGAAAATGATATGGTCCTTACGACTGGTTGTGGAAATCCAGATGTACTTGCGAAGATGATAGTGAAATAATATGTGTACGACAGTTATTGTAGATTATCCAAAAGGCTCTGTCATGGCTCGTACTTTGGATTTCGAAATGCCTTTGGAATACAATATGATATATATTCCAAGAGGATTTCACTATGCTGATGATTTGTACCACAAACCAATGCGTTCTAAGTACAAAATGATGGGAATGTGCTTTAGAAATCTATATCCAATAAAGGATGGTGTCAATGAACACGGGCTTTGTGGTTGCACTAATATGTTTATCGCAAATAATTTGTTCAGTAACCACCCTATTGAAGGAAAAATCAATACAACTTCACTTGATTTCATGAATTTTGCACTAGGAAACTACAAAACAGTTGAGGAACTGTTAAATGATTTGGACAATATTCACCTTGCAAACAAAGATATCGATGGCAATTCAGTCATATGCCCTGATTTCCATTTTATGTTTGTCGATAGAACTGGTGATTCAACAGTTTTGGAATATAAAAACCACAAATTAATCCCATGTGGAGATAATCCCAAAGTAATGACTAATTCTCCAAAGTATTCTTCACACGTAAAAAGATACGAAAAATCTGTCGGAGAATTATCCAAATTTAATCAAATAAAAGATTTGACAGGAGCTTATGATCCAGTAAGTAGATTCATCAGAGCAAAATACATCCTATCAACTCACAAGAAATCAAATAATGTAAATGAGGCATTCTCATCTGCATTCAGTATATTAGAGCCTCTAAAAATCACTGAGGGCTTTTTTAAGAACGATTCACACGATTACTATACATTTACTAGGTATATCAGTGCTTTCGACACACAGACAGCTTCTATGGCTGTTAGAACACATTCCAATACTCAAACATATTTGATAGATTTTAATGATATCCCAGATGAAAATGAAATATACTCGTATTATTTCGAAAACAAATTAGAATTTAAAAGAATTAATAAAGGATAGGCGTTTCCTATCCTTTATTTTAAATGAAATTTAATAATTTTCAAAAAAATAGAAGCTATTTTGTGATTAACAAAAAGCTTCTATTTATTTCAATTATGCATTGAATTTTTCTAAATCTAAATCGTGTTGCATTGCAGCTACCATAACACCAGTAGATCCACCTGCGTGAACGTTAGTTGAAGTACGCGCCATATCTGCAACACCTTGGATTGGGCTTAGTACCAAAATCATTTCGACTGGTAATCCCATTGTAGCAAAAATAGCTGTTGCTTGAATAGTTCCTGTTCCTGGTACTCCTACTGTTCCCATTGATGCGAACAAGCATGAACCAACCATGATAAGGTATTGAGTTGCTGAGAACGGAATATTAAGAGCGTTTATTGTGAACATTGCTAATAAAATTGGCCAAACAGCTGCACAACCTGGCATACCAAATGTTGTACCAATTGATGCTGCAAATGATGCAGTTTCTGTAGGTACACCCATGTCTTCTTGTTCTTTAATGTTTGCTGGCAAAGATCCAATAGAACTTTGTGTAGTAAATGCTATCAACCATGCTGGGAAGAATTTACGTTGGAACTTGAATGGATTGATGTGTGCAATCAAACTCATCATAGCTGATGTAGTGATGAATGTGTGGAACAAACATGCTACATAAACCATTAATAATAAGAATAATAATGATTTAACGAATGATAAATCCAATGTAGCAACTTGGTTTGCTAATAATGAAAGAACAGCATAAGGAGTAAATTCGATGATTTCTCCAATAACTTTGTTCATTACTTTGTTACCAGCTTCTACAAAATCCATGAATGGTTTGATTTCTTCTTTGTTATTGTATCTAAGTATAACAATACCGATAATAATTGCAAAAATTACAATTGGGACGATTTTGTTGTGACTCATACTGTCGATAATATTCTTAGGGAAGAAACTTACAAATACATCTGCGAAAGGTGGAACTTCCTTAACCTTGTCTGCAACATCCATTTTGATGTTGGCATTCATTCCTATATTTACTAATTTACCTAAAATTATAGACAATATAGCAGCTAAAACATTGTGTAAAGCTAAAATAATAATTGTTTTGCCACCCATTGATCTTAATTTTTCTGAGCTTTCCAAAGATGCAACTGTAGTAATAATTGAGAATAATAATAATGGAATTACAAATGCTTGTAATAAACTTGCAAACACACGACCAAATATTGCTACGTAATCTGTGCTTCCTTTGAAAATAAGTCCTACTATCGCACCCATAGCTGTAGCTAATAAAATTCTAACCATGAATGAAGTACCTTTTTTCTTCAAACGATCGATAACTACGCATAAGGCGAAAGCTACAACTAAAGCGATTAAGCTTTTAATCATATTTACATCTCCTTTATATTTTTGTCACATTAATCTTATCATATTGTCTGAATATAAACAATCATTTGTACTTTAATCTATCGTTTTCATGAAAATTTATTTATTGAATTATCCTATAAATCAATTTTTCCTGTAATTTAAGGGGTTTGTTTTAATTCTAACCAAAAAAATTATCAGAATACTTTTAAAATTATTTTATAAATTATATGAGAATCATTAAGTTATCAATGTTTATCGTATTTTAATTTTTAATTTTATAATTGGCAAAATTATTTAATTATTGTAATATATTGTTTTTTTCAATAAAAAAGACCGATGATTAACATCAGCCTTATCTTTCCCATTTCCCGCGTTTGTATATTATAAATCCTATTAAAACTGTAAGTCCATTGGACACTAACATCGAAATCCAAATTCCAGTTGATCCAAGATCTGTTAATTTTTTTAGTATCATAATCAACGGCAGCCTTAGAACCCATAATCTAGCAAGTGATAAATACATTGTAAGTTTTGTTTTCCCAACTCCTTGGAAGAAACCATTAATAGCTGAGAAATAACCCATGAAAAATGTAATTATTGCTGAGAAATACATGTACTCACTAGCTTGCCTCCAAAGTTCAAAATCAGAACGATCTTTTATAAATATCGAAAGAAGTTGATCTTTGAATAATAATATTATTATCGCAGATGCCAAAGAGAAGAAAGTTATTATAACATTTGCCCTTTTGAAAATATCCTTACTTCTTTCCTTTTTCCCTGCTCCGATATTTTGTCCTGTGATTGATGTCAGCGCCATTCCAATTCCTATAGCCCCTTGGTTGAAGATATCGGAAAGTCTGTTGCCCATTGAAAAAGCTGCAAGCGTAGTTGTACCGTATGATTGAATGAATCCATTAAGTACAGTAAATCCTATTGCTTCTCCACTTGAACCAAGTGATGCCGGAATTGCGATGGAAAATATATGTTTGATTATTCCCATATCTAGGTTGAAATCCTTAAAATTAACTTCAATTTCGGATTCTTTATTGACAACTCTTATTGCAAATACTACTAGCAAAACTTTTGATAAAACAGTCGCCCATGCAGCACCTGCAAGTCCCATATTAAGTCCTGGTATTCCAAGAACATTATCAAAAATAAAAAACGGATCTATTAGAACATTTGTAACAGATGAAATCGTTGAAATAATCGTCATGGACTTTGTTCTTCCTTGTGAGTTGAGTATTGATTGATATCCGAAAAATATCATATCAAACAAAAGCCCAATAGAGTTTATTGCAAGAAATATGTACGATTTGTACTCAAAGCTACCACTAGCTCCCATCCACTTTACAATAAACGGAGCTGTTATTACACCTAGTATACTGAAAATAACACCAAGTACTGTTGTAAGTAATAATGTGTGAACTGCGTATATTGAACAGTCCTTTAATTTCCTAGCACCAAGTCTTTGACTCATCAAAGAAGTAGCTGCTACACTAACTCCTAGCCCCACTGCAATAAACAAATACAATACCGGCCAAGTAAAAGATGTTGCAGCGTAATCTTCTGAACTGATTCTCGCTACATATATTCCATCAGTTATGCCATAAAGGGTTTTGATTAGGTTACTAATCATCAATGGGATACTTAATTTAAAAATCACATCAGTAATTTTTCCATTCGTAATAAACTCTATGTTGCTTTTTTTATTTCCTATTTACTCGCCCTCTACTAGATTATAATTTAAAATATCCTATTCCAAATAAACCTGGCCCGGTGTGAATACTCAAAGTCGGAACTATTTGACCTTCGTAATAGAACTTTGCTCCTTCAATCAAATCTTTCATGCTTTCCTTGCCAATTTCCATAGCACTTTTATTATCTCCATTCAATAAAACCAAGTAATAATCTTTGATATCTGATAATTCTTTTTTTACTATATCAATCGCACGATTGATGTTCTTCATTGTACCACGATTTTTTTCTACTGTATAATATTCTCCATCTTCATTGCAAGATATTATAAGTTTTAAATTTAATAAGTTTCCTACTATTCCTGTGATTTTCCCAATTCTACCACCTAATGATAAATATTTTAAAGTATCAAGTGTTATAACCGGAACGGAATCTTTAATTTTAGATTTCATTTGATCAATTATTGAATCAAACGAAAATCCTTCATCAATTAATTTTCTTGCAAAAATTGCAAAAAACCCAGTCCCTATCGAAATATTTTTTGAATCGAATACTTCTATTTCAACATTTTCAACTTGACTTTTTGCAAGCATAAAAGCATTGTACATTCCACTTAACTTGGAAGAAATCGAAATACAAATTATCTTGTCAAATCCTTTATTCTTTATTTCGTTTAGTTTTTCTACAATATCTCCAATTGATGGAATAGAAGTTTTTGGAACTTCTCTGTCTATATTTTCATATATATATTGAGGTTCAACAGTGTAATCATTATAAGATGCATCTGAATAGTTTATTTGAAGTGGCATTAGTTCAATTCCGTATTCTTTAGCTATTTCGGGTGTGATTTCACTACCTGAATCTGTTAAAATTGCTATATTCCCCATAATTTCTCCTAATTAGTCAATGCTATTAAAATAATCTCTGACTTCTTTTATTCGTCCACAGGTCATCTTGCCCTCTGGACAACTTCCTTTTACACAACCTGGCCCTGCTTTTTTAAAAATTTGTGGGCACACACCTTTAACTTCAATAAGCATCAATGTCGCCATTTCTCTGATTTCCCATTGAGCTCTTTGACAACATCTTGCTTCGAAGAAATGCAATAATTCACGAGCATTCATTGTCATTACAATTTTAGTTTCAGTCGCATTTGAAAATACATATCTTGCATCTTCAATGGAGCTTTTTTCTGACATTGATCTTGCTTTTTTCTCATCGACTCCATTTGCGATTAATTTGTCGTATTCTTCTCCAATGAGAATTTCAGTAAGTTCGTTATAAGCGTCAATTGTATGTTTCATGTGTTTTTCGTATATTTCTAAAGCCTTTGGATTGTTTTTTATTTTGGGAGGGATAATATACTCGTAATTATTCGCTCTCACATATCGTTGGGATTTTTGTGAGTAGCTTGCTAATCTGTGTCTGACCAATTGGTGGGTCAAAGTCCTAGATACACCCTCTATTGCAAATGTAAAACTGATGTGTTCAACAGGAGACATGTGTCCCAAATCCATCAATTTATCTATGAAATTTTCTACATTTTCATCAGTTAGTCCTTCTTCAATCTCCATAACAGAACTATCTGAATAGCAAAGTTTTGCACTTGATGCGACAAGTTTTTGTGCATCTGGAGTGTATCTAATTAGATTAACCTTCATTAATTACTTCTCTCCCATATAACTCCATCTCTTGTGTCTTTTAACACAATTCCCATATATAAGAGTTTGTCTCTTATTTCGTCTGCTTTTTTGAAGTCTTTTTCTTTTCTAGCAGCATTTCTTTGTTCGATCAAATCTTCTATTTCAGAATCCAAATCATCGTCATCTTCTTTGAATAAAATTCCCAAAACATAAGCAATATCATCCATCAATTTCTTAGCGTCAAGCAAGATATTTTTAGATGTATTTTCATTGTAATTTTTGTTGATATATTTAATAAAATCAAACAATACGCTAATTGCATCGGCCGTATTGATGTCATCATCCATAGCTTGTTCGAATTTTTCTCTGAATGTTTTTATATTATCATCTTTTTCTTCTTTTTCAGAAAAGTTATCCAAAATTCTATTCAAAAATTTCTTACCAGTGTACAATCTTTCCAGAGAGTTTTTTGTAGCAACTAACGTGTCGTGACTGAAATCAATCGGATTTCTGTAGTGAACTGATAACAACCACAATCTGATAACTTCCAAATCAAATTCTTTTTCTATGTCTCTTAATAAGAAGAAATTGTTCTTTGATTTGCTCATTTTTTCCTTATCTACAGTTATCATAGAATTGTGTAGCCAATAATTTGCAAAGTGAGCTCCAGTGCATGTTTCTGATTGTGCGATTTCATTTTCGTGGTGTGGGAATTGCAAATCTTCTCCACCAGCGTGAATGTCAATAGTGTCACCTAAAATTGATTTACTCATTACAGAGCATTCCAAGTGCCAACCAGGTCTTCCCATTCCCCATGGACTTTCCCAAGCCGGTTCACTTTCTTCTTTTCTCTTTTTCCACAAAGCAAAATCCATTGGATTTTTCTTTTCGCTATTTACATCAATTCTCGCTCCAGCACGTAAATCATCGATATTTTTCTTGGATAATTTACCATAATCTTTTGCTTTTGTTATATCGAAGTACACATTGCCATCGACATTGTAAGCTGCGCCTTTGTCTTCCAAAGTTTTCACGAATTTAATCATTTCATCGATATATTCAGTAGCTTTTGGATGGATTGTGTCTTCTTCGTCGAAATTAAGTCCCGATACATTGTCCAAATAAGCTTCAATGTATTTCTTGGTGATTTCTCTGAAGTCTATATCTTCATCTTTTGCTTTATTAATGATTTTGTCGTCGATATCAGTGAAGTTGCTTACAAATTTAACACTATATCCTTTGTAAATAAAATATCTTCTCAAAGTATCAAATACCACAATCGGTCTTGCATTTCCAACGTGAATATAATTATAAACTGTAGGACCACATACGTATATACCGACATTTTTTTCTTTTATTGGTTTGAATTCTTCCTTTTTTCGTGTCAGTGTATTGTATAACTTCATATCTTCTCCTATCTATTTAAAGCTTTGTTTATCCTATCTAAAACTTCTTGTTTTCCTAAAACTACCATAATAGAATCCAAGTCTGGTCCGTGAACATTTCCAGTAATTACAGCCCTTGTAGTCATCCACAAATCCTTGCCCTTGATTCCTGTTTTCTTTTGAACTCTCTTCATAACTCCTGATGCAAATTCTTTTTCGACTTCATCAACTGATTCGATTTCTTCTTTTAGTGCATTCATTAATTCGTCTAATTTTTCGTAGTTTAAGAATTCCTTAGCATCGTCATCCATTTCGTAATCTTTGAACAAGAATTCAACTTTTTCAGTAATCTCTGCCAAATAGTCCAATTCTTCTTTGAATAATGAGGCGATTTCTAATAATTTGTAATCTGGATAATCTTCAGAAATCACACCATCTTCAACCAAGTATGGTTTTAACATTGATGCTAATTTTTCGTTTTCTATTTCTTTAATATAATGTCTGTTAATCCAGTTTAATTTTTCTGTATCGAAAACTCCCCCGGATTTTGAAACTCTACTGAAATCAAATTTATGTTCCAATTCTTCCATCGACATAATTTCTTGGTTATCTTCACTTGACCAACCTACTAGTGCAAGATAATTGTCGATAGCTTCTGGTAAATATCCTTTTGTACGGAAATCTTTGACTGCAACGTCGTCATTTCTCTTAGATAATTTTTTGCCTGATTTGTTTAAAACAACTGGTAAGTGAACGAATTCTGGAACATCCCATCCGAAACATTGATACATATACACATGCTTTGCTGTTGAAGAAATCCATTCATCACCACGAACAATATGAGTAATTCCCATCAAATGATCGTCAACTACAACTGCGAAGTGATAAGTTGGAAATCCGTCTGATTTTATCAAAACTTGATCGTCCATATCATTAGTGTTGAAAGTAATCTTACCTTTAATCGCATCGTTAAATGTGATTTCTTTGTTTTCAGGAAGTTTCAATCTAATAACATATTCTTCGCCATTTGCAATTCTCTTCTTAGCATCTTCAACGCTAATTCCTCTGCAAAGACCGTCATATTTTGGCATCAAACCATCTGCTTTTTGTTGTGCTTTTACTTGATCCAATCTTTCTTTTGAGCAGAAACAATAATATGCGTAACCCTTTTCGATTAATTCATCGATATATTTTTGGTACAAACCTTGTTTTACTCTGTCAGATTGAACGTAAGGGCCACATTCTCCAACTTCAGTTACGTTTCCTTCATCATCAAGAACAACTCCTTCGTCCGGATCAAGCCCTGCCCATTTTAATTGTTCCAATAAATTTTCGATAGCACCATCAACATATCTAGTTCTATCAGTATCTTCAATTCTCAAAAGAAATTTTCCGTTATTTCTTCTAGCATACAAATAATTATATAAAGCTGTTCTAAGTCCACCAATGTGCAAAAATCCTGTTGGACTTGGAGCAAATCTTACTCTTACTTCACTCATAATATCCTCCATAAAAAATAAATTTAACTTATTTTATTATATCACAAATAGCCAAATTCAACATTTATTAATAAACCCAAAGCGATTATTTCGCCAAGTTTTTTACCCAAATTTTCTTTCCAACCAAATACAATCCCAAAATAACCTTGTACAAATCAATCACAGAAATTATCAAATACATCAAGACGACATTTAAGTCTGTAAATTTTGCCAACAAAAACGAAATTGGATACGAAATCAAAACAATTCCTACAGAATCAAAAAGCAAAGTCAGAACAGTTTTGCCACCACTTCTGAGCGTAAAATATGACGCATTGTATAAAGCAGATATCCACAAAAACGCTCCACCAACTCTAAGCATATTTGTCGCCATAATTTTTACATCATCATTAGTGTTATAAAATTCTGGAAAAAGTGGTGCCAAAATAATTAACACAATCCCAACTACAAGTGATAACATCAATGAGAACACAATTAATTTCCTGTCTGTGTCTACAGCTTCATCGATATTTCCACCACCTAAAAGTCTTCCTACCATAATTGAAATACAATCTCCCATCGCCAAATTAAAAACGATGAAAAGTCCTATAATTGTCTGAGAAATATTGTAGGCAGCCAAAGCTTCAATTCCTCTTGTTGAATAAGATTGTGTAATCGCAGCAATCCCCAAAGAATACAAAACTTCATTGATTATCAAAGGGATTCCCGCAACAGTTATATTCTTGAAAAGCCCTGTATCGACATGGAAATTTTTGAAAAAATTAGAATAAAATGTAAACCTAAGTTTGTTTTTGTTTGCAAAATAAATAAACAATGAAAGTTCAACAAATCTTGAAATAACAGTCGCAATCGCAGCGCCCTTTGGTCCTAATGCAGGAAAACCTAAAAGTCCGAAAATCAAAACCAAGTTGAACGCAAAATTTACTAAAACAGTAATAATCGACGTTATCATCGGAAGTCTAGTTTCGCCATTCACTCTCATTGAGGATGAGATGGATTGTGAAAAAGCAAAAGGAATAAATCCTATAGTCATTATCTTGGTATAATCTAGTGCAAACTTCATAGTCGTATTAATATTTTTTACAGTATCTGTATCTGGATTCATAAATAAATACAATAATTTCTCGCCAAAAACCCAGAAAATTAAAACGCTAATCACAGAAACGATAAAAGATAACACCACATCAAAATACAAACAGTTTTGAACATTTTTGTAATCTTTCTTACCTGCAAATTGTGCCGCAAAAATACTAGCCGCTGACACAAGTCCGAAAATTGCCAAGTTAAATACAGTAATCAATTGGTTAGCAACAGAAACTCCACTCATCGCAAAAGTTCCAGTCTGTCCAACCATAATATTGTCCAACATATTTACAAATGATGTAATCAGTTGCTGAATTATAATTGGAATTGCTAAAACCAATACCCCTTTATAGAAATTTTTATCACCAAAAAACTTATTCTTCTTTAATGCTAAATTCAATCTATCCCTCCTTCAAATTTTCTATGTAATAATAATTGCAAAGCATCTTTGTTCCATCAAAATTCTCATACAGATGTTCACCATAAAATTGGAACCCACATTTTTCAATAACTCTTGCACTCTTTTTATTCTCAACAAAACAACTGCAAGAAACATAATCGTAATCCAAATCCTTTAGCAAGTGATTTACAAAACACTTCACAGCCTTTGTCATAATCCCACGATTCCAATAATTTTTGTTCAGACTGTAGCCAATTTCAACGCCTATCTTATCTTCAAACTCTGGTTTTTCGTACAAATATTCGTCTTTGTAAACTCCAATCATTCCTATTAGTTTGTCTTCCTGAAAAATACCATATTCTAACTTTGAATCGATGAAATCGTTGAGAATTTTCTTGGATTGTTCGATGGATTTGTGTGGTTTCCATCCCGCAGATGGTCCCACCTCATTTTGCATAGCGTATTCATAAAAATCTCTCAAATATTTCATTTCCAACGCTTTTATTTCTACATATTCACATTTTAAAATAAAATCTTCGTATTTCATTTGTATCTCCAAATTTTTTCAATCTATATAATAATATATCTTTAAAAATTGGAAGTCAATCGATTTTAAAACAAGATTTCTTCAAATAAAAATCATCCCCCGGCGTAGCCGGGGGTTTTTCTCATGCGGCCCAAAGGGCCTGTATTACCAGCCACGCCTCAATGGCGTTGGTTAGTCCGCCACTTGCAACTTCTACTTGCTACCCTTTAAAAGGGTCAACTACATCAAATGTTAGTTGTTCACTTAACTGGTCTTGTTTTAATTGGTTTTGGATATATTCTTGGATTGCTTTTGCATTTTTACCTGCTGTGTCTACATAATATCCTCTACACCAAAACTGTCTTCCTCTGTATTTATATTTTAAGCTTCCCCATCTTTCATATATCATTATGCTACTCTTTCCTTTTAAAAATCCCATAAAACTTGATACTGATAGTTTCGGTGGTATTTCTACTAACATATGAATATGATCTGGGCATACTTCAGCTTCTATTATGTTTACTTCTTTCCAGCTACATAATTCTCGAAGTATTTGTCCTATTTCTAATCTTTTGCTTCCGTAAAATTCTTTTCTCCTATATTTCGGTGCAAATACTATATGGTATTTACAGTTCCATTTTGTATGTGATAAACTATGTTTGTCATTTATTGATGACATTTTCTTACCTCCTTGATATTTTTTATTGCAGTTGGCGAACTACAATTTAATTATATATCATAGGAGGTTTTTTGTTGGTTTTTCATCGCTAAAGCTATACTGAACCCCCAGTCTAACTGGGGGTTTTCTTCTTACAACAAAAAAGAGCCCTTTCGGACTCTTAATTAAATGAATTTTCACGAATTATTTTGTTTTTATTCCAAATTTTTCCATATCTTCATCAACTTCTCCTATTGGAGCAATTCCAAAATTTTCTACCAAAACATTGGCTACATTTGGAGATAGGAATGCAGGAAGAGTTGGTCCAAGATGAATATTTTTAACGCCTAAGCTCAAAAGTGCAAGTAGTACGATTACTGCTTTTTGTTCATACCATGCAATGTTGTAGCTAATTGGCAAATCGTTGATATCATCAAAACCAAAAGCTTTTTGTAAAGCTTGAGCTATGACAACCAATGAGTAAGAATCGTTGCATTGACCTGCATCTAAAACTCTTGGAATTACATTGATATCTCCTAAGTTTAATTTGTTGTATCTGTATTTTGCACAACCAGCAGTTAAAATAATTGTGTCATCAGGCAATGCTTTCGCAAAATCTTCGTAGTAATTTCTACCTTTTTGTCTTCCGTCACAACCAGCCATTACTACAAATTGTTGAATATCTCCATTTTTAACAGCTTCAACAACTTTGTCTGCCAAAGCTAACACTTGATTATGTGCAAATCCACCAACTATTTTACCGTTTTCGATTTCTTTTGGAGAATCACATTTTTTTGCAAGTTCGATTATTTCTGAGAAATCTTTGTGACCATTTTCATCTGCTGCAATGTGTTTCATTCCAGGATATGCTGCAACGCCAGTTGTGAATACTCTATCTTTGTAAGAATCTTTTGGTGGAGTTATACAGTTAGTAGTCATCAAGATTGGACCATTAAATGATTCAAATTCCTTGTCTTGTAACCACCAAGAATTTCCGTAATTTCCTACGAAATTGTCGTATTTTTTGAAAGCTGGATAATAATTTGCAGGTAACATTTCACTGTGAGTGTACACGTCTACTCCTGTGTTTTGAGTTTGTTCCAAAAGCATTTCCATATCTTTCAAATCATGACCTGAAATCAAAATCGCAGGATTGTTTCTAACTCCTATATTTACTTCTGAAATTTCTGGATTTCCATATGCAGATGTATTAGCGCTATCCAAAAGAGCCATTGCTGCTGCACCATTTGATCCAGTTTGTAATGTTAAATCTATCAAATCTTCTACGGATAAACTATCATCCATTAATTTTGCTAAAGTATTTTCCATAAATTCGTCTACATTTTCATCGAATTTTCCCAAAACATTAGCGTGTCTATTGTAGGCTGCCATTCCCTTCAATCCGTAAGTAATAAGTTCTCTAAGACTTCTCTTATCGTCATCCAAAGTATTCAACACGCCGATAATTTGTGATTTCAATTTTAATTCATCATCGTCTTTTTCGTTATACAAAGCTGCCTTTGACAAGTTTTCTTTGTCATCTAAGCCTTCGATTAATTTTTGGTTCAAATCGATAGTTTCTTTTACTTTTTCTAACAAATCTTCATAGTGGAAGTTTGCGTTTGTAATTGTAGTAAACAAATTATTGTTTACATAAGAATGTAAATCAGAGATATCTTTGTTTTCTTTTCTCATTCTAGTTAGGATTTCGCCTAATCCTTTTGTAACCCATACAAGCAAATCTTCGATGTTTGCTACATCTGATGTTTTACCGCAAACCCCTTTTTTTGTACATGCGATGTTTTTTGCTGTTTCTTGACATTGATAACAAAACATTTCTTCATTTTTTTCAATAGTTTTTTCCATTTTATTTCCCCCTTGATTAAGTCTAACTTATGATTTAATTATAATGAATCATAAGTATGAGTTTCTGTAACATAAGTTACGTTAATCCATTACAGTAAATTTACCAATTCAGTTTTGTTTTTAATTATAATTTCACCCCCATTCAATTCTATCAATCCACTATCTTCCATATTTAATAATTCTCTAGATAAAGAAGGTCTAGTAGTTGCCATAAAATCTGCCATTTGTTGCCTTGTCATTCCAGTATTTGATACGTCATTTTTCTGCGTCTGAATTAAAAAAGTTGCAATCTTTTGTCTTAATGAAAAACTTGACAACAACCTCACCTTGCTATTTAAGAAAAATGCTTTTTCAGCAAGAATTGTAACCAAATTGGTCATTATTTTATTTTTTATCGGAGTTGAGTCTTTAGAAATATCGAAGAAACTAACGGGAATTTCTAATATTTCACAATCAGTATTGCAAGCTAAAGTAAAATCGCTGATTTTATTTAAATAAGAATACACTTCCGCCATGACTTCTCCATGGTTTTTGAAAATATTTACTACTGTATTTTTGCCATTTATATCCGTTTTTTCAAGACTTAGCTTGCCACTTTTTAAAACGTAGATTTTGTCGCAAACATCCCCCGGAGAAAAAACACATGAGTTTTTGTTGTATTTATTAAGTTTTGAATTTGATTCAACTACAAATTGTTCAAATTCGTCTTCTGTAAAATTTTTAAAAAGTTTTGATTTTATCATTTAATCACCATTATTTTTATACCCATTAAAGTCAACTCACACACAAAAAAACGCATTAGAATTTTCATCCTAATGCGTTTGGTTTTAAGCATATGGTAAATATTTTTTATCGTCTGCATTGTATTTTGAAATTTCTACAGCTGCAATTGGATTAATGCCTAATGATTTTATAGCTTCCAATGTGTTTTTGATTTCTCCTAATCTTGAATCGTCTTTCTTGTAAAGTACGATTGCGTTTTGAATGTCTTTTGTCAGGTCTGTAAGGTCTACTTTTTCTGAAATTGGACTTATAGCTGTAATTTTCTTTTCGAAATTTGAATTGTATGCTTTGGCTAAATTTGCTGTGTTTTGATCAAAACTAAACACACCAACATTATCAAAACTATCTATTCTTCTGTTCAATAAGCTCAATGCGCTATTTGAATTTTCGTCATAATCATTTGAAAGTACGCTAACTGTTTCAAGTCCCAATTTGTTTTGCAATTGTTCTTTGCTGAAAATATTAGGATCTTTGTAATATGAAGCGAATGCATATGCTAGACCTATTAACATTCCCAAGAACAATCCTATTGCAGTGTCAATTTTATTTACAAGTTGTTTGATTTTTTTCTTAGCATTTGGTGCATCAACGACTTGAATATTATCTTTTTTCATTGTCTTTTTAGTCAAATCTGTAATAGCTTTTAATGATTCTTCCAATACTTTGTTAGTTTGTTGAGCGCTTTCACTTGAATATTCCATTTCAATAATTGATGTAGATGGAACGCTTTTTACTTTCAAATCTTTTCTTAAATCAGAAGATCTAACACCATTTCCTACTTTTTCTGCTACTGTATCCAAAACAGAATTTGATTTAATTAATTGTTCAACATTTGAAACCAATTGTGTATTGATCATTGCATCTACTTTGGAAACAACTGCTCCTTCTTTTTCAAAATCTTCTGGACTTCCCACCATTATTGAAACTTTTGATGAGTAAGAGTCCTTTCCCAAAACATTATTAAAAATATTTGTCAATAACGCACACACAAGCATTATTATTATAATGTGTGGCAATTTTCTAAGTATCGCTTGCCACGCTTCTTTTAAATTTAATTCTTCCAAGTTTATATCTCCTTAACTTTTTTATCTCTTTTACTCAATAACCACATTAAAAATATGCTCATAATCAACCCGTGATATAGAAGTCCTGTAAGCAAATCCACACTAATAAGATTGAACACAGGCACAATAGTTATGGCTATAGCTACCCACAAAGGCATTTTTTTGTATGAGATTTCATCCATAATTCCAATTAACCAACCAGTAATTGCAGAATAAGTTAACATTCCGTAAAAACCAAAGTTAGCGTATCCATTTGCGATAAATCCTGTATTAACCCATGTGTTTGGATGACCGTAATAAATCATCGAAATCAACGCCTGGATTGGATAATTATATGGATACAATTTTCCACCAAATACCCAAGATTTGTCTGTCAAATACACGAAATCAATATTTTTGAATGCATCATAATATCTGAAATGATTATCTGCAGTTACCATGAAAACACGCCTTACGATTACACTTATAGGTTGCCAATTATCTGTTATTAAATAAAATGCCAAACACAAAAATGTAAGACCAGCTAGTCCCATAGTCATTAAATTTCCAGTGTATTTATTTCCTTTTACGATAGCTATAAAAATTACCAAAACCGGATAAAACAGCATTGACTTATGTGAAGTAAATCCAAAGAAAAATACTTGGCAAATCAATGTGATTACAGTTCCTAATTTTTTCCTATCCCAAAGGCAGAAAACCAACAAAGTTGGGTTGATAATTTTACCATACCAGTTCATAAAATATGCAAATGGTCCTGGGAAGATTACTTCCGCAATTTCCCTTCTAGTGTCGTATACTTTTCTAAAATCGAAATTCAAATATTTTAGTCCGCCTCTCATTATTATCCAAGCAAACATCAATATTCCAACCAGTGCAAAAGCATAGACTATGAAATTTTCGTTGATTTTTTTATCAGAGAAAGATAATCTCAATTTAGGTGAATTAGCGAAAATTTGTATTGTATAAAACGATGCTATCAACATGTACATATATAATCTAGAGAAATCCTTATAAGGATATATATTTAAACATGGTATGATTATCAAAACATAAAATAGCATCAGATAAAAATCACTGACTCTCTCTACTTTATGCCTTATCGTATAACACATTATCACAACCAAAGCGTATGATTCTATCAATTTGTAAATATTTAAATTGTTCACAAGCCCCATGTATGAAAACAACGGACTTATTGCATAAGAATAACTCAAATCCAAAAACAATTTAAACATCAATGATAAAAACACAAAAAACCCTTTTGATTGGAACAATGCTTTTATATCATCAGTCATAAATTCCCCTTTTCATTTTTTTACTAAATTAGTATACCATAATTAAACGCGATAATAAACTAATTTACTTTATTTTTAGGGATTTCTCCGTTTTTAAATTGCATAATATTGTCAAAAGTAAATTCACCCATTTGAACTCTCGCAAGTTTAGTTGCATTTCCCAAATGAGGCGCCAATAAAATATTCTTAGCATTTTTCAAATCTTCTGAAATTTTGGGCTCAAATTCGTACACATCCAATGCACAACCAGCAATTTCTCCATTATTTAATGCATTTATCAAATCTTGTTCGCTAATAACTTTGCCACGAGATGCGTTGATAAGATATGCTGATTTTTTCATTTTTGAGAATGCTTTTGCATCTATTAAGTGATGTAGTTTTTCGCTATAAGCTGTGTGTAAAGTTATTACGTCACTGTTTTCAAGTAAATAATCTAAATCTACTTGCTTTGCCCCATCAACTTCCTTTTTGCTACGATTGTAGAATATCACATCCATGTCAAACGCTTTGGCTTTTCTCAAAACTTCAGTTCCAATTCTACCAAGTCCGATTATTCCCAAAGTTTTCCCTTCCAATGTTTCTCCCAGACCATACACAGGCTTCCATCCTTCGAATGAATCGTCGTAGCAATCAGAATTCATTTTTGTAATATTTCTGAGTAGATCTATCATCAAACCAAAAGTCAATTCTGCAGTCGATTTTGTAGATGCAGATGCCGGTGCATTTGTGACAATTATTCCTTTTTCTTTTGCGTAATTAATGTCCACATTATCAAAACCAGCGCCGTAATTTGCAATTATTTTCAAATTTTTAGCTGCATCGATAATTTCTGAATCGATTTTTTCACTCAAAGGACACACTAAAGCTTCTGCATCTTTTATTCTAGTTTTCAATTCTTTCTTCGACAAAAAATCCAAACTATCGTGATAATCTACTTCAAAATTCTCTTCGTATTTTTTAATAATTTCTTCAGGGATTCTATTAGTAATCAAAACTTTCATTACATATCCTCCATTTTTATTGTAGTCATTTTTCTATTTTCAAACATCGCCAAATATTTTGCATCCACGCTTTTTAATAATTTGAAAGCATCATCAAAGTGATATCTGTAATAATTTTCATAATGCGCATCGCTACCAACTGAGAATAATTTGCCCTTCATTTTCACATATTTTTTGAGCGCAAATGTGTAATATTCTAAGTTATCGTATTGATACACGCTCCTAGTGTTAAGCTCCAATGCTTTTTCATCATTAATGAGTTCTGCAAAAACTTTTGTCAAATATTCATCTACAATGTCCATATTTTTAGATTCCAATTTATTAAGTCTTAATGCGTAATCAATGTGTGTTAACACGTCAAAATCTTTGAAATTATTCACAGCTTCCAGCATTTTTTCAAAATAATTTGTAAGAAACTCTCTTTGAGAATAATCTTCTGGCTTTGGATTCATAAAATCTTTGCCTCCATATTGATGAACTGATAGAAGTTGAATGTCATAATCTCTGCTGTTCACAGTGTTTTTGATTTTCTCTAAGTTTTCTGTTGTGTATCCAATTTCTATTCCTTTTAAGATTTTTTGTGAACTTTTTTGGTTGTGTTCTTCAATCACTTTTACGTATTTGTCATAATCAATGTCCACATCCTCAACTCTACCATCATTATAGGTAAATCCATAATCCAAGTGTTCGGTTGTGATGATGTCGCCTTTGACAAGCTTCAAATAATTTTCAAATTTTTCTTTACTATCGAATGAAAATTCCGTATGACAATGTTGATCTCTATAATACATATTACTCCTTAAATGAACGAAAAGATGCTAAATAACTAGCATCTTTTACAATTATCCTTCTATTATTTTAATACCGCTTGATGCTCCGATTCTATCTGCTCCATTTTCTATCATAGATAAAGCTTCTTCTCTAGAATGAATTCCACCACTTGCTTTTACCATAGCTTTGTCTCCAACAGTATCTTTCATCAATTTGACATCTTCTACTTTTGCTCCGCCTGTTGAAAAACCTGTAGAAGTCTTCACGAAATCAGCGCCGCACTTCACGGAGATTTCACAAGCTTTTTTCTTTTCTTCATCAGTTAATAAACAAGTTTCGATAATTACTTTCAAAACTTTTCCTTTTGTAGCATCTCTTACAGCTTGGATATCTTTTTCAACATAATCATAATCTTGTTCTTTTAATTTGCCGATATTGATAACCATGTCGATTTCATCTGCACCATCTTCGATTGCTGTCTTTGCTTCAAAAGCTTTTGATTTGATACTCATAGCACCAAGTGGAAATCCCACAACAGTGCACACCAAAACGCTTGAATTTTCCAAAGACTTTTTAACCAAAGATGTGTAACAAGAATTTACGCACACGCTTTTAAAATCGTATTTAACTGCTTCATCGCAGATTTTTTTGATGTCAGCTGATGTTGCATCTGCTTTTAATAAAGTGTGGTCGATATATTTATTTAATTCCATATTATTCACCTAATTCCAATGCTATTTCCATCATTTTTGTAAATGATGTTTGTCTTTCTTCAGGAGTAGTTTGCTTATCTGAATGGAATGAGTCAGAAATTGTCAAAATAGTCAAAGCTCTTGCGTTGTTTGCTTTTGCTGTCAAATACAATCCGTAGCTTTCCATTTCAACTGCTAACACGCCCATTTTTTCCCATTTTTTCCATTCTTCAGATTTTTGGTTGTAGAAAATATCTGCTGAGAATACATTTCCAACGTGAACGTCGATGTTTTTTTCTTCTGCAACATTTACTGCTTTTCTCAACAAATCATAATCACAAATCGCTGAAAAAGTTCCTTCCAAATCAAATTGATGAGCAAAATTAGAATCTGAACAACTTCCCATCGCTATTACGACATCGTACAAATCCAAATCTTTACTGTAAGCTCCTGCTGAACCAATTCTAATAAGATTTTCTACTCCGTATTCGTTGATAAGTTCGTAAGAATAAATTCCTATAGATGGAATTCCCATTCCAGTTCCCATAACAGAAATTTCTTTTCCTTTGTATTTTCCAGTGTATCCGAACATATTTCTAACTGCGTTGAATTGTTTTACATCTTCCAAGAAATTATCTGCAATAAATTTCGCTCTCAATGGATCTCCTGGCAATAAAACAGTTTTTGCGATATCTCCTTTTTTCGCTTCGATATGTGGTGTTGACATAATAGCCTCCTAATAATTTACTATAATCATATTCAAAAATTTTACCAAATCTAGCTGACAATCATCCAAGTATTTTTCAATGTAAGCTTCATAATACACGCTAATCCCATCAATATTCACCTCTTTCAAATGTGGAGATTTTAAAATAAATTTGGCGTAGTATTTAGCTTCTCCAATTGTGCAACATGGACTTTGCCCCATATACAATAAAATTTTGTGCTTAGATTTTCGATTGCAATATTCTTTTAATTTTTCACTTAATTCTATTTTCATATTCTCTCAAATCATAACCACCAGCTTAGCTGGTGGTTTGCTCTGCCCCTATAAGGGGCTGTTGCCTGCAATGCACCTTGTGCATATTGAATGTCCGACAGCTGCACTGCTTTCTCAATTGACGCTAAAGCGTCTCTTTTTTGTTTTTTATCTTTTATTCTTTTT
>CAJUSY010000007.1 GCA_910589545.1 Peptoniphilaceae bacterium
TCATCGCTAAAGCTATACTGAACCCCCAGTCTAACTGGGGGTTTTCTTCTTACAAAAAAGCATCTTTTATAAAAGATGCTTTTGTATTATTCGTATTATTCTTCGTTTTCAACTGATTCTAAAGTTTTTTCAGAAACAGATTCAGCTTCAACTGAAGATTGCTTTAAAGATTCTTCGTTGTATTTATTAATAACAGCTGTTTCTATTTTTTCTCTTGCAGGAGAACTAATTGGATGAGCTATGTCACGATATCTATCATTTCCAATTTTTCTGCTTGGCATAGCTAAAAATAAACCTTCTTCACCTTCAATTACTTTGATGTCATGAATAACTATTTCATCATCAAATGTCACAGAAGCAATAGCTTTTAATCTGTTATCAATATTTAATACCTTAATTCTTACATCTGTAATTTGCATAACCTCACCACCTTGTGTTTTATATATATAATTATACATCTAAATAAGTATTTTGTAAATAAATGTAAATATTCAACAAAACATTTATGCATAATATATTTTATCGATATTTAGATAGCGTTTAAATTTTAAAACCCTAAAGTGATGAATAAATATTTTTCAACTTTTCTCCTACTCTTTTAACACTTCGTTGTTTCACATATCTATAAGCTTCTTCTACAGTAGAATTTTGATTATTTATTATTTCATTTATTTTACTTGCAAATTCATCATTGGTTTTTGCTTTAATAAGTTCTTTACCGTCAGTAAACATATCTTCATATATCTTAATATCTCTCACCAATACTCTTATCTTAGATGCAAAAGCTTCCAGTAATACAATTCCTTCAGTTTCTTCTCTGGTCATAAACAAAAATAAATCACTTCCATGATAACAATCTACTAATTCTTGTTGAGAAACGTATCCTGCCATAATTACATTATCTGGTTTGTTTTTAATAGCTTTTTTTATTTGCGAGGTTAATAGTTTTGGATTTGTATAGCCAAACCAAATAAATTTATAATTTGGAAGTTTTCTAGCAACTTCAATAAAATCATCAAGCCCCTTTCTCTTAATTAAATGCCCCACAGAGATTATAACTTTGTCATCATCTCTTAATTTATATTTGTCTCTGAACCTTCTTCTACTATTTTCGTTGGCCTTAAACTTATCAAGATCAATACCATTTGATAAACTATAAATTTTTTTATTTATACCATAACCCTCAAGTATATTTTTTGAATAGTTGGATGGTGTAATAATTATATCTCCAAGATTGTAGCAACTTATAATCCACTTTTTAAAAAAACTACTCAAGAAGTTTGCTCCGCGAAAAGAGTTTCTAAAATCTTCCATAGTAGAATGACCATAATAAATAACTTTCTTACCTTGTTTTTTAGCTTTCTTCGCGAATCTCTTAGATTTTGGCATTATCGTATTTATATGAACGATATCATAATCGTCGTTTTCGTCAGTTGTATAGTCAATATTATTTAGTTTCAAAGCTTTTTCTTGATGCTCAATTGCTTGACCAACACCACTTTGTTTAACTAAATCATAGTCTCCCTTATAAATTAAAATTTTCATTTATATTTTAAATCCTTAATATCAGTTTCTTGAAAAGCACTTCTAATCCCAAAGAATAAAGTGCAATTGACGATGGTTTCCCTAAAATAATAATCCAAAGATACTTTTTAAATGTCATCTTTGTTGTTCCAGCAATATAACATAACATATCATCTGGTGCTATTGGAAAAAATATCAGAGCAGCAAATACATTGTCGAATCTATTATTCTTAGTAAGAATTTTAATGTATTTGTTGTATGCTTTTTCTCCAAAAATAGCAACAATCAAAGGAGTTCCGTACTTTCTCCCTATAAAAAACACAATGATAGAACCTATGCAAATACTTACATAATTGTACAAAAATCCCATCCTTGCGCCAAATAAAATTACTCCTCCTAGACATGTTATTCCGCCTGGAATAATAGGGATAATTACTTGCATAATCTGAAACAAAATAAAAATAAATGCAGCAGATTTGCCAAATTGATTCATAAAATTTTGAAACTTATCAATATCTTTTAAAATACCTTTCTTCCAAGCGTATATCATCACAAAAATACTAATTAATATTCCAATAGCATTTAATACGTGAATAATAATTTGTAACTTTTTATTGTCAGTTTCTATTATCTTATTAAATAAATTTTGCATGGTTCTCAATTACCTTTAGGTATATCTTCTCAATTTTCCTAGCAAATGAATCTTCAGTATAATTTTCATCAACTAATTGTTTGCAATTATTTCCCATTTCATCCCTTAGATCTTTATTGTCCAAAATTTTATTCAAGTATCCAATAAATTCATCTTCTGTAGAAAACCCAAATCCTGTTTTACCATTAATTAATACACCATCCAAGCAATCATCATGTCTACATATAATTGGTGTTTTACATGCCATAGACTCAATGAATGTCAATCCTTGTGTTTCAGATGTTGATGCTGATACGAACACATCTGATTGGGAATAAAAGTTACCAACTTTTGATGAATCTATCATTCCTGTAAAAATCAATCTGTCTTTAATTTTAGATTTAGCACAAATTTCTTTTAAGTCCGAAAGAAATGGGCCAGCTCCAGCAATAATAAATACGATATCATCTCTATTTATATTTTCTAAATATTGAAGAATTTCAGTAATATTTTTTTCTTTTCCGATTCTTCCTAGAAACAATACGATATGTTTATCTTCTGAAATCTTATACCCTTTTCTAATATCAAAATCATCACATTTTGATAATTTCTGAACATTAATTCCTGTTGGTGCAACATATATATCTTCTTTTATATTGTAATCTTTTAGTAAATTATATATTTTATTAGTTGGAACAACTACTCCATCAGTCATTTTAATAATTTGTTTTGTAAATTGCTTCGCGAGCTCTTTGCCTATTTTCTTATTAAGAGAAAAATAATGTGTGTAATCCTCATAAATAGTGTGATAGGTATGCAATAATGGAATATTTAAATCCTTAGCAATTTTCTTAGCTTGAATGAACATAGTAAATTCTGTTTGTGAATGAATTATATCCGGTTTCCAGTCCATTATATCTTCATAAAATCTATTATATAATAACTTATTCATTCTAGCGTCCGGATAAAATTTCCCAGCTCCGAAAGAGCCCATATAGTAAATACCCTCGTCTTGTCTTGAATTAAAACTGTCAGAAAAAGTTAATATTCTAGTGTCATGACCTCTTCTGTCTAATGCTTTTTTTAAAGAATCAATTGAAGTAACAACACCATTTATTGTCGGTCTATAAGTATCTGTAGTTATCAATATTTTCATAAAACACCTTCCTTTAAAATTATAACATAAATAAATGGAATACATTTGTTACAAAAATATTACATTTTTATAAAAGAAAAAAGGAATTAATAAATAATTCCTTTCATTAATTATAAATTAAATAATTCTTCGATTTTCAACATCAAATCATCATGTAATTCTTTATTTTCTTCTAAAAATTTAATTGTCTCTTCTTCTACTTCTTCTAATCTTTCCTCTGATAAATTGTTTTTACCATAAGGATATACAACTGTATTTTCTTTTTCTATGTGTTTTTGTAAGTGTCTTTTATATCCCATTAAATTTCCAATTACTTCAACAAAATTCTCATCAGATTTTTCGTTCTTATAATCATTTATGCTTTGATTTAAATCAAAAATTATACCTCTAGCAATTTCATGTTCCACTAACATTCCATTCAAAATCATAACTTCTCCTATTCTTCCAAGATCCTCTTGCATTTTATTGAATAGGATTTCTTCTTCTTTCCTGTGATGAAATTTATCCGCGTATTCTTTCAATATAAATATCAATAACTCTACAAACTCAACATTTATATCTTTATTATTAATAAACTCAATTGATTTATTTTTCATCAAATCTATAATTTTACTTATATTTTCGTGTTCCTGTTCTAAAACCAATATGCTTTTCAAATTATCACTCCTTTTCTAATACAATTATAATACATAAAATTAAAAAAAATTGTAACTTGAGTTACAATAAAAAACGGCGTTATAAAAACGCCGAATATTGTCAATTTTTAGTACCTGGATAATCTGATAAATTATTCATGTAATATGTTAATGTGTACAAACTTTCATCAAGATGTACATTTTCTAATACTACATTCTTTGGTAATTTTAAGTCTAAAGATGCGAAATTCCAAATACCTTTTATTCCACCTTCAACTAACTTATCACAAATATCTTGAGATACTTCTGTTGGCAGGGCAATAACCGCTATTTCTGGTTTCTTTTCTTTTAAATATTCTTCAATCTCATCGATATCTCTTATCTCAAAGTCTGAAATTTTTGAACCTACCTTTTTGCCATGGTCAAATACATCAACAATATTAAAACCTGAAGATTTAAAGCCCTTGTAATTCATTATGGCTTTTCCAATATTTCCACATCCTAATATAATTGCTTTGTAGGATTTGTTGATACCCATAATTTTTTCAATTTCAGATTTCAATTCCTCAACGTTATATCCATATCCTTGTTGACCAAAACCACCAAAATGATTTAAATCTTGTCTAATTTGAGAAGCAGTTAATCCTGTTATACTGCTTAATTCTTGGCTTGATACTCTTATTATTCCCTTTTGTTCGATCATTCCTAAATAACGGTAATATTTTGGAAGTCTCTTAACAACAGCTAATGATACTCTTGCCCTTGCCATATTATCACTCCATTCATTGTTATTAATATAATTATATCAAAAAAATATTTTTATTTCAATAATTCTGAAATTAATTTGAATAAAAAAATCAAGCAGACTTAACTACTTGATTTTTTCAAATTATCCTATTAATTCTGATTTTGTTTGTCCAACTTTACCTTTTTTAATAACAAATACTGTAAATAAAACTACGAATATGAATCCTACAATATAACTTGCTAGGTATCCATCCATTCCTAATCTCTTATCTAATGAGAATCCTAAATCAGCATGTGAAATATAACTTGAAACTATAAATGCATAAAACATTCCTGGTATCATTGTTATAAAGTAATTTTTCTTATTTATATACAAATATACTGTAATCAACATTAAAGCAAATACCGCCACTAATTGATTAGTAAAACCGAAGTATCTCCATAACAAGTTAAATCCATTTCCATTTGTCTTTGCAAAATAAAGAATTGCGATAGCAAAAACATAAATAAGTAAGCTCATCAAAATTCTATTTTTAACAGATTTTTGACTTATATTAAATTGTTCACCTATCATTAGACGAAGCGATCTAAAAGCAGTATCACCACTTGTAATTGGTAATACAATTACTCCTATAATTGCGAATAAGCCACCAATTTTTCCCATAAAAGTTTTAGAAATTATACCAACCATTAAAGTAGCATTAGTATCTAATGCTGTACCTCTATTGAAAAGTACCATAGCACCTGAAGCCCAACACATAGCTATAAGTCCTTCTGCAATCATCATATTGTAGAATGTTGATCTTCCTTCATGTTCATTTTTTACCGTTCTAGAAATAAGTGTAATTTGTGATCCGTGAAATCCTGAAAGTATACCACATGCAACAGTTATGAAGAAAACTGGAATAAAACTTTGTCCAAGAGGATGTTTACTTAATAAAACACCTTCAGTAATATTGTGTAAATTAGCTCCTCCATCTAAGAAAACACCGACCAATACACCAATAGCACTGACTATTAAAATAGCACCGAAAATAGGATAAACTCTTCCAATTATCTTATCGATTGGGAAAAGTGTAGCTAATAGATAATAAATTAAAATAATTCCGTATACAACCCATATTATTCCACCGTTGACATCCATGTGTAGAATGTCATTAACAATTAAATCTCCTGGCGTATAAATAAATACAACGCCAACTAAAAGCATTAATATCCAAATAATTATATTGTAAACTTTATTAGTAGTTTTTCCCAAATACTTTCTTATCATCTTTGGAACTTGAGCTCCTTCATTTCTCATAGACATCATTCCTATGAAATAATCATGAGTTGCTCCCGCTAAAACACATCCAATTGGAATTGTAATAAAAGCTATTGGTCCAAATAAAATGCCTTGAATCGGTCCTAAAATAGGTCCCGTTCCTGCTATATTTAAAAGTTCAATGAGTTGATTCTTCCATTTTTTCATTTCAACAAAGTCTACACCATCAGCCAGTGATGTTGCAGGTGTTATTCTATCGTCTGGTTGGAATACTTTTTCGCAATATTTCCCATAAAAATAACCGCCGACAAATAAAATTAATATACCGACTATAAATAAAATCATATGTCCCCCTAAATCATAAATTTACTATGATATTATAATACAAATCCTATTAAAATTCAAAACTTAATTTGAATTAAAATTTACCTATGAACATTCTATTTTATTCAATCGATTATTTCAAACTTTCAATTATTGTATTTTTAAACAAAAAACAACGATGTTAAAATCGTTGTTTTTTAAAATTTTTTATTTGCTTTCTAATTCATATAACAATTGCTTTAGTGTTTTGTGAAAAACAGGATGTATAAAAAATTCAGCAAAATCATTTAAAGGTTCTAACACAAATTTTCTATCTTGAACATATGGATGTGGAATTTTCAACTCATCTGAATAAATTACTTCATCATCACAGAACAAAATATCAATATCTATAGTTCTTGGTCCCCATTTTTCATGTCTTTCTCTACCCAATTCTAGTTCTATTTCTTGTGTAATTTTCAGTAAATCTTCAGGTTCTTCATAAGATTCAATTTCTACAGCACAATTTAGAAAATCTTCTTGATCAGTTTTTCCCCATGCTTTTGTTGTGTACATTTCTGATACGTTTTTGAGATTAATACTTTTTGTATTTTTCAACTTAGCAATAGCAGAATTTACATATTTTTGTTTATCACCAATGTTTGATCCTATTCCCAAAAAATACCTTCTTTTTTTTCTGTTAATAGTTACTTTAACTGTATCAAGTGGCAAATTTATTGGAGCCCATGGTTTTTTTATTTCAACTGTAAGTTCTTGTACAATTTGATATTTTTCAAATATAAACTCAACTATTTTATAAGCCACAGTTTCTATCAAATCTATTGATTCAGATCTAAAATATTCATAAACTTCTTTACTTAAAACTCCGTAGTGTATAGAATCTTCCAGGTCATTAGAAGTAGCTCCTTTTTTCATGTTGTAGCCCAATTTTAATGTTACTAAGAATTTTTGCCCTAATTCTTTTTCAGATTGAAACACACCATGATTAGCGTATATTTCTAAATTTTTAACTAAAAGATAATCCATTATTTTCCTTCTCTTTTTATTGCCAAAGCCATTCTCATAGCATCGTAATTTTGTTTTACATTGTGAACTCTAAAAATTGAACATCCATTCATTACACCAATAGCAGTAGTTATAGCTGTTCCAAAATCTCTTTCAGTAGCTACATCTATTCCCATAGCTTTACCAATAAATCTTTTTCTACTTGTTCCCAATAAAACAGGATATCCCAAATCGACAAATTCTTTGATTCTGTTTACAACAGTTAAATCTTTTTCGTAATCAAGCGCAAATCCAACTCCCGGATCCAATATAATTAGTTCATCTTTTATTCCCGCTTTTTTTGCTAATTCAACAGATTCTAATGTTTCTCTGTTTAAGTCCTTCATTAAATCATTGTAATTATTATTATCTTTATTATGCATCAATATTACAGGAATATCTAGTTCCTTAGCAGTTTTAGCCATTTCTAGATCTGATTTCAATCCCCAAACATCATTTAAAATATCTGCGCCTTCTTTTACAACTTCTCTTAAAGTATTAGCCTTATAAGTGTCCAAAGAAATAGGAATATCGAAGTTTTCTCTTATTTTTCTAATGATAGGAATAACTCTTTCAAGTTCTTCTTCAGAAGATACAGGAGTGTGTCCTGGTCTTGTGGATTCAGCGCCAATATCTATTATACTAGCTCCTTCGTTTATCATATCTTCGACATGTTTCACAGCTCTGTCAACTTCATTCCATTTTCCTCCGTCTGAAAAAGAATCTGGAGTGACATTCAAAATTCCCATTATATATGCATCATTTTTAAAATCAAATTCTTTATTTCTAATTAACATATTGTATCCTTTCAATAAATAACTGTTTTATTTTTCTTTTCTTCTGGCCAATTACAAATACTTCTAGCAGGACATCTGAAACACATCCTAGATAGCTTGTCTGCTTTGTAAAAAATCTCTATAAATCTATCATCATTTTCTTCATTAGTTCTATGATGTTTAATCGCACTTATTATTCGTTTTTTTGACTCATCATTAAAATCTAAATCTTTCAAAATTTCTTGTGCAATTTCTTGTGATAATATACTGTGATTGATCCCTGTATCTACTTCGTCAGCTCTTCCCAAATCATGCAAAAGAGCCGTAACATAAATCAAATCTTTATCTATATTCAAATTTTCTTCTAGGTTAATAATATGGCAGATTCTAGCTACATCCATAAGATGAGAGAAATCATGTTTGCAAAATACACGAGTTTTCTCATCATCTTCAATTTTATTTATTTTTTCTTTGAATAAATTGTGATTAAGGACAATGTCGGTATTTTTCATTATAATCCCATTAATCTGTATGCTTCGTTTTTCAAATCCAAATCTTCTTCAAAAGCTCCTCTTGCTACTGAAGTCATTGTTGAAGTACCTGGTTTTTTAACTCCTCTCATATTCATGCACATGTGTTCAGCTTCAATAGTAACCAAACATCCTTTACAATGTAAATATTCCATTAAAGCATCTGCTATTTCAATATTCAAACGCTCTTGAAGTTGTGGTTTTTTTGAATAAACATCAACAGTTCGAGCTAATTTTGAAAGTCCAGCTACTCTCTTATTTGGAATGTAGGCAATATTAACTTTTCCCCAGAATGGTAGTAAATGATGTTCACACATAGAATAGAAAGGAATATCCTTTTCTATAACCATATTATCATCAACTATTTCAAAAGATTTTGACAAATGCACTTTCGCATCTTGATTTAGTCCACTAAAAATTTCTTCGTACATTCTAGCTACTCTTTGAGGTGTTTCTAAAAGTCCTTCTCTATTTGGATTTTCACCAATAGCTTCTATTATCATTGACACTGCTTGTTCAATTTTTTCTTTATCCATTTAAATCCCTCTCTTTTATAAAAATATAGGAGCACTCGAGAGTGCTCCAAAAAAAAGCATTATCCTATATTTCAAAGATAATGCTCCCACTAATTCATGTTATCAGCGGAAGCGGCATTGACATCGCAATAATTTCGTTAATGGGCAACTCCCTATCCCATTACACTAAACGCATCAACCCTACTCTGTAATTATTATTATACCACACTTATGTGATTTTTAATCTTGATATCTTAACCCATCAAAGTGAAAATAGTCAATCATATCATCATCTTCATAGATAATGATATCAGATGGTTCTCTATTTCTTTCAGCTACATTGAAACAGTCTTCAAGCTTTGCGTATTCAACAGCTCTGCAAGTATTTTGAACTGCAAAATCAAATTTTCCATCTTTGTATTTTTCAATAAAATCTTTTTTTGTTAAATCATTCATCGTTTTTCTTCTTTCTATTCTTCAAATATTCTGTATATGTTTTTTGCATTAATTTTTCAATTTCAGAAAAATTCATGTTAATTCCTAGCTTTTCTCTTTTAGCAATATAACTCAAAACTTCTATATAGCTCATGGCTAAAGCAGTAGTCATTATAGATGCAGTAGCTGCAGAAATTAATCCACCAGCTAAACTACCTATTCCTGGAATAAACTTCAAAGCATTTGTTACTATAAATCTTCCTGCAAAAGTAGCCCCTCCAGTTCCTCCTATTGCCGCTATGATTGAAGCAACCCTTTGCTTATCCATTGATATTCCAAATATAGAATTAATATGAGCTATCATTCCAATTTGCATTGGCACTAAAATCGATGCATCTGAGAAAGGTATAGGAACAAATCCAATACCAAAAGCTGTTTTTATATATCTTTTTGCCCAACGTCTTGCCGTTTTTGCTTTTAAATCAATATCGACATGTTGGGCATTAATAAAAGAATTTTTAATTTCCTCATCTAAAAGTTCAAAGCTTTTAGTCATCAGCTCTTTTAATCCTTTTTCTTCAATGACCATATCGTTAATTCGGTATGGCTTTGCAAGTATTCCAATAATATCTGCCACGTCCAAATTCAAATCTTGAATGTATTCTTTTAATTTTTCAGAATTTTCTCCTAATGATTGTGTTAAGACTATAATTACTGGTGCAAACTGTTTTAATGAGTTAATAAGAGATATTTCAGAATCTTCTATCCTAGATCCATTTGAGTTAATACAATAATATATCAAATGTATTTTATCTTTTTCCCCTTGATGTTTCAAATCTTTTAATAAAGTTGTTATTTCTGTAAGGACTTCTCTTTGATTTTGTGAGTTAAGTTCAAGTCCTTGAGTATCATATAAATTAATAGGAATATTTTCTTTAGTAATTTTTTGTAAATATTTAGTGACAGGCTTTCCAACTCCTGTCTCCACTAAATTATCTCTAAACATTCCATTAATTAACGTTGATTTACCAACTCCAGTTTTTCCAACCAATAATATATTTATTGGACTCATTTTTTGTATTTCTTCACTTGTTTTACCAAGCACTTCATTTATCAAATCGTAATTGTTCATTATCTCACCAACTTAATGTATATATACCCGATATCCATTTTCAACTAACATTTTTAGTTCCTTGAAAAAAAAGATGAGGAATATATCCTCACCTTTGATTTGTCTACATATACGCGCCAGGACCTGGTTGAGGCATGGCTGGTTCGTCTTCTTTTATTGAAACGACTGCTGCTTCTGTTGTCAATAATAAACTTGCAACAGATGCTGCATTTTGTAATGCAGATAATGTTACTTTTGTTGGATCTACAATACCAGCTTTTAACATATCTACATATTCGCCTTTGTATGCATCAAATCCGATTCCTTTGTCTTTATTTTTAACATTTTCAACAATAACTGATCCATCGATACCGGCATTTATTGCAATTTGTTTTACAGGTTCTTCCAAAGCTTTTAGAATAATTTTTACTCCTGTTTTTTCGTCTCCTTCAACTTCATCTACAAGTTTTTCAACTTCTTCAAGAACATCAATAAGAACTGTTCCACCACCAGCTACAATACCTTCTTCAACAGCTGCTCTTGTAGCTGCCAAGGCATCTTCTATTCTCAATTTTCTTTCTTTTAATTCTGTTTCAGTAGCTGCACCTACTTCTATTACTGCAACTCCACCAGATAATTTTGCTAATCTTTCTTGAAGTTTTTCTCTATCGTATTCAGAATCAGTTTCTGGAATTCTGTTTTGAATTTGGTTAATTCTTTCTTCTATCTTAGATTGTTCACCATTTCCGTCAACAATAGTCGTCTTGTCTTTTGATACATTGACTTTTCTTGCTCTTCCAAGCATATCAAATGATGCATCTTTTAATTCGATTCCCAAATCTTCTGTGATCAATTTAGCTCCAGTTAAAATACATATATCTTCAAGCATTTCTTTTCTTCTATCCCCAAAGCCTGGTGCCTTCACTGCTACACAGTTGAATGTTCCTCTGATTTTATTTAAAACTAAAGTTGCTAATGCTTCACCTTCAACATCTTCTGCAATTATAAATAATGGCTTACCTTGTTGAACAACTTGTTCAAGTAATGGTAAAATATCTTGAATATTTGTAATTTTTCTGTCAGTAACTAAAATAAATGGATCTTCCATTGCAGCTACCATCTTATCTGAATCAGAAACCATATAAGGAGATACATATCCTCTATCGAATTCCATACCTTCTACTACATTCAATGTAGTTCCCATGGATTTTGATTCTTCAACAGTAATTACACCATTGTTTCCAACTTTTTCCATAGCTTCCGCAATTAGTTTCCCAATAGTTTCATCAGCTGCTGATACGCTACCAACATTTGCTATTTCTTCTTTTGTAGTAACACTGTGACTTCTTGCTTTAATAGCTTCCACAGATTTTTCAACAGCTTTTCGGATACCTTTTTGTAAAACAATTGGATTAGCACCAGCTGCTAAGTTCTTCAAACCTTCTCTAATAATTGCTTGTGCTAAAAGTGTTGCAGTAGTGGTACCATCACCTGCTACATCATTTGTTTTAGTAGCAACTTCTTTTACTAATTGGGCACCCATGTTTTCGTACTCATCTTCGAGTTCGATTTCCCTTGCAATTGAAACACCGTCATTTGTAATTAAAGGTGCGCCATATTCTTTATCTAAAACTACATTACGTCCTTTAGGTCCTAATGTAACTTTTACTGTATCCGATAATTTATTAATACCTTCTACCATGCTTTTACGAGCATCGTCAGAAAATTTAATTTGTTTTGCCATAAAATCTATCCTCCTATTCTACAACTGCTAAAATATCTTCGTATTTAACTAAAATGTAATCAGTATCTTCTAATTTTATTTCTGTTCCAGCGTATTTTGAATATATAACTTTATCTCCAACTTTAATGTTGCCCTTCATTTTTTCATCTTCTTCTACTTCAGAACCAATAGCTATTACTTCTGCATAAACAGGAGCTTCTTTTGCTGAAGATGGGAGAACTATTCCAGAGAATGTTTTTTCTTCTTCTTTTTCTTCTTTTTTTAATACTAATCTATCGCCGATAGGTTTTAAATTCATAATTATCCTCCTTCAGAATCTTTTGTTAGCACTCTATCTCGTTGAGTGTTAATTCTCTTATATAATAAACCACACACTTGTTTTTTTCAAATGGTTTTATTTTGATTTAAATAAAAATATCATGTATTTTATGATTTTATCTAATTTTTTCTTGTTTTTACTGTGATCTTATAATTACTATTTTCCAATTGTGTTTTCTCTTCCGTAATAAAACAAATATTGTTGAGCATATCCAGCATAATCTCCAAACAAATCGTCTGCATATTTTGCAATTAAATTTTTATTGGTTTCTTCTTTAATAAACAAATACTCCATAACTCTCTTTATCCACACATCTACGGGGAAGGTATTGTGTCTATTGTATGAAAATAGCATAATACAATCAGCGACTTTAGGACCTACTCCGGGAAGTTTGATTAATTCTTTTCTTAATTCTTCGTTTGATAAGTTATCTATTTCCAAAATATCAAACTCGTTATTTGCAACCATATTTGACACATCTACAATTCTTTTATCTCTGAATCCAACACGGCACACTTCTCTCATTTCTTCCACTGGTACTTTTGCTAAATCTTCAGGCTTAGGAAAAGAATACAATTTTCTACCGTTAAATTCTCCCAAAAATTTTCCGTAATTTTCACAAATTATATTTACGGATTTCATGATTCTAGGTATTTGATTGTTTGCTGAGATTATGAATGAAATTATTGTAGAAAATTTATCTTGATTTAATATTCTGATTCCATCACCATATTCTAATGCATTTTTTAAAGTTTCATTGAAAGATAATTTTTCTTTGATTTTTGAATAATCTGTTTTCAAATCAAAATAATTTTCCCATTTTTTATAGTAATCATCTTCTGTACAGTTTTTGATATAAACGTAATCTCCAACCAAACTTACATTACAGTACATATCACCATCAACAGTTGTATAGGACATATCGTCTTCTTTGTACCATCTAAACGCCTGCCCACATTCAAAAATGTGGGTAGGGTTAAAAGATGATTGTTTAATTTTAGTAAGTTTTAATTCATCATTAAATTCTATTTGTGTTTGCATTAATACCATCCGCGTATTTTCATTGTCTCGTTAATCTTTTTGATTGAATGTACATAAGCAGCTTGTCTCAATGTTATATTAAGCTTTTCAGATAATTCCCAAATTTCATCAAATGATTTATTAATCAATTGATATTCTTTGTCTCTGACTTCTTCCCCAGACCAATAATATCCTGCTTTATTTTGTACCCATTCAAAATAAGATACAGTTACTCCGCCAGAGTTTGCCAAAATATCTGGAACAATAACTACATTTTTTTCATTTAAGATTTCATCTGCATCCTTTGTTATAGGTCCATTTGCACCTTCTACAATGATTGTCGCTTTAATTGAATTAACATTTTCAGTTGTAATTGCATTTTCCAAAGCAGCAGGAATCAAAACATCAACATCAGCTGCGAAAAAATCCTCATTTGAAATTACTTCGCATCCTTCAATGTTAGCAAAGTCTTTTTCTTTTGTTTGAGCAATTTCGTAGCATTCTTCAAAGTTGAATCCGTCTTCCTTGTGAATTGCAAATACTCCTCTTTGCTTATTGCATTCCATGATGTATTTGACTTTCATACCATGTTCAAGCACGTATTTTAAAGTATAAATACCAACATTACCTAATCCTTGTAATGCAACAGTCGTTTCTTCTAGTTTTTTATTCAAATATAAAACAGCTTTTTTTGCACTTAGAGCTACTGAAAATCCTGTAGCTTCTGTTCTTCCCAATGATCCCCCAAACTCAATTGGTTTACCAGTGAAAGTTCCCATTTGATTAGTACCAGTTAATTTGTTGTACTCATCAGCCATCCAACTCATAATTTTCCCATTTGTATTAACATCTGGAGCTGGAATATCAAAATCTTCTCCTAAATACTTATACATTCCATCAACAAATCCTCTAGATAATCTTTCTAATTCACCTTCAGAAAGTTTTGATGGATCCACAATTATTCCACCTTTTCCTCCACCATAAGGTAGGTTTGTTACTTGGCATTTAAAAGTCATCCATATAGACAAAGCTTTAACTTCATCTAAGTTAACATCTTCTCTAAATCTTAATCCACCTTTTGTAGGACCCATTGCATTATTATGTTGTGATCTATATCCTTTAAATACTTTCATTGATCCATCATCCATTTTCACTGGAATATTTATTTCAATGACTCTGTAGGGATCTTTTAATAATTCATAAACGCTATCGCCTAATTTTAAAATTTCGCAAGCTTTTTTAATTTGATATCTTGCGTTTTCCAACGGATTTAATGTTTCTGTCATATAATTAAAACTCCATTTCTTTATTAACAAATTCTATAATTTCTTCAACTGTCATTCTTTTTTGTTCCATAGTATCTCTATCTCTGATAGTAACGGTATTATCTTCTAAAGTATCAAAATCTATCGTTACACAATATGGAGTTCCTGCTTCGTCTTCTCTTCTGTATCTCTTACCAATTGAACCAGCATCATCAAAATGAGTCATGAAATTCTTAGCTAATTCATTATAAACTTCCATTGCCTTATCATTTAATTTTTTAGTTAAAGGAAGAACTGCAACTTTATATGCCGCTAATGCAGGATGAATTTTTAAAACAGTTCTTGTAGAGTTGTCTTCTAATTGTTCTTCTTCATAAGCATCACATAAAAAAGTTAAAAACATTCTGTCCACTCCTACAGACGGTTCTATACAATATGGAATATATTTTTCGTTTGTTGTTGGATCCATATATTCTAGTTTTTCTCCTGAACCTTCGCTGTGTTTAGACAAATCATAATCTGTTCTATCAGCAATTCCCCATAATTCGCCCCATCCAAATGGGAATAGATACTCAAAGTCAGTAGTTGCGTTAGAATAGAATGACAATTCTTCTTGTTCGTGATCTCTAAGTCTTAAATTTTCTTCTTTCATACCCAAATTCAACAAGAATTCCTTGCAGAAATTTCTCCAGTAATCAAACCATTCCAAATCAGTACCTGGTTCACAGAAGAATTCTAATTCCATTTGTTCAAATTCTCTTGTTCTAAAAATAAAGTTACCAGGAGTGATTTCATTTCTGAATGATTTACCTATTTGACCAATACCGAAGGGAATTTTCTTTCTTGAAGTTCTTTGAACATTTTTAAAGTTTACAAAAATACCTTGGGCAGTTTCAGGTCTCAAATAAATCTCAGATTTATTATCCTCAGTAACGCCTTGAAATGTTTTAAACATTAAATTGAATTTTCTAATATCTGTAAAGTTGTGTTTACCACATTCTGGACATTTAATATCTTCTTTTTCTATAATATCTAGTAATTCTTGCTCTGATTTCCCATCTAATCCATTTATCTCTTCATTTTTTTCATTCTTGAAATAATCTTCAATTAGTTTATCAGCTCTGAATCTAGATTTACATTCTTTACAGTCTATTAATGGATCCGAAAATCCACCAACATGACCAGAAACAACCCAAGTTTGAGGATTCATTAATATTGCAGCATCCAAGCCAACGTTGTATGAACTTTGTTGGATGAATTTTTTCCACCAAGCTTTTTTTATATTATTTTTAATCTCTACACCTAAAGAACCATAGTCCCAAGTATTTGATAATCCACCGTAAATCTCACTGCCTGGGAATATTATTCCTCTTGACTTACATAAGCTTACTATTTTTTCCATAGTTTTGTCTTCGTTTTTCATAAAACCCTCCATATTTTTGAATAATAAAAAATCCCCGAAGTAAAACTTCAGGGACGAAATGATTTTTCCGCGGTTCCACCCTAATTATGATAAACATCACTCTTAGAATCATTAGCTCCAGATTGCCGTTATAACTCGTTAATTTTCACCACGCATTAACTCTCTGTAATTGTTATATTATTTATCCTTCTACGCTTTTCAATATTCATATACATTTTATCATAAATTTACAAAAATGTTAATTGACTGTCTGATAAATTTTCCATATCTAAGTCAATAAAACTTTTTATTAAATATTCATGGATTTCTTCAGGGTTTTCTCCGTGCAAATAAGTTTGTTCGAATTGTTTAGGCAATATAATAGGCATTCTTGTATGAATTTTCGAAATTGCACCTTTAGATTCTGTTGTAAGAATACTAATATGACATATACTGGTCTCTTGACTTTTATATTCTCTGTAAATTCCGGCAATTGAAAAAACTTTTTGATTGGAAACAGATAATCTATACTTATCTTTGTTTATTTTACTCCATTCGAAAAAAGCAGTTGCTGGAACTAAGCATCTCCTATTCTCAAAGTCTTCCTTAAAAAACTTTGAAGAATAAATTTTTTCAATTCTAGAATTAATGATGGACTTTTTGATAAAATCAACATCAATACCCCATCTCATGTAATTAAAATCAGTAGTTAATGTAAGAATTTGTTGACCCGGATATAGCTCTTCTTTTGGATTAAACTTGGTTATTTGCTTTTTATTGTATCTTTTTAATAAATCAAGTTTACTAATATTCAGTTCAAACCTAGAACACAAATAAATCACCTCTTAAAAATTCTTAAAAAGTCAGATGATTACATCTCATCTGACTTAATAATACCTTTTTTATATTTAATTTGTAAAATTATTCCGAAAATCACAATTGCTATGCTCACCAATTGGCTTACTCTTAAAGCACCAATGTATAAGCTATCAGTTCGTAATCCTTCCACGAAAAATCTCAATATTCCATATAAAATCATGTATAAACTTGTGATATGTCCATCGAACTTTTTCTTGTTTTTAAAAATATAAACCAAGAATAAAAAAATTATAAAATCTCCTAAAGATTCGTACAAAAATGTTGGATGAACTTTAACTCCATCAATTGTAATCGCCCATGGAAGGTTAGTTGGAGTTCCGTAGGCTTCTTTATTAATAAAATTACCCCATCTACCAATCGCTTGGCCTAGTGCTATCGCTGGCATGAAAACATCTACTATTTTTAAAAATTTCAGATTTTTCTTTTTACAAATAACATAACAAGTAATAACTGCGGCAATTATTCCACCGTAAATCGCCAATCCGCCACCACGTATATCTATAATTTCTCGTAAATTTTTCGAATAATAATCCCACTCAAATATCACATAGTAAGCCCTAGCTCCGACAATCGCAAGAGGAAGTGCCCATACTAAAATATCAAGTATGGTATTTTCTGAAATATTTTCTATCTTAGCTAATTTTACGGCTACTACATAACCCAAAACCACCCCTAAAGAAATCAATATTCCATACCACATTATGTCTATTCCAAAAATAGAAAAAGCTACTCTGTCCATTATTATTCGTTGTCCCAGTTGTGACTTACTTGTTGAACATCATCACTATCTTCAAGATTATCAATTAATTTTTCCATTTTATCGATATTTGCTTCATCGTTTATTTTAATATAATTTGATGGTTCGTATACCAAATCAGATTTGATGAATTTGTATCCTTTATCTAATAATGTATCTCTTACTTGCGCAAAATCTTCCATAGCTGTGTTAATTACAAAAACTCCATCTTCAGCTTCAAAATCTTCTGCTCCTGCATCTAAGCTATCCATCATAACCTCTTCTTCATCTAAAGATTCTGCGTCAATTAATAACAGCCCTTTTCTTTGGAACATAAATGATACTGAACCATTTTGGCCGAGATTTCCCCCAAATTTATCAAAATAGTGTCTAACATCTGATGCCGTTCTATTTCTGTTATCAGTCAAGCATTCAACTATAACAGCTACTCCTTCTGGGCCGTATCCTTCGTATACAATATTTTCGTAGTTTGCAGAATCTGCGTCACCACTTGCTTTTTTGATTGCCCTATCAATGTTGTCGTTTGGCATGTTTTCTGCACGAGCTTTTTCTATTACAGATTTTAAACTAGGATTGTATTCTGGATCTGCTCCACCTTCTCTAACAGCGACAGTTATTGCTCTTGCCATTTTTGTGAATACTTTTCCTCTTCTCGCATCTTCACTACCTTTTTTATTTTTTATTTTACTCCATTTATTATGTCCTGACATAAAATCACATCCTTAATATTTATTTCTATCGAACTCAAATGATTTCGCAAATTTTCTTTTATGTTCGCTTTGTTTAATTTTTTTATCAATCAATTTTTTTGACTTAGTTTCAGAATTATTCATCAAATAATTATCTAGCTCTTCGTAAGTAAATCCAAACTCATCTTCATCTGTTTGACCTTCCCACAAACCAGCGCTAGGTTTTTTATTAATAATTACATCTGGAACGCCTAAAACTTTTGCCATTTCGAAAATATCTGTTTTATACAAATTCAAAAGTGGCATAAGATCAGCTCCACTGTCGCCGTATTTTGTAAAATATCCAGTCATAAATTCGGAACGATTTGATCCAGATAATACCATATATCCATTATTTTGTGCATAATAGTACAACGTCAACATTCTAAGTCTTGGCTTAATGTTTGATGCAGCCATTTCTACAGAAGTTTTTTCAAAAGTTTGTATCAAAGCATCGTATCCATCATTCAAATCGACTTTTTTGCAATTCAAATCAATCGCTTCTGCTAATATTCTAGCATCTTCTTCGTCTTTTGGATTGCTTTTTATCGGCATAATCAAACCTAATGCGTTATCTCCAAAAGCTTTTTTGCACAAACACGCTAATACAGCGCTGTCGATTCCACCGCTAATTCCAAAAACAGCTCCTTTTAAATTAGCTGATTCGACTTCTTCTTTTATCCATTTTGTTATATCTTCACATAATTTTGCGTAATTCATTTTAATCCACCCTCAAATTTTATCACAATTTACATCATTTTAAAATATTAACTTACCATTTAAAGATGATTGGTAAGTAAATTCAATCATTTTAAACTTTATGTTATCGCTTGTTAAATCAATTAACTTATTTTCTATTTCTTCGTATTTATCTTCATCTAATAAAATATCAAAAACCACTTTTTCTGAATATTGCTTGTCAGCTACGTAAATATCATTATTCATCAAAAAATTTTCAATACTTCCAACATTGGTGTAATCAAATTCTATCTGAAAATTTCTAAATATTTTCTTATCTACAATAACCGACTCATTCAAACACTCACTAGAAGCTCTTGTGTATGCTCTTATAAGACCACCAGCTCCAAGTTTAATTCCGCCGTAGTATCTTGTAACAACAACGCAAACATTAGTCAAATCTTCTTTTTTAATTACTTCAAGAATTGGAATCCCTGCTGTTTGTGAAGGCTCACCGTCGTCATCAAATCTCTGAATTAATTTGTCCTCTCCAATGATATATGCAGAGCAATTATGAGTTGCATCATGATATTTTGTTTTTATACTATCCACAAAATCCAAAGCTTCTTCTTCTGATTCCACAAACTTACAATTTCCGATAAATTCTGATTTGTTGATTACAAAAGAAAAAGGTACGCTTTTGTGAATACTTCTATAATTTTTCATATATAAATTCCTCGTATTTTTCTATCTCCGATTCAGAAATCTCAACCACAAGGCTAACATCTTCATTGTTGTATGACACATCTTCACATTTAAAATTTTGTAAAATTGTGTTCAGAACGTCCTGATGATCGTAGTCAAATCTCATTTTAACACATTTGTAATTGCCATATAATTCTTCTTGAATTTTGTACAATAACATTTCGATGTCTTCATCGTTAAAAGCTGATATCTTAACTTTATTTTCCAAATTATACGGGAAAATCACGTTAGGATTTTTATCAGATTTATTGAATACCGTAACCATGGGTTTGTCCAATACTTTTAATTCTTTTAATATATCCATTGTTGTAGTTATTTGATTGTCCAAATCAGAACTTGAAGAATCTAATATAAATAAAATCAAGTCAGAATGTTTCAAATCCAACAACGTTGACTTAAATGCTTCGATTAAATCTGTTGGAATATCTTTAATAAATCCAACGGTATCTATTACAAGGCATTGTTTTTTATTTGGTAATGTACATTTTCTCAAAGTAGTGTCCAGTGTTTTAAATAGTAAATCCTCTGTTTCAAACTCTTCCGTGTACTTATCTTTGTAGAAATTCACCAATTTGTTGGACAAAGTAGACTTACCAGCATTTGTGTATCCAACCATACTCACCATTTTTATATCTGATTTTAGTCTTTGTTTTCTCATGTTTTCTTGACTTTTATCAATACTTTTTAATTCTCGTTTTATATTGTCAATTTTCTTTTGGATAGTTCTTCTATCTACTTCAAGTTTTGTTTCCCCAGGACCCCTAGTTCCAATCCCACCACCAGTTCTGGATAAGTGATCTCTGAATCCAATTAATCTTGGAAGTCTGTATTTGTATTCTGCAAGTTCAACTTGTAGCACACTTTGTTTTGTTTTAGCTCTACTTGCAAATATATCTAAAATTAAATTTGTTTTGTCTACTATTTTAAGTCCAGTTATATCTTCCAAGTTTTTTATATTTGAACCATATAGTTCTACATTAAATATCAAAGTTGTTACGTCCATTTTTTCTGCAGCATCTTTAATCTCCAGACATTTCCCTTTTCCTATGTAATATTTTGAATCAATAAAGTTTTTTCTAACTTCTGAAATTGCGCAGACTTCACCGCCAGAAGATTCAATCAAACTTTCCATTTCTTTTATATCTTCATCGTTTATTTTTTTGTTTTTAAATTCAAAATAAACTAAAATTGTTTTTTCTTTCATTGTTGCTCCTTTATTTATATTATATAATAATCTGTCTTTAAGTAAAATGTACTTCGTATTTCTAGGAATATATGTTGAATCTACACTTTGTGGTATAATAGTGTATATATATTTTATGGAGGAATTTATGAATAAAGATAAAAATATAATATTGAAATCCATAAAAATTTTAATATTATGTTTGATTTGTATATTTGCATTTGTAGGTGGATTAATCGGAGTAGCTGGAGTTCGAGCTATGCAATTAGCTCCAAAGGTTAATCCAGAGGAAATCAATAATATGATGAATCAAACATCAGAAATTTTGGATCAGGATGGAAATTTAATCGAGAAAATCAAAACCACTGAATATAGAGAGGTTGTTAAATTAGATAAGATACCAAAATACATGATGGATGCTTTCACATCTGTGGAAGATGAAAGATTTTACAAACACAACGGTGTGGATCCTATAGGTATTACATCGGCTATTTTTGATAATTTAAAATCTGGTTCTATGAAACGTGGAGCAAGTACTCTAGCTCAACAATTGGCTCGTAATTTGTACTTAACTAATGAAAGATCATTTGACAGAAAATTCAAAGAAGCTTATTTAGCAATGGAATTGACAAACTATCTAGGCAGAGATAAACTTTTGGAAACTTATATGAATACTGTTTTCTTGGGACAAAATGCCTACGGAGTTCAAGCCGCTTCTGAAATTTACTTCAAAAAAAACATCGATGAACTAACTTTATCAGAATGTGCTACTTTAGCAGGAATTGTGAAGAGTCCTACTAACTTAGCGTTATACAAGGCGATTGAACCAGGTCAAGTAAAAGACCAATCAAAAATCGTCGGTGAAGTTACTTTAAGTGGTGAAACATACAAAGCTGTCTACAATCAACAAACTATCGACCGAAGAGATTACGTTCTAAAAAAAATGCTAGATAACAACAAAATCACAAAAGAAGAATACGACAAAGCTCTTCAAGAAAACATCGCAGCTAATATAAAACCAGGAATTAAAAACGTAGATAACCTGTCAAACTACTATTCAGATATTATCTACGAACAAGTTATTGCAAAACTTATCGAAAAAGGATATTCACAACAAGAAGCAAAGAGTAAACTTATCAATGGTGGATTAAAGATATATTCATGTGTTGATATGAATATGCAAAGTAATTTGGAAAAATTATATGATAAAAAAGTCGATGATATTATCGCAGATGGTTCATCAGCAAATTTATTAAAATGGTCAAGCGATGACGGCAGAAACATTACAAACGCTTTAAATGAAGTCATTTATTTTAGAAAGAAAAATATAATCAATGAAAATGATGAGTTCTTTATTTCACCAGAACAATATACTAAAAACCCAGATGGTTCTGTCACTTTTAATTATTCAAAATCAATTAAAGTAAAACAATATGGAAACTATTTGGATTTGAAAGATTATTACTCAGTAAACGATAGTAATAATTTGGTAACTCATAAAATATCTTCAATCAATATCGGTAGCAAAAATTTGAATACAGATGGTGAAGGTAACATCACAATCTCAAGCCAATATATAAAAGAAAATCCAAATTTAATCAAATACGACAACAATGACAATTTGATTTTTGCTAAGGATTTCTACACTATAAATGAGGATGGAATCAAACAACCACAATCATCAAGTGTAGTTGTAGATAAAACAACTGGACAAATCAAAGCTTTGGTCGGTGGAAGATATTCAGATAATAAAGATACTACTAACAGAGCATCTGATATTCCTAGACAAGTTGGTTCAAGCATGAAACCATTAGGTGTATATACTCCAGCATTGGACAATGGATACTCCCCTGCATCAGGCTTAGATGATTTACCTCACTACAATGAAAAGCACGAATTATGGCCACAAAACTGGTACGAAGGTTATGAAGGTTTAGTTTCACTTAGACATGCTGTTGAAAATTCAATCAACGTTACTGCCGTAAAAGTTTTGGAAGATATTGGAATTGAAAAATCAAAAACTTATTTAGAAAAATTTGGATTGATTAATGCAAAAAATCCTAAAGCGGATAACTATATAAGTGCAGCTGAAAACACTTCAGAAAACGATGAAAACACATCAGCAATGGCACTAGGTTCATTAACTAAAGGATTTACACCTGTAGAAATGGCAGGTGCTTACAACGCTATCAATAATAGCGGACAGTACAGAGAACCTATTTCATTTACAAAAGTTACTGACAGTTTAGGAAAAGTTATAATTGAAAATCCTCAAAAACAAAATGAAGTCGTGAGTCCTCAAATTGCATACATTATGAGAGATATACTCAGAACTTCTACAGATTACAACTATTCAAAATATGCAAGGTTAGATGGCTTTGATATCGGTGGAAAAACCGGTACTACAAACGACTACCAAGACGTATGGTTTGTCGGAATGAGCCCATACTATACAATAAGTACATGGTTAGGCTTTGACAATCAACAATTGAAAATGACTCAAATTAGTCAGAAAAAAGTTGTACAAATCTGGAGCGCAGTCAACAGATATACTTTGGAAGATAAAATTCCTATTAAATTTGAAGAACCAGACGGTATAGTAAGAGTTAAGGTCGATACTTTGGCAAATAAATTGCCAAGCAAATACAGTTGGAGAGATCCTCGCGGAATTGTAAAAGAAGAAATCTACAAAGCAGGTACAGAACCTACAGAAGTTTCTGATTTGTATGAATCTAGAAGAATTGACGTTGTGGATGGAAAATTAGCTACGGATAATACTCCACCTTGGGAATTAGGATGGGGAGTTTTCATAAAAAGAGACCCTCCTTACAAGCCATCAGAACATAACAATATAATTCCAAAAGACTGGAAATATAGTATGCCTGGTTATTCTGACAGAACAATCTTCAATATTTTTAAACCTAAGTACAAAGATGACGAAGACAAGGATGACAAGAACAAAGACGATAAAGAGGACAAAGACGATAAAGATAACGACAAGAAAGACGACGAAAAAGAAAACAATAGAAATAACAGAAATGGCAACAATAGAAAGCGAAACAATAACAATTCATCGGACAATAATGATAACTAACACTCGATTATAAAACTTTATAATCTTTATTCAAAAAACCACCTGATTAGAAAATATTTCCAATCAGGTGGTTTATCTTTTAAAACAAATAGATTTGATAAAAAATAAGGTAATACTTTTACTTCATTATATTTGGTAACAATTTATTATCTAAGCTTATTATGATTATCTATTACAGATAATATATCGCATGGTGATTTTACAACTACGTCAGCAGAATTCAACAACATTTTTTCTGTTCCGACACCAGATAAAACACCTATTGAAAGTCCAGCGTGTTTTCCTAATTGCATATCTATGTCAGAGTCACCTACAACTGCAACTTCATTCATATCTAGAGAAAATTTTTTGCAAAAAGCTTGTAACGCTTGTGGATTCGGCTTATTCAAATATCTATCTCCACTCCCTAAGAATTCAATATATTTTTCTAATTTAAGAATTTGAAAGCAAAACCTAGCTTGACGGTAATTATCTGCAGTAATTACACCGATTTTTATGCCATCATTTTTTAATTCATTAAATAATCCATCTAAATCACAGGTCTCCTTAATCATGTTAGAATGACTTTTTAAATATTCAGAAAAAAATTCTTCCATATTTTCATAAACTTCATCCTCAGAATTTAAAATATACATACTAATTACTTCAAATAATTCATTCATCGTCCCTGATGCTAGAATACTATTTTCTCTAATTGTCGAATCACTTTTTATTCCGATTTTTTCTCTTATATCTTCTTTTACTTCTTCAGATAATGAATATTCATTGAATAGTTCTTCAACAGCACATCGCCATATATCTGAAAACTCCATCAATGTACCATCTTTATCAAATATTATCCCTCTAATTTTCATATTTTTTTACCATCAAGTCTTTCCAGTATTTCATACTTTGAGTTTTTTCATCTCGATTAAAGAATATCGGATTAGTAAACCCATACAAATTATCATCTTCGTCAGTTATATCAAGTCTAATCCAATGATATTTTAAATCTATTTCTTGATTCAATTTTGATACTAATCCTTTTTCTCTCAAAATTGTCTTGCCATCAACAATCCAATTATGGTATAGATCGAGATCATGAAATGTTTCATTAGTTAGTTTGCTTTCTAAAAATACTTTTCCCTCAAAAGAGTTATTTTCTCTATTCAAGCCGTGTGTATTAAGGTCAATAAAATCTTTTCTCGATACTACGACATCTCCTTGTACAAGAGCTTGTTTTAAATCATTCCAAGAATTACTTTTTGAATATAAATATGTTTTTGGATCTCCCAATATAGAAGGATATTCAGAATTTGCATATTTTTCATTTGGTCTCAAATGCGAGTCACTACCTCCTATTCCCACAACCTTGTATCCATCATTTAGTAGACAATTCCATTTGTCTATTGCATCATTAGTTGCACTTATGGATGTTTTATATGTTGGATCATTAATTATTTCCAAGATTTTAACATATTCAAGTGGCAAATCACCTAGCAAAAAATCCCAAGGAGGCATGAATGGATGATTTATTGATACTATAGAGTATTTCTCAGCCTCCTTAATTATTTCTATGAGTGAAGTTTTATTCTCTATCTCAAATATAGAATGTTCTTCAAACGGATTTTTTTCTGAAAACAATAAGTTAATATGACCATAACTTGATGTAATCTCAACACCTGGATATATAAATACATCATCAGAATTGGGCCATTTATAATGAAAAATATTATGATCTGTTGGAATAAAAAAATCAAGATTCTGTTTTTTCGCTATATCATTATTCTCTTCTCTTGTCATTTTACCGTCTGAAAATATAGTATGTGTATGAAAATCACCTGCATACCATTTCATTTCATCATATATGGTATGTTCAGATATTTTTGGTCGTTCAATTAAACTTATTTCTTTTAATTTATGGTTAAATTCATCCTCTTCTTTTACTAGTATACTTGCTGTATTAGACTCAACCTCTCCATAAATTGCGTATTCTATTGTCCACTCACCTTGAAAAGTTTCACTTGATTTTAGTGTTTTGCAACAAGGAGAAGTATAATCGCTTATTGTAGATATGCATCTTGTGCCATCTTTTGAATTAGTAACAATTTGTCCATATAAATTCTTGTCCGGGCCAAATAAATACATAAATAATAAATTTTTATTGTTTTTCCAACTTATCGATATTGTGATTACATTACATTTTATATTGAAAGTAATTTTATCATATTTTTTTTTGAGATTTGTTTCTAAGAAATTATTCCTATCATTATCAAACAGTAATCTATCTTTCATTAGTTATCTCCAAAAATTATCATATTTCATTCAAATTTCTATTCGAACAATCTATTTATTAATCTTATCTAGTGCTTCTTGAGCTACTTTTTGAGCTTCATCCAATGCTTGTTTTGTTGGAATATTTTGTAACTCGATTTTATCTGCTGCAATACTCAAAGCATCAGTAATCTTTCCTTTTGTTGGGTCAATAAATACTGGTGTAGCTTCAAGTGCTTGTTGATATGGTACAATTGCATAAGGATTTTCTTTTGTAAAAGCTTTGTAATCCTCATCCTCCATAGCGCTTTTTCTAACTGGAATGTATCCTGTTTTCATTGACCATTTTGCAGAAATTTTTGGACTAGTAAAGTATGATATCCATTCAAATGCAGCTTGTTGTTGTTCTTTAGAAGCTGCTTGTGGTACAACTAAATAATGTCCTCCAGCTTGTGGTTTTCCGGGTTTTCCATTCAATCCTGGTTGAGGACATGATCCAATAATTTTAAAATCCAAATCACCTTTGTCCCCTGAAGATCCTGTATAACTCATAGCTTGTCCGCCCATCACATTATCAATTGTCCTGTACCAGTATTCCCAACCTTGTCCTCCGGATTCAATCTTTGCAGTTTTGTTTTCAAAAATTTGTTTTCTAATAAAATCCCAAGATTCAATCCATTCAGGTGAATTTATTGTAACTTTTTTTCCATCTTCACTAAGGATTGATCCTCCATTGCTCAAAGCTATATCGATAAGATTATCTGCACCCCACATTGGAAGATGTCCCCATTTTGTAACACCTTTTTTTTGTATTTCTTTAGATGCTTCATATACTTTTTCCCAAGAAGAATAAGCATCTTCTGGCTTAATGCCCGCTTTATTTAATAAATCTTTTCTATAATACATTACTTGTGTTGTTCCATATGCAGGTATCGCATAAATTTTACCATTAATCTTTGCCGGTTTCATTAGTACATCAAGATAATCAGATTCTGGTGTCTTATCATTCATAAATGTGGATAAATCTACAGCTATTTGTGATTCAGCCATTTCAGAAATCTTACTTCCTATAAAAACTGCTGGTGGTTGTTTGGCAGCTATAGCAGCTTGAACTTTTTGATACGTTTCGTTGTAATCGGCTTGTTGTACCCCTACAACCTTTACTTTATCTTGTGATGCATTAAAATCTGCAATAATTGATTCCATTGTCTGCCCTGCAACAGACCCTAATCCATACCAAAATTGAATTTCAACCTTTTCCTTTTTGCTGCTATCTTCTGATGCAACATTAGAACCACTGCTATTTTCGTTTTGTGCTTTTTTAGCAGATTCTGAACAACCTGTAAGCATTAATATACCACAAAGTACCGTTAATAAAATTTTTCTTAATTTTCTCATTTTTTCCTCCTAAATTTTTATCCTTTTATCCCGCTATCGCTTATTCCTTCAATAAACCACTTCTTTAAAATTAAAAATAAAATTAATAGTGGTAATACTGATATAGTGTTTGCAGCCATCAACATCGGTAAATTCTGTGTGAAATTTCCCTTTGAATTAAAGAAAATATTTAATCCTACACTTATAAGATAATTTTTCTTACTGTTTGTTATTAGTGATGGCCACATATAGTTATTATACATAACAACAAACTGTATCAAGGCTGTTGTTAATATTGTAGATTTAGAAAGTGGAACCATAACTTTCCATAGTATTTGCCAATTATTTGCTCCATCCATTTCAGCTGCTTCTATCATTTCTTTAGGTACACCAGAAAAAGTTTGGTAAACCATATATATCGTAAACACACTTGCCACATTAGAAATAATAATTCCTGGTATTGTATCAATTAAATTCATCTTTGCAAGGATAACATAACTCGGAACATATGTCGCTGCTGCTGGAAGCATATATGTCAAGAGAATAGATCCAAACAAAATCTTTTTACCTTTGAAATCAAACTTCGATAAACCATATCCCATCAAAATCCCAAGCAATAGCTGTAAAACAACTATTGCAAATGCTGTTATAATACTATTAATTATATAAAGATCGAATGGTGCTTTTTCTAACGCACCTATGAAATTTCTAAAATCTAATACTTCAGGAAACAGGTTTAATGGTTGTTGAATAATTTTATTTGCTGTTTTAAAAGAATTTGTAGCCATCCATAATAGCGGAAAAAAAGCTAATATACTTACAAACGCTAATAATAATAAATTGATTATTTTTTTTATTTTATTCATTTTAGCTCCTATTTTACTAGTTTCTTTTGCATATAGAACATGATACTAGCTAGTATTCCTGTGATAATTACCATTATTATTGCAATAGTTGTAGCTTTGCCCATATTAAATTGTTCAAATGCCATCTGATAAAATAAGTATAATAATGTTCTAGTTGATCCAGCTGGACCTCCTCTAGTTAGTACAGAAATCTGATCATAAGCCTGAATTGAATTTATCAGGCTTATGATTCCTAGAAACAATGTCGTCTTTATTGTTAGTGGAAAATAAATATATTTAATTTTTTGGAGTGAGTTTGCTCCTTCCAAATTACAAACTTCAAATAAATCTTTCGGTATTTTACTTATTGCATCTGAATAATACAGCATAGCCCATCCAGCTGTTTTCCAAACAGTAACTATCATAACAGCTATAAGCGCATATTTAGAATCCATTAGCCAATTTGGACCATTAATTCCCAAAAATTTTAAACAATAATTAATCAATCCAACACTAGGCCTGAACATCCAACTCCATACAATACTCATTGCAACCATTGGAGTAATCCAAGGCGAAAATAAAAACCCTTGAAAAATATCTTTTCCTTTTTTTACTTTCTCGATTATCAGGGCCATTAGAAAACCAAATATTAATGTCGGGCATACTGTTCCAAAACCAAATAAAATTGTATTCTTTAAAGCTTGCCAAAATTCTGAACTTTTAAGTATCTCTGAATAATTTTTTAAACCAATTATATTAAATTTTGGACTAATATAATCCCAATTGGTAAAACTTATCATAAAAGAAATAATCATTGGAATGAACCAGAAAACCAATAATGGTAATAATGGAATAAGTATATATATTATGAAGTTAGGAACATTCAAACTATTTCTTTTAATGTCTTTTATTTTTCTATTATTATCTTGATGCTTTGTTACACTTTTTACATTGTCCATATTAATCCTCCAAAAATAATCTCATTTCTGTTTTTGGATCAAAAAACAATAATTTATTTGCATCAAATACAATGTTTAATTCGTCCTTATCTTTTATATATCTATTAGCATCTGTATTTATAGTAATCTTATTTCCATATAAATCAGCGTGAATATTATAATCAGAACCAAGCAATTCTATTAACTTCACCGGAACCTTAATTCCCGAATCATTATTAGAAATTTTGATGTTCTCGGGTCTAATTCCTAATACAACATCTTTAACAGAATCTTGGTTAACATCGCATATATAATTACTTGATTCATCATAGAATTTCGCGTTTTCAATTTTCCCTTTTATAAAATTCATCGGTGGAGACCCTAAAAATCCCCCGACGAACATATTATTAGGATTAGAGTAAAGTTCTTCCGGCGTCCCGACTTGTTGAATAATCCCATCTTTTAAACAAACAATTCGACTTGCCATGGTCATTGCTTCTGTTTGATCATGTGTTACATAAATGACTGTAGAACCTAAATTTTGTTGTAATTCTACTATTTCTTTTCTCATGTTAATTCTTAACTTTGCATCCAAATTTGACAAAGGTTCATCCATTAAAAATATTTCAGATTCTTTTACTATTGCTCTTCCTAATGCAACTCTTTGACGTTGACCACCAGATAACTCAATAGGTTTTCTTTTAAGAAAAGGTGTCAAACTCAACATTTCCGCTGTTTTTCGAATGCTCTTATCTCTTGTATTTTTGTCAACACCTCTGATTTTTAAACCAAATCCGATATTGTCATAAACATTTAAATGAGGATATAGTGCATAGTTTTGAAATACCATGGCCGTTCCTCTATCCTTAGGAGCAACATCGTTCATTCTTTTTCCATTAATAAATAAATCACCTTCAGATATATCTTCCAATCCAGCAATCATTCTGAGTGTAGTAGATTTTCCACAACCACTAGGCCCGACAAAAACTATGAACTCTTTATCTTCTATCTCTAAATTAAAGTCGGTAACCGCAGATTTATTGCTATTTTCATACCTTTTGTAAATATTTCTTAGAGAAATTTTGCTCATTTAACCTCCTTATTGTGTGTTTTTCACAATTTTATATTTGTTTTTGTTGTTTTGTTTTTGCTTATCTTTGTTTCCTAATCTAATAATAATCTTTAGGTGTTAAATAATATTAATGTATTGGTAAAATATACGTAAATAAGCTAAAATAAAAACATAAAAATTATTTTTAATATGCTATAATAAAAAAGAGGTGAAAAATTTATAATACTATGCTAAAAAATGATAGATTAAATAAAATATTACAAGATTTAAATAAACATGGTAGCATCACAGTCCAAAATTTATCGAAAAATTTAAATGTTACTCCTGAAACTATACGCCGTGATCTAGAAACATTAGAAAATGAAAATAAATTGAAAAGAGTTTATGGCGGTGCTATTTTAATTGACGAAAATATTCCAGAATTTGATTTGATTACAAGAAAAACAATCAACATTGAAAAAAAAATAAATTTAGCTACTATAACTACTGACTTTGTTAAAGAAGGTTCTATGATAGCTCTAGACGACAGTACGACGAATGTAGAAATATCCAAATCATTAATAAAACAATTTAACAATATCTCATGTATAACGAACTCTCTGTCAATAGCACAAATATTAGCTACTAATCCTTCTATCAAAATATTACTTGCTTCTGGAAGACTTAATAATAAAGATTTATTTACATACGGATTATCAGCAATAAATTTTATCAAAATGTACCATCCAGATATATTTTTTATGAGTGCAAGTGGAATAAATTTGAAACACGGAATTATGGATTATGGATTTGATCAATACGATATAAAAACTACAATGAAGCAGGTCTCCTCGAAAACATTTTGTGTAGCTGATAGTACAAAATTTGGAAATACAGCAACTATTAGAGTTTGTAATTTTAATGAAGTTGATGGAATTATTACCGACCAGAATTTAGATTCTCAAATTAAAGAGAATTTCTCGGAATTGGGAATAAATCTTTTTTATCCGGAAAATAATTAATATTAATTGAAGTTATATTAAAATAATCCCCGCTATAATAAATAAATTAAAGCGGGGTCAATATTGAAATTGTAATTTTGTATTCTATTTTACCTTCTTTTTTCTAGTAACTTTAAAATTAATCTCATAAACAAATCTATCTTCATCAATTGATATTTTACTTGTTCCCCCAAGCAACTCTATCAAATTCTTCGCAATATATAAACCAAGTCCACTACCTTCAGAATGACGAGACCTTTCTCCTCTTACAAATTGACCCATCAATTCTTCTGCACTAACTTCAATTTTATTCTTAGATACATTAGAGAATTTAAGGATAATATTGTCATTGACTACATCACATTCTCCGTAAACTTTTGTGTTAGGTTTGGAATACTTCACAATATTACTAAAAATATTTTCGATTACACGAGATAACTTTGCACCATCTGTCATCATCAAAACAGTTTTCCTTTTATCATTATATTCGAATTCTAATCCCATCTTATTGAAATCAGAATCAAATTGACCGTAAACTTGTAATACTAATTCATTTAGTTCCACAACTTCCATTTCAATATCAATATTTCCCGTTCCGGTTTTGGAAGCATAAATCAAATCTATTACCATTGTTTTCAATCTTTTAGCGTTATATTCTAGAATTTCGATATATCTTTTCTTTTCTGATTCATCAGTTTCGTGATTCAGTAAATCTACGTAATTTATAATGGAAGTTAGAGGCGTTTTGATATCATGTGAAATATTTGTGATTAGTTCCGTTTTCATTTTTTCTGAATTAATTTTATCTTGCATCGTGTTGATAACCGAATCATGCAAATGGTTTATAAGGTACACAGAATCTTTGTAAATTTCATCATCTATAAACACATCAATATCTTTTCCAGAATACATAGCCTCTACTTTTTTGTTAAGCAGTATTTTGCCCAGATTATTAATCAAAATTGATATGTAAATTTTCGCTAAAATTGCACCGATGAATACAATTCCAAACAAATTCCTGTTTGAAACCATTATAGTCGCCATCGTATACATCAAAAATATCAAAGTTAATAATGACTCAACATAAATATTGTAGTATTTTCCTTTGAAATTACTTATAAATTGATATATTAAAAAAGCATTTTTCCTCTTTTTGTAGATAGTTCTTACAACCTTCACCATAGAAAAAAATAAAGCAAGCATCGCATATATCAACGTTATGGCAACCGAAAAATTATATAAATTAATTATATTTTCAATAAAAAATGATACAGTGAATACAAGAATGAAGCCAAAACTAAAATACAGTAGTAGATCTACTAATTGTTTTTCAACATAACCATCGATAGAACGAAAACTTTTTTTAATCCAATTTATCATTAAATGTCCTCAATCTTATATCCCATTCCATATACAGATTTAATTAAATCAGGTCTTCTAGGATTGATTTCAACTTTTTCTCTGAGTCTTGATATATGGACTGAAACTATTTTTTTTACATCATAAGGAGGAGCTTCCCAAACATTTTCATATATTTCTTCTGATGTGAATACTATTCCTTTGTTTTTCAATAAAAGTAAAATTATTCCATACTCATAAGGAGTTAACTTTATTTCTTCACCATCAATCAATACTTCCTTTTTGTCGTCGTTGATTGTCAACCTTCCAGCTGAGAATACATTTCCATTTAGAGTATTGTCCTTGCTAAGTTCCAATCTTCTCAAACATGATTTTATTCTAGCCAATAATTCTACAGCATCGAAAGGTTTGGTAATATAATCATCAGCACCCAAATTTAATCCCATAACCTTATCATTCAATTCGCTTTTTGCAGACAAAATTATGATTGGTGCATTTGATACTTCTCTTATTTTTTGTGTTAGTTCTAAGCCGTCCATTCCTTCCATCATTATATCTACCAAAAATAAATCTATTTTATTCTTTTCCATTAATTCTAACGCATCGTAACCATTATAGGCTTTCAACACATTGTAATTATCTGTTTTTAAATATATTTCTATGGCTTTTACTATATCTTTTTCGTCATCGACAACCATAATATTGTACATAAAAATCACCTTCTCAACTTTTATTATACACTAAAAATCAGAAGGTGATTATTACAAAAATTTAACGATTCAATTTTGGAGCCAAATATTGTCCAGTATAAGAATTTTTCTTACTAATTAATTTTTCAGGAGTTCCTTGGAATATAACTTTTCCTCCACCATTTCCTCCTTCAGGTCCTAAATCTATAATATAATCAGCAACCTTAATAACATCTAAATTGTGTTCAATAACAATAACAGTATTTCCTTGATCAACAAGTCTTTGCAATACTTCAATTAATTTATCAATATCTGCTGAATGAAGACCCGTAGTTGGTTCGTCTAAAATATATATAGTTTTTCCTGTACTTTTTTTAGATAATTCACTGGCTAGTTTTACTCTTTGTGCTTCTCCACCGGATAATTCAGTTGAAGATTGTCCTAATTTAAGATATCCCAAACCTACATCTTGTAAAGTTTGCAATTTGTTTTTAATTGGTGGGAAGTTTCTGAAAAATTCTAACGCTTCATCAATCGTCATATCTAACACGTCGGCGATATTTTTGCCTTTGTATTTTACTTGCAAAGTTTCTCTGTTGTATCTTTTTCCTTTACAAACATCACACGGAACATAAACATCTGGTAAAAAGTGCATTTCTACTTTTAAAGTTCCGTCGCCTTTACAAGCTTCACACCTTCCACCCTTTACGTTAAATGAGAATCTTCCTTTTTGATATCCTCTCATATTTGCTTCAGGTGTTGATGCAAACAAATCTCTTATCAAATCAAATACTTTTGTATAAGTCGCTGGATTACTTCTAGGAGTTCTACCAATCGGAGATTGATCTATTTGTACAACTTTATCCAAATTTTCAATTCCAGTCGCCGATTTGAATTTACCATTTTTCATCTTAGCATTATTCAAATCTCTGGCTAATTTCTTGTAGACAATTTCGTTGACCAATGAAGACTTTCCAGACCCTGAAACTCCTGTAACACAGTTGAAGCATGAAAGTGCAAATTTTGCATTTATGTTTTTAAGGTTATTTTCTTTGCAACCTTTAAATTCCAAATATCCATTTGGTTTTCGTCTTTGTTCAGTAACGGGAATTGATAGTTCCCCTGACAAATACTTACCTGTAATTGATCTTTTTTCTTTTATAATATCATCAATACTTCCACAAGCTACGATTTCTCCACCGTGAACACCGGCTCCCGGTCCGATGTCAACAAGATAATCGCATTCTTTCATCGTATCTTCATCGTGTTCAACAACAACCAAAGTATTTCCAATATCCGTCAAATTTCTAAGCGCTTTAATCAATTTATCATTGTCTCTTTGGTGAAGTCCGATTGAAGGTTCATCTAATACATACACAACGCCTACCAATGCAGATCCAATTTGTGTTGCCAATCTAATTCTCTGAGATTCTCCACCTGATAAAGTAGAAGCAGATCTATCCAAAGTTAAATAATCAAGCCCTACATCGTTCAAAAATTGTAGTCTACTGATAATTTCCTTCAATATTTCATCTCCAATAAATTTCTTGGACTCTTCCAATTCCAAATCTTTGAACCATTGAAGAGAATCTTTTACAGGCATTTGACAAATTTCGTAAATATTTTTTTCATTTATGCGAACTGACAAATACTCATCTTTTAATCTAGCTCCATGACAATAATCGCATTCAACGTCAGTCATATACTCACCAATTTTTTGATGCATAGAATCTGTCGTGCTCCTGTTGTATCTTTCTTCTAAGTTTTTCAAAACTCCTTCAAATTTACCGTTGAATTTTTTTCTTCCAGAAAAATGACTATCGAAAATAAATGAAAGATTTTTCTTTGATCCATTCAAAATTTCATTTATCATTTTCTTTGGAGCATCCTTAATTGGTTTGTCCAATGGAAAGTCATAAGAATCTGCGATTGCTTTTATTATTTCGAAATAATATCCACCTGGTTTCGAAGATTGATAAGGATCTATTGCGCCTTGTAAAATCGACAACTCTTTATTTGGAATTACCAAATCTTCATCAACTTTTTTATGAAAACCAAGTCCATTACAATGAGGGCACATTCCAAATGGATTATTGAACGAAAAATCTCTTGGCTCTAATTCTTGGTAAGAAATATGTCCGTCTGGACAGCTCATTGATGTACTATAAGAAATTACATCTTTGCCAATAACATCAACTTTTACATTATTTTCAGACAATCTAAGAGCTGTTTCTATGGAATCTGTAAGCCTTGAATCAATTCCATCTTTAATTATAATTCTGTCGACAATTACATCAATATCGTGTTTTTTGTTTTTATCAAGTTCGATATCTTCTGCTAATTCAACTTGCTCACCATCCACAATCGCTCTTATGAATCCATCTTTCCTCAAATTTTGAAGAAGTTTCTTGAATTCACCTTTTTTCCCTTTTACTACGGGACTTAAAATTTGAATTCTGGAACGTTCCTCTAATTCTTTCACACTGTCTACAATTTGGTCGACAGTTTGGCTAACAATTTCTTTCCCACAAACAGGGCAATAAGCAGTTCCAACTCTTGCGAAAAGTAGTCTAAAATAATCGTATATTTCTGTAACAGTTCCCACTGTTGAACGTGGGTTGTTGTTAGTTGTTTTTTGGTCTATAGAAATCGAAGGCGACAATCCTTCAATGTACTCTACATCTGGTTTATCCATTTGCCCTAAAAATTGGCGTGCGTAAGAACTCAAAGATTCAACATATCTTCGTTGCCCTTCCGCATATATAGTGTCAAATGCCAAAGAAGATTTACCTGACCCACTTAATCCAGTGAAAACTACCATTTTATTCCTTGGAATGGTGAGGTCCACATTTTTTAGGTTATTCTCCTTAGCACCTTTTATAACAATTTTATCTTTGCTCATTTTGCTCCTTTAGTAAGTGTTTTTCAAATTCCTGATTTGATCTCTAAGTGTAGCAGCTCTCTCGAAATCCAATTCTTCTGCAGCTTTTAACATTTCTGTGTTCAAATTTTCAATAATAACTTCTATTTCGTCCTTTGAAAATTCCGTAACTTTATTAGTATCATAACTTTCATTTTCTTCTGCCACAAAAGTATTTTGAATTCTATTTCTAACAGATTTATTTATAGTAGTAGGAATAATGTTGTGTTCTTCGTTGTATTCTTCTTGTATACCTCGACGTCTGTTAGTTTCTGTTATAGCCACATCCATAGACCTAGTAATAGTATCACCGTACATTATAACGTGACCATTTGAGTTTCTAGCAGCTCTCCCTATTGTTTGTATAAGAGAAGTCTCTGAACGCAAGAAACCTTCCTTATCTGCATCCAAGATCGCAATCAATGAAACTTCAGGTAAGTCCAATCCCTCTCTTAAAAGGTTTATTCCTACAAGTACATCGTATTTTCCTTCTCTCAAATCTCTGATGATTTCCATTCTTTCAATCGTATCTATATCTGAATGCAAATAAGTTACTTTTATATCCAAATCTTCAAGATAACGCGTCAAATCTTCACTCATTTTTTTAGTAAGAGTTGTGATAAGAACACGTTCACCTTTTTCAATAGTTTTATTGATTTCACTAACCAAATCGTCGATTTGTCCTTTTGTAGGACGAACCTCAATTTTGGGATCTAATAGACCCGTTGGTCTGATAATTTGTTCAACAACTTCATTAGTTTTTGCTTTTTCATACTTTCCTGGAGTTGCCGATACATATATTACTTGATTCATCATCGATTCAAATTCATTGAATCTCAAAGGACGATTGTCCAATGCAGATGGCAATCTGAACCCATAATCAACCAAGCTGGTTTTTCTAGACCTATCTCCTTCGTACATTCCTCCGATTTGTGGAACAGTAACGTGTGATTCGTCAATCATCGTCACGAAATCTTTTGGAAAATAGTCGATAAGAGTGTAAGGTCTGCTACCAGGTTTTCTCTGAGACATATGTCTTGAATAGTTTTCTATTCCGGTACAAAATCCCATCTCTTTTAACATTTCTATATCGTATCTCGTTCTTTGCTCTAATCTTTGAGCTTCCAACAGTTTATTATTGTCTTTAAAGTATTTTAATCTATCTTCTAATTCTTCTTCAATAGTTACGATAGCTTTTTCGACTTTTTTCTGAGTCGTTGCATAGTGACTTGCAGGATAAATCGCAACGTGATTTCTTAAACCTACAATTTCTCCAGTCAAAGCATCAATCTCAGTAATTCTATCTATTTCGTCACCGAAAAATTCTATTCTAACGCTTTTTTCTCCACTCGATGCTGGGAAAATATCCAAGCTATCTCCTCTTACTCTGAAAGTTCCTCTGGTAAAATTAATATCATTTCTAACGTATTGAATGTCGATTAATTTTTTCATGACTTCAGTTCTATCTTTTTCCATTCCTGGACGCAAAGATATAACCAAATTTTCGTAATCAATAGGATCTCCCAAACCGTAAATACAAGATACAGAAGAAACTATAATTACATCTCTTCTTTCGAATAAACTCATAGTAGCACTGTGGCGTAGCTTGTCCAATTCTTCATTGATACTTGAATCTTTTTCGATATAAGTATCTGATTGAACAACGTATGCTTCTGGCTGATAATAATCGTAATAAGAAACGAAAAATTCAACCGCATTTTCTGGGAAAAATTCCCTAAACTCACTAGCCAATTGATATGCCAAAGTTTTGTTGTGAGCTATAACCAGAGTTGGTCTTTGAACTTTTTGAATAATATTCGCCATCGTAAAAGTTTTACCTGAACCAGTAACACCTTTTAAAATCTGATGATTTTTTCCATTTTCCAAACCATTTGCAAGATTATCAATCGCTTGTGGTTGATCACCTGTTGGCTTGAATTTTGAATGTAATTTAAATTCCATAACTCACCCCTTGAACATATGTTTTACTTTAACATTATATATCATCTGTGTATTTAATTCAATAAATAATAATTCGTGTTCATTCTCGAAAAAACCAAAAAAACTTTTTTAAACAAAAACTAGGCTCACATGACCTGAACCCGTAAACACGGAATAATTTAATAATATTTTAAGCGGAATGTAATCTGTACATGACAGGGGACATTCCGTTTAATTTTGTTTTAATCCTATCTTCATTGTACCATCTAATATATTTTTCAATCTCATTTTTCAAATGATCATAACTATTAAAATTTTCTCCATAATACATTTCCTGTTTCAATATTCCAAAGAAGTTCTCCATTGGAGAATTGTCTAGACAATTGCCTTTTCTTGACATACTTTGCCTAATATTCATTTTTTCTAGTTTTTTAGTCCATGAACTATGTTGGTAATGGAATCCTTGGTCTGAGTGTATAGTTAAATCTTTAATGTCTTTATTTTCTTCTAGTGCTTTTTCTAGCATTTCATTGGTTATGTTTATTGTTGGATGATTACTTAATGTATAGCTAATTATTTCGCTGTTGTATAGGTCTAGTATTGGTGATAGATAGAGTTTTTCTTCTTTGCCTCTCATTCTAAATTCTGTTATATCTGTTAGCCATAATTGATTTGGTTTAGTAGCCGTAAATTGTCTTCTTACTACATTATCTGCGACTTTGCCTATTTGTCCCTTGTATGATGAGTATTTTCTTGATCTAGTTTTGAATTTAGTACATAGCAAGGATTCTTCTCTCATTATTCTTAATACTCTTTTATGGTTGATATTAAATCCTTTATTTTTTAATACCATAGTTACTCTTCTGTATCCGTATCTACCTTTTGATACTTCTACTATGGTTTTAATTTCATCTTTAACTTCTTTGTCTTTATCTTCTGGATTAGATAACTTTATCTTCCACTCATAGTATGATGATTTTGGTAACTTAGCTATTTCTATCCATTCACTTACCTTGCTTTTTGGATATTCTTTTTGTAGTTTGAGGATTATCTTTGTTTTTTCCTTGCTTCTGCTTCCTCTTCCAGTAGCAAGGCTTGTAGCTTTTTTTTCGTAGATTATCTTCATTTTGAGAAGTCTATTTTCTTCTCTTAATCTTATTAATTCTTCTCTTTCGCTTTCGTTTATTGGAGTATTATCCTTTGAATTCTTATTTAATTTACTCATATCTTTTTTAGGCCTTCCTCTGTTATCTTCTAGCCCAGATAGACCACGCTTTTGATAAGCTTTCTCCCATCTATTTACCATAGATCCATTAACAAGAATGAAATACTCTGCAGTCTCTCTAAGCGAAGTATTATTGATTTGCCTATATTGTATTACAGATAGCTTAAATTCACTAGTGAATTTATTATTTTTTAGCTTTTTAGTTAAGTTATCAAATCCACCAAATTTGTATTGATTTATCCATAGTTCTAACGTGCTTTTAGGTATATTATATTTATCAGCTACTTTTCTTGCTCCTCCTATTTTTCCTGAAAGATATTCTAATACTAATTTTATTTTAAATTCTTTTGTGTATTTTGGCATACAAAAACCCCTCCATCCGTATTCCGGATTTTGGGGTTCAGGTCAAAAGAGCCTAGACAAATATTTTTATTATGAATCTTCTTCGTTTATTACTTTTTCATTAAAACCATCTTTATACTCATCATTTTTTACAATACAATTTAAAAAATAGCAAGTAATTCGATAGATTTTTAATAAATTTATTTAAATTTTATTATATTTTTGGTGTTATTTTATTTTAATAACGTATATAAAATCACTAATATCATAATATTTTATCAAACCGCCGTAATTTTCCCTATTTTTATAGTAAAAAAAGAGATTCATACTTACCCTCTTCCTACAATACTCAATGAATGAAGTGTTAGGGTAATATAATGAATCTCTTATGTTTTTTATTAATTTAAAATAATTAAATATCTCTTCTAGTTTATATTCTTATCAATATTAAAATTTTACATAATTTCAGATAAAATCTAATATCAAATTCCAAATATTTGAACTGCGTAATATCTGTCATAAGTTTGATCAGAATCTTCGTAATATGCTTTTGTAACAAATACTTTTACTTTAACTCTTGTGAACACTTCTCTCAACATATTCTCATTATGTCCTTCAGAATTCTTCCAAGCTTCCATTGCACCACTAGCAGTGTATGGCCCATTATAGATGTTTTCTCCATTGATATTAGAAATATCTGTTACCAATCCACCTCTTGGTCTAACGTGTTCAAATAAATGAACAATTTCAGTTGCCCTTGTTTTTGCAATTGGTGATAATGAATTATCTTGTTTTAATGCTTTTAGTCCATTTTCTTTGCGATATTGATTCAAAAGTCTTAGTATTTCATCTGCCATTTCTTCATCGTAATGACCACGTACCATTACAATTGTATCATCACTGATTTGAACAGGAAATTCTTGTTCATTTTCCAATCCTGGTAATGGTTTTCTACGAATAACTTTCTTGCCAGGATATTTCGAATCTGTTGTTATAGTTTCGTCTGATTTATTATCCAAAATCAAATCTTTTACTTTTTCTGATACGGTGTTCTTTCCACCTACAATATACATTTCTTCAAAAGAATTGCTACCAATATATGATTTTACATCACTTGTAATGGATGATTTTGAAACCAAAAGTATTGGTGCTTTTAGCTTTTGTGAAAGTGGTGCCGCTACCAATGCATCTACAAAAACCTCCCCACTAGCAAATATAGCTTTAGTTGGTGCAGTAAAACTAGCTTTTGCTACTCTAACAGAGGTCATATATCTGTTGGAACCAAAAATTCTTTGTGGCTTAACATTAGTAATAGCTTTGATTTCTTGTAGCACTTTTTCAGAAACTGTATTTTGTCCACCGACTACAAAAATTTTACCTATATTTCCTTTATAGAAAGATTGTAAATAATCTTTTGTGTCGCTAGAAATCTTGTTTTTTGATACTAATAATATTGGTGCATTGTGTTTTTGTGCCAAAGATGTAGCATTAATAGCATCTGCAAATACTTCTCCACTAGCTACAACCAAGTTTTGTTTTTCAGCATTTTTGCTAGAGAACTTTTCAGAAACTATTTTAGCATTAACTGCATATCTATCGTATCCAGCATATCTAACAACTTTTATTTTTAAATCATTTTCTATGTGATTTTGTACATCTTTACTAACAGATTTTTTTCCGCCAATAATTATGACTTCATCCAAATCTTTTGATTTTAAAAGTTTTTCAGTAGATGCGTCTAATTTATCTGAATAAGTGTATAATATCGGAATTTGTCCTTGACTCATTACAGTAGAACTGATGTTATCTGGAAACTTAATCGCTGATACAAGCACGACTTTTTTAGAGTTTTGATAATAATCTTCCATCACCTTATTTGCAACGGCAAATCTATCTCGCCCTTCAATTCTATTCATGCTTGACTCTACTTTTGTAGGACTTACATTATCATCTTGTTCCTTCGCAAATACAGCAGTGCCTGTACTAAATACCATACTAAATGTTAGACATAAAGCTACTATCTTCTTCTTAAGATTATTCATTTTACTTCTCCATTTGTTGTTAATAAAATTTTTCGATTTTGTATTCTTTTTGTAATTTGTCTGTAGCGTCTATATATGCTTGTTGTTGTTTCAATTGTAATAGTGTTTGTTTAACTTCATTCTTAGCTTCTTCAAAAGATTTTACTTTTCCTTCAGTTTTATCCTTAATATTAATAATGTGATAACCGAATTGTGTTTTTACAGGTCCTACGATATCTCCGATTTCATTTTCAATCAAAGCATTTTCAAATTCCTTAACCATTTGACCTTGTTGAAATGTTCCCAAATCTCCACCTTGTTCTTTTGATGGACATGTAGAATACTCTTTTGCTAATTGTGCAAAATCACCATCGTTATCGATTTTTTCTTTAATTTCATTAGCCAAATCTTCAGATTCAACTAAAATGTGAGAAGCTGTGAATGTTGGTTGAACTTTGAAATTATCTTTGTGGTTTTCGTAATATTCTTTCAAATCTTCATCTGATACTCTAACAGAATTGATTATGTTTGCCATAGCAAAGTCCTTCAACAATTCTTCGGATTGTTTTTTAACTTCTTTTACATATATTTCATCTTTATCTAAGCCAGATTTCTTAGCATCAAAGAATAAAAGTTTTCTATTGATTAATTCATCAGTTAATCTTTTCTTTCCTTCTTCGTTATTGAACTGTGCCCCTCTATAACCTAAAGCTTGAATAAAATTATCAACTTCTGATTGTTTAATTTCTTCACCATTTACTACTGCTAATACTTTATCTTTGTTGTCTTCCATTATTACCTCTCCCTTTACTAGTTAATTTTATTCCGTCTTTATAAAATTGTATCATATTTTCTTTTAATAGTCTTCCGACAGCTCTTTTGAAACTAGACTTTGACATATTAAATACCGATTTAATTCTATTGGCGTCTGTTTTATCGTTAAAATTAATAAATCCATCAGAGTTTTTAAGTTCTTCCATAATAACATCAGCATCTGATGAGATATGTTTATATGCAGGTTCAAAAAATGACAAATCCAATTTGCCATCAGACTTCACATCTGTAACTCTACATTTGACCTCTTCTCCTAGGTCCACAACTCCCGTTAATTCGCTTGAAGGAATAAGCCCTTCATATTTATTGTCTACAGCTACAAAAGCTCCTAAACCGTCTACTATATTGTATATAACCCCTTCTACCCAGTCATTCTTAACATAGCCACTGTCGTTTTTCAATAAATTTTTAATTCTCATAGTAAGTGCCAATCTATTCGACTTATCGATATACAAATACACCAAATATTTTTGACCTTTTACTAATTTCGAAGTTTGTTCCTTAAATGGCAACAAAATATCCTTATCTAAGCCACAATCCAAGAAAGCACCAATTCTAGTAATATCTTTTACTTCTAGCCTTGCAATCTTCCCCAATTCAATCTTAGGTTGCTTCTTCGTTGCCATTAGTTTTTTGTTGTCGTTATAAATGAATACATCGACAACATCTCCAACTTTTTCACCAGAAAGTTCGTCTACATTCATTTTAACAAAATTATTTTCGTTGTCTTTTTTCAACAAAACTTCTGTATTTATCTTATCAATTTTTAAATTCTCTCTTTGTCCTAATTTATACATCTCTTCTCCGTCCTAACTCATTCCACCAGGAAGTATTTCAAGCTCTGGATTATCCACTGGATCGTAAGTAAATCCTTCACCAACCACTTCACTGACATACGAAATACATACGAATGCTTTAGGATCAATAGATTTCACGTAGTTTTTAATCTTAATATACTCTCCTCTTGAAACAATCGTATTGATAACAAATTTTTCATTATCAGAAAAACCACCAACTGCTTTATAAATAGTGGATCCTCTTGAAATTTGATCTATAATATAAGCGTTAATTTCCTTGTATTTATCGCTCGTTATCATCATATTTACCCTTGTATTTAGCCCAGCGATAGCCTTGTCAATGACAATTGAGTTGATACAAATACCAAGCATAGCATACATTCCACTTTTTGTTCCGAAAGTATACATACCAAGTAACACAACAAAAAAGTCTGCTACAAGCATACATTTACCCACATCAATCGAAAAATATTTTCTGATTATCATTGCGATAATATCCGTACCGCCAGTCGATGCACCTTGGTTGATAACCAATGCCATACCAGCAGCGGAAATAATAATTCCAAAAATCAAATTAATAAGTATATCATCAGTTAAAGGTTTGAAATTTGGTAGCAAAATTTCCAATAGTGTTGTTGAACTTGCAAAAATAAAAGAACAATATATCGACAAAACCCCAAAACTTTTTCCCAAAATAATAAACGCTATAATATACAAAATAGTATCCATAATCATAACGAAAATACCCGTTGGGATTTGTGGAACAAAAGCGTTCAAACTAATCGCAATACCAGAAATTCCACCAATAGTTAAATTAAAAGGCATTATAAAAAAGAAAAAGCCAAAAGTAAGTATTAATGTTCCCAATGTTAATATCATTATTTTTTTAATCATTTTGTTCATGCTATCGCCTCCTATCCTTTTATTATACTTGTAAAAATTGTAAATTACAACGTTTTATACACTAAAAAACACCACAAAATAAATTAATTCACAATTCATAATGCAGTGTTTACAGTTAATTATTTTTTCTAAATTTATTTACTATCATCAAAATTATAAGAACTAAAAGTCCTGTCAACACAATTGAGCCACCTGGTTTTAATTGAAAATAATAAGACATATTAATACCTATAATCGTAAACAATACTCCAAATAGCGATGAATTAATCACAGTTCTTTTAAAAGAATGAGATACCATTATTGCACAAGACACAGGAATAACCATCAAGCTTGAAACCATAAGTGCACCGACAGTTCTAGACGCAATAGCAACAGTGATTGCTATCAAAAAAGTAAATATTTTATTGATAAGTCCTACGTTGATATTAGACAATCTAGCTCCATCTTCATCAAAAATAATATACACTAATTTTTTGTACAACAGCACATAAGTCACAATAACAATAAAACTCACAATAATTACTGTGTACAATTCAATATCTGGAATAGCTACAATAGATCCAAACATAAATGATTGAAAATTCGCAGCGCCAGGAACAAAATCTGACAAGATTGCCGCAAGTCCAATACCGCTACTCATCACAATAGCAGTTGACAAATCAGAACTCTTAGCGAAGTTCTTTCTGATGATTTCTATTCCAAAAGCTGCAATCACGCACACGAAAATGGCCGCAATAACAGGATTTATTCCAAAAATAAGTCCCAAGGCAACACCTGCTAATGAACTGTGACTTAAAGCATCCCCTACCATGGAGTTTTTCTTGTTAACGACAAAGGTTCCTATCAAAGGTACAATAATTGACACTAATATCCCCACGATAAAAGCTCTTCTCATAAAATCATAAGAAAACATCTCAAACATGTTTCACCTCAACAAATTCATTATCCAATCTAAAAATCCTGTTAAAATAATCTTTAGTAAAATCCAGCTCATGAGTAACCACCAAAATCGTTATGTTATGATGAATATTCAAATGCTTCAACAAATCAAACAAATTTTCCTTGCTTCGTTGATCTAGTCCTGCGGTAGGTTCGTCAAAAATCAAAATTTGTGGATCGTTAGCCAAAGCCTTAGCAATCATGACTCTTTCCTGTTCACCACCGCTCATCTTATTGTAGTCGTAATTTTTTTTATCTTTCATTTCTACAATAGACAGCGCATTTTCAATTTTTTCATTAGTTTTCATATTCTCATCGTCGCTTACATTCATAGCCACGATTTCCCATGCAGTAATAGGAAAAGAAATGCTCTTTTCGTGATTATTTTGAGGAACATATCCAAAACTAAAATTATCCCTTCCTCCAGCAAATTTTATATCACCACTATCTGCTTTTAAGAAACCTAAAATAAGCTTCAATAACGTAGATTTACCGGAGCCATTAGCTCCGGTTATACCTACGAAATCTCCCTTTTCGATATTAAAATTTATATCACTTAATAGTTTTTCATTTCTATACGAAAAATTCAAATTTTCTACACTAATTATACTATTCATATTATTTTGCTTGTGAGATTGCATCCAAGTTTTTTTCTAACAATGAAAAATAATTGTCCTTTCCATCTTCGATATCTTGAGTCTTAGCTTCTATAGTAGATAACCCAGCAGTCTTTGCGTTGATTTCTTTAGCCAAAGAATTTGCAATCTTATCGCTTTCTCCCATTTCATAAAATACTGTATTTATCTTATGTGATTTTGCGAAATTAGTCAATTCTTTCATCTTATTTAAATCAGGTTCTGAATCTGAATTGATACCTTCGATAGGAACTTGATTGATCTCATAATCTCTTGCCAAATATCCAAACGCTTCATGTGGCACGATAAAATATTTGTCCTTTTGTGGAGCTAATACTTCAGTGTATTTTTTGTCTAATTCTTCAAACTTTTTGTCTAATTCTTTGTAATTTTTTTCATAGAAATCTTTGTTTTCAGAGTCAAATTTAATAATAGCTTCATACACATTTTTCATTTGAATTCTAGCTTGTTTTGGACTCATCCAAACATGTGGATCAAATTCACCGTGGTGATGATGTTCATGATCATGTCCGTGTTCTTTTTCTTCATGATCATGATCGTGTTCATGTTCTTCGTGATCGTGATCGTGTTCATGTTCTTCTTCAGCTTTAATCTTGTCAATATTTGTAGATGAATCAACTATTTCCGTGTTTTTTAAACTAGATTTAACATCTTCCAACCAACCTTCCAATCCAAGACCGTTAACAATAAGCATCTTTGAATCAGATAAATTTTTAATATCTTGTGCAGTTGGTTCCCAATCATGAACTGTAGCGCCTTTTGGCATAACATTTACCACATCAATTTTATCCTTAGCTATTTCTTTTGCCATATATTCAATCGGATAAAAACTAACATATAATTTCTTTGAATCTGACTTTTCAGTTGATTTGTCATCACTTTTTTCTTTTTGTTCTTGCACCTTTTGATTGTTAACATCATTGTTTTGTCTAGTACATCCTGATGCCACACCAATCATAAGAGCTAATAATAATATTCTGTAAATTTTTTTCATAAACCCTCCATATAATAATTTATTAATGCAAATTATTTGCATTATCATTTTAAAATGATTTTATTATTTTGTCAAGAAATTTATAGAATTTTAAAATTTTTCAAAAAGAAAAAGAAGCAACTCATATGAATTGCCTCTTTTACCAAAACTATTTAATTAGTCTCTTTTCTTTCTTGATAATGAAATTCCCATTCCACTAACTAAAGTTAATGCACCTGCAGCTAATTGTAATAATTCGTAATCAGCGCCTGCTTTTGGTAATTTCTTACTTTGTTTTTCAGTTTGTTTTTCAGAAGTTACTTTTGAATCTTCTTTAGGAGTTTCTTTTGAATCTTCTTTTGGAGTTTCCTTTGAGTCTTCTTTTGGAGTTTCCTTTGAGTCGTCTTTTGGAGTTTCCTTTGAGTCGTCTTTTGGAGTTTCCTTTGAGTCTTCTTTTGGAGTTTCCTTTGAGTCTTCTTTTGGAGTTCCATNCTTACCGTCTTTGATGATTGTTGTAGTTGTAGAACCATCTGGATTTGTTATTGTTACCGTGTGTGTTCCATCACCGTTGTCTACTACCTTAGCTTCTGGTGATTTTCCATCTTTACCATCTTTGATGATAGTTTCAGTTGTTGATCCGTCTGGGTTTGTAATGATAATTGTGTGTGTTCCATCACCATTGTCTACAACCTTAGCAGTTGGTGATTTTCCATCCTTACCATCTTTACCATCTTTACCGTCTTTACCATCTTCACCATCTAATACGAATTGTCTTGATGTTTCTTCGTCATCTGTAAACTCACCATCACTTCTTCTGCTGGTGTCAATGGTGTCCATGGTGTTCCTTCTTCAACTTCTTCTGCTGGTGTCAATGGTGTTAATGGTGTTCCTTCTGAACATGGTTTGTCACAATCTTTACCGTCTTTGCCGTCTTTACCATCTTTACCGTCTTTGATGATTGTTGTGGATGTTGTTCCGTCAGGATTTGTAACTATAACAGTATGAGTTCCATCGCCATTGTCTTTGACTTCAACTTTTGGTGATTTTCCATCTTTACCATCTTTTATGATAGTTTCTGTTCTAGTTCCGTCAGAATTGATGATGATTACAGTATGAGTTCCATCGCCATTGTTAACTACTTTAGCTTCTGGTGATTTTCCATTGACCTGATTTTCCTTCATCATTTTTGCCAGCTTCTACTTTGACGCTTGATGATTTTCCATCAGTTCCATCTTGTCCGTCTTTACCAGCTTCTCCGTCTGGTATGAAGAATGTTTTTTCTTCTACAACTTTATTATCTTCATTAGGGTCTGTGATAGTTATTTTTACATTTCTACCCTTTACATTATCTTTAGTAGTTTCTTCTACTGTTATATTTGTTTCGTTTGGTTTAAGTGGTTTTTCTGGGTCAGTTGGAGTTGTTGTCTTATCTCCTAAGTTGTATTCGATTATTTGTTTTTGTCCATCAGCTATCTTTTGTCTAGAAACTTCTTTCCAATATTTTCCATCGAATTCTTGGAAGTTATCTTTATTAAAGTCTGGTATTTCGTCTGGATTTATATGTTTATAAAGAACTTTATATCTAGCGTTTTTACCTTCTTGAGTAATCTTGATAGTTCCAACAGGAAGATTTTTATTTTCTTTTAATTCTTGTTCGAAGTCTTCTGTTTCTTCTATCATTTCATAGATATCTTGTGGAGTTTCTTTTCTATCGTAAACATATGTTACTTCAAGTTTCTTATCAGCAACGTAGTTTCCACCTTGGTTAGCTGTTGCACCATTTTTAATTGTTGTAGCTTCAGGGTTAAAGGTGTATCCATCTCTATCATCTTGTTCTGTAGTATAAGATTCTGATGTTTTACCTGAAGTTACATCTCCATCTACTCTTTCATCTACTATATATGTCCCATCTTCTCTAAGAGTTCTGTAGATGTGGTGTTCTTGGAAGGATCCTACTTTATCTTTTGGAACTTCTTTTTCATAAACATAAGTGATTTCTTGTTTAATACCTGATTTGTAATTTCCTTTTGTTTCGTCACCATTTGCTGAGTAAATTGGTCCACCAATTGGATTTTCAATTCTTACTAATTTGAATCCATCTTTTTCGTCTTTTTTAGTAGTATAAGAATCTTTTGTGCTACCTGATGTTGGATCTTTATCTTCAGTTTTTGTTTCTGTAATCTTTCCATCTTGATCTTTTGTAATATATTTGTGGTGTTCTTGGAAGGAACCATTCTTTTGAACTCTTTTGTAGATATAAGTTACTTCTTGTTTAGTATCTTTTACAAATTTTCCTGTAGCTACGCTACCATCATTATTTGCTGTTGCACCATTTTCAGTTTTAACTTCTTTAAGTTCATAAGTTGGTTGATCTATTTTTTGTGTTTTATAATCTTCCCCAACATTACCAGTTTTAACATCTTTATCAGTTGTAAAGTCTGTAGAAATTACATTTCCATCTTCATCTACTGTTTGGTAAATGTGGTGTTCTTGGAATGAACCTTTTTCTTCTACTGGTTCTTCTTTTGTTCTTTGATAGATGTAGGTTACTTCTTGTTTTTCATTTGCAATGTAAGCTGCTTCTTTTTCACTTCCATCTTCGTTGAATTGTCCACCGTTTTTAGCTTCAATTTTTGTTAGAGTATAACCATCTCTATCTTCTTTTGAAGTCTTGTAGTTTTCTTCTTCAGTTCCTTCTGTTACATCTTTGTTTACTTCATCATCTGTTGATAGCACGTTACCGTCTTTATCTACTGTTTGATAGATGTGGTGTTCTTGGAATGAACCTTTTTCTTCTACTGGTTCTTCTTTTGTTCTTTGATAGATGTAGGTTACTTCTTGTTTTTCATTTGCAATGTAAGCTGCTTCTTTTTCACTTCCATCTTCGTTGAATTGTCCACCGTTTTTAGCTTCAATTTTTGTTAGAGTATAACCATCTCTATCTTCTTTTGAAGTTTTATAGTTTTCTTCTTCAGTTCCTTCTGTTACATCTTTGTTTACTTCATCATCTGTTGATAGCACGTTACCGTCTTTATCTACTGTTTGGTAGATGTGGTGTTCTTGGAATGAACCTTTGGTTGTTATTGTTCTTTCGTATACGTAAGTGATTTCTTGTTTTTCACCTGGTTTGAAGTTACCTTCTTTTGGTTCACCATTTTCATTGTAGGTTGGTTCGTTTACAGGATTTTCTGTTCTTACGAATTTATATCCATCTTTGTCTTTTTTACCTGTTGGATATGTTTCGTCTTTGTTTCCTTCTTTTACTTCACCGTCTTCTTTTATTGTTTCTTTATCGATAATGTTACCATCTTCATCTTTGGTGATGTAAATATGATGTTCTTGGAATGAACCTTTCTTTTCTTGTCTATCAGGATCTAGATCTCCAGTTCCTATTGATGGCTCTGATGATTGTTTTAATGCACTTGAGTGAGATACTTCTGTGCCGTCATTCATTATAACTGGATTTCCATTAGCCTGATTTATAACTGATGATTTAAAAGATACTTCTTTATCTGTAGCATGTCCTTTTTTAAATATCGGTTCTGCTAAAACTATATACTTTTTACCAGGTACACTAGGACCTCCTCCAGCTAAGCTTACATCAACATCTATTAGAGCGGTTCCATCATCGTTTATAGTAACAGGTAGATTTACTTCTGTTGCTTTTGATAAGTCTGGAGAGAAACTATCTCTGAAAGCTCCATCATCATTTACTTCATATACCTTAATTTGATTAGGATCAGTAAATTTGTAGTTGTTAGATTCTAATTTTACATAATTCTTACCATATATATTTTTATTAGGCTGATTAATATATGTTGTTGTACTAATAGAATGATTATCTTTGTATCTATTTACTGACCTAATAGTTTCAATAATAGGCTTATCTTTTTTATTACCATAATCAAACACCATGTCTCTTGTTGTAGTTTTACCAGCTACAGTGATGCTTACAGGTACGTTTTGTTTATTTTCAGTAATTTTTTCTCTTACAGGCCATAAAGCTTGTTTAAACGCACCATGTACATTTTTGTAATCGTCCAAGTAGTTTGTGAAAACATATTTTGCAGTATTAGTTTCTCTATCATAGTAAGCTTTTGCGATTACTCTACCATTAACACCTACTATATCTGTGGCACTTCTTGGCTCATTAATCATTCCTGGAAGTACATATTCACCGTAATCTACTGTAAAATATTCGCCTTCTTTAATTCCATCATCTGCAGCGAAGTCTGATGTAAATACAGCATGTCCTGCGCTTGTAACCCATACTTCATGAACGTCTGATCCACCATCCGCATATTCAAGTTTTCCATTAGTTATATGAACCTTATCAGTAACATCTGCACCTTCCCCTGCTGTTTGTGCGCTAAATGTTACTACAGGAGCAATTTCTAGTGAATTAGCTTCCTGGATTTTATCATCCAAAATTGCCTCAACGTCTGTATTTGGATCTTCTAGAAGTAAATTTGCTATCTCTTCTTCAATTTTTGCAATTTCTTTATCTGTGAAGCCCGCATCCTTTAGGAGTTGTCTTTGATCATCTGTTAGCTTGAATGCTTCTTTTTCCTCTACAACAGCTTCTTCTTTTTCTTCTGTAGCTTCTTCTTTTTGTGAAGTTGTTTCAGTTGCTTCTGCTTTATTGTTTTCTGCTGCATTAGAAACTACTTCTTTAGCTTGTTCTTTTTCTTCTTTGTTTTCATTAATTACATTTTCAGTTGTTACAGCATAAGATTCTGTGTTTGATTCAATGTTATTAGTGTTATTAGTATTAGCGATTGAATTATCTGCTGATACTTGGTTCGCTAACATCATTGGGCTGGCTAATACTCCGAAAGCCAACAAAATCTTAGCTATGTTATTCTTATTCTTTTTGTCCATGAAAACCTCCTATGTTTTTCTATTATTCTGAACAAATTTCTCTATTTATAGTCGACTAGTTATGTCCACTATAAAAATCAGAGTTTTTCTCTCTGAATACAAGGTCTATTATATATCAAAAAAAAAAAAATATTAAGGTATTTGATAAAGAATTTAGTAAAATATATAAAATTTTACATATTTTTTACTTTGATGATGAGCTTTTTTTATAATTAAATCAATTAAATTATTACATTCAATTAAATAAATATTATTTTATCATTTTCACTTACATTAAAAAATTGCCTAATTATTTTAAAATCAGGCAATTGTTCATATATATTTAATTTAAATCTTCATTTATCTCGTCGATTATTTCTTGTGGTGTTTTTTCTTCAAAAAACGATGGATCCATATGTGTTAGGAAGTGCCATTCATCTTTTTCGTTTTTTCTGTAGACTATTGCTTCTCCATCTTCTGATCCGAAGTAAGCCCTGTCTACGTCATATCCTTTTTCTTGCAAGTATTTTTTTACTTCGTTGTAGGATTTTTCTCTTGCTTCAATATATGTTTTCACATCTTTATTTTCTATTACATAAGCGTCTACTCTCGTAGAACTATCTACTATTCCATTTCCTTTTTTTGAAAGATTCGGAATTTCTTTCCAGAAAATTTCTGCTTTTCCTTGTTCTGTAAACATGAATTTGGTCATTGGAATTATATTTCCGTTGTATTCTAATTCAACGTAGTCACCTAATTTTTCAGGAATGATATATTCATATACAAATCCATCTTCTTCTGTGATTTCGTAGCAGTTTGTTTTCTTGATGAATTCTCTTCCTTCTTCAATTGTGTCAAATAACGCTAATTCTGTTGCTTGTCCATTTTGATTCAATTCTAAAATATACATTTTGTTCTCCTTTATAACTTGATTTTGAATGTTACGTTTTCTTCTTGTGTTTCAATGATTGCATCGATTTTGTAATTATTTAATAAATTTCCCACGATATACAATCCAAGTCCATTGCTGTTTTCTTTGTTCAAATCACAATTCACATCAAACACTTTAGTGGTATCTAATTCGCTTGCCTTTGCGCAAGTATTAATTACTTCAAACCATTCTCCATCTGATTTTATGGTAACTATCCCATATTCATCAGTGTATTTTACAGCGTTTCCAATCACATTAGATAGTATTATTTTAAGAGCTGATTTTCCTATATAAATCTTTTCATCTGTAATCTGATTGGCGATTGTGATGTGTTTTTGATTTGCAATTACTTCCTGCTTATTAATTATATCATTTGATATTGGTAAAATCGTTACATTTTCTTCGTCATTCTTTAGATTTTCAATTGATGACAATGTTAGTATTTGCGAAATGCTATGTGACAATCCATCAATTATTTTAAGAGATTCGTCAATATACAAATCCCTGTTTTTGTATTTTCCTATGTTGTACTTCATATTTTCCAAAATTATTTTGAGGCTTGCTACAGGTGTTTTTAGTTCATGTGATGCTCCTCTGAAGAAATCGTATTTTAGTTTTTCTAGCTTGATTATCTCTTCATTTTTGACTTCTAAATCGTCAATAGATTTCAATAATGTATTGTACAAATCATTAATTTGCATTTTTAATTGCCCAATCTCATTTGTAGAGTCAACTTGAAGATGGGCCCTTTTGTCCATTTTCATCATTTTGTCAGTAACACTTTTTATCTCTTTTATGTTGTTGTTTATTAATTTTGCGTAAATCAATGAGATTATAACTGAGAAAATCATAGAAATTAGCAATGAAAATGGTAAAAATTTCAAGCTTAGGTTCTTGGCATCTTGTTTCATATCTGCTGTAGAAACAAATTGAAGTGATATTTTCTCCCCTTTTGATGTCTCAATTTGACGTTCTTCAATTATAAGAGAATTATTATTGCTTTGTTTATCGAAATCTATAATTTCTTTGATTTGCAATTCATTGTTGTTGTTTTTGCTTTTTACATAAGCTTTTATATCGTTATTATCGGAATAAAAGTTCAATGATTGTGTTATATAACCCACTTCTTTTTTATTTAAGGTATGTGATATTTCATTTGCTTTTTTGTTTATTTCTTGTTTTCTATCTTCCAGGTATGTTTTTGGAAATATTAGAAATACCATCAAATGTATGAACAAAACTGTGATGGCTAATGCCGTGAAGATTTGTAAGAACATTTTTGGAAATATTTTTAAATTTTTCATTTTCTCTCCAATTTATAGCCTACATTTCTGATGGTAACTATGCAGTCTAATTCTAGTTTTTTGCGTAATTCTTTTATGTAGACATCTATTACTCTGTCGAAAGGAATTTCATCTGTTTCCTTCCACACACTGTCTATTATTTGCATTCTTGTTAACGCTTGTCCTTCGTTATCTTTCATGTATTTGAGAATTTCTAATTCTTTGGCATTGATATCGACTTTGGTTCCATTAACACTAGCTGTATAACTTGTGAAATTAACTTCTGTGTTTTTGTATTTAAATGTTTCACTATTCCCATAATATTTTTTTATTAATGATTCTATTCGAACCTTAAGAACCGGTAATGAAAATGGTTTTTCAATGTAGCCATCAGCAAGGCTTGTGAATGCGTTGATTTTGTATTCTTCATCACTGAATGCAGTCAACATAATTGCTGGGATATCACTTGTTTCTCTGATTTTTTTGAGAACTTCAAGCCCATTTATGTATGGAAGTTGAATGTCTAATATTGCTAAGTTGATTTCGTTATTTTCAAATATGGATATGGCTTGTTTTCCGTCTTCAGCTTGATATGTTTTGTATCCAAACTCGGACAAAAATTCACAAATCCCTTCGCGTATCATTTTATCATCTTCTACTACAAGTAAATTCATAATTTATTCCTCTCTTTTATTTATTATACAATATTTATTTTAATTACAAAATTATCGGAGCTTATGCCCCGATAATTTTACTTAGTATCTATTAATAAATCTTTAGGATTTTTCCTAAGAATATTTGTTGATGAAATAATCAGTGATATTAACAACACTATTGTCATGAATATGACTACATAAAGTAATGTTTTTGACGAAATGCTAATGTCCAGGCTTGTCAATGTTTTATTGAATCCATCAACTTCAGCACCGCTACCAAGTCCAGTTGACGCTGATTGCTTGGCGATTTTTTCTGCGATATTTCCTGTAACTTTTTGTAGTATATTATTTCCAATTTTATCTCCTGCAAATCTAGCCAAGAAGAATGAACCAATGTAAGCCGGAATAGCAACTAACAATAATTCTGTGACAAATTGTCCAAATATTTTCGCTTTCGACATGCCTATCGACAACAATACCGCTATTTCTTTCTTCCTTGCATTCATCCATAAGAATAATAATAAAGCTACTACCAATCCTGCAAATGCAAGTGATCCTACAAATAACTTATCTGCTATTGCATATATTCCACTTATGGATTCTTGTAAAGCTGGATAATTGGATGAACTTTTTATTAAATTATATTCTTGCCAATTGATATCAAGTTTGGAAAGATTTTTCATGACATCTTCTAGTTTTTTGTTACCTTTTACAAAGAATGTAGCATCTTGATAGACTGCTGTATCTTCAGTGTTACCGTATACTTTGGCTGCTGTATTCAAATCAGTAATCAATGTGTTTTCGTACAATTCTTGAGCAGCGCTCACACCACCGTTATTGTGCCCATCAAACAAACCTTTAATTGTAACTTCTACTGTTTCATTGGCTTGTTTTTCATTATCTGCATCAAACAAATTGGATTTTAATTTTAATTTGTCACCTATTTTCAAGTTGTTTTTGGCTGCCAAATCCTTGTGCATAAGAATTTTATTCTTATCGTCATTTTTCAAATGTTCACCTTCTACCAATTTGTATGCTCCAGATACAAATTTTGTTTCCTTGGATGATTCATTAACTCCAGTCAACATTACAGTGCTTTTAAAATTTTTAGCACGTTCTGGGGATTGGTTTGCCAAAGTTTCTTGTGTTTCAATTATATCCAATCCATCCAGATCAGCCACGCTATTTATTCTTTTTACATAACTTTCAATATCAGGTGAATCTGTGATTTTTTTGATGTCTTGTCCTTTGACATTTCCACCACCTCTAGGAGTTCCTGGATTTACTTGTCGGTTAATTTCCATTGAAAAACTGTTGGTAATATTACCTAAAGTTTTTTCAGATGCTTTATCTGTTGCATCTTTAATGGACAAACTAATCAGACTCAAAGCAGACATTAACAATATTACAATTAAAATTATTATCGATTTTAGACTTTTTCTGGTTACATAAGCAAATGCATTTTTTATCATAATTTCCTCCCTAAATATTGTCAATTACTTCTTTTAATTTTCTATCTTTCAATTCAAGAACAATGTCAGCTGCCTTTGCTACTTCTTTACTGTGAGTAACAACTATTACGCATTTGTTTCTTTCCATTGCTAATTCTTTTAAAATATCTATGATTTCTCCTGCTGTCGTATCATCTAGGTTTCCAGTAGGCTCATCTGCCAATATGATTGGAGCTTCTGAAACTAAAGCTCTTGCAATCGCAACTCTTTGTTGTTGCCCACCAGACAGTTTCATAACATTTCTTCTTGTTTGACTTTTATCCAATCCTAATTCCAATAAAATATCTTCTGATGCATTTTTATTTACTAATCTTATGTTTTCAAGAGGAGTTAGATAATCTATTAAGTTATAGTTTTGAAAAACTAACGATATATTGTTTTTTCTATGATAGCTGTGTCCTTTTTCTTCGATGTTGTTGTTTTTGAATAAGATTTGACCTGTATCTGGTGAATCTAATCCAGCCAATAAAGATAAAAGTGTTGATTTACCTGTGCCAGATTTTCCAATTATTGCGTAGAATTTTCCTTGTTCAAATCCTCTGTTAACTAATGACAAAACTTCTTCATTTGAACTTGAGTAACTATATGATACGTTTTTGATTTCTAAAATATTCATTTTATATCTCCTAACTTATTTGTGATAATATTTGTTTTGGTTTTTTGATTAATATCATTGTCGATGCAATAATCACAGAAACTGTGATTATTAATAAAAGCAATCCGTAGCTTTTGATAAATACTTCTAATTTATCGGATATTTTAGTAATTAATAGGCTACCTGTAAATGATGCATTTTCCGATTCTGTTATTCCTGATGCAATTAGTTTGATAATAAAATCCCCACTAATGAATGATAAAACTGCCGCAGGAACGGATACAAATACAAGCTCCATGATGAATTGTCCTATGATTTTAGATTTACTAAATCCAATTGATAAAAGTATTCCTATTTCGTAAATTCTTTCTCTTAGCCATAAAATTAAAATCAACGATAAAACTACAAGTCCTGCAACCATTATGGAATATGTCATCATTTGTATGATATGCTTTACGCCATTTATAGAATCAATAGCTTCTTTGAATGCATTGTCATCTTTTTCGATAATGTATTGTGAGGAATTAGCGATTTGATTTTTCAGCTGATTTATTGCATTATCCATTAAGGCTGAATTTTGTGTATAAACTGAGATTTTATTCGCAATTTTGTTACCGTCTTTTATATTCAACGAATTTTGCGCTGAGTTGTAATTAACAAACATTGAGTTTTCACTAAAATCAGAAGACAATCCTGTATATTTTTCTTGTTTTTTTCCTGAAAATATTCCAACTATCTCATATTGTGTCTCTTTATTGGTATCTCCATTTCCATTCATATTCATGAACTTTAGACCTATTTTGTCGTGAAGTTTGATCTTGTTTTTCTTTGCAAATTGTTCATGAACTAGAATCTTATTGTCATCATTTTTATCCAAATTCTTGCCTTGTTTTATAGTAAACACATTACTTGTAAATAATTGGTTACGTTTTTGATCTGTCATAGCATCTACCGATACTAAATTTTTCATATTTGGGGACAAATCTTCACGCATAACTTTCTGATCACTTTCAACGACATTGGTATTTGTTACGTTGGCTAATCCCTCATAATGATATGAAACCTCTTTTATATCTTTGATCTGTTTCAGTTTGTCAAATTCTTTTATATCAAAATATCCGTTATTATCTTTTTTCGTTATTGAAATAGATGAATTCGATGTTTCGTACAATGATTTCTCCAGTGTTTTCTGTGATTTCGTTATACTCAAACAAGCATACAAACATGATAAAACAAGTGTTAGAATTATCAGTATTATCAAAGTCCTATTTCTTTTTCTTGTTATATAAGCAATCGCATTTTTTATCATAAATATCTCCTTATCTTTGTTACATGTATATGTTACAAAAGTTTTATGAAATGTATATGAAATTCATAGCAATAAAAAAAGACGACAGAATTCAATTCTATCGCCTGATAATTTAATTAATAGATTTTTGATCCTGCTGGAATATTTTCATCTAACATTATAAGATTCAACACTTCTTCTCCTTCATATTCGCATATTGCAGACAAAAGCATTCCACAAGATTCTTCTCCCATCATTTTTCTTGGTGGTAAGTTTGTGATTGCTAACAATGTTTTACCTACTAAATCTTCTGCATTGTAGTAGTTTTTAATTCCAGATAATATTATTCTATCTTTTCCAGATCCGTCATTCAATGTGAATTTTAATAATTTCTTAGATTTTGGAACTTCTTCACAAGATTTTACTTTTACAACTCTGAAATCAGATTCTGAGAATTTATCAAAATCTACAAAATCTTCAAATAATGGTTCAACTTTCACTTTTGATAAATCTAATTTCTTGGCTTTTGTGTTGTCTTCGCCATCTTTTGAATTGCTAGAAGCATTATTTCCTACTGGCTTCATTGTTGGGAAAATCCCCTCTACCTTAGATAATTGTCTAAATCTCTATAAAAGTCTATTTTATGGTACTTCTCAATTTACGACAATTTGCTAACTCTCTATAAGTGCCTATAGATTTCTAGCAAATTGTCGTAAATTTGTCGTAAGCTGTCGTAAATTCTAAAATATAAATTTCATCGCTTTTTCAAATTCTCCCATCTGTTCTATCTTAAAATCTTCTGTTGCATCTACATATATATCCATTGTTGTGCTAATATCAGAATGACCTAGAATAGACTGCATTGCTTTTGTATTTATATTTTGTTCATTAAGCCTTGTAGTAAAGGTGTGTCTGAAAATGTGATTGCTTAAATGTGGAACTAATAGAATATCATTAGAGTTCGATTTATTTTTATCCATTATACTTAAATTGCAATCTCTAACAATTCCTCTTAAAGCTTTATTAAGTGTTCCATTATTGTGAACCTTTCCGAATCTGTTTAAAAATACAAAGTCTTTAAATCCATCGATTGAATCACAACATTCGATTCCAAAAGTCTTTTGTAACTCTCTTTCCATAAGAAAAGCATCTTTTACTTTTTGAACCATAGGAATACTTCGCTTACCTGATGCTGTCTTCGGTGTATTAATAGCATATCTATTGTTTAATCCTTTACCTTTACTATAATATACCAAAGTCCTATTTACATTTATAAGACCATTATCAAAATCTAAATCGTCCCATTGCAATCCTGTAACTTCTCCAACTCTCATTCCTGTCCAAAGCATAACAATGAATATTGGATACCATTTTTTATATTCGTCACTATTAGATAAATATTCTTCAAATAGCACCTGTTCTTCTATTGTCATGGCTTTTTTCTTCGGAGATTCATTTCGATAAGCTACTTTCAATTCCTTCAAAGCATTGTCAGACGGATTAAACCTTATATATTCGTCATCCACTGCTAATTCTAAAACCTGATGTAGCACAGTATGGACACAATCTATGGTAGAAACCATCAATCCCTGGTCTTCCTTTAATCTGTTATAAAAACTTCTAACATCAGATCTTTTAATATCAGATAGTTTAATACGACCAAAAGTCGGTTCGACGAATTGTTGATACATATAGATGTAATTTTTAAAGGTATTATCCTTTAAACCTCTTTTTACCTTTGTCCATAACTTAAAAGTATCATTTACAGACAAGCTACTTCCTTCGTTGTTGATTCCATCTATAGTATTGCGTAAAATATCCAATTCCTTTTCTCTTAATTCCTTTAGAGTTTTCGCATAGATAGATTTTCTACGCCCTATTTTGTCTTGCCACTTAAATTCATAAGTGCCATTTGACCTTTGATATTCACCGTCTTTTAAAACAACCCCTTTACTATCTTTGCGTCTTTTTACCATAAAAATTCTCCTTTTTTGATAAAAGACACGCTATAATTATTATACCACATTAAGCGTGTTTTATATATAGTTTTAGATTAGATAGAGAACTGTCTATTTAAATATTCTTCCATTAACTTTTTCTTAATAAGACGCTTACTACCATTAAATAATACAAAATCACAATCATCTTCATCCGTTAATTGTCTAACTTTATCTTGACCAATATTAAAATATTCAGATGCTTCTTTTAATGTTAGAAATGCTTTCTCAGAAACACGAACACCTTTTATATTTTCGTTAATCATAAATCCTCCAAATAATATATTTAAAATATTTATTTTAATATTTTTAAAGTTTTTTGACATTGACAAGTGCCTTGGATTAGCAACATAGGAATCTCACCTCCGCCTCTGTTCAGGATGAGCCGGCTTCAACCTTAGAAGTATCATTATCCTCATTTTCTTCGTAGCGAATAGGGTATCCCTCCCTATATTCAAACTCTTACTTATCGCTCCCTTTCTTCTTCCCTTGCTTTTTGCTTAGCAGTACTTGTTTTGCCGAATTATTCAGCAGAAAGATCTTGGCGGATAGATTATTACGCTCCAAAAATGATTAATGTCTTGTCTTGGTCTATTTAATTGTTATGGTTCAAATATTGTTTAAATTTCTTTTAAAATAGAAAGAGGACAAAACTCCCCTCACTTTATAAAGGAAAATTTGCCCTCTTTGGTAACCAGAAACTATATTTCTTCTATAAATTTCTTTAGTTTTTCTAAAATCTTATCTCGTCTTTTTATTAAAGCAGGATGAGATATATTTTGAGTCTTTGCTACTGCACGAAGTGTTTCATCATTGAAATATAATCTTTCAATGATTTCCCGTTCATCCTCATTTAACTTTGACATAGCGTTTCTTAGTGCTTCAATCATCATTTGTGTAGCTACAACTTTTTCAACATCAACATTTTTATCTTCTAGATTATCTTCAAAATTCCCATCGTGATTTAGGAACGAAAAAAAGAGCAAGTGGTTTTTCTTGTCCACCTGCTCTAAATATTTTTCATGTTCTCTTTCTTGCCAGTAGACTTTGTATATCTGCTCGCTTACTTTGATTTTTTGTCCACCGACATAAAGATAATATTCTTTTGTCATATATGGTTCCTCCATTCTTTTTTTGTCATTTTGTTTTTAGACAAAAAAGGAGGACTCCTGCTCTTGGGCATGGTTAGTCCTCTAGAATGAAAGAAACCCTTTCTGGTATTAACTACATTTAATTTTACAATTGAATTATTTATACTGTATACAGAATAACTTAAAGAAAAAAGGTGTAATATTTTTTGTTTTAATTATGTTCATATTAGCCTCCGTTCATTAAGTCGTTATATCTTAAAATTTAGTATTGTTTATAGTTCTATTCTATATTTATTGCTTAGTTTCCATGATTCCGCCTTAGCTTTTGCATTGATAAGATCAGTATAAAGTCCATTATTCTTAATCAGTTCTTCATGATTTCCACGTTCTACTATTTCTCCATCTTTTAAGACTAAAATCTGGTCAGCATTTCTTATTGTCTTTAACCTATGGGCAATCATAATTACTGTCTTATTTTTTGTAAGTTGTTCTATAGCTTCTTTTAATTTATCTTCATTTTCTGGGTCTATATTTGCAGTTGCCTCATCAAAGATAATTATGTCTGCATCTTTTAGCATAGCTCTTGCTATGGAAATTCTTTGTTTTTCTCCGCCTGATAGACTTGCACCACCTTCTCCGATGATAGTGTTATATCCTTCTGGTAAAGCTTCTATAAATTCATGACATCTTGCCTTCTTTGCAGCTTGAACTACTTCTTCATGGCTTGCATTTTGTTTTCCAAATTTTATATTGTTTTCAATTGTATCTTCAAAGAGATAGACGTCTTGAAATACCATGGAAATTGAATTCATAAGATTTTCTATCTTATAATCCTTAATATTCTTTCCACCAATTAAAATTTCACCAGAATTTACATCCCAAAATCTTGCTATAAGATTACAAAATGTTGTCTTACCAGATCCAGATGGACCAACTATGGCAGTCATGGTATTTTCTTTTATCTCTGCTGATACATTTTTTAAAATTGGTCTATCATCATAAGAAAAGCTTACATTTTTAAAGACTATATCATGATTTTTTATAGGCTCTGTAATACTTCCTTCTCTCATATCAGGCATAGAGTCGATAAAACCCACAGAATCTATGGCATTTTCGCAAGCTCTTAGGATTGCCATGTTTGATCCTGCCCCGATTAAGCCTTCAAAGATAATAAATGATGCCATAATCATAAGAATTGTTTCAGCAAGTGGAAGTTCACCAGATAAATTTAATTTTAATGATACATAGACCATAAATACTGTTGTTATTCCCATTACAATTCTTTGAATAACTGTGTAGGGTGCTACAGATTTCTCCAGGTCTAAGAGTATTTTTGATGTATCTTTTATAGACTTTCTCAAGGCCCTGTTATTTTCTCCACCAAGATTATATGATTTTATAACCTGCATACCTTGTAAAGTTGCTAATACTTCTTTTGTAAGTCTTGTTTGTGTTTCTGTCATTTTATCTGCATTAGCTGATGATTTTTTCTCCATCATTGATGTTACTATAAAGAATACTATTACACCCACCACTGCAACAAGCCCTACCTTTACATTAAATATTAAAGTTCCAAGGACAAAGACTAAAGTATTTAAAACTCCACCAAGTACAAGAACCAAAAGCATAGGCACCCACATTTCTGCTTGGGAAAGTGAAGATGTGGCAATTGTAGTTAATCTTCCAAGTGAAAAGCTTGAAAAGAAACCCATAGGAACTCTTTTAATTTTTTCTCCTATTTCTATTCTCTTATGGGCTGCCATAAAATATCCAGCGTGTGTTTGTGCCATCTGTGAAATTTTTAGTGTCATAATTTTGCCAACAAGAGATATTACTAATATGCCGAGACAAATAAAGATTGCCTTATAGTCTAAAGTTTTAGAGAATATATTTACTAGCATATAGTAAATTGCACCAAACTCAAGGGCATTAAATACTGCGTGCAAAAATCCAGCGAGAATGGATTTCTTAATATTTACCTGTTCTTCTTTTGAAAAATTCCATATCTTTTTAAACACATTAAGCATTTTCATCACCCCTTAAATTTGCAGCATACATTTCCTTATAAAGTTCTGATGACTTTAATAGTTCTTCATGAGTACCATAAGAATTTAATTTGCCATCTTTAATAACAAATATCCTATCTGCATCAACAATTGTCTTTAACCTATGAGCGATTATGATTAAAGTTTTACCCTTAACTAGATTTGCCAAGGCGTTTTGTATTAGAGCTTCATTTTCAGGATCTATATAAGAAGTTGCTTCATCTAAAATTACGATTGGTGCATTTTTTAGCATGGCACGAGCAATAGATATCCTTTGTCTTTCTCCTCCAGATAGATAACCTCCACCTTCTCCAACTCTTGTATCATAACCATTAGATAGATTCATAATAAAATCATGGCAGGCAGATTTTTTACATACATCTATAATTTCTTCGTCAGAGGCATTCTTATTTCCAAGCCTAATATTTTCCTTTATAGTCATATCAAATAGGAAATTGTCTTGGGATACAAAAGAAATAAGTGAAGACAAGTTTTCGAGCGACACATCTTTTGTTTCTACTCCGCCAATTTTAATAGATCCCTTATCTACATTCCAAAATCCAGCAATAAGTTTTGCTATTGTGGACTTACCTGACCCAGAAGGACCAACGAGTGCTGAAACATTAGATTCTTTTATTTCCATAGAAAGATTATCAATGACTTTCTTTTTTCCATCGTAAGAAAAGTCGACGTCTTGAAGTTCTATATTATAGGATTCTATTTTTTCTCCCTTGTCAATATTTTCTAAATCTCTTGAATCTAAAATTTTTCCTATTTCAGAAGTTATAGTTGATATTCTTGACATATCATCCATATAGTTCATGATTTTTAAAATGCTAGAAACCGTAGCAAAGGATAAGACGATTAAGGTAATTAAATTTCCTAAATCAATACTTCCATTTATATAAAATAAAATCCCAAAGGGTATGATTGTAATAATTCCCATAGGAGAAAGTAATCTACCTATGGCAACCCTATTCATAGATTCACCCATCCAGTTATAATAAAAGTTTGCATTATCATAAACTGCATCAGAATATTTTTTATAAGATGATTCGCTTTGATTAAAGGTCTTTATTACTTCTATCCCATTTATATACTCAACAATGGAATTATTCATATGTTGACCAATGGCAACTGACTTTCCAAACATTTCCTTATAATGAGCATTCATAACAGACATCATAATAGACATTCCTACCACAAAAGGAATTAGTGATAGCAAGGTCAATCGCCAATCTAAGGTAAACATATAAATAAATAATAGAACAGGTCCTACTAAATTTGCCGTAAATTCTGGCACTAGGTGGGCAAGTGAAGTTTCCATAGAATCAACTTGCTCAACTATAATATTTTTTAATTCTCCAGATGATCTTGATAGTACATCTCCCAATGGCATCTTGAAAAGTTTCTTAGAAATATCATTTCTGATTTCTCCTAATGAGTTAAAAGTTGCGGTATGGGAAATACTTGTTGATATTCCTGCTGCCACTTCTTTAATAACAAATGTTATTAAAATATTTATACACAGTGGAGTATATAAACTCATATCATTTGCACCATTAATCAAATTTACAATAATTTTTGCCATGTATATATAAGAAAAAAGCCCAGCCACTACCCCTACTATTGCAAGTAGTACAGAAATAAAATATGAGCCTTTTCTTTTATTTACATATTCTTTTACTAAATTCACTTTAAAACCTCCTTTAGTAATATTTTTAAATAGTTTATTATATTTTTTTTATTTCAGAGGGCATTCTATTAAGCTCTCCAATCATCATTGCTATTCCAGCTAAAATCATAATTAAATCTACAAGGGGTTCTGCAAACCATACTGCTTTAACTCCAAATA
>CAJUSY010000008.1 GCA_910589545.1 Peptoniphilaceae bacterium
AAAAAGAATAAAAGATAAAAAACAAAAAAGAGACGCTTTAGCGTCAATTGAGAAAGCAGTGCAGCTGTCGGACATTCAATATGCACAAGGTGCATTGCAGGCAACAGCCCCTTATAGGGGCAGAGCAAACCACCAGCTAAGCTGGTGGTTATGATTAAAGCAGGAGGAAATTATGGTTGAGAAAAAGGTTTGTGTAACAAATGAAATAGGACTTCATGCGAAAGCAGCTTCAAAGTTTTTGAATGATGCCGTAAAATACAAGTCCAATATAGAATTTATTAAAGACGACAAGAACTACAATGCTAAGAGTATAATCAGTATATTATCACTATGCGCTCATAAAGGGTGTGAGCTTATTTTAAGATGCGAAGGTGAGGACGAACAAATAGCACTTGATAATTTGAGTGAGTTGATAGAAAGTAGATTAGATTATTAAAATTTTTGTGAAAATGTTTTTATGAAATAATGCTGATTTTCGTGACTAATTTTTCGAAAAATTGGCTATATTTTATGGTATCATATAACTATAGAAACATAGATGGGAATGATTGATGTGGTTTTTTTGGATAAATTTTTTAACATGATTAATACATTGAGGTTTTTGGATATCATAGATATAGCTATAGTTGCAATTTGTATTTACAAATTATATATGATGATTAAAGAAACAAGAGCCGAACAACTTATAAAAGGATTGGTAATTATATTTATATTTGTAAAAATCAGCGATTCATTGAAATTATACACTGTGAATTGGGTTCTTGAAAACATGATGACGGCTTTGGCTATCATGATAATAGTGGTGTTCCAGCCTGAACTAAGAAAAATTTTGGAAACAATAGGTAGAAGTAATATTTTGACTAAATCTTTTGCTGATATTAAAGGAGAAAAAGTGGATAAGTGCGTTGAAGAGATTGTACACGCTGTTTTTTCACTTTCAAGACAAAAGATTGGGGCATTGATTATTTTCGAGAGAAGTACAGGGCTTGGAGATGTAGTGGAAACAGGCACAACTTTAAATTCTGCGATATCTAGCGAGCTTTTAATTAATATTTTTATACCTAATACTCCACTTCATGATGGTGCGGTTGTAATCAAAAATGATACCATCAAAGCGGCAGCATGTTTCTTACCATTATCAACAGAACAATCTATATCTAAGGAATTAGGGACAAGACACAGAGCGGCTATAGGAATGAGCGAAAAAAGTGATTGCATGGCACTGATAGTTTCAGAGGAAACAGGAGGTATTTCATTAGCTGAACATGGCAAAATTAATAGATATGTTGATGAACCTACTTTAACAAAGATTTTGACTAAATTATACAATGATCAAGATTCTTATATTTTCAATAGAAAGGAAATAGAAGATGAAAGATAAACTAAAAAACAACTCATACTTAAAAAATATAGACTTCAAAGGATTTTATTCAAATAACCTGATAATAAAAATAGTGTGCCTATTATTGGCAATATTTTTATGGTCATTTGTAATGGAAAACAAAAATCCTGTTGTTACAAAGGATATTCCGGTCGTAAATATTGAATATCGCGGTGTAGACAAACTTAGAGAAGACGGCAGAGTTATAATTTCTCCGAAGACTCCTACGATTTCAATGCGTGTAGAAGGAAGAAGAAACACTATTACCAAAATGAAAAACTCTGAAATCAAAGCTTTTGTCGATATAAAATCAATAAGGGTGGATTCTGAAACCTTACCAGTTGAAGTGATTCTTCCTCAAGGAGTCAACGTATTAGACAAATCCGACGAAACAATTTTAGTAAAAACTGAAACAGTAGACACAGTTAAATTTCCTATTAGAATAATGCAGGTAGGGGATTTACCAGAAAATGTAGAGCTTGACACGATAAAATTAGATCCAAAGGAGATAAAAGTATCTGGAGCAAAAACTTATCTTAACTCAATTGATTACGTATCAGTTAAGATAGATCAATCTAATATTGACAAGGACATCAACTTAGAATTGCCGATTAATTTGAGCTTAAAAGATGATTCGGCAAGACCGTTCTTGACGAAATCATCAGAAAGCTGCAAAGTAATTATTGATGTTTTCATAAAAAAAGATGTCGAAATCAAGCCAGTATTCACTAATATTCCGACTGGATTAAAAGTGAAGAAAGTTACATTCAGCAAACCGACTGTTAAGATAAAAGGTCAGGATGATATTATAAAATCACATTCAATTGTAACCACGAAAGCTATTGATTTAAAAAATTTTAAAGAGGGAGAAAACACTGTAGATGTAACATTGGATTTAGCGCAATCAATTGTACTTGCAGAAGGCTCCAACGGGAGAATTACAGCAACAGTTGTGTTGGAAAAATAAAACTAGAATTAATGATAAAATGATAAGAACCCTTTTTACTGCACACTTCAGTAAAGAGGGTTTTGTTTTTAATAATATCGGTAAAAGTCTTATTTACATTATGTGTTATAATTAGATTATAAAAATATGAGGGGGATATTGATGGGAAAATATTTCGGAACTGACGGTATAAGAGGCGTTGCAGGCGAAGATTTAACTGTTGAATTAGCTTATAAGCTTGCGAGAGCAGCTTGTTATAAATTAAAAGATGTAGATAATAAATTAATTGTTATAGGAAAAGATACTAGAATTTCTGGGGATATGTTGGAAGCGGCTTTGATTAGTGGAATTACTAGCATGGGTTTTGATGTGTACAGATTAGGGGTTATTCCGACTCCTGCTGTTGCATATTTGACTAGATTTTACAATGCTTGTTGTGGAATTGTAATTTCTGCAAGCCACAATCCTTACGAATTTAATGGAATAAAATATTTTTCGAATGAAGGTTTCAAATTAAAAGATAGTCTTGAAGAAGAAATCGAATATTTGATTGATCATCAAGATGAAATCAACGTAAAAATTACAGGAGAAAAAGTAGGTAGAGTTTATGAAGAAGAATGCGCAAAGGATACATATATCAATTATCTTTTGAGCAGGGTTGATTTGGATTTGACTGGTGTGAAGGTGAGCTTGGACTGTGGTTATGGAGCTACTTCTGAAATCGCACCAATTATTTTCAATAGATTAAATGCTGATGTGACTGTTACAAATACAGAATACGACGGAAAGAATATCAACTTCAAATGCGGTTCAACAAATCCTGAAGTTATAAGTAATTTGGTAAAAATTTCTGAATCTGATATGGGATTTTCGTTTGATGGAGACGGGGATAGGTTGATTGCTTGTGATGAAACTGGTGAAATAATGGATGGAGATCATGTTCTTTGTGCAGTTGGACATTTCTTAAAAGAAAACAACAAGCTTAAGAACAATGCAGTTGTAGGAACTGTTATGACCAATATCGGCCTTATAAAAAGTTTGAAAGAAGTTGGCGTGGATGTTATCAAAACACAAGTTGGGGACAGATACGTTCTTGAAGAAATGAGAAAAAATGGCTACATTATTGGTGGAGAACAATCAGGACACATTATTTTCATAGAAGATAATACTACTGGTGATGGAATATTATCGGCGATAAAATTAGCGGAAATAGCTGTGAAATCAAAACAAAAACTTTCAGAAATGAACAAATTGATGACTAGTTTCCCACAAGTTTTGGTGAATGCAAAGGTTAATAATGAATACAAAAAAGTGTACAAAGATGATGAAGTAATCAATCAAAAAATAGCTGAACTTGAGCATGAATTCAAAGATGAAGGTAGAGTTTTGATAAGACCTTCTGGAACTGAGCCTTTGATTAGAGTTATGATTGAGGGGGAAAACCAAGAATATTTAGAGAAAAAAGCTATTGAATTAAAAGATTTGATAGAAGAAAGATGTGAGCTAATATGAAAACAATAGCGATTATTTCGGCATTAGAAAGTGAACAAGAGTATTTCAGAGAACAATTTAAGCCGGTTAAAAAGGACAAGTTTAATCACTATGAAATATATGTTTCGGAATTTGAAGACAAGAAAATTATAAATTGCGTTTGTGGAATTGGAAAAGTAAACTCAGCAGCTTTAACACAAAGAATTATCGATATGTACAATCCGGATTTGGTAATAAATTGTGGTGTGTGCGGTGGATTGGACAAATCTCTTACTTTTGATGAGGTAATACTTGCGGACAAATTAAAATACCACGACATAAATTTGGATATTTTTAGCGACAATATTCCTTACACTGACACCTTTGAAGCTGATAGTGAAACTTTGAAAAAATTGGATGAGATTATGACACAAGAAAATTTGAAGCACAGGATAGGCCTTATTGTAACTGGAGATCAATTTATCTCAACGACTGAAAAGCAAGAAGAGTTATTTGAAAAATATCACGCGTTGGGAACGGAAATGGAAGGCTGCTCCATTGCTCATACGTGTTATCTTAACGATGTGAAGTTTTTGGTTATAAGAAGTTTGTCCGACTTTGCAGATGACGATGCGGATGATGAATTTTACAATGATTTAGAAACAAAAACAAAGAAGGCTGCACATAGTGTAGTTGTATTGATAAAAAATATGTAGAGAAGAGCGTAGGATGAATGTATTTTGTCCTGCGTTTTTATTTTCTTAAAAATGGGCAAAAAAATACATCTGTACGAAACAGATGTATTTTTTCATAATATCAATAACAAAAGGAAACAAAAAAATCACAAATATAATTTGTGATTATGGTCGGGGTGAGAGGATTTGAACCCCCGGCCCCATGGTCCCAAACCACGTGCGCTACCGGACTGCGCTACACCCCGACGTTTTTATTACTTGCTTATCTCAAGTACTTTATTAGTATACGATAGATTTCGAGTTAATACAAATCTATTTATACGAGAATAACAGGAGATAAAATAGAATAATTTTAATTATATCATTTTATCTCCGTTTTATTAAGATTTTAAAATTTTTTACTTTTTATTTACATTATTTTAATATTCGTAGTAATATTTGAATAATTCGTAGATATATTCGTTATCTTTGCATCCGCCTAATTCCCTTACAGAGTGCATTGAAAGAATTGCATTTCCAATGTCTATGGATTGAATGTCCAAGTTAGATACAGTGATTGGTCCAATTGTTGATCCGCCTCTTTTGTCTGATCTGTTTGTGAATTCTTGGCATGGAATATTTTTATCTAAGCATAATTTTTTAAATATTGAAGAGCTAACTGCATCAGAAGTATAAGCTCCGTTTGCCGCATATTTTATAACAGGGCCGTTGTTGATTAGTGGTCTGTTAGTAGGATCAGCCATTTCTGTGTAATTCGGATGCAAACTGTGTGCTTGGTCTGCACTAATCAAGTAAGAATTGTGCAATACTTCGTAGAAGTTTTTATGGTTATCTTCTACGATTTTTTTGAAACAATCGCTAAGAAGTGTGCTGCCTGCGCCTTGTTTTGTTGAAGAACCTATTTCTTCGTTATCAAATACCATAGCTAATGCTAAAGTATTAGTAACATTTGAATCTATTAATGATTTTATAGAATTAAATGCCATTCCCAAATTATCGATTCTTCCTACTGAATAAAATTCGTCGTTTTCTCCGACAAATTCTCCTTTTTGTCTATCGTACAAGAATAAATCAAAATCTAAAATATCTTCTGAATTTATTCCAGTATTTCTCGCTAAAATTTCTTCAAAAGAAATCTTTGAATCTTTTTCTGATAATGCTAAAAGTGGCAATGTATCTTTTTGTGCGTTAAATTTGTAGCCGTTATTCACATCTCTATTCATGTGGATTGCTACGTTTGGAATTATCAATAAATTCTTGTCTACGTTGATGTGTTTGATTTCTGGTTTGAAAGGATTATCAGATTTTAAAACAACTCTACCAGCTACAGACAATGGACGATCGAACCATGTGCTTAGTATTGGCCCACCATAAACTTCAGTGTTTAAAGTCATGAATCCATCTTTGTTTACGATAGAATTTGGTTTAATTCTAAAAGTTGGGCTATCAGAGTGAGATCCAACTAATCTTATGTTGTCAAAATCAGAATCTCCTTTAAAAGCGATAATTGAAGAATCATTATTCGTTACAAAATATCCTTTTCCATTTTCAATTTTCCAATTATCTTTAAATTTTAATTCAGAAAATCCATTTTCAGTTAGTATTTCTTTAAAATTATCGATAACGTGAAACACAGATGGACTGTTATCGATAAAACTCATTAATTCTTTTGTTATATTCATATAATCACCTCAATAATAGTATACCCAAAAATAAAAATACTTAATACTAAAAGTTTACAAAAAATATAGTTAGTGGTATAATGAAGTTACTTCAGGGCGAGGTTGATTTCCTCACCGGCGGTTATAGTCCGCGAGCATTATGCATGAATTGGTGTAATTCCAATACCGACAGTAAAGTCTGGATGAAAGAAGTAAATGTAATAATTAACATTTAGCCCTAAATATAAGGGCTTTTTTATTTGCCCTTGAAAATCTTAGGAGGTAGGTTATGGAAACCACAAGAAAAAATTCTAGTACTCAAACTATGGTGAAAATCAGTATTTTAGGGGCAATAAGTGCATTGCTTATGATTTTTAAATTCCCTCTACCATTTGCACCACCATTTATGACAGTGGATATAGGAGATTTGGGAGTATTAATTTCAGGATTTGCACTAGGACCTGTAGCAGGTGTATTAACTTCTGCAGTTAAGATTTTGTTGAACTTTATAATCAACGGAACAACTACTGGTGGAGTTGGAGAATTATCTAACTTCATAATATCATCAGTATTCGTTGTTGTAGCAAGTTCAATTTACAACAACGGAAAAACAAAAAAATCAGCAATTACAGGATTAGTTTTCGGTGTATTGGCTTACACATTGGTTGCTTGTATATCTAACTATTTTGTTATATTTCCATTGTATGGAATTAACTTGGTAGATTTCACCAAAGAATTTGCAAAAGTAAATTCGTTGGCAGGCACTCCATTGACGTTCGTGCTTTTCAGTATCGTGCCATTTAACATTGTAAAAGGTATTATTGTATCGGCAGTTACAATCGCACTTTACAAGCCAATTTCAAGATTTTTGAAAAAATAATCAATAACATACATGTAAAAATTCATAAAATATACAATGACTCATTAATCTAGATAATGGGTCATTTTTGTTGTTGTTCAGTTGTGATATAATTTATTTGGTGATATTTATGGAATATATTTTAAATGATTTAAAAGATATTGAAAGATTTGGACAAGTTTTTGCAAAAGCTTTAAAAAAACAAGATGTTATATCTTTGATTGGTGATTTGGGAGCTGGGAAAACTACACTTACAAAGTCCATTGCGAAAAGTTTTGGAATTGAAGAAAGTGTAACCAGTCCGACTTTTTCATTGGTAAATACATACTACGGTGATGTTGAATTAAATCATATTGATTTGTATAGATTAGAAGATGAGATGGAGATAGAATCCTTGGATATAGATGAGTTGTTGTATCCAGAAGGAATTACTATCATTGAATGGGCAAGTCAAGCACAGTCTTATATGCCTAGAAATTTAATTGAAATTTACATTGAAAAAACTGGTGATGTTTCTAGAAAAATAAGAATTGACGGGAACAACAAAAGAGAAAAAGAAATTATAGAGGAATTAAATGAAAATTTTAGCGATTGATACTTCAACTATGATTAGCTCTTGTTCTTTAATGGAAGATGGACTAATCGTTGGAGATTATAATATAAATCAAAAGAAAACTCACAGCGAAACTTTGGTTTTGATGATTGAGCAAATGCTTGAAAAATTAGATACAGAAATTGAAGATGTGGACGTGTTTGCGGTGTGCAAGGGACCTGGATCTTTTACTGGTCTTAGGATTGGAATGACCACTGCAAAGACTTTTGCACAAGTTTTCGATAAAAAAATCGTCGGCATATCTACCTTGGAAGCTTTGGCTAATATGATTAGCACTGACAAAATCATTATTCCTATTTTGGATGCAAGAGGTGGGAGAGTTTACTACTCGATGTTCACTAACGATTCAAAATTAGAACGCTTGATGGATGATGATTTGATTTATTTTGAAGATTTGGTTGAACAACTTGACGATGATAAGGAATATATTTTCGTGGGAGATGGAGTGTATTCTTTCTTAGATGAAATCAAATCTAAGAAGAACTTCCAACTTGCAAATTCTTCGTTGAATAATTGCATTACAAGGTCGATTTGTGACTTGGCAAATAAAACTGAGACATTTGATAGCTATTACACTTTGAGTCCTGATTATGTAAGAAAATCACAAGCTCAAAGGGATTACGAAAGAAGACACAGTAATGATAATTAGACAGATGGATTCCTTTGATTTGGATGATGTTGTGGAGATTGAAAAAGAGAGTTTTTCAGATGCTTGGAGCAAAATAGGATACGAAGCTTGTTTGAAAAATGAATGTAATCATTATTATGTCGGAGAAAAAGATGGCAAAATCGTGGGAATTATTGGATTTTCAGTGGTTGTGGACGAATCCGAACTGCATACTATTTCTGTTAGAAAAAAATTCAGAAATCAAGGAATCGCAACAGAATTCATTAGATTTATGATTGATTTTTCAAGGAAAGAAAATGTCAAAAACATTTACTTGGAAGTTAGAGAGTCTAACTTTGAAGCGATTAATCTTTATACAAAATTTGGATTTCAAAAAAACGGTAGAATTAACGGATATTATGAAACACCAAGAGAGAACGCATTGAGGATGATGTTGAATATGGAAGATATAAATGAAAACATAATTACACTTGCTATTGAAACATCTTGTGATGAAACAAGTGTTGCAATTGTCAAAAACGGAAGAGAAGTAATGAGTAATGTGATTTCTTCTCAAATTGAAGTACACAAAAGATACGGAGGAGTTGTTCCAGAAGTTGCAAGCCGCCTTCATTTGGAAGCTATGAACTCCATTTTACAACAATCTTTGGATGAGGCGAATATTACTTTGAAAGATGTGGATGTGATTTGTGTTACAAAAGGACCAGGACTTATTGGGGCGCTTTTGGTTGGGATATCTTGCGCCAAATCATTGAGTTTATGTTTGAAAAAACCACTTGTAGGGGTAAATCACATGCAAGGCCACATTTGTGCAAACTACATTAGCCACAAAGAATTAGAACCACCATTTATTTCGTTGGTTGTATCTGGTGGCCACACTTATTTAATAGATGTTGTGGATTATCAAGATTACGAAATAATTGGGTCTACAAGAGATGACGCTTGTGGTGAAAGCTATGATAAAGTTGCACGTGCGTTGGGATTGGAATATCCAGGTGGGCCTGTTATTGACAGGCTTGCAAAACAAGGAAATCCAACAGCGATAGATTTTCCAAGAGTAATGCTTGAAAAAGACAGCTACGATTTCAGCTTTAGTGGATTGAAAACAGCTGTTCTAAATTATTTGAACAATAAAAATCAAAAAAACGAAGAAATAATAAAAGAAGATGTTGCAGCATCTTTCCAAGAAGCTGTCATAGATGTTTTGGTTGAAAAATCTTTTAGATTATTAGAAGAAAAAAATCAAAAAACTTTCGTACTAAGTGGTGGAGTAGCAGCAAATTCTAGATTAAAAGAGAGAGTTTTGGAAAAAGCAGAAGAAAAAGGAATACAAGTGTACTTCCCAGATAAAATCTTGTGCACAGATAACGCTGCAATGATTGCAACTGCTGGATACTACGATTATATCAACGGAAAACAAGATGGACTTGATTTGAAAGTTTATCCTAATTTAGAATTATAAAATGTAGCTATAAAATTAAATATTAACATTAAAAAAGGAGTTCTCACTTTAAAATGAGGACTCCATATTTTTTATTCAACTGTTACTGATTTTGCTAAGTTACGTGGTTTATCTACATCTAAGCCTTTTTTCAAAGAAGTATGATATCCCAACAATTGTTCAGGAACTACTGAAAGTATCGGATACAATAATTCTAAAGTTTTAGGAATGAAGATGATTTCTTCTGAGAAATCTTTCATATTGTCATTTCCTTCAACTGTGATTGTGAATACTTTCGCACCTCTTGTCACAACTTCTTGAACATTTGAAATTGTCTTTTCAGCTAATTTTGATTGTGTAATAACTGATAATGCTGGAGTGTTTTGTTCTATCAAAGCGATTGAACCGTGTTTTAATTCTCCTGCAGGGAATGCTTCAGTGTGAATGTAGGAAATTTCTTTTAATTTTAAAGCTCCTTCTTTTACACTCAAGAAGTCCAATCCACGTCCGATAAAGAACATCGATTTATCTTCCTTGATAGCTTCAGCTATTTTTTCAGTTATAGGTTCTGATTTTAATGTTTCATCAATTTTTTTAGGCATTGTTTTTAGTTCTTCGATGTATTTTGAATATTCAGAATCTTCAATTCTACCTAATTTCTTTGCGAAATCTAAAGCCAACATAATCATTGTAACTAATTGTGAAATGTATGCTTTAGTGCTGGCTACTGCGATTTCTGGACCTGCCAAAGTGTAGATGACTTTGTCGGCTTCTCTTGCGATTGATGAACCAACTACATTTGTAATCGCCAAGATTATTGCGCCCTTGCTTTTAGATTCTCTTAGAGCTGCCAATGTATCAGCAGTTTCTCCTGATTGAGAAATCAAAATCACTAGAGTATTTTCATCGATAAATGGATCGTTGTATCTGAATTCTGATGCGATATCAGTAATTACAGGAATTTTTGCCAATTTTTCGATTGCAACTTTACCAACTTCACCTGCATGGAAAGCTGTACCACATGCAACGATGTAAATTTTGTTGATTTTCGATAATTCTTCTTTCGTTAGTGAGTTTTCTGCAAAATCTATTACATTATTTTTTACATTAACTTCCAAAGTCTTTTTCACAACTTCTGGTTGTTCGTGAATTTCTTTTAGCATAAAATGATCGTATCCGCCTTTACTAGCTTGATCAATTGTCATATCTACTGTTTTAACTTCACGATCAACTTTTGCGAAGTCTTTGTCGAAAATTGTGTAATTTTTCTTATCTATCTCTACGACATCTCCATTTTCCAAATACACAATGTCTCTTGTATACTTTAAAACAGAAGGAATATCACTTGCTAGAATTATTCCGTCCTCACATTTTCCTAAAATCAACGGAGATTCTTTTCTTACAGCGATTAGTTTGTCTTTTTCGTATTCTGAAACAATTCCTAATGCATAAGCTCCCTTTAATCTTTTGATTGTAGATTTTACTGCTTCTAATAAATCGTCTTTATAGTACTGGCTAATCAATGCAACAACAATTTCTGTGTCTGTAGTTGATTTGAAAGTGTAGCCATTATCTTCTAATTCTTTTTTTAATTCTTTGTAATTTTCGATAATACCGTTGTGAACAACTGAGAATTTGCCGTCTTCACTTACTTGTGGGTGAGCGTTAATTTCATTTGGTTCACCGTGAGTTGCCCATCTAATGTGACCAATTCCGACACTTGCGTTGTTGTCGATTTCATCGATAGAATCTATTAAATTTTGCAATTTTCCTTTTCTTTTTACTGTTTCGATTTTATCTGTTACTACAGAAATACCGCTTGAATCATAACCTCTGTATTCCAGAGATTTTAATCCGTTTAATATGATTTCTATGGCTGATTTTTCGCCGTTATAACATACTATTCCGCACATATATTTACCTCCAAATTTTTTAGAGATACACTTCATTATTTTTGTTTCAAAATTACTTTTGAACTTTGTTAAATGCTAAGGCTGTGTTACCTATAGAGCTCCCGCCGAAAAACTCGATAACTCTATCCCTCGTTAACCGTAAAGGTCTGGCGCTTTTTTGTTTTTATCTCTTTGAGATATTATATCAAATATAAAATGTAGTGTAAATTTTATTAGCAAATCGCAACATTTTTGTAACAAATGTAAATGAGGAGGAAAATAATTCTCAATTTCTCTTGACATTAATACTCTTCCTCAATATAATATCAAGGTAACAGATTTAAACGTTTAAATGAGGGTGATTAAATGAATTTGGCTTTAGTGCCACTGAACGAAGATTTTGAAATCATAAAAATAAAATCAATAAAAGATGATTCACAAAAAAAACTGTTGAATAATATGGGCTTTGTTGAAGGAGCGCTTGTGAGTGTTGTTTCAGAAAGCCACGGAAATTTGATAGTTAAAATCAAAGGTTCAAGAGTGGCTATAGGAAAAGATATAGCTATGAGAATTATGGTAAATCATATTTAATGATATTTTATCAAGGAGGATACATAAGTGGATAACGAAATGAATCTTAAGCATGCCGAAGTAGGAAAATACTACAGGATTGTTAAGATTTTAGGAAAAGGTCCTGTTAAAAGAAGAATAATGGATATGGGTATTACAAAAAATGTAGAAATCTATATCAGAAAAGTAGCACCATTAGGAGATCCAGTTCAAATCAATTTGAGAGGATACGAGTTGAGTCTTAGAAAAGATGATGCAGAAAATATTTTAATAGAATTGATAAATAAATAATTAGGAGGACTTATGTCAATTAGAATTGCTTTAGCAGGTAACCCTAATAGTGGTAAATCTACTATGTTTAACGCATTGACAGGATCCAATCAATATGTTGGTAACTGGCCAGGAGTTACCGTAGAAAAAAAAGAGGGAACCTTAAAAAATAACAAAGATATTAAAATTACCGACTTACCGGGAATTTACTCGCTTTCTCCATATACTTTGGAAGAAGTTGTTAGTAGAAATTACTTAATAAACGAAAAACCAGATGTAATTATTGATGTTGTGGATGCTTCAAATATTGAAAGAAACTTGTATCTTACAACACAATTATCTGAAATTGGAATTCCAATGGTTTTGGCATTTAATATGATGGATGTCGTTAAGAAAAATAACGATAAATTAAACACAAAACTAATATCTGAAAAATTGGGAATCCCAATAGTTGAAGTATCAGCACTTAAAAAATTAAACTTGGATGAATTAATTGAAGTTGCACAAAAACAAGTGAAATCTCATCATGAATCGATAAAATCATTTAGTGATGAAATTGAAAATGTGCTTACTGAAATAGAAAATAGTGTAGAATCCATTAAAAATTCTGAATCAAAAAGATGGTTTGCTGTAAAAGCTTTGGAAAGAGATGAAAAAGCATTACAAGCTGTTCATATCACTGATGAAGAAAAAGCAAAAGTTGAAGAAATTGTTTCAAAAATTGAAGAAAAATACGATGATGATGGTGAATCCATAATTACAGATGAAAGATATACATTCATTACTTCAGTAATTTCAGATTCTGTACAAAAAGGAAGAGCTGGATTAACAACTAGTGATAAAATCGACAGGGTGGTTACTAACAGATTTTTGGCATTACCAATTTTCGTATTGATAATGATAGCCGTTTACTTTATTGCAGTAAAGGTCGTTGGTGGTCCTCCATTCCACGATTGGTGGGCAGATACTGTAATGGGAACTGAATTAGCTGATCTAGCTACAAAAGGATTAGAAGCAATTGGAACTAGCGAATGGGTAACAAGCCTTGTTGTAGATGGTATTGTTGCCGGCGTTGGTGCAGTATTGGGATTCTTGCCTTTGGTTGCAACGTTGGAATTATTGTTAGCTATTTTAGAAGATATAGGATACATGTCAAGAATCGCATTTATGTTGGATAGAATGTTCAGAAAATTTGGTTTATCTGGTAAATCATTTATTCCAATCTTAATTGGTACTGGTTGTTCAGTTCCAGGAATTATGGCAACAAGAACTATTGAAAATGAAAACGACAGAAAAATGACTATCATCGTTGCATCATTCATGCCTTGCGGTGCAAAAACAGAAATCATAGCATTATTTGCAGCAGCGATTTTCGGTCAATGGTGGTTTGCTCCATTATTGTATTTTACAGGAATTTTGGCAGTAATAATCAGTGGACTTATTTTGAAAAAAACAAAGACTTTTTCAGGTAAGCCAGCTCCATTCGTAATGGAACTTCCTGAATATCACAAACCAACTGTTTCAAATGTTTTGCGTGTAACTTGGGATAGAACTAAATCATTTATCATAAAAGCAGGTACAATAATCTTAGTTGCATCAATTTGCGTTTGGATTTTACAAAATATTTCTGTTAAGGGAGAATTTGTTCATTTCGCTGATGATAGTACCGATACTATATTGGCGTTCATCGGAAAAATATTCGCACCATTGTTTGCTCCATTAGGATTCGGAAATTGGACTGCAACTGTTGCGACATTCTTAGGAACTGTTGCTAAAGAAATGGTAGTCAGCGTTTACGGAATAGTTTCTGGTGTAGGTAATGATACAGGTAAAATAGCTGATTTGGTAAAAAGTAACTTCACTATAGCATCTGCTTTGAGTTTCTTGGTATTTAACCAATTAACAGTTCCTTGTTTTGCGGCAGTTGGTGCTATAAAAGAAGAAATGAATTCTTCAAAATGGACAGCATTTGCGATTATTTATCAAATTGTTTTTGCATATTTAATATCGTTTATGGTATATCAATTCTTAAATGTGTTGGTAATAAAACAACCATTTACAATTATGACAGCAATAGCGCTTGTAGTGTTGGTTGGAATGTTGTATATGATATTTAGAAAAGATAAATACAAAAACAATCAATCAAAAAGAGCGGTAGAATAGAGATAGAATTTTAAAGAAGGTGATTTTTTGAATATAGCTGATATAGTAGTATTATCAATAATTGTCGTAGCAATTGTGTTTGCAGTACGTCGTATGATTAAAAAAGGTGGTAGCTGCGATTGCGGCTCCAGTTCTTGTCCACATTCTAATAATTACAATAAACATTAAAAAAAAGCGTGGCCTTTAGCAGAGGTCACGCTTTGTTATTGTTCTGAATTTTTTAGGTGTGATTTGTTTTATATTTTTGAATTGTTGACAAAAATAGGAATCTGATTGGAAGCCAACTTCCTTTGAAATCTCGCTAACGGATTTATCGGTGTAAGTCAAAAGCAGTAGACTTTTTTCTATTCTAAAAGTAGTCAAAATATTTGGAAGATTGCTTCCCGTGTTTTTACAAATCAATGTCGACAAATAGCTTTTGGACACGTGCAAGTGATCAGACAGAATATCCAGAGAAATCTTCTGCTCACTGTTATTGTAAATGTAATCCAAAGCTCTTCTGATAAGTGGGTTCTCGCAACCTTTTGTAAATATATTTTGGTTTGTAGTGTAGTATTCTACAATCTCATGAAGTATTTCGCTTAGATTTTCAGATTCATCATTTTCTATTTTAGACAATAATTTGTTTTTATCGATTTCACAAAATTTCAGATTCTGAGCATCACTTATATTTTTAATTTGATTCCAGCAAAATATCGCTAATAATTGAATAACTGTGTTCTTTTGGGATCTGATATTAGTTTCTGAATCTTCCCAATTCTTTGATAATTCGTCGGCCAATTCATGAGCTTGTTTGTTTGATTTTAATTGAACCGCCTTTATTAATTTTGATTCCAATTCGAACATATACAATTCCTTTCATTTTTTGAGTGTTACGAATTAATTATATAACTAATTTGCTTGAAATTGCAAGAAATGATACATTTTTGCAATTTGATTTGATTTTAATATATAATTAATGGAGAGGTAATTATGAAAAGAATTTTAATTTTGTGTATGTGTTTGTTGTTTTTATCGACAAAATCACTTGCGAATACGGATGTAGTTTTAGATAAAATAATCGAAAAAGACTGTTCAAATTTGTCAGAAAAATTGACAGAGGAAGTTTACGACAAAAACGCAAACTTAGTCATAGTAAATGAAAAAAAGGAAAGCGACATAATTTCAGCCCTAAGTTTTGCATATAAGAATAAGGCTGCGATTTTGCTTATTCAAAATGATGGAGCATATATAAAGAAAGAAAGTCCAATATTAAAAGAAGTCGATAGGCTGAAAGCAAAAAATGTGTATATAGTAGGCGGACCAAAATCAGTTTCAGAAGAAATCGCGGATAATTTGAAATTAAGTGGGCTGTTGGTTACAAGAATTGATGGAAGAGATCGAATCGAAGTATCCAAGAATGTTATAAAAGAAAACACTAACTTAAATCCAACAGATACTTTAGTTATTAGCGATTTGTCAAATTTCAATTTCATTCAAGCGAAAATGGGATACTATTTGAAAAACGGATATGCAATTACTTTTGTAGATGGAAAAAAAATTGACGATTCTATTATAAAATTTGCTATTAATAGAGGGATTTCAAATATTTTGATAGATCAGCCTACATCAATAATAAGTAGCGAATATGATGAGAAGTTAAAACAAAACGGGTTTAAAGTCACAAGAAATGATTACAAATCTGTTTATGATGCTAATTACGCACAAAACGCGAATATCAAATATTCCAAGATTATTTTTACAGAATACAAGGATATTAGAACTTCGCTGTTGGCGTCTTTCGTTAGTCTTCAAAAAAATTATGTAAATATTTTGGTAAACGAAGGTAATGTGGACAAGACTACTAACAAACTTCTTACAACTTCTATACAAAATGGTGTGTATATTGGAAATAATGAAGAAAATTTTAAAAAATTAGCAAAAAAATTGGATTTATACTACAAAGCTGAACAAAAATGACAGTTTTTTTATCATTTTAGTTAAAAAACTTTAAAAAAAATGCTATTTGAGGTATAATATTAGCTGGAATTTCTATTTTAAGTGAAATAAATTTAAGTTTTAAATAAAATTTAGGAGGAAAGTATGAGCGCAGTGCTTGTAAGTAAAGAAAATAATCAAGCGGTATTTACATGTGAAATACCTGCAGAAGATTTCAATAACGCAATTGAGGAAAGTTATAAAAAGAATAGATCTAGATTTAGTTTAAAAGGATTTAGAAAAGGAAAAGTTCCAAGAAAAATGTTGGAAAGAGCTTATGGTGAAGGTTTATTCTACGAAGATGCAGTAAATCTTTTATTACCAGGAATTTACGAAAAAGCTATCGAAGAACTAGAATTAGAACCAGTTTCTCAACCAGACATTGATCTTGATGATATCACTGAAAACAATGATGTTAAAGTAAAATTCACTGTCGATTTGAAACCAGAATTTGAATTAGGTGATTATTCTAACCTTTCAGCTGAAATCGATGAATACAAAGTAACTGATTCTGATGTTGATATGAAAATTAACCACGAATTAGAATCAAACGCAAGAGTTCAAGAAGTTGAAGAAAGAGAAGCAAAGGAAAACGACACAGTTTCTATCAATTTTAAAGGTTTTGTAGATGACAAAGCATTTGACGGTGGGGAAGCTGAAGATTACGAATTAGTTTTAGGTTCACATACTTTTATCCCAGGATTTGAAGAACAAATCGTAGGTCATAATGTTGGAGATGAATTTGATGTTAATGTTAAATTCCCAGAAGATTACCACGAAGATTCTTTAAAGGGTAAGGATGCTAAGTTTGAATGTAAAATCAACTCAATCAAAGAAAAAGTATTACCTGAATTAGATGATGAATTCGTAAAAGACGTTTCTGAATTTGATACTCTTGATGAATACAAAAAAGATATTAAAGAAAAATTAGAAAAAGACAACGAACAAAGACAATTAGTTGATAAACAAAACAAATCTGTAGAAGCTTTGATTGATGTTACTGAAATTGAAGTTCCAAAATCAATGGTTGAAAACGAAGTAAATCGTCAATTCCAAGATTTTGCAAGAAGAGTTCAACAAATGGGCTTAAATACAGATCAATATTTCCAAATCACTAATACTTCAGAAGAAGATGTTAAAAACGAATTAAGATCTAATGCTGAATTAAAAGTAAAAGGTGATTTGGTATTAGAAAAATATATCGAAAAAGAAAACATCGAATCAACTGAAGAAGAATTAGATGAACAATTAAAAGAATTCGCTAAAGTTTACGGTCAAGATGACGAAGAAAAATTTATCAATGAATTTAAGAACAGTCCAAACGTAGAATTCTTAAAAGAAGATATCAAGAGAAAGAAAGCTTTAGAAAAATTAGTAGAAAACACTAAATTCGAAACTAAGAAAGCTGAAGAAGCAAAATAAGATAAATAATATTTCAAAATATTAGAATTAATAATAGGAGGTTATTATGCCATCTTTAGTACCAATGGTTGTAGAACAAAGTAATAGAGGAGAAAGATCTTACGATATTTTCTCTAGACTTTTAAAAGAAAGAATTATTTTCGTCACAGGCGAAGTTAATGATCAGATGGCGGATCTTGTTATAGCTCAATTATTGTTTTTAGAAAGTGAAGATCCTAAAAAGGATATTCAATTATATATCAATTCACCAGGAGGGTCTGTAAGTGCAGGATTGGCGATTTACGATACTATGCAATACGTAAAGCCAGATGTTTCTACAATTTGTGTGGGAATGGCTGCTAGTATGGGAGCAATCCTTCTAACAAGTGGTGCAAAAGGAAAAAGATATGCACTTCCAAATGCAGATACTTTAATCCACCAACCACTTGGAGGGGCTCAAGGACAAGCCAGTGATATTGAAATTCACGCTAAGAATATATTGAAAAAAAGAGAGTTGCTAAACAAGATATTATCTGAAAGAACTGGACAACCTCTAGAAAAAATTGAAAGAGATACAGACAGAGATTTCATACTAACAGCAGAAGAAGCAAAAGAGTATGGATTGATAGACGAAGTTATATATACTTCTAAATAAGGAAATATTTATGCCAAAAAATGAAAATCAATATAAATGTTCTTTTTGCGGTAAATCACAAGATGAAGTAAGAAAATTAATTGCTGGACCTGGAGTATTTATTTGCGATGAATGTGTTTCATTATGTAATAGCATAATCGAAGAAGAATTCAAGGATGTAGATAATTTCCAAGAAAGAATTGATTTGCCAAAGCCAATCGAAATCAAGGATGTGCTTGATGATTATGTAATAAAACAAGAAGAAGGCAAAAAAGCCTTAGCTGTTGCGGTGTATAATCATTACAAGAGAATTAATTCTAATCTTATGAATAATGATGTAGAATTACAAAAATCGAATATTTTATTGGTAGGTCCAACAGGAAGTGGTAAAACACTTTTAGCAGAAACATTAGCTAAGATATTGGATGTTCCTTTTGCGATTGCCGATGCAACTAGCCTTACAGAAGCTGGATATGTTGGCGAAGATGTAGAAAATGTAATTTTGAAACTTATTCAAGCAGCTGATTATGATATCGAAAAAGCTGAACAAGGTATCATTTACATTGACGAAATCGATAAAATCACAAGAAAAAGCGAAAATCCATCCATCACTAGAGATGTAAGCGGTGAAGGGGTTCAACAAGCTTTATTAAAAATAGTTGAAGGTACAATTTGTAATGTACCACCACAAGGTGGAAGAAAGCATCCTAACCAAGAATATATCCAAGTCGATACGAAAAATATTTTATTCATCGTTGGAGGAGCTTTTGACGGCTTAGAAAAAATAATCGAAAAAAGAACAGAAACAAAATCAATAGGTTTTGGTGCAGATTTAGGAGAAAATGAACACAAAAGAATATCTGAATTGTTCAAAGATATTAGGCCAGAAGATTTGATTAAATTTGGTTTAATTCCTGAATTTGTTGGAAGAATTCCTGTATTAGTTACACTTGATGAACTAGATGAACAAGCTTTAATTAAAATACTTTTGGAACCTAAAAATGCAGTTATCAAACAATATCAAGAATTATTCAAAATGGATGATGTTGAGTTGGAATTTGATGAAGAAGCATTGAAAGCTATCGCCAAGTTAGCTTACGATAGAAAAACAGGTGCTAGAGGTTTAAGAACAATAATAGAAAAATCTTTGATGAATATTATGTTTGAGCTACCATCAAGACAAGACATTTCAAAAGTTATTTTGACAAAAGAAAGTGTACTAGAAGGAAAAGATCCAAAACTTGTTTTTAAAACAAATAATAATTAACCCAAATAGCTCACTTTATGTGAGCTATTTTTATCAATAGATTAAATTCGAAAGAGGAGTTTGATGAAAGAATATTATACTAAATCAGAAAAGAAACTTCCTATAATAGCCTTACGAGGTTTGTGGTTATTTCCAAATAATATCCAACATTTTGAAGTTGGAAGGGAAGCTTCATTAAATGCTTTAAATGCTAGTTTGCTCAGAGATTCAGAGATTTTTATTTGTACTCAAAAAGACCCAATGTTAGAAAACATTTCAAAGGATGATTTTTACCATACAGGTGTTCTTGCAAGTATTAAACAAACTATTAAAATGCCAAATGGAAATGTAAGAGTATTGGTTGAAGCTTATGATAGAGCAAAAATATTGGATTTTGTTGAAAATGACAGTTTTCTAGAAGCGAATGTTGAAGTTTTAGAATACGATAAAACAAAATATCATCCGACTGACAAATCACTGACTATGATAAGGATGATTATTTCTTCGTTTGAAAGTTTGGCAGAAATCATCAAAAAACCATTACCACAAGATTTACTTGGAGGACTTTTAAATGAAGATGATCCAAGTTCATTAATAGATACCATTTCTATGCTCATATCACTTAATGATAAGGATTCAATTTTATTATTGGAAACTTTGGATATGGATGAAAGAATTGAAATGGTGTACAAATTTGTAATTAAAGAAATAGAATTTTTGAAGATAAAAGAGGACATAGAAGAAAGAACTAACAAAGAGATTTCTGATACTCAAAAAGAATATTTTCTTCAAGAACAATTACGTCAAATTAAGATGGAGTTGGGTGAAGAATACGATATTGAAGATACTGACGATTATTCCAATAAAGTTAAGAAATTAAAACTAAAAAAAGATTCTGAAGAACACGTTATTAAAGAAATCAACAGATTATCTTCTATGAATCCCAATAATCCTGAAAGCACAGTTATAAGAAATTACATTGATCAAGTATTGGATATTCCATGGAACAAAAAATCAAAAAGTTCTATCGATTTAAAAGTTGCAGAAAAAGTTTTAAGTGACGGACATTTTGGATTAGAAGATGTTAAGAAAAGAATTTTGGAATATTTAGCAGTTAAAAAAATGACTGGATCATTAAAAGGACCTATTCTTTGCTTAGTGGGACCTCCAGGGGTCGGTAAAACTTCAATTGCAAGGTCAATAGCTGAGGCAACAAACAGAAAATTCGTGTCGATGAGATTGGGTGGCGTTCGAGATGAAGCAGAAATTAGAGGCCACAGAAAAACATATATTGGAGCAATGCCTGGTAGAATTATTACTCAATTGCAAAAAGCGAAGAAATTAAATCCCGTTTTCTTGTTGGATGAAATTGACAAATTGGCATCTGATTTTAGAGGAGATCCTGCAAGTGCTTTATTGGAAGTTTTGGATCCTGAACAAAATAGTGAATTTACAGATAATTACATTGAAATCCCTGTAGATTTGTCAGATGTTTTGTTTATAACAACTGCCAACTCACAAGAACAAATCCCAGATGCTTTGTTAGACAGAATGGAAGTTATAAGAGTTACTAGCTACACGGATTCTGAAAAGTTTGAAATAGCTAACAGATATTTATTACCACGCCAATTAAAAGAAAATGGAATGGATAAATCCCAATTTCACATCACAAGAGATGCTATTTATACGATTATCAACAACTACACAAGAGAAAGTGGTGTAAGAGAGCTTGAAAGAAATATTGGAAAAGTTGTCAGAAAAGCTGTTGTGAAAATCGTAAAAGATGATGTAAAAAAAGTTGTGGTTAATAATAAAAACTTGGAAAAATTTTTGGGCTCAAAATTAGTTCTTGATGATGAAATTCCAAGAGAAGATACAGTTGGAGTGGTAAATGGATTAGCTTGGACACAAGTAGGTGGAGTAATTCTTACAATCGAAGCTAATGTTATGGACGGTAGCGGTAAAACACAACTTACAGGAAAACTTGGAGATGTAATGAAAGAATCTGCAATGGCAGCTATTTCATACATCAGAAGCAATCAAGAAACTTTGGGAATAAAAGGTGAATTTTACAAAGAAAAAGATATCCACATTCACGTTCCAGAAGGAGCAGTTCCAAAAGACGGCCCATCAGCAGGTGTTACAATGGTAACAGCTTTGGTAAGTGCATTGACAGGAAGAAAAGTGAAACACGATTTTGCAATGACTGGTGAAATAACACTTACAGGAAGAGTTTTGGCAATTGGTGGAGTAAAAGAAAAAGTATTAGCAGCTCACAGATATGGAATTAACAAAGTATTCTTGCCAAAAGAAAATAAAAGAGATATTCAAGATATTGATTCTAAAATTAGACAAAAAATTAAATTCTATTTTACAAATAATGTAAAAGAAATATTGGATGAGGTATTAATCTAATGAAAATAGGTGTAATAAGTGATACTCATGGTTCGTTGAAAAATACGGAAAAAGCATTGGATATTCTAAAAGATTGTGACACAATTTTACACTTGGGAGATGTTTTATATCATGGACCTCGTAATGCACTTCCAGAAGATTACAATCCGAAAGATTTGGCAGTTATATTAAAATCAATGGACAACGTAATTTATACGAGGGGAAATTGTGACAGTGATGTGGATCAAATGGTTATCGAGCACGATTTGACTCAAAAACATAGAATAATGAATCTTGGAAGTCATAGAATATTGACAATCCATGGCTATGAGGAAGATGAAGATAAAAGAATTCGCATTGCAAAGGCGAATAAATGCGATATTGTAATTACTGGACACACTCATGTAAAAGTTTTGGATAAAGAAGATGATGTTATTTTATTAAATCCTGGTAGTACTTCCATTCCAAAAGACGGTGTTAAATCAGTAGCAATCATAGATGAAGATGAGATTCAACTTGTAGATTTGGATAAAAGAGAAGTTGTGTCAACTTTAAAAATATAAAATCAATTAACAAAATTTAAAGTTAGTTGAACGTTTAGTTAGGAAGTGAAAAATGATTCTAATAGGTGCAAAAGATTTGGAAAAATCTTTCTTAGACAAAAGCATTTTAGAAAATGTGACTTTTAATATTAACGACAATGATAAAATTGGAATCATAGGAATAAATGGTGCAGGTAAGTCAACTTTGTTCAATATTCTCACAGGAGAATTGTCCAAAGATGGTGGAGATTTGTTCATCAAAAACGATTTGAAAATCGGATACTTAAAACAGCACAACTCATTTGACTCAACTAATACTTTGTACGAAGAATGTTTGAGTGTATTTTCAGAAGTTTTAAGATTAGAAGGAAAACTTCGTGAGTATGAAAATCAAATGAAAGATGCTGAAGATTTGGAAGATTTGATGAATAAATACCATCGTGATTTAGAAAGATTTGATTCAATGGGTGGTTATCTTTACGATTCTGAAATCAGAGGAACATTAAAAGGTTTGGGATTTTTGGATGAAGATTTGGATAAAAATGTCACTAATTTCAGTGGTGGTCAAAAATCCAGAATAATGCTCGCAAAACTTCTCCTTCAAAAATGTGATGTTTTGTTACTTGACGAACCTACCAACCATTTGGATATTAAAGCTATCGAATTTTTGGAAACTTTTCTGAAAAATTACAAAGGCGCTTGTGTTATTATCTCTCACGACAGGTATTTTTTAGATGGTATCGTAAATAGGATTTTTCACATGGAAAATAGAAGTATTAAAACCTATGAAACAGACTACACCGGTTTTATGAAACAAAGAAAAATCTACATAGATATCCAACGAAAAACATACGAAAATCAACAACGTGAGTATAAGAGACAGCTTGAGATAGTCGAAAAATACACTAGCACTGATAATGCGAAGAAAAATAAGCAAGGACAATCCAGAAAAAAACTCTTAGATAAAATGAAGTTGATGGATAAGCCGACATATGACGATGGAACATTTGGAATCAAATTCAAAATTTCTTCGCCAAGTGGCAAGGACGTTTTAATGGTTGACGATTTATCCAAAGAAATCGACGGAAGACTTATATTTGAGAACTGCAATTTAGATATATATAAGGAAGAAAGAGTTGGATTAATCGGTGCAAATGGAGTTGGAAAGACGACTTTATTTAATATTATTACCAGAAAGTTAAAACCAACTTCCGGTAAATTCAGACTTGGATCTAACGTGAATATCGGATATTTCGACCAAGAGCAAATGTATTTGAACGATAAAAACACAATTATCGATGAAATATGGGACGAATATCCTAAAATGACTCACTACGAAATCAGAAGTGCACTAGCTATTATGAATTTTGTGGGTGATGACATTTTCAAGCTTATTGAAGATTTGAGTGGTGGAGAAAAAGCGAGAGTGTCGCTATTGAAATTGATGCTTTCGAATTCGAATTTTTTATTGCTAGACGAACCTACCAACCATTTGGATATTGATTCAAAAGAAAGCTTGGAAGATTCTCTGATAAATTACGAAGGTACTGTTTTTGTAATTAGCCACGATAGATACTTCTTAAACAGAGTTTGTGATAAAATCATTGTGTTGGAAAAAGATAAAGCGACTACTTTCCTTGGAAATTACGATTATTATCAAGAGAAAATCAATGATTTGAAAGTGGACAAAACAGAGGAAAGTTTGAACAAAACTGCAGCTTTGAAAGAAAAGAAAAAACAACGTGCTATCACAAATAATCTTAAAAAACTGAGAAAACAAATCGAAAATATTGAATCCGATATTGATAAAATTGATTTGAGAATAAAGGAAATCGAAGAGATGTTCTGTCAAAATGATATTTATGATGATCCTAATAAAATTCTTCAATTAAATGAAGAATTGGAAAATCTTAAATCAGATAAAAATTCTTTGTATTTGGATTGGGAAGATAAACAATTAGAATATGAAGATTTTGATAAAAATTAAGGAGGGAAAACTTGGATTTTTTAGAAAAAAGATTTCGTCTATCTGAAAAAAGGACAGACGTTAAGACGGAATTAATGGCAGGGTTTACTACATTTATGACTATGAGTTATATCTTGGCAGTGAATCCACAAATGTTAAGTGAAACCGGAATGGACAAAGGCGGAGTTTTTACAGCTAGTGTAATTGCAGGTATAATTGCGATGATTTGCATGGCTTTCTTAGCCAACTTGCCATTTGGTTTGGCACCAGGTATGGGACTTAATGCTTTTTTTACATTCACAGTTGTTAAAACTCTTGGATATACTTGGCAATTTGCACTTACTGCAGTATTTTTGGAAGGTATTATATTCTTAATACTTTCTTTATTTAAAGTAAGAGAAATGATTTTTGATGCGATTCCAATGAATTTGAAAAAAGCAGTTAGCTGTGGAATTGGACTTTTCATAGCGTTAGTTGGTTTGGTAAATTCTGGAATTATTTTAAAAGGTGAAGGCACTGTTTTACAATTGGGAAATCTGTTGAGCAGAGAAAGCGTAGTATTTATTGTAGGTTTATTCATTATCGCTTTGCTATTAGCTAGAGAAATAAAAGGTGCTTTGATGTACGGCATTTTGGCGTCTACTGTTTTGGCGTTGGTTTTAGGAGTATCAAAGTATCAAGGCGGATCTCCAATAACATTGCCACCATCATTGGCCCCAGTAGCTTTTAAAGTACAATTCGACAAAATATTTACTTTTGATATGTTCACTGTAGTATTCACATTCTTATTCGTAGATATTTTCGATACAGTAGGAACTTTGGTTGGAGTTAGTGCGAAAGCTGGAATGTTAGATAAACAAGGGAAATTAAAAGAGGCATCTCCTGCATTATTAGCAGACGCAATTGGAACAACAGCTGGAGCATTACTTGGAACAAGTACAATAACTACATTTGTTGAATCGGCATCTGGAGTTGCAGAAGGAGGAAGAACTGGTCTAACAGCTTTGTCTACAGCATTCTTTTTCTTCCTAAGCTTATTCTTGTTTCCAATATTCGGAATGATTCCAGCACAAGCAACAGGACCTGCATTAGTAATTGTAGGATTATTCATGCTAAGTTCGATAAAAGAAATCGACTTTTACGATTATTCAGAAGCAATTCCTGCATTTATAACAATAATTGCAATGCCATTTTGCTATTCAATCGCCGAAGGAATTTCTTTTGGAATGATAAGCTACGTTTTGATAAAATTATTAGCAGGAAAAAGAAAAGATATTTCAATTTTGATGTATATATTGGCAATTGTTTTCGTTTTGAGAATTATATGGCCATTATTTTAAATATTAAAAAATGAGTAGTGCATTTCAAAAAAATGTGCTACTTTTTTTATGCGAAAGTATTTCAAATTTTAAAATTACGTGTTATACTTTTATTGTAAACGATAACATAATTACAGAGAATTCATAGAATTTATATAATTAATCGTTAAAAACTCAAATAACTTAGCTATTAAAAAGAAGAAAAATAAAATAAGGAGGTTATAAAAATAGAAAAAACGTCTTCTTTTTATAAAATAAAATTAAAGGAGTAAAATATGAAGAAAATTAGCAAAAAAATATTATTGCTTTTAATGGCAATTGTAGTATTAGTAACACCGACTTTTACAGGAGCAGTAAGACAAGAAGTACACAACAACAGAAACTATAATTGGTATATAGATCAAGGAAATACGGGATGGGCGAGTAATTCCAATTGTGGTCCTTCTTCAAGTGTTATGGTAGAAAAATGGTTCAATAGAAATACAGATGCAACAGCTGAAGATTCGAGAGATCGTTATCCTATGCAAGGTGGATGGTGGTCCACAAACACTGTATCAAGATATTTAAATGATCAAAGGGTTCCTAATCGTACGATTGTATATAATGGAGAAAACACTTTGACAGATATTTTGGATAACGGAAACATAGCAATTGTTTGCGTTAATACTGGATTTATTTCTTTTAATAATAACAATAACTCAAACATCGGTAGATTTTATAATTACCAAGGAGGACATTTCTTAGTTGTAAAAGGATACACTCATATCAACAACAGATTGTATTTTGAAGTTTACGATCCAAACAACTGGGGTGAAATGTATTTTAATGGACAACCGAAAGGAAAAGACAGATTATACGATGCAAATGAATTATCCCAATCAATTTTTAGATGGTGGGGAAATATCATAGTTATAGGATAGCAAATCAAAGCCTTGAAATTAATTTTCAGGGCTTTTTTATTTATAAAATTTACCAATAAATAAGCCGTTATTTATTGAATAATCTTATAAATCTGAAAAAGATTTTTTTTGATGTTATAATGAAGATGGTGATAAATATGTATTATGTAGGAATTGATATAGGTTCAACTGCTTCAAAGGTAGTTGTTTTAGATGATTCAAAAAAAGAAATTCTTTTCAAAAAAGTTATGCCAACGGGCTGGAGTTCTGTTGAAACAAGTAAAACTATAAAAGAATGGCTAGAATCAAATGGAGTAAACGAAGATAATAGCAAAGTTGTTGCTACAGGATACGGGAGAGTTTCTGTTCCATTTGCGGACAAAGTCGTTACAGAAATAACATGCCACGCAAAAGGCGCAAGTTTTTTCAATGATACTGATATGACTATTATCGACATTGGAGGACAAGATACAAAAGCCATAAGTTACAAAAATCGTATGGTAGAAGATTTCATAATGAATGATAAGTGTTCTGCTGGTACTGGGAAATTTTTGGAAGTAATGGCAAATCGTCTTGGTGTTGGACTGGACGAAATGTTTGATTTGGCAAGAACTGGAAAAGATGTGAAAATTTCATCGATGTGTACGGTTTTTGCTGAAACAGAAATCATTTCTCTAATTGGAAAAGGTACACCAAAAGAAGATATTGCATGTGGTGTAATTAATTCTATCATTAATAAAGTGAAGACCTTGGTTCACAGACTTCCAGCGACCGATTATTATTTCTTAACTGGAGGTTTTTCGGGAAATGATTATATGACAGAACACTTATCACAACTTCTGTCAGCAACCGTAGAAACAAATGAGAACGCAAGATTTGCTGGAGCAATAGGAGCAGCAGTCTTGGCAAGATAATGGATTATTTAGATATTAGAAAAAACGCATATATTGATGCACTCACTTTGAGAGAATCATCAACTGTTGTTTCATTGTGGGGCAGAGTTCCATGGGAAATTGTTGAGAGTTTTGGAGTTACAACAGTGTATTCTTATGGAATGGACAGGGAAGTCACAGAAGATTATTCGGATAATAATTACTGTGATATGTTGAATTCTTCTTTTGCTTATTTGGAACTTGGAAGATGTCCTTTTATGTTTAGTTCATCATTTTTCATTGTAGATGATAGTTGCAAAATTCGCTACGAAACTTTGAAAAAGAAAACCGACAAGGATGTTTTCGTGTACAAATACAGGAATTATAAATCTTTTATTGAGTATTTGGAAGATAAATTAGACAAAAAATTTGACGAAGAAAAATTTAATGATTTAATTGAAAAATCCAGAGAAATTTCATCTCTTATATTCAATCTCAGAAAATGCGATATTGATGAGAGAAGAATATACGAGGTGGAATATTTCTCCAAATTTATCTTCGACATCGACAAAAGAATAGAATTTATCAAAGAACATATAGATGATTCTTTTAGGGAAAAATCATCTGTAAAACTTCAGGCAGCAGCTGGAGTGTACAAAAAATTTGATCAATTAATCAAAGAAGGCTATTTTTGTGAAGGCGAATATCACGATATTTTTACAAAAAAAGGATTTGAATACATAGATGAAAAGTACAAGCAATTCGATTTCAAACCTGATTATGTGATTAATAACTGTAGCCAATTTGATTATGATGATAATGTAATTACTTACTAGGGGGTATTTAAATGGCAGATTACAGAAAAATGTGGGAAGATTTAGGAATGAACGTTGAAGAACACGACGTTTTGTGTGAAGTTTTACCACAAGCATTTGGTGATGTATATTTATCACAAGATAATAGACCAGAAAAAATGGATTATTTCAACATGGTTGTTGCAGAAATCCACGGAATTAGACCAGCTGAATTAATCGAATTCCAAAAAAACGGCGGAAAAGTTGTAGGAACATTCTGCATTCACGTTCCTGACGAAGTAGTATTTGGATGCGGAGCTATAAATACTGGTTTGTGTTCAGGATCTCAATTCTGGGTACCAGGTGGAGAAAAATATCTTCCAACTGCAACATGTCCACTAATCAAGGCATCTTTAGGTGCTAGATTTGAAAAAACTTGTCCATTCTTCAGACTTGCAGATTTATTTGTCGGAGAAACGACTTGCGACGGCAAGAAAAAAGCATGGGAAATCATGTCAAAAGATGCTCCAATGTACATCTTTGATTTGCCACAAATGAAACGAGACAAAGACGTTGAATTCTTCAAAGACGAAGTTTACAGATATATTGCAAGAATTGAAGAATTAACTGGCAACAAATTAACTCCAGAATCTCTTCATGATGCAATTGTTTTAATCAACAACAAAAGACGTGCAATGCAAAGATTATGGGAATTCCGTAAATTAGACAATGTTCCAATCAGTGGTAAAGACTGTTTATTGATTTCTCAAATCGCATTCTACGATGATCCAACTAGATTTGCACAAAAAGTAAATGAATTGTGCGACGAATTGGATAAGAGAAAAGAACAAAACGTAAGCGTATACAAAAAAGGCGCTACAAGATTAATGTTAACAGGAACTCCATTATCTATTCCAAACTGGAAACTACACCACATCATTGAATCAAGTGGAGCAGCTGTTGTATGTGAAGAAATGTGTACAGGTTCAAGATATTTCGAATTAACTGTAGATGAATCCGGCAAAACTATGGACGAAATGGTTGATCACTTAACAGATAGATACATGAAAGGTATCAACTGTGCATGCTATACTCCAAATACTGAAAGAGTTGACGACATCATCAGACTAGCAAAAGAATACAACGTTGACGGTGTAATCGATGTTAACTTAAAATTCTGTAACATTTACGATACAGAAGGTCATATTGTAGAAAAAGAACTTAAAGACCACAACATTCCAGTATTGGGAATTGAAACTGATTATACTGATGAAGACAGCGAACAATTGAAGACAAGAATTGAAGCATTCGTTGAAATGATTGAAAATGGCAGATAAAATGAACTACATCTTGTTCAAAGATGTGGCAAACGGACAAAAACTTTACGATTTAATCAAAGAAAATTCTATTAAAGCTACGATTGCACCAACGCCAAGAGTCTTGGATGTGTGTTGTGGGATTTCTATATTGTACGATAACTTGGAAGACAAACCAAAAATCGAGAAAATTATAGAAGAAAACAACATAGTAATTAAAGGCTTTCACGAAATAGAACGAGATATTAATCCTAACAGGATGAAATTTTTGTAAATTGTAAACTTAGAAAGAGCACAATTCGTGCTCTTTTTTGATGCATGTGAAAAGCCTAAATATGGTAAAATAATAGTAGCAATAAAAAGGAGAATAAAATGAGAGCTGGAATTTTTCAATTTATGAATGATGCTGTTAATTTAATTAATAGTCGTTACAAATTCATAAACTTTGTAGCAGAAGAAACAAAAGAGTTTTTCAGTAAAGTTTTTGAAACGAACGAAGATGTTATTAATATTAACGCACGTGTAAAAAAAGAAGACAGCATCAAAGAAAAAATATTAAAACAAAATTATTATATAAAATGTAAAGACGTAGAGGATGTGTTCAATCTATTTCCAGATTTAATTGGAGTTAGAATAGAATGTCGTTTCAATGAAAATGAAAAAGATTTGTACGAATATTTGAAAAGACTTTTTTATTACAAAGATGACAACGGCTACTATTATTCCAAGTACGATATGAGAATTAGACTCAACCTAGATCAACCACAACCACAAAAACAAAAAAACGGGTTTGAGATTTATAAAATTGACGCTATTTTCGTAGAAAATGACGACATGAAAATCAATTTTGAAGTTCAAATCAAATCCATGGTCAATGTGTTCTGGGGAGAGGTAGATCATTCGATTTTGTACAAAAACTCAAACTACGTTATGACAGAAGATTTGATTCGTGATGTGATGTACTCCATTAAGAACAATCTAACTATAATCGACAAACAACTCAACAGTGTTTACAAAAAAATGATGACAGTGGAATCCAACGAAGATGATGCTACAAGACAACAATTTAAAAGCATCATAACAAAAATGATTCACGATGGATACATGCTCAAATTAAAATACAATTTAGGTTTTGTAATAGATATGAGAAATATTGCAAATGTAGTAAGCGATTATTTGTTTTCAATAATGGATGTTTTGGAGAAAAAACAATACGAAGAAAGATTAATCGACATATTAAACAAAGTCAATGCCATTAGCAATAAGCCGATTAGTTTCGGAGGATTGTATGATTTTTCAGATATGGAATTTGGAGATTACATTCACACTTCATTCGCACAGGGACTTAACAGCAGATTGGACAAGGACTTCAACTGGAATTTCTGTTTGTCGATATTATTTGCCCTTGATGACAGAGAAAACAACGAAATTTTTATGGATTTTGTGTATTATGTGATATATTCCATAAAAAAAGTCATCGAAAAAGAAATCAGCAACTGCAACATCAACCAAACTTACCAAGATATTTTGACGGATAAATTAATGAAAGAAAGCATAAAATATTTGTCGGAATCATATAATATTAATAATTTTTCACAAAATTCATTCGAAATAATAGGAGAAATCGTAGAAGAATTTGTAAAAGATGTGGAAAGCGTGGAAGACATTGAAAAACTAGACTTTTTAGCATTGAGAAACAAATTCTTGGAAAAATTTGAAGGAATCAAAAATGAAGATTAGATGTGGAACTGATATTCTAAGAGTTTCACGAATTGAAAACATAAAAAATCTGGATAAATTTATGAAAAAAGTCTTTACTGAACGAGAAATTTCATACATTGAATCGAAAAATCGTAATTATGAGACGATTACAGGGATGTTTTGCATGAAAGAGGCAGTGTCAAAAGCTTTGAAGACTGGAATTGGTAAAATGAGTTTTATGGATGTGGAGTCTATACATGATGACGGTTTAGTTGTAAAATTAAATACAGATAAATTTCCAAAAGTTTTAGATATTGATGCATCCATTTCTCACGATGAAGAATACGCAATAGCAATGTGCGTGTTGATGTTGGAGGATTAAAATGGATTTTACAATAAAAAAACGCGACCCTTTTTCCAATAAAGGAAACTACGGAAGAGTCTGCATAATTGGTGGTTCGAACGGAATGTGTGGTAGCGTCTACTTGGCAAGCATGGCAGCACTTCGCTGTGGTAGTGGATTGGTGTACACAATTGTCCCTGAAATTATCTCGGAAATCATGCAAATTAAATCCGTTGAGAATATAATACTTCCACTTGAATGTGACGACAAAAAATTGAGTGATAATTCTATTTCTCAAATTTTAGAATATATTTCCAATAAAAACTGTGTCGCAATTGGATGTGGCATGGGAAAGGATGAATTAAATTACGAATTGATAAAAGCCGTACTCAAAAACTTCCATAAACCAGTTTTGATAGATGCTGATGGATTAAACTCAATAAAAGATTTCTGTGAACTAGAATTTGAAGATTATTCAGTTGCCATAACTCCACATCCATTGGAATTTAGTAGACTTTCGGGATTGGATGTAGATTATATCAATCAAAATCGTGAGGAAGTAGCTACGGATTTTTCAAAAAAACACAAATGTATCGTAGTTCTCAAAGGCCATCACACAATCGTCGCAAAAAATGACGAAATTTATGTAAACAATACAGGAAACGCTGGAATGGCAACAGCTGGAAGTGGGGATTGTTTGTCTGGAATTATTACAAGTTTTATGCACAACACAGATGTGTTCGAGGCTTGTAAATTGGGAGTGTATATTCACGGACTAGCTGGAGATTTTGCAAAACAAAAAATAGGAGAGGACAGCATTATTGCATCGGATATTATTAGAAATTTACCGGAAGCGATTAGTGCTTGTAAGGAGAAATAATGTTTAAATATCAAAGTTATTTTAAGGTTGATTTGGACAAATTAAAACACAATTACAAAGAAATCAAAAACATAAGCAATTTAGTCAAAATGTGTGCCGTAGTTAAGGCCAATGCTTATGGACAAGGCGCAGCATTTATTACAAAAGAATTGGAATATTTGGGAATAGATTACTTTGCAGTGTCCAATATTAATGAAGCCTTGGAACTGCGTAAAAATGGAATATTCAAACCAATTATGATTTTAGGATATATTTCCAATGAAAACATTGAAGTCGCCATCAAAAACAATATCGAATTAACAGTTTACGATTATGAAACTGCAGTTGAAATCAACAACGTTGCAAAAAGTTTGAATAAAATATGCAAAGTTCACATCAAAATCGACACAGGAATGACAAGATTAGGGTTCCAAGTTAGACTTGACAAAGATAAATGCTTGGAAGAAATATTCAAAATTTATAAAATGGATAATGTAGTGTTGCAAGGAATTTACAGTCATTTTTCAGATGCTGATAGCGAAGATTATTCCTATACCAAAGAACAATACAATACATACATTGGTTTTATGATTGATGTGGAAAACAGAGGAATAACTGTTCCAATAAAACACATAGCAAATGATGCTGGAGCGATAATTCACGGATATTTCTTGGATATGATAAGATGTGGAATAGGACTTTACGGATATCATACATCAGATTATGTAAGAGAAAATTCTAGGCTAAATCTGGAAGAAATATCTTCGCTTTACACAACAGTGTCCATGATTAAAACAGTTCCAAAAGGAACAGACATAGGATACGGAAGAACATTCACGACAAACTCTGAAACAGTAGTTGCAACAGCGACAATAGGTTATGCTGACGGTTATCCTTTGGAATTATCCAACAAAGCCTATGTGATTATCAACGGCAAAAAAGCAAAAATTTTGGGAAAAGTCTGCATGGATCAAATCATGATAGATGTATCTTTCATTAGAGATGTAAAAGTCGGCGACAAAGTTTTGTTATTCGGAAAAGATGACATGGGAGAAATATCATTGTATGATTTGGCAGAAATGGCAAACACAAATGTCTATGAGCTTTTGTGTAGAGTTACAATGAGAATTCCTAGAATTTATACTAGAAATGGAAAAGTCGTAGAAGTGTGCGACTATTTACAAAAAATCAACTAACCTTAGCCCAGCTTTTGAGTTGGGCAAGTTTATGATATTGATTTCTTGAATTGTTTTGGATATAATAAAAACAGTTCTTAAAATAGCGAAGAGTTTATAGGGTGAGTTTATGAAAGTAAAAAGAGGAGACATATTTTACGCAGACTTAAGCCCTGTTGTTGGATCTGAGCAGGGTGGTGTAAGACCTGTCGTTGTTGTTCAAAATGATGTGGGAAACAAATACAGTCCAACCGTAGTCATAGCAGCTATTACTTCACAAATAAATAAAGCGAAATTACCAACACATGTGGCAATAGAACGATCCAAGTACGGTTTACCGAAAAATTCAGTTATTTTAGCTGAACAAATAAGAACTATTGATAAAAAAAGGCTTCGTGAAAAAGTAGGTAGCTTTGACGATAGAGTTCTGATAAAGTTGGATGAAGCTTTAAAAATATCTGTGGGTATATAATCTAAACTACATATTTTATAAAAAAGTTATCAAATTTGATTTGGTAGCTTTTTTTGTATATAATTTAAGCTATGGAAAATTACGATATTTTTAGATTAAACAACTTTTTAATATACAAAAAAACAGGAACAGATGGATTAAGCATCTACGATTGGAACAAGAAAAAATTCTCATTCAAAAACGAAAATAGCGAACAAGAACTTCTTAAAATTAACGACATATACATCAACGACAGAAACAGTGACATCGAACTTATCGACCTAGTGGAACGTGAACAAGAAAATTCATTTTCTTCAGTTGTGAATTACTACAGCGATATGAGCGAAGTACAACTTCACAAAAAGACGATACTATATCTAATTAAAGACAAAGATTTTGATATGTTACAAGATTTGTTCGACAAAATCGAAGATGATCAATCATATTCTTATCTATTCGTATACGCAATCAAAAAACTCATACAATATGGAAATAGTCCATCATTATTAAAAGGAAAAATCCAATTAACAGAAGAAAACCAAGAAATAGTCACAACCTTATCCATAAGTATGATATCAGATGCACTGTTAAAATATTTTGATTATTTCAAGAAGTTTTTCATCTTCACATCCAATTACGTGTTCACAATAGATGTCAGAACATATATACTTATGAATTACATGACTAAATTCATAGCAAAATGGAGAGAGTTTCTATACAAATACTCAAAAGTCGACGACAAAGAATCTACATTCAAATTAATCAACGATTATGTAATCATGCTTTCACAAAGCTTGGACAATGATAATTACTCAATTGAAATGGAAAAAGAAATTATATCAGAAACCAAGAAATATTTGAACGAAGAAGATTATACGAATGTGTTCAAAAACTTGTCATCAATACACGATTCGTATTATTTTATACTATTCGTAGAAGAACTTATCAAACAAGACAAAGACAAAACATTTGAAAAAGTGTGGGAAATTTATCGAAAGAGATTAAAAAGCACATACAAAGACAAAAAATACATGAATATCGTCATGGAAATCAAATCCTTCGAAGCTAGAAACGATGACTTGTACCAATATTTGAAGAAAAACATAGAAAAAACATTCAAAAAAAGAACAAAGCTTTTAGAAATATTAAAATTCGTGGATACATTGGATTTTAAATAAAATATTATAGCAATCTTACAGGGACATTTAGAAAAATATGTCCCTGTTTTTTATCTTCATTTTAATTTCAAAAAAACCTAATTTGTATTACTAAAAAACAATTACTTATAGATTTTTCAAATAAATGAAATTAATAACCAAATATTGATGGAATAGATATTAACGCGAGAAGAACGATAATAAATATCATTAATATTACAATAAATAAGATAAATACCGACCATTTATTGAAAAATCAAATAAATAAATCCTTGACAATATAATATTTTTAATTTAATATAAAGTTATAAAAATAATGAAGGGGGAAATATGAAGAAATCAAAATATAACTTTTTATTAAAAGTTGATGAAAACGTTGCGATATATAATTCGTATTCTAATTCATTGGCATTATTAGACAGCGATGAGATTGAAATGTATGACAAAATTGAAGAGAGAAAAGAATTACCAAAAGAATATAATGAACTCAAAGATATGAATTTTGTAGTTGATGATACTGATGAATTAACAAGAATTAAATATGAATTACTTAGTTCAAGGTTTAATAACTCTAATTTATCATTAACAATAGCACCAACTCTTGCTTGTAACTTTAATTGTTCATATTGCTATGAGAAGAATGCAGAAAATAAGAAGTCCATGAATAATTCAACGGAGAATTCCATAATAGAATTTATTTCTGAGCAAATTGAAAGATTAAATACTCTATCTATATCATGGTATGGGGGAGAACCTTTACTTGAATTTGAGACCATAAAAAGGCTTTCGGAAAAAATAATAAAAATGTGTGATGAACATAATGTCATGTATACAGCATTCATAGTTACAAACGGATATCTATTAACTAGAGAAATGGTTGAACAATTTAATAGTTTAAAGATAAATAGTATTCAAGTTACATTAGATGGATCAAAAGAATGGCATGATAAAAAGAGAATATTACATAATGGTGATGGAACTTATGATATTATTTTGAAAAATTTAAAAGATAGCTACGAACTGTTACCAAATACGCATATTAGAATAAACTTGGATAATGATAATAAAAATTCATATAATCAAGTAATCGAAGATATTAAACAATTTGATAATGAAAATAAAATATTAATTTACATTGCACCGGTAGAAAATGAAAACGATTCATATGAAGATTGTCACTGTATTCAAAAAAGTGAGTTTTTTGAAAAAATGCTAGAATTTCATGAAACTTACGGTAAAGATACCTTACTGTACCAATACCCATACAAAATAACAAATTTCTGTGGGGCAGATTATTTAAATTCATTAGTAATAAATAGCAATGGTGATTTATACAAATGCTGGTCCGATATTGGATTTATTGATAGAAGAATAGGAAATATTAATGATAATTCTAATGGAAACACTAATATGTATTTTGATTACATGCTATACGATCCGACGGAAGATGAAGAATGTAAGAAATGTAAATTATTACCTATTTGTATGGGAGGATGCCCTTATCAAAGAGTAGTAAATAAAAAGAAAGCATGTAATAGATTCAAAGAAAATATGGATGATTTTATGAAGAAGATAGTTAAAATAAGATTAGAACAGGTAGTTGGAGAATAATATTCTCTAAATATAAATTTGCCGAAAAGGCATAAAATTCAAGGAGGAAAATATGAAAGTATTAATGGACGGAAGAAATCACGGAGCAGGAGCTAATACAAGTAAACCATGTGGGGTTGTTGTAGATGTATGTGCAGTTAAAACTGATAATCCAACTTGCAATGGACCACTAGTTATATGTACTGGAGTTTATGTTTCGAAAAATAACTCAAAATAAAATGTTTAAAAGATTTCTTAACAAATTAGTAGTAGTTATGATAATTATCATAACTACTACTGGATTTACATATTCAAATAATGTGCAAAAAGTACCTGAATATATACGTGAAATTATTACAAAAGGAGATATCAACTTAGAAGATAAAATTACTGTTGATTTGAAAACTAAAATCTCACAAGAAGAATATGAAAACACAATAAAAGCTGTAGAAAACTTTTTGAAAGAAAATCATATAATTTTTAATAATACATCCAGAGAAGAATTTTCAAAAGAATGCGACAAATTTATTAAAGATAAAAAAGAACATACAATAGTAGATACGATATTAGATTTAAAAGTACTGGCGTCAAGTTTAAAACAGGGACATCTTGGATTTGGGTCAGGATATTTTACTGAAGAATTGCCAGTAGATTTAATTCTGTTAAAAGATGGTTACTACATAAATATGTGCAACAAACAATACAGTAATATCCTAGGAAGCAAACTTTTAGCAATAAATAATACTCCAATTGAAGAGGTAGAAAAGAAAGTATCAAAATATTTTCTAGGTGAAAACAAGAATATATCCAGATTTTTTGCAATTGAAAACATTAGAATAGTCGATAATTTAAGACGCGAAAATATAGTAAGTGGCAATGAAATAACACTTAAATTAGAAAATAATGGAAAAATATTTTATAAAAATGTAATTCCTAAAAATTTCAGAAAATGGGAATTTGGAAAATTGGACTCTAAAAATACTGATTTTTATTTTATGAATATAGCTAAGATTGTAAATAGAATGAATAATCAGAATTCTGTTAGCATTAAACCACTAGATGTAATAAATCAAACAGAAAAAAACTTTTATTCTGAAACAAAAAATAAGGATTTGATAATTTATTATAATTCATGTCTTGATAATCCAGAATTTAATATCTTCGATTTTTCGAAAGAGATAAATAAAAAATTATATGAAAGTAAGCCTTCTACAATAGTTGTGGATTTAAGATTCAATGGGGGAGGTAGCACTAAAATTTACCCATATATTTTAAAAGAAATGTCATTGTATCAGATAAAAAATCCAAAGACAAAAATTAAAGTATTGATAAGTAATAATTCATATTCTGCAACAGCACCCGCAACTATGCAAACGATGAGAAAAATGGATAATGTTGAAGTAATAGGATCTGATTCGGGATTTACAATTAAAAATACAACGGGCTCTGATAGTATGTTTTATATCAAAAGTCTAAAACTTTATTGTAATTATGGGATAGGAATATTTAAACAAAATTATGAAAAGGAAGATGTATTTAAACACAATTACAAAAACTATGATTATGAAGGTGATATGC
>CAJUSY010000009.1 GCA_910589545.1 Peptoniphilaceae bacterium
TGTGCAGCTTGTCAGGCAACACTATTTTATCATAGGAGGTTTTGTTTTGCTTGAAGCTTAAGCTAATGTCTTCCACCTGCATAGCAGGTGGTTTTTTTGTTTCTCTCACTTCGTTCGCTCAACACACTTAAGTGCACAATCAAAAAATCTATTCAAAATTAGAATAGATTTTTAGATTTCCATTAATGATTTAGATTTCCATTAATTCTGTTTCCTTGTCAGTAACAATACCATCAATTTCTTTAGTTAATTTATCTGTTAAAGATTGAATGTCATCAAGTACCACATGTAATTCATCTTCAGAAATTTCTGCGTTCTTTTCCATCTTTTTAGCATCATCAACAAAATCTCTTCTTATAGATCTGATTGTTATCTTTGATTTTTCGCCATATTCTTTAACTACTTTTGTTAATTCTTTTCTTCTATCTTCAGTTAGTTGCGGAAATGGTAATCTAATAATATTTCCATCATTAGATGGTGTTATTCCTAGATTAGAAGCTTGAATTTGCTTTTCTATTTCATTCATTATTGATTTATCCCACGGTTGAATTGTAAGTAATCTAGCTTCTGGAGCTGAGATAGTAGCAACCTGCTTTAAAGGTGTAGAGGTTCCATAATAATCAACCATAATATTGTCTAATATACTAGGATTAGCTCTACCAGCTCTTACAGTTTTAAGTTCTTCTTTTAATGCATGTAAAGTCTTATCAGCTTTTATTTCCATATCTTTTAAAATTTCTTTACTCATTTTTTTCCCCCTCAACGATAGTTCCTATATTTTCTCCATGTGCGACTCTAATTATATTTTTAGGATCATCTATCCCAAATACTACCAAACCCATATTATTTTCCATACACAATGAAGTTGCAGTAGCATCCATTATTCCTAAACCCTTGTTTAAAATATCTATATAAGTTAATTTGTCAAATTTAACAGCATTTTTATTTTTGTTAGGATCAGAATCGTATATTCCATCTGTTCCTCTTTTACCAGCTAAAATTACATCACAATTAATTTCCACAGCTCTTAATGCAGCTGTAGTATCTGTAGAAAAATAGGGTAATCCAGTACCTGCTGCAAAAATCACTATCCTGCCTTTTTCAATATGTCTTATCGCTCTTCTTCTAATATATGGTTCAGCAACTTGTTTCATATCAATTGCAGTTTGGACTCTTGTTTGAATACCTTTTGCTTCTAAAGACGCTTGCAATCTCAAAGCATTAATAGTTGTACCCAACATTCCCATTGAATCAGATGTAGCCCTATCAATTTTAGATGATCTGCCTCTCCAAAAGTTTCCTCCACCTACAACGATTGCTATTTCTAATCCCTCTTCATGAACAGTTTTTATAGAATCACAAATATTTTCGATAATATCATCATCTAGTCCATGTCCTTGGTCTCCACTCAATGCTTCACCGCTTAATTTTAGTAGAACTCTTTTATATTTTAAACTCAAAATTTCCTCCTAATTAATAATAAGGTTTTCTTTAATTTATCATACCAAATTAACATTTTAAAATCAATACAAAAATATGTAAAATAAAAAAAGCCGCAATATAGAAATTGCAGCAATATTTTTTATTGACCCATTTGTTTTTTTACTTCTTCAGCAAAATCTTCGTTTTTCTTTTCTAATCCTTCGCCAACTTCAAATCTTGAAAATCTACGTATTTTAATATTTTCACCGATTTTAGCAATTAAATCTGTTAATAATTGCTCAACAGATTTGTTAGGATCCTTAATAAATGGTTGCTCTAGTAAGCAAATTTGAGAATAAAATTTGTTAATTCTTCCTTCTACTTTTTTTTCTGCTATCATTTTTGCCTTATCTTCAGGCATATTTTTACCATCATTTTCATTTAATGCTTGGTGAATTAACACTTCTTTTTCTTTTTCTATTTCTTCTGCAGGTACTTCTTCACGACTTACATATTTTGGATTTGATGCTACAACTTGCATAGCAATATCCTTAGCAAAGCTTTTAAATTCTTCATTTTTAGCAACGAAATCTGTTTCACTATTGATTTCCACAATAGATGCGATTTTTCCGCCATGAATATAAGTTTCAACAATACCTTCAGATGCTAATCTTCCAGCTTTCTTTTCAGCGCCAGCAAGTCCTTTTTCTCTTAAAAGATCTATTGCTTTCTCAATATTTCCATCTGCTTCATTAAGAACTTTCTTGCAGTCCATCATTCCGGCGCCAGTTTTTTCTCTTAATTCTTTTACCATACTAGCAGTAATTTGTGCCATTTTATTACCTCCAATTAAATTAAAAAGCGACTGTCAAACAATTATTAAATTTTAAGTTTAACCGTCGCTTATTGTTTATTATTCTTCGTCTGATTTTTCTTCAGAATTTTCAACAAATTCTTTTAAATCTTCTTCTGATACTGATTCTTCTGTTTCAGGTTCTTCTGTATCATTTTCATCATTTTCATTTTCAGAATAAATTTCTTCTGAATCTTCACGACCTTGATTTGCTTCAATAACAGCATCAGCAATTGTAGAAGTTAATAGTTTAACTGCTCTAATTGCATCATCATTACCAGGAATAGCTATGTCCAACTCATCTGGATCACAGTTAGTATCTACGATACCAACAACGGGTATTCCCAATATCTTTGCTTCGTGAACAGCAATGTATTCTTTTTTAGGATCAACTACGAATAATACACTTGGCATCTTAGTCATTTTTCTAATACCACCAAGGTTTTTTTCAAGTTTTTCTCTTTCTCTTTCTAATTGGCTAACTTCTTTTTTTGGTAAAAGATCGAATGTTCCATCTTCTTCCATTTCATATAATTGGTGAAGTCTATTAATTCTTGTTTTGATAGTTTTGTAGTTTGTTAACATACCACCTAACCATCTTTGGCTTACATAATGTTGTCCACATCTTTTTGCTTCAGTTTCGATAGCTTCTTGAGCTTGTTTTTTTGTTCCTACAAAAAGAACTTCTCCACCATCTGCAACGATGTCTCTTACATAATTGTAGGCATCATCAATTTGTTTTACAGTTTTTTGAAGATCTATAATATAGATTCCATTTCTTTCTGTAAATATGAATTTTGACATTTTTGGGTTCCATCTTCTTGTTTGATGTCCAAAGTGAACCCCAGCTTCTAACAATGATTTCATTGATACTACTGACATTTTTTCTACCTCCGTTTTTTTCCTCCAGACGACTCATCTACAAATGCGACAATTAAGCAACTGCATTTGTATCATCGACTGTGTGTTTTACTAAAAAAGTATAACATATATTTTTTTATTTTTCAAGCTTTTTATAATCACATTTTTCGTTCGAACATAGAATTGATTCTCCTCGTCTGTTTTTTCTATGAACCAACAAACTTCCACATTCAGGACATTTTTCACCAGTCGGTTTATCCCATAAAGCAAAGTCACAATTAGGATAATTTTCGCAACCATAAAAAACTTTGCCTCTTTTAGAAACTTTTTCTATTATTCTATTACCACATTTTGGACATTTCACGTGAGTATCTTTAACTATTGTTTCAGTGTATTTACATTCAGGAAATGAACTACAGCCAATAAATTTTCCATTTCTTCCATGTTTTATTACTAAATCACTTCCACATTCAGGACATTTACGACCTATAGGCTCATCCTTAACTTTGAATTTATCTTGAGCATTTTTTGCTTCAATTAAATCTTCATTAAATCCATCATAGAAATTTCTAATTACTTTTTTCCACTCTACATCATTTTCTGCAATATTGTCTAATTCATTCTCCATTTCAGCCGTAAATTTTTCATTGATAATTGAATCAAAATATTGGACCACGAATTCACAAACTTTTTCTCCAATTTCTGTTGTATAGAATTTTTTTTCTTTTAATTCCACGTAATTTCTTGATAAGATACTACTTATAATTGATGCGTAAGTGCTTGGTCTTCCTATTCCATCTTCTTCAAGAGTTTTTACTAAGCTCGCTTCTGTATATCTTGGTTTTGGTTTAGTAAAGTGTTGTTTTGACTCTATGTCTTTAGAAAACAAAGTTTCTTTTTCTTCTAATTCTGGTAATTCGCTATCTTTAGTATTTAATGAATAAACTCTTGTAAATCCATCAAAAATTACTACATTTCCATTCGATCTAAAAGTATATCCATTATTATCGAAATCAATTGATGTAGATAAATATCTTGCATCTTTCATTTGACTGGCAACCGTTCTTTCCCAAATTAACTTATATAATTTGTATTGATCATCCGTCAAATATTTTTTAATTTCATTTGGTCTTCTCTTTACAGATGAAGGTCTTATACCCTCGTGAGCATCTTGTGACCCTTTTTTCTTTTTGGAATAATCATATCCTTTTGTAGAGTATTGTTTACCATAAAGTTCATTAATAATATTTAAGCAATCATTGACACATACATGAGATATTCTTGTTGAATCAGTTCTCATATAAGTTATCAAACCTACAGAGCCTTCACTTCCCAAACTAATTCCTTCATATAATTGTTGAGCAATTCTCATTGTTTTAGAAGTTTGAAAATACAACTTTTTATAAGCTTCTTGTTGAAGAGTTGATGTTGTAAAAGGGGCATATGGTTTTCTAGATTTTTTTTGTTGTTTAATAAAATTCACAACAAATTTATCTGATAATTCTTTTAATATTTTATTGGCTTCATCCTCATTATTAATATTTATTTTATTAGATTTATCTTTTGGACAATAGTAAAGTTCTGAATCAAATTCTAAACTATTCTTTGATAAGTTTGCATGAATTGACCAATATTCTTCTGGTTCAAACTCTCTTATTTCTTTTTCTCTTTCACATATAAGTCTTAATGCTACTGATTGTACTCTACCTGCACTAAGTCCAGATTTAACTTTCTTCCATAATAACGGGGATATGCTATAACCTACTATTCTATCCAATACTCTTCTTGCTTGTTGTGCATCTACCAACTTAAGATCGAGAGCTTCAGGTTTTTTTATAGCTTCTTTTACAGAATCTTTTGTTATTTCTTGAAATTTTACCCTATTTTCTTCTTCAGGATTTATACCTAATAGATAGCATAAGTGCCAAGAAATAGCCTCTCCTTCTCTATCAGGGTCGGTTGCCAAAAATATCTTTTGAGAATTTTTATAGTCCTTTTTTAGTGCATTAATTACACTAGCTTTACCCCTAACATTAATATACTGTGGTTCAAAATCATTCTCAATATCTATTCCTAATTTACTTTTCGGTAAATCTCTTAAATGACCAATTGTAGCTACAACTTTATAACCTGATCCTAACATTTTTTGAATTGTTTTCGCTTTTGTTGGAGATTCCACGACCACTAGCTTTTTATTTGCCATTTAAAGTCTATCCTTTCTGTCAAATTTTTTTAATTTAGATCTTAATTCGCTTATAGATTCTGTCGATACTTGATCTTTTCTAATTTCTAGTTTATTTAATATATTTTCTAAATGTTCTTCATCTTTAACTTCTATCTCTAAATATGGATATGGATAAAAATTCTCATCCCAACGATCAAAGTCCAGTCTCGCATCCAGAAACATAAAAGATTTTCTTTCCTTTTTTGATGAATACTGCTTATCTAATTTAACAAATTTTAATATTTGTTTCAAATTTTCTTCATTATCAAATTTTATAGTATATTCATCATAATGCCTAACATTTGTATCATTAATTTTCTTTTTATAAGTAAGATATTTTGTTTTTTTGTTATTGTAGATATCTTCTGAAATTCTAATCCTAAGATAATCTGTGTTTTCAATTAAATCAAAATCATCAGATTCAATTAAAATGTTTTCTTGAATTTCATGAGCTATCATTACAGCTCCCAAATCAATTGCCTTTTCCATTAAACCATTAAAATCATCAGTGAATATCTTACACTCTAATTCTTTTTCCATCTTATTTCCTTATTTCCTTAGCTTTAAAATCTATATAATCAGAAGATACACAATGTACATTTATTCCATCTATTAATCCTTCAACTACATTAGTATGTCCATATCCGTGTAAATGACCATATACCAAATCTGTCACGTTGAATTTTTTTAGACAATTAAATAATTCATTAGGTTTTTTATTTATGTCAAATGGTGGATAATGTAACATCATAATAATATCTTCATTATTTTTTGCACTTTCCAAGCTCATATTAACTCTTAGTATTTCTCTTTGAAAAATCTTTTTATCATTTTCTGTCGCTTCTTTGCTAGTTGGGTCTAGCCATCCACGCGATCCACATATAATAACTTTGCCTAAATCAAATGAGTCATTTTGAATAAATTTTATAGATTTAAAATCTAAATTTCTAAGTTTACTTATCCCCGACCACCAATAATCATGATTACCACGAGTTAATATCTTTTTACCTGGCATTTTATCAATTCTTTTCAAATCTACAAAAGCTTCATCTAATTGCATAGCCCATGAAATATCTCCAGGAATAAGTATAATATCATCTTCATTTAATTGATCTAAATTTTTAAATATCTTCTCTTCATAATTTTCCCAATTATTTCCAAAAACATCCATGGACTTTTTTTTAGTATAATCCAGATGTAAATCACCTATCGCATAAATCATATTTATTATAACTCAATTTTCTTATATATTATGTCTAGTTCATTTAATAATTGTTCATCTCTTTTTTGACAAGAAAAAAGTATAACTTGATTATTATTCGATATTTTAAATAAAAGATCCAGACATTTCTTATATCTTACATCATCTAATTGAACAAAACAATCATCAAGAATCATTAAATAATCAAGCCCCATTAATTCTTCCAGAACACTAATTCTAATAAATATAGACAACAAATCAAATGTTCCAGAGCTCAAATATTTTTGTTCGTAGAATTTGACACCATCATAAACGCTAACATCTAAGTTTTCATCAACTCTGAACCTATCCTTATCTTTAGTCGAATAAGCCATCATTTCCGATACTCTTTTGTTAATTCGTGGAATGAAATTTTTGTGTAACTTATTAATACTTTTGTTAATCAAATCCATAGCTAATTCTATAGATATAATCTCTTTTTCATAATTTTCTAATTGTTCGTTTATATCTGATAATTTTTCCTCTTTCTCAAGTAAAAGATTCACAGAATTTTCAAGCATTTTTGTTCTTTCTAATAATTGTGCATTTTCCTTTAACGATTCGTCGATTTCTCTATTAAGTAAACTAATATCTTTTATATCATTCTCGTCAAATTGTATGGTTTTGCCTTGGAAGTCATCTAATAAAATACTGAAATCATACTCATTTGATATTTGTTTAAGTTGATTATCTTTATCTGATATTCTACTTATCAATTGATCGTATTCAATTTTTTTTCTTCGGTAATCTTCAACATCTATATTTTTCAAATTTCTCGAAGATGATAATATATTGTTGATTTTACTTTTACAATTTTCATCTTCATATAATATAGAGTCCAATTCAGAATCTATATTATTTAGCTTTTCTTCAAGACTATTTAAATAATTAACACTTCTTTCTATATCTGAATCATATTTAAAGTCATTAACTACATCATTTAAACTCTCATACCTCATATTTGTAATTTGATTAATTTTTTGCAAAATTTTATTCAATTGACGATTATAGGATATTGTTTTGAATTTTAAAATTAACAATAATAAAATATAGTAAAAAACAAATAAAATAGGAGCAATAATAATTTTACTTGTTTCCCCCAGTGTATAATTGACCCCTGCAATTATTAAAGCAGCAATAATTCCGATAAATATTAATTTGATTTTTAATTTAGAATTTGATCTAGATTTTTCATTAAATTCATCAACTTCATATAAATAATCTTTTATAGTTTGATAATTGCTAATTTTTGCCTTTAACTGATAATAATCTTGACCTATTAATTTTTTTTGCTTTGATAAGTCATTAAATCTAATTCTATTTTCGTTCAGAAATTGATTCTTTTCTTCTAATTCGTTAACATCATCTTCATCGATATCATTTATATAACTAATAGATGAAACTCTATCTAGCAAGCTTGCTTTTTCCTTTAAAATTTGCATTTTATAATTTTTTGCATCTTCTATTTTCTCTAAATCATTTTGTTTATGCAAATTTTCCAATTTTTCTTTATTTAAAAGTAACTTTTCATGCCTTATATTATATTCGTTTAATTTAGTTAGACAATCCTCGTACTCTTTTTTCTCTTTGTTTATATTTTTGATTTCATCTTCTAAATCAAGTTTTTTTTGGTACAAACTTCCCATCGGTTTTGTCTTAGATTGTTTTGTGCCAATATTTGATTTCATTTTTTCTAATTTAACCAAAGCTTGTTTGAATGAAATAGAATCTGTATGATTGTTCGATGAGTTTAATAACAAGTCGACAATAGAACTTACATTCTTATTTTCTACATCTATTTCTTTTAAATTAGAAAAAGCAGTTGATTTAAAAATATCTGAGGACATTTTAAAAAAATATTCACCAGGAAAAGATAAATTATCTGGATTGTAGCCGTTTAAATTATTCTCATTATTTCCAGTAGTTTCGTTGAAAATATTAAAGTATTTTTCTTTAAAATTACGATAAATTACATATCTTTTACCGTCTTTTTCTAATAAGATACTTCCCTCATAATTTTCATTGTACCATGGTCGATATTTTTCATAATCTTCAGTATATACAGTTCGTTTCAAATAAGGTTTAACGAAACCATAAAAAACACCTTCAATAAATTTTGATAAAGTAGTCTTACCTGACTCATTTAACCCATAAATTAGATTAAATTTGTCTTCTAATTCTATTGTGTAATTATTAAATCTGCCAAATGATATCAAATCTAATCTAATGATTTTCATAATTTATTCTCCATTAAACAATTAATTCCTAAATTAATGGCTCTTTTGACAACAGGATCATTCTGATCTAAGTTTTTAGATTCTTCAATAAAATAACCTAGCACATTATTTCTATTAAATTCATAGATTTTATCCAAATTTAAATTAGATTCTGTGTTATCGATTATTTCTACATGTTCACAATATTTATTCAAACTTTCTCTTAAGGAATCTATATCCAAATCAAATCCATCTTCTATTTGTCCTTTTAGAATAATTCTTATAAAGTTTTTCTTACCATCTACTAAATTTTTGGATAATAAGCTTACCAAATCATAATAACTAAACTTATCTGTAATATTATAATCAAATTCATTAAAATTAGATTCTGAGCAATCTAAAAAATCGATGTCAAGTCTGCTACCAATAATACTACCAATAACAGCTCCATGCATCCCTTCTTCTTTAAAACTCAATGGCTCAATTGAACCAGGATACACAAATTTGTCATTGAATATTGTAGGTTTATGAATGTGACCAAGTGCTACGTAATCAAAACCTAAATTATTTACTTTTTCTTGATCAAAGAACATGTAATTGCTATTATCAGATAATAGATCAGAATGAATCATCAATATATTTGTTTTTAATTTATCTAATTTCAAATCTTCAAAAATATTCATGAAATCGTAGTTATTTTTATTGTAACTTATCCCATAAACATCTGTATCATCAAACTCTATCTTTTCAAGTGAATCTTTTTTGAATATATTGATATTCTCACTAGCATTTGTCATATCCCATAAATTATCTTTATATACAGGATCATGATTGCCACCTATAATACAAATTTGAGAATTTGTTCTAGAAAACAAATCAATTAATCGATTCATATCACTTAGACTGAAATTTTCCAAATTATACAAATCTCCCGACAAAAAAATATAATCAACATTTTCATCAATGCTATACTTGATTAATCTTTCAACGGATGACCATATTCTCTGTCTTCTAATTTTAGACATAGATTGTGGAATTGAAGATTTTTCAAATTTCATACCTAAGTGAAAATCTGCTGAATGTATGAATTTCAAAATATATCCTACTTTTCTGAATCTAATTGATTTAATTCATCTTCTATTAAAGCATGTAAAACTCTAAGCTCTTCTTCTGTAAATGTAAGACCTTTACTCATTCTCGTATGATCTGGGTTCCATTCTCTAATATCGTATTTTGCATCATAATCAGACCATTTTACAATATTTAATTCCTTGTTCCAATTATTTGCTTTAGTTGATAAAACTCCTAATCTTTCTATTATTTCAAATTTTAAATCAGCCATAATTACCTCCATTTTTATAAATATATTATAGCATTATTTTAAAATATGCAAATATATGTTTTTGTGTTAGAATATCATAGAGGTGAATTTCATGAAAAAACAAAAATTAGCTCAAATTATAGCTATTATTCTAGTGGCAATGATGGTCGCTCCATTCATACTCAATGTAATAATGAATATAAGATAAAATGATAATTCGAAAAATTGAGTTCAACGATAAAAAAGATAAGTTTGTAATTGAGACTGATACAAAAGAAAGTTTTTTATTAAGTTATAATGACTTTGAAAAATTTAAAATTCATAATGAAATGATAATAGATGATGAATTGTATGCTCACCTATTGAACATATCAAAATTTGGAGAAGCTTTTGAAATCAGCCTTAATTTTTTATCTTATAAATTACGAACTGAAAAAGAAATAATTACAAAATTAAAATCCAAGAAATTTAGCACAGAAATTATTGATGAAGTAATTACTAAATTAAAAAATCTAGATTTACTGGACGATTATAACTATGCAAAAATATTTATTAACGATAAAATTAATCTTACAAATTACAGTAAAAGACGAATAATCAACGATTTATACCAAAAAGGTATTGATAAAAGAATTTACGAAGATTATTTAGAAGAAGTTTTTGGGTACAATATGGAATTAGACAAAGCTACTCAAATAGTTGAAACTAAAATCAACATTTGGAAAGAAAAATATGAAGGCTACGAGCTAAGGAATAAAATAGTTACCTTCTTACTCCAAAAAGGTTTCAGTTATGATGTTGCAAAACAAATTAGTGGTATGTATTAATGTATTATTTATATATTTTAGAATGTGCTGATAAGAGTTTATACACAGGCATTACAAATGATTTTTTAAGAAGAATTAAAATGCACAATAAAGGCAAAGCTAGTAAGTATACGAGAGCAAGGCTTCCCGTAAACTATGTTTTTATGAAAAAAATTGATAATAAAAGTCATGCATTAAAATTAGAAATTAAAACGAAAAGTCTAACTCGTGATAAAAAGTTAAAATTAATCAATTCAGAAGAGAATGAAATTAATTCTATATTAAAAAAAGCTTAAGTATGATATAAATCAACTTAAGCTTTTTATTTTATAAATTATTTTTTGCTAATTCTACTAATTTAGCAAATTCTTTTTCATCTCTAACAGCCATATCTGCAAGAACTTTTCTGTTCAAATCAACACCTGCTACTTTTAATCCGTGCATAAATTTGCTATAGCTTAAATCATGCATTCTTGTAGCTGCGTTAATTCTAGCAATCCATAATTTTCTGAAATCTCTTTTTCTTCTTTTTCTTCCAACATATGAATAAGCTAATGATTTCATAACAGCTTGGTTAGCAGTTTTGAATAATGTATGTTTTGAGCCGTAATATCCTTTAGCTTGTTTTAATACTTTTTTATGTCTTTTTCTATTATTTGTACCACGTTTAATTCTAGCCATTTATATTTCCCCCTCTAACTAAGGAATCATTTTATCGATTCTTTTCATATCTGCTTCGCTAACTGTTGTGCCTTTTCTTAAGTTTCTAATTCTCTTTGCAGATTTCTTTCCTGTTAAGTGACTTGCATAAGCTTTAAATCTTCTTAACTTACCAGTACCAGTTCTTCTAAATCTTTTAGCAGAACCTCTATGTGTCTTCATTTTTGGCATATTATTTCCCCCTCTAATTATCTTTATCAGTCAAAGGACCCATAAACATTATCATCATTCTACCTTCCATAGAAGGTTTCTTTTCTATTTGTCCTACATCTTTTGTTAATTCATAAAATTTATCAAGAACTTCCTTACCTAAATCTTTGTGACCAAGTTCTCTACCTCTAAATCTAACAGAAACTTTTACTCTGTTTTCATTGCTTAAAAATTTAGATGCTTGATTAGCCTTAACTTCTAAATCGTGCTTTTCAATATTTGGTGAAAGTCTTATTTCTTTTACGTTAATTACTTTTTGATTTTTCTTCGCTTCTTTTTCTTTCTTTAATGCATCGTATTTGTATTTTCCATAATCTAATATTTTGCATACAGGTGGCTTAGCGTTTGGTGCTACATTTACCAAATCTAGATGTTTATTTTCAGCCATTTTCAAAGCTTCTTTAATAGGAATTACACCTATTTGTTCACCTTCATCATCGATTAATCTAACTTTAGAAGATCTTATCTCCTCATTAATCATTAAGTCTTTTATATTATTCACCTCCAAAAAAATAATGGCGGGTAAAAATACCCGCCAAAAATTAATAATCAAATTAAATTTTAACCTTATGAATTCGAAATTATAAGGTGAGAGCGGATATCTCTACTTATCAACAACAAATATTGTATACTATCTCGTATAATTTGTCAACTATTTTTTCTTTGAATTTACAACATTAATTAAAATATATGGTAAATTAAAATCTGAAGTATAAGCTATATATTTATTCGACCAAATTGGTTTAAACTTATCTTTATAATTTCTTAAGCCTTTAAAATTATATATCTTATTTTGAGTATTGTAAACAATATTTAGAATTTTTTCTTTCTTCTTTGAATAAATCTTATCTCCAACTTTAGATAACGGTGCCATTCCTAGGTAGAATTTTTCAAAATTATTTTCTTGACCCCATAAAATTAACTTTATGAATATAAAATCCATCAAACCATCTTCATTTGATTTATCATATCTCATTAAATCGATAGAAAGTGTCTTATCATCATAAAACGGTTGAAGATTTGCAAAAGCAAGTAATTTATTGTTTTTGTAAATACATGCTATTTTGGTTCTTTTTAGATAATCTTCGTCAAAAAATCCTAAACTAAATCCCATTTCATTTTTATTTTCTAACCATTTATCCGAAACAATTTTCATTTGAGATAACAGGTTATCGGTTGGATCTTCAACTTTAAATTCATAATTCCCTTTATCGAAGTTATTAAGAACATGTCGCCAAGTTCTATTTTTCTTTCCTACTAAAGAAAATTGAGTTAAGTCTACTGTTGCGTCTTGTCCAACCTTAACGAATCTAAAACCTTGATCACAGTATAATTCAAGATTTTCTCCATTTATTTCATAAAAACAAACATTCATGTGATATTCATTGCAATAAACTATAAAATCATCAATTGCTTCAACGAAATTTTCTTTCTTACCTATTGGATCACCTAATACGATAACGCTGTTTTTTACTGGGCGATACATAATCATTACTGTATTTGTCTTGTCAAAATAAACATTTTTATCATTCAAATAAACTAAATGACTAAATTCATTTCCACCAAATTCTTCCAAGAATTTATCAATTTTATCAAAATCCTCATCTGTTAAATTTGTAAATGTGATCTTCTTAGTTCGTGTATATTGAGCAAGGTAAGATAATATCAGAATAAATAAAACATATAGAAGTATAAATTTCTTGTTTTCAACCAAATAATTTAGAGAATATTTTCGATGTGATGTCAAAAAATTTACCTTGCGAACAGTATTGCTAATAAAGATAAATAATACTGTGACAACTGATAATTTACCGATAGTATTTATAAAATATTTTGGGTTGATTTTTATAGCTTGTTCTGTGAATCCATCTTTCATAATATACATTACAATTCCCAATACTAATGTAATAATAGATTCTTCAATGTCTAATCCTTTTAATAGTGTTGAAAAAACTGAAACTATTAATACTGCTTCCGCTATATAAAAAGATTTTTTAACTGATTTTTTTATTCCTTGTGAAAGAAGTATTAGTAACCCACCTGATGTAAGAGTTATAAATCTAGCCAAAATCACTACATCTTTCTTAACAAATCTCTTTAAAAATTTTATTCTTAATAACATTGATGGAGTAGCAACACTTAAACATAATATTAGCCCAACGATTAGAGTAAAAATAGACAAAATATTAAATGCGAACTGTTTCTTGTATTGATCAGTATTGTAATTGTCGTAAATTCTTTTTAATATCATAATTAAAGAAATTATCCATGGAATAACACTACTTACAATTCTGTATATCAATATGGCAATTATTGCAGCTCTAGGTTCTATCAATTTACATAAAAAGTGTATTTCTATTAAATCCGAAACAACAAATCCATCCTGCATCAAGCTAACTTGCCCAAATACATTTGAAACACAATAAATAAGCACCAAAGATGAAAGATTTACATTAGTAAATTGTTTTATCACAAAAACGAAAAGTAACATATTAAATGCTGTAACAACAGTTTCATAAATTACTGATAAAACTTTTCTTTTGACACTTATGTTATCCTTTACAACAAAATCTAAATAATATGGAGATTTATTTTTAAAATAAATAACACAAATACCAATAACCAATATTACTAAATAAATCAAAAATAGTGTCCATTCTGGTTTCATTAAAAATATCGTGAATATACTAATTAAAGATAAAGCGATAAAATTAGAAATATTTTTGTTTAAGTTCTGATCCTTATACTCATCTTCACCAATAAATACTGATTCTATTCCCTTTATCCATACAAATTTTCTTAATGATTCTAGAACCCAAAACTTTTTTATATCCTTGAAATCAAAATTTTTATTATATAAAAAATAGGAAATTGATGAAATAAGAAATACTAAAAGTCCAAATAAAGCAATTTGTAATTTTTGAGCAATACTCAAAAAAATCTTATATTTAAAAATATGATTAGGTGCTATAAAATTGTTCCTTACGATATATAAGACAATAATTGTGAATATTATAGTGTATGTTGTCCTAATGTATTTTAGTTTTTTATCCATTAATCCCCCTTTAAATGGATGATTGCTCATCGTACATTTGTTTGTAGAAACCATCTTTTAGTAATAGTTCATCATGAGTTCCACTTTCTATTATTTTACCATTGGATAAGGCAAAAATCTTGTCTACATTTCTTATTGTAGATAATCTGTGAGCTACTATCAATGTAGTTCTTGAATATTTTAATTTTTCTAATGGTTGTTGGATAATTTGCTCTGTTTCAGTATCAATATTCGATGTAGCTTCATCTAAAATTAATATTCTGGGATTTCTAATATATGCTCTTGCAAAGGAGATTAATTGTCTTTCTCCTTGTGAAAGATTAGATCCTTTTTCTTTTATAGGTTCATTTAAACCTTTTTTAAGCAATGTATAGCATCCTAATTCTTCTAACGCATGTATCACTTCCTCGTCACTATAATCCTTATCTAAAGTGATATTTTCTTTTAATGTAGTTTCAAAAAGGAACGGATCTTGTAGTACAACCGCAAAGTTTTCTCTCATAATATCTTCATTTAAATTATTGATATTTACCCCATCAATTAAAATTTCACCACTTTTTACATCATAAAACTTCAATATTAAATTAAGGATCGTTGATTTTCCACTACCTGTAGTCCCTACAAAAGCTGCACTAGTTGATTTTGGTATTTTAAATGAAATATCCTTCAATACATCACTTTTATCATAAGCAAAATAAACATTTTTAAATTCAATATCTCCCTTTAGATCTTCTATCACACCATCTGACTTTTCAATTGTATCTAATTTCATTATGTCAAATATGTGACTTGCAGATGCATAAGCTTGTTCCATATCTCCAAATCTTGTAACAATTACACTAACATTCGAAAAAATCTTTGAAGTATAATCGATAATTATATAAAGCCCACCAACTGTAACTGGATAGCTTTTGGTTATCTGACCATATCCAAAATAAAATAAAATTATAACTGTTGATAATAAACCAATTATATCAATAGCCCTGTATCCTCCATAGCTTCTTAATTTAGTAAGAGCTAAATTATTTCCAAAAATTTCTTTGTTAATTTTATCGAACTTATCTTTTATAGTTTGCTTGACATTTAAAGCTTGAATTATTTCCATATTATTAATATTTTCATTAATATTTGCGTTTATTTTACTAACCAGATGTCTGATTCTTTTGTTATGTTTTGCTGATTTATATCTATAGTCATAGAATATTAAGAAAACAAATGGAAACAAAATGAAAAGCATCAAAGACACTTTAATATTTGTCACAACCATCATAATATATATTGCAATTATCATTATTGCAGCAGTTGTAATATCTGCCAATATAAGTTGAAACATTATCTTTAATCTCATAGTATCATTCGTAATCCTTGATACGATACTTCCTGCTGCCAGATTATCAAAGTATTCTATAGGTAATACATTGATATGTTTATAAATATCATTTTGTACAAAATATGTTACGTTATTTGCTGCCAATTCAAAATAAATCATACTCAAGTTACTGAAAATTCCACACGCAACGTAAATCACCAAATAAATAGTCAAGTATTTAATAATTGATGAAAAATTTCCAACTATATTATTCTTTGCTACAAATTCATTTAATACAAATCCTATTACAATCGGCCCAAGTATTTCCATTGCAGTTCGTAGTAAAGAGAATACAAAACCAATGATTAATTCTTTTGATTGATTCATAGAATACATTTTTAGTTTTTCTGATACAAATTTATTTCTTAATTTACTCTTCATATCTACCTCTTACTAATTGAATGTTATATTGGTTGTAATACCACTGTTTATTTTTCATCAATTCTTCATGAGTGCCCATTTCACTTATTCTACCATCTTGCAGCACAACTATTAAATCAAAATCATCAATTTGATTTAATCTATGAGTTGATAAAATAACTGTTTTGTGAAGCTTTTTTAATTCTCTTAATATGTTTTTCTCTGTTTGTGTGTCTAATGCACTTAAGCAGTCGTCAAGAACCACTAAATTAGAATCTTTTAGTAAAGCTCTTGCTAAAGAAATTCTTTGTTTTTGTCCTCCTGATAAAGATAGCCCATTTTCCCCACATAATGTATCAAAACTATCTGGGAAATTCACTATATCTTTATAAATATCCGCACTTTTTGACACGTTTATAATTTCTTCATCAGTTGCATCTATTTTTGATAACTTTATATTATTCTTAATTGTATCAGAAAAAATCATGCTTTTTTGAGATACGTAAGCCATGTTTTCCCTTGCCGATTCTAAATTTATCAAATTAGTGTATTTATCGTTTATTTTAAACTCATCTTGTCTTGGATATAAGAATAATAATTGCTTAAGAATAGTAGACTTACCTGATCCTGTTTTCCCAACAATAGCCACTCTCATGTTTTTTCTAACTTCAAATGAAATATCTTTAAGTGCGTATCCTTTTGTATAAGGATATTTGAAACTGTAATTTTCAAGTTTGATACTTTTAATATCATGGACCTCTTTATAATCGTAGTTTAAATCCAATTCATCTTCATAGCCTAAAATATTGTCAATTCTATCCATTGATGCATCTGCTTGCTGATATACATTTATGAAGTTTCCTAATGCATACATTGGCCAAATCAACATATTTAAATAATAAGTGAATGACACTAATTGTCCGACAGAGATTTGATTTTTACTAATCAGAACAGTTCCATACCCAATCGCTATAACAAAAGTTATGGCTGGAATTATCCTTTGAAAAGGAGCCATCAAGGCTCTATATTTCACTACATCCATGTTTTTTTGAACTAACATTTTGGATCTATTTTTAAATGAAAAATATCTTGAATCTTTAATTCCAAAAACCCTGATTATTCTAATACCTTCAACATCTTCTAAGACACTGTTATTTAATTTGTCAAATGTAGATTGTACTATAGAATATTTTTCGTGGATTTTCTTTCCTATTTTTAAACATAGAAATGCCAAAATTGGTAATGGTATTATTGAAACCAGTGTAAGACGAAAATCTACTACTACCATCATTATGATTATAATGAATAACGGAAAAACAGTAGAATCGAAAAATGTAAGTGTCCCAAATCCCATCAAATCACTTAGACTATTTACATCTCCAGTAGCTCTGTTCATAAGTTCTCCGGTTTTGAAAGTTTGAAAATATTTCATGGATTCGTTTAAGTATTTATCCATAAGTCTATTTCTAGTTACATAGTCTATTTCATTTGATGCTCTGAATGTGTAATAACACCATCCCATTGCAAAAAAATATTTAATTCCTATTACTAAAACATCAATTAAAAGTATAATTAAAAAAGGTTTTAATTCTATCGAATTATTTAATACTCTATCGGTTAATTTCCCTGTTATATATGGAGGAATTAATCCTACCAGGTCACTTAATAAAAGAAATGTAATAGCAAGAATTAATTTGTTTTTGTAATATTTTAGAAACCAATAAAATTTCTTGTACATTTTACCTCCTTATTAAAAATTTGCTCTGAAAAATTCAGAGCAAATTTTTATATTGTAAAATAAGCTTTATTTATAGAATTATTTTCTATTTTGATATTCATCTACTAATTCATCAATAAATTCATCAGTATTCTTAGATCCTACATCACCAAGATCTCTTTTTCTTACTGATACCTCATTGTTATCAATTTCATTTTGTCCAATTATTAATGAATAGTTCACTTTCTTCAATTGAGATTCCCTGATCTTAAGACCGATTTTTTCACTTCTATCATCGACTTTCACTCTCAATCCACGTGCTTTCATTTTTTGTTGTAATTCATACGCATAATCATTGAATTTATCGCTAATAGGAAGAATTTCTACTTGAATTGGTGATAACCATAATGGGAATTTTCCGGCATAGTGTTCGATTAATATTCCCATAAATCTTTCTTCACTACCTAAAATTGCTCTATGAATCATTGCTGGACGTTTTTTAGATCCATCACTTGCGATATAAGTCATATCGAATCTTTCTGGCATTTGGAAATCTAATTGAATAGTTCCACATTGCCAAGTTCTGCCAATTGCATCTTCCAAATGGAAATCTATTTTAGGGCCGTAGAATGCCCCATCGCCTTCATTAATTTTATATGGAAGGCCTTTGTGTTCCAATGCATTCTTAAGTGAATTGATTGCTAAATCCCAATCTTCATCTGATCCCATTGAATCTTCTGGACGAGTCGACAATTCAACTTCATATTTAAAACCAAACTTAGAATAAATATAATCACAGAAATCAATAATCTTAGTTACTTCTTCTTCTATTTGTTCAGGTAAACAGAATACATGTGCATCATCTTGTACGAAAGTTCTAACTCTGAATAAGCCATGCAATGCCCCTGATAATTCATGGCGGTGAACTTGACCAAGTTCTGCAACTTTAATTGGAAGCTCTCTGTAGCTGTGCAATTCATCTTTGTAAATTAAAATTGATCCTGGACAGTTCATTGGTTTTATTGCATAATCATCGCCATCTATTTGAGTGAAATACATATTTTCTTTGTAGTGATCCCAGTGACCTGATTGATGCCATAAATCTTCGTTCAAAATCAATGGAGTTTTGATTTGACCATATCCTCTATCTAAAAGTTGTTCTTTCAAGAATTTTTCTAGTTCATTTAACACAACCATTCCATTTGGATGGAAGAATGGGAAACCCGGTCCTTCTTCTTGAATTGAGAATAGACCCATTTCTTTACCAATTTTTCTGTGATCTCTTTTCTTAGCTTCTTCCATTCTTTCTAAATATTCGTCTAATAATTTTTTCTTAGGGAATGAAATTCCGTAAATTCTTTGAAGCATCTTGTTATTTTCATCACCTCTCCAGTATGCACCGGCAATTGATAATAACTTGAATGCTTTAATATTTTTCACTTCTAATAAATGAGGTCCTCTACACAAATCAACGAAGTCTCCCATTTCATACAATGTAATTGTAGCATCTTCATCAAGATTTTCTATTAAGTCAACTTTATAATCTTGACCTTCTTTCTTAAATCTTTCCAATGCTTCTTCTCTTGAAATTTCAACCCTTACTAATTTAGGATTTTCTTTAACTATTTTTTTCATTTCAGCTTCGATTTTTTCTAAATCTTCTGGTACGAATTTATGATCTGTATCTAAATCATAATAGAATCCAGAATCAATTGATGGTCCAATTGCAAATTTTGTATTTGGATACAATCTTTGAATAGCATAAGCCATTAAGTGAGATGAAGTATGCCAGAAAACTTGCTTTCCTTCTTCATCATCAAATTTTACGAATTGAACTTCACAATCTGATTTAATAGTTTCCATTAATCCCATTATTTTACCATCTACAACTGCTCCGACACAATCTCTTGCTAATCCTTCAGAAATTGATTTGCAAACATCTAATAAACTTATTTCTTCATCAAATTCTTTTACGGATCCATCTTTTAATTTTACTTCAAACATAAATACCTCCTAATAAAAAAGAGACCCTCATCCCGATAGGGACAAGTGTCTCGTGGTTCCACCCTAATTTTTTCTCATTTGACAATAGGCTCCAAATTAGTATTCAGCATACTGATATCTTAAGTAAAATTTCAGCCTAAGTTTTACTCTCTCTGAAAGTTCTTATATGCCTACTGGGATTTTTCATCGCCTTTATTTTAACTTTTCAATAATTTGGTTAAGTTCTAATAATTCTTGATTACCATTTTCCATATTTCGTAAAGTGAATTTATTTTGCTCAACTTCATCTTGTCCTATTATTATAACATATTTTACGGATAATTTGTCAGCATAATTAAATTTCTTTTTTAATTTATCATCTTCAAGATAACTCATACATCTTACAGAATAACTTCTCAAATCATTCATCAACTTCACTGCATTTTTTTCATAACCTTTCATAGGAATAATGATGCAATCAAAGTTAGTTTGTTGTCCTTTAACCAAATTTAATTCTTGAAGTTGATAGAATAATCTAGTTAAGCCGATACTCATTCCTACTCCAGGCAACTTGCTTTTAGTAAAATTATTCGCTAGACTATCATATCTTCCTCCAGAACAAATAGATCCGATTTCACGATATTCCTTAAAAAATGTTTCAAATACTGAACCTGTATAGTAATCAAGTCCTCTAGTTATAGACAAATTTATTTTAATATTATCTGGACTAACTCCCAAAGATAAAATATCGTCATATACAAATTTCAATTCTTCAAGCCCACAAACAAATAATTCATTATCTATATTCAATGATTCAAGTTTTTCGATTATTTCTTGGTTAGTTCCATCTATTTGTAAGAAACTTAAAATCGAATCAATTTTTTCATCACCCAAGTTAATTTTCGATAATTCTTCTTTTACATTATCTATTCCTATTTTATCTAATTTGTCAATTATTCTCAAACATGATTCAAAGTCCTCAATACCTAAATCAGAGAAATATCCATTCAATAATTTTCTGTTATTAAATTGAAATTCAAAGTCTGGAACATCTATGGATTTTAAAGCTTCATACATACAATTTACTATTTCCGCATCATTATATAAGCTCAATTTTTCATTTCCTATGATGTCTATATCGCATTGATAAAATTCTTTATATCTTCCTTTTTGATTTCTTTCTCCTCTATACACCTTAGCTATTTGATATCTTCTAAATGGGAATGCTAAGTCTTGCATGTACATTGAAACGTATTTTGCGAGTGGCACAGTTAAGTCAAATCTCAATCCTTGATTTTTCTTACTACTATCAATTCTATACACTTGCTTACTTGTTTCTCCTCCACCTTTAGATAGCAAAACGTCTAATTTTTCTATAGCAGGTGTATCGATTGAAAAAAATGCATTTTTAATAAAAACATCTTCTATTCTTCTTTTAATTGTATCGAACACCATTTGGTCTTCAGGAAGAAGTTCCATCATTCCCGGTAATGTAGATGGTTGAACCATAATTGACCTCCTATTAATTAAAAATTATAGATCCGCGATCTATAAAATCATCATCATCTGTATAATAGTATTTTATATTTTCTTTTTCTAAAAATTCAATAAGTTTATTTTTAAATTTATAATTTTTAAGATTGCCATAAAACACAACCCCTAAATCAGCACAATATCCACAAGTCCCACCAATAAAACCTGTATCATAACCTTCTAGTTTTATTTCACCAGCATCTATCAGATAAGCCTTAATACTTTGTTTCTGAACACTTTTATATATAGATTTATCACTGGTAATCACAAATTTATCAGTAACTATTGTTGAACATTTGGAATATCCCTGTTTGACCATTATTATTTTCTCATCTTTAAGAAGTTTCAAGATAACAGGATCTACCGATTTTTTATTACATATTAAATGATTTTCAATTGAAAAATTATTTAACAAGCAATCTTTCGGATATGTGTTCGTTATCTCAAGCTCCGTTACATATAATGTTATATAATTTGGAAGATATGTCCTATAATGAAAATACGATTCTTGAGTACAAACGAATGTATTTTCATTTATTTTCCTAATTTGCATATCTACATGGTCATTAACTTTTTCATCCATTTTTTTACTATCGAAACTGTAAATAACTTCATAATCATTGCCTTTTAAAAATTTTATCAAGCCATTTTTAGCTTTAAAACTAATTATCGCAAATTTCTTATGAGATTCTTCAAACATATCATTCTTTATTTCTAATCTATTTTGATCATCCAAATGTTCTTTTATAATTTCATCGAAAATAAATCCATTGAACTTAAATTTAATTATATCAAATAAGTTTGATAGTGCATAATCCATTAAAAATCTAAAAATTTTAAAAAGTATTGATTTATTAATTTTATCTATATATATCTCTTTAATTAGCAACTCTTTATCATCTAAATCTAACACCAAATACCCAATTAACTTAGTTCCTTCAAAAATCACGAAATGATTTCTATTAGATATTTGTTTTTTCAAAGATTTAATTATTGTTGTTCTATTTTTCGCCAAATTTGAATCAAATTTATTTTGAAATAAAAAATTATTTCTCAGTTTGTATACAAAATCTGATAATTCCTCAATATACTCATCTTTTAATAAATCAATAAAAATCATATTAACTCCTTTACATATAAAAAAAAGGAAAGTCTATAATAAACTTTCCTTTGGAGGCGACACCCAGATTTGAACTGGGGGTGAAGGTGTTGCAGACCTCTGCCTTACCACTTGGCTATGTCGCCATATGGAGCGGAAGACGAGACTCGAACTCGCGACCCTCGCCTTGGCAAGGCGATGCTCTACCACTGAGCCACTTCCGCACACATTTTGGTGCCCAGAGCCGGAATCGAACCAGCGACACAAGGATTTTCAGTCCTTTGCTCTACCGACTGAGCTATCTGGGCTTAATGTATCAAACATTACTTTAATAGTATAAACGATTAAATTAGATTTGTCAAATTTTTTTACAACAATTTAAATCCTACTTTACAATCTACTTATACCTTTGCAATACTCTATCATTTAACCCATACCACAATGCATCTTCTATAGAATTATTTAAAACATTTTTCAATGTCTTAACAATTTTTTTGTATAAATTTTCCAATTGCCACATATTCAAAAAGCGTTCCTCTGAAATTACTACACTGTCGTTAATCGATTTAATCACCAATTGTTTATCCATTTTATTGTTAACACTGAATATTTTATCCTTTAAAATATTCTCACAATAATTATCAATTATTGTATCTTGTACTTTAAAAGCATTTGATTTGTTTTTTATTGATAAAATCATCTTATTTTTTAAAAATTTAGCACTTCTATTTTCTGTATTGTGAAGTAGAATATCAGATTTTTTTATAGTAGATGCCGGAATATGCCTCAACGCATAAAACTCTAATTCATCACAAATATTCTTATTATTAAAACCTTCTGTATAAGCTTGAAGATAGTATGTGAATTCAATCTTACTAATATCCTCTGATATCAAATCAAAAATCGCTCTAATTATATTTTCTCTGTCATTTCTATATGATAAATGATTATTTAGAACATTATAAATTTTATTAAGAGCATTATATTTTAAATAACAAGGTTGTATTTTGTTTTCTTGTTGAACAATATCTAACATTAAGTATAAAGCTAATAAATCATCTTCAAAAAGAAATTTTTTCTCAAGCTTTTTCTTTAAATTGTTCGTGTTGTAAGCTTTATACATAACTCAAACTCCTAATTATATTTAAAAAACAAAGGACTTTTGGTAGTACCTTTCTGTAGAGAATACTTCAATTGTTTCAAAAATAAAACAGAAAATAGAATAATTTAGACCGTATGCAAAGTCTAAATCACGCTTCATTTCTGTTGAAGTGTTGTACTCATCTACTATATCTTCAATGTAATTTTTGACCAATGTTTTTAACATCACACATTCATCATTATCTATGTTTACCCTATTTGCTTGGATAGCTTTTTTATCAAATATATGATTTTGCGATAACTTATTTAAAACTCTTTCGTAATTAATATGGTCTTTAAGATGTTCGTTACATCTCCATCTTCTTGCATGAGGAAGACAGACATAATCACTTAAATAATGACTAATTACTCCAAGTTTTGTGCTCAAAATTTTATTTTGTAATGAATTTAATCTTGTCAAATCTGTAAATTGAAAAAGATAAATTACTGTGATAATCTCCTTCACGATATAATTTATACTTTCTTCCTTGTAATGGGATATTAGCTTATATTTTGGTAAAATATCTGGACTAACCGCTCCCCATTCTAATTTTTTTATATTTAAATTGATTCCGTAGGAATCTTTAATATCTTGATTTATTTCTCTAACAATTCTCTTATGAGTTTCTGGAAAAATATTAATCACTACCTTTCGTCATTAGATATATTATTATTTTAGAGCACTTCTAATTAAAAGTCAATTATTATATTTTGCACATAAAAACAAGAAAATCACTGATTCTCAATGATTTTTCATCTATTACTTCATTTATTAGATTAACAAATTCACTAGAATATTTTTCTGTTAAAAAAGAATAATCAATGTTTAGTGAATGTATTTCAAATTTTTTCATCTCACAAAAAACATTATAAATTAGATTTTTAAAAATACTCTTATTATTTTTTTTTAAATCATCAGGCAAGTTAGCTAAAATTACATAATCTGATTTAATATTAAATCCAGGTATGATTTTGCATTCACCTTTTTCAATTCCGCTTATTTTTGTGAGAGGTTCTAAAATTCTTTCTCCTGCTCTTTCAACCAATTTTTTTGAATTCTCTTCTAGAAGTGAATTTTCGATAAAATATAAAATTGCATCACTTTGTAGCTCAAAAATATTGCCTTTCACAAATCTTATATCCATAAAATCTACTCCTTTTTATTTACTATATTCCCAATATCAATTATAATACATCATAAGAAAAAAGTATATGAAAGGATTTAAGAATTATGAATATAGCTATTGTATGTGAGTACAATCCGTTTCATTTCGGACACTTATATCAAATTGAACAGATAAAAAACATATTCCCAAAAGCAAATATAATAGCAGTTATGAGCGGTAATGTTGTCCAACGCGGTGAGTTTTCTATTTTGGACAAACTTTACAAAACAAAGATTGCTCTTGAATACGGTATAGACTGCGTAATTGAAATTCCTTCTGTATTTTCTTTACAATCAGCTGAAAATTTTAGTCGCTATGCTATTAAAATTATAGACGCTATAAAATGCGATTATATATCTTTTGGAATTGAATCAGAAATCGAAGATCTAATTTCATATAAAGATTTCATTTTAGAAAATGAAGATGAAATAGTAAACTATATCATATCTAATAAAAATAATTCTTATAATAAAAATGTAATCGATTATTCTAAGAAAAATTATAGTAATTATTCTGAAGAAATTTTTAAATCTAATAATATACTTGCATTAGAGTATATGAAAGCTTTAAACAAATTAAAATCAAATTGTAAAATACTGCCAGTTAAAAGGGTTAATAGCGATTATAATTCTGATTCCATTGAAAATATTTCATATAGTGCATCTTCTATTAGATATAATTTAAGTTCACTTGATAATTTTAAAGATAATGTTCCTCATTTAACCTACCATTACTTAAAAAATTATCCAATTATTTCTAACCAAAAAATTTTGGATATACTGTCCTATAAACTACTTGTTAAAAACTCTGAGTTTTATGATATAACAGGATTCGAAAATGGTTTAGATAATCTATTGGTAAAAGGCTTTGATGGAGGATATGATGAGTTTTTTGAAAATATAAAAAATAAAAAATATTCTAAAAATCGTCTAAAAAGATTGATTTTCAATTATATTTTAGACATAAATAAGAATTTTATTGATGATATATTAAGTGAAGATATTGAAGCAATTCGTCTACTTGGCTTTAAGAAAAATTTCGATTTGTCATCTATAAATAAAATTTGCAAAATTTGTTCTTTAAACAGAGATTTTTTGAAGTTATCCGATAAATACAAGAAATTATTCGAATATGACATTAAAGTAAGTAGACTACTATATTCAACAAAAATGGTAAATGATTTCTATGATTTCCCATTAATAAAAAAATAGAGAAGATTTTGATCTGAAACCCCAAAATCCGGAATACGGATGGAGGGGTTTTTTCATGCCAAAATATACAAAAGAATTTAAGATCAGTCTAGTAAAGGAATACATATCAGGAGCCTATGGTGGTCAATGTTTACTTGCTAACAAGCATAAAATATCAGAGTCAACATTAAGAGAATGGATATTTAAGTACAACTATGGAGGATTCAATAGTTTAACTAAAAAGCAAAGTAAATCTAAATATACTAGTGAATTTAAGCTATCTGTAATACAATATAGGCAAATCAATAATCTATCATACAGAGAAACCGCAGAATATTTTGATATCAGTAATGGATCAGTAATATGTAACTGGGAGAGAAGATATCAACAACGCGGTCTATCTGGATTAAAAGATAAAAGAGAAAGGCCTAAAAAAGATATGACTAAATTAAATAAGAATTCAAAGGATAATACTCCAATAAACGAAAGCGAAAGAGAAGAATTAATAAGATTAAGAGAAGAAAATAGACTTCTCAAAATGAAGATAATCTACGAAAAAAAGCTACAAGCCTTGCTACTGGAAGAGGAAGCAGAAGCAAGGAAAAGACAAAGATAATCCTCAAACTACAAAAAGAATATCCAAAAAGCAAAGTAAGTGAATGGATAGAAATAGCTAAGTTATCAAAATCATCCTACTATGAATGGAAGATAAAATTAGTAAATCCAACAGACAAAGACAAGGAAGTTAAAGGTGAAATTAAAACCATAGTAAAAGCATCAAAAGGTAGATATGGCTACAGAAGAGTAACTATGGTATTAAAAAATAAAGGCTTTAATATCAACCATAAAAGAGTATTAAGAATAATGAGAGAAGAATCCTTGCTATGTACTAAATTCAAAACTAGATCAAGAAAATATTCATCATACAAGGGACAAATAGGAAAAGTCGCAGATAATGTAGTAAGAAGACAATTTATTGCTACTAAACCAAATCAATTATGGTTAACAGATGTAACAGAATTTAGATTGAGAGGCAAAGAAGAGAAACTCTATCTATCACCAATACTAGACCTATACAACAGCGAAATAATTAGCTATACATTAAGCAATCACCCAACAATAAAATTAACCAATACAATGTTAGAAAAAGCAATAAATAAAACAAAAGATATAAGTAAACTAATAATACACTCAGACCAAGGATTTCATTATCAACATAGTACTTGGACAAATAAGTTAGAAAAATTGAAAATTACACAAAGCATGTCAAGAAAAGGAAATTGTCTAGACAATTCTCCAATGGAGAACTTCTTTGGAATATTGAAACAAGAAATGTATTATGGAGTGGAATTTAAAAGTTATGATGAATTGGTTAATGAGATTGAAAAATATATTAAATGGTACAATGAAGATAGGATTAAAACAAAATTAAACGGAATGTCTCCTGTTATGTACAGATTACACTCCGCTTAAAATATTATTAAATGGGTATGTGAAAAGTTTTGTGTATCAGCTCCTCCTGATAGGTTGTGAGCTGATATTTTTTGATTTTTAAAAAATATACTTTTATTACTGAAATCTTAAAGTTCAGATATTTGTAACCTAATTTTGGCACAATTAAACTAAAAGGTCAAGATTTTTTCTAAAAATCTCCCTTTTTGCCTAATTATATTTCTTAAAAATTTGAAGATTTCTGTCAAGAGCTGGTCGTCAGAGCAGGGATATGCCTTTACTCTTGATGTAAAGATTCAAATTTTTTATTATTTTCATGGCAAAATTTAGATTCTGCCTTCAAAAAATATTGATAGCTGTGACAATATTTGATCCCAGCCTCTTATTCTACTCGTCCATTTACTTGAAGCGTCTACCATCGCTAGATACAAGCTTTTTTGTAGGGCGTAGTCATTTGGAAATATTGTTTTGTTTTTTGTTACTTTTCTAAGTTGTCTATTAAAATTTTTTATGCTATTTGTTGTATATATTAGTTTTCTTATTCCATCTGGATATTTGAAATATGTTGCTAATTCTGCCCAGTTATTTCTCCATGAATTTACACACATTGGGTATTTTTTGCCCCATTTTT
>CAJUSY010000010.1 GCA_910589545.1 Peptoniphilaceae bacterium
CTATTGTACCAATGTTAACATGTGGTTTTGTTCTTTCAAATTTAGCTTTACTCATTTATATAAGCCTCCTATTTATTATTCTTTTTTCCTATAACTTCTTCTGATATTGAGTTAGGAACTTGTTCATAATGATCGAATTGCATTGAATATGTTGCACGACCTTGAGTTTTTGATCTTAAGTCTGTTGCATATCCAAACATTTCTGCCAATGGAATAAACGCATCTAATACGTGTACACCATTTTTAGGATTCATACCGTCAATCTTACCTCTTCTTGATGAAACGTCTCCCATTACATCTCCCAAGTATTCATCTGGAGTTGTGATTTCAACTTTCATCGCTGGTTCCAATAAGATTGGTTTTGCTTTAGCAACTGCTGCTCTGAAGCCCATAGAACCGGCAATTTTGTATGCCATTTCTGATGAGTCGACATCGTGGTAAGAACCATCTAAAAGAGTAATCTTCATATCAAGCATTGGATATCCGCCTAATATACCTGTTTCAGCTGCTTCTTCAGCACCTGCTTGAACTGATGGAATGTATTCTTTTGGAATAGCACCACCGACAATTGCGTTAATAAATTCGATACCATTTGCTTCCTCAGGGTTATCAATTGGCTCAACTCTAAGAGTACAGTCACCGTATTGTCCACGTCCACCTGATTGTTTAACATATTTTCCTTGAGCTTCAGCTGCTTGAGTGATTGATTCTCTGTAAGCAACTTGTGGATTACCGATATTAGCTTCTACTTTGAATTCACGCAAAAGTCTATCAACGATAATTTCAAGGTGAAGTTCACCCATACCAGAGATGATAGTATCGCCAGTTTCTTCGTCTGTATATGTTCTAAAAGTTGGGTCTTCTTCTGCAAGTTTTGCAAGAGCAATACCCATTTTTTCTTGACTCGCTTTTGTTTTAGGTTCGATTGCTACAGAAATTACTGGATCTGGGAATTCCATGTTTTCAAGGATAACTTCGCTATCCATATCACATAAAGTATCCCCTGTTGTTGTATCCTTTAAACCGATAATAGCTACGATGTCTCCAGCATATGCCTTATCAATTTCTTCACGCTTGTTAGCGTGCATCATTAAGATACGACCAATTCTTTCTCTCTTACCTTTTGTAGAGTTGTATACATAGCTTCCAGATTCAACAGTACCTGAATAGATTCTTGTAAATGCAAGTTTACCAACGTATGGGTCTGTTGCGATTTTGAATGCTAGTGCAGCAAATGGTTCTTCATCTGATGATTTTCTTGTTGTTGGTTCATCAGTTTGAGGGTCCACACCTTTAATGTCAGGTACATCAGTTGGAGCTGGCATATAATCTACTATTGCGTCCAATAATGGTTGAACACCTTTGTTCTTATATGCAGAACCACAAAGTACTGGGTTCATTGCGTTAGCAATTGTTGCAGTTCTTATAGCTCTTTTGATTTCTTCTTCAGTTAATTCTTCACCTTCAAGGTATTTTTCCATTAACTCTTCATCGTGTTCTGCTATGTTTTCTAATAATTCTGCTCTATATTTTTCAGCTACTTCTACTAAATCACTTGGAATATCTTCTATTGTGAATTCTGTTCCTAGTTCGTTTTTGTAGATATTAGCCTTCATTGTAATAAGATCAACTACACCTTCGAATTTATCTTCAGCTCCAATAGGAATTTCGATAGGTACAGCATTTGCTCTCAATCTTTCTCTAATAGTGTCAACAGACATGAAATAATCAGCGCCTGTTGCATCCATTTTATTGATGAAGCAAATTCTTGGTACGCCATATTTATCAGCTTGTCTCCAAACAGTTTCTGATTGTGGTTCTACACCGCTTTTCGCATCGAATAAAGCAACTGAACCGTCAAGAACTCTAAGAGATCTTTCTACTTCAACTGTGAAGTCAACGTGACCCGGTGTATCGATAATATTGATTCTGTTACCTTTCCAGAAACAAGTTGTTGCTGCAGAAGTAATTGTAATACCTCTTTCTTGTTCTTGAACCATCCAGTCCATTTGAGCGGCACCGTCGTGAGTGTCCCCAATTTTATGGATTTTACCTGAATAGTATAAAATACGTTCAGTAACTGTAGTTTTACCGGCATCAATATGGGCCATTATACCAATGTTTCTTGTATCTTTTAATGAAACTTGTCTAGCCATTTTTTCTCCTTACTTTCCGATAGATTAGTATCTATAATGTGCAAAAGCCTTATTAGCTTCAGCCATCTTGTGTACGTCTTCTCTCTTCTTAACTGATGCACCAGTGTTATTAGCTGCATCCATGATTTCCTTAGCTAACTTTTCAACCATAGTTTTTTCACCACGAGCTCTTGTATAAGTAGTTAACCATCTTAAACCTAAAGTTTGTCTTCTTTCTGGTCTAACTTCGATAGGCACTTGGTAGTTAGCTCCACCTATTCTTCTAGTTTTAACTTCTAAGATAGGCATAATATTGTTCATTGCTTTGTAGAATACTTCAAGAGCGTCTTCTCCTGTAGTTTCTTTGATAATATCAAAAGCACCATAAACAATTTTTTGGGCAGTACCTTTTTTTCCGTCTAACATAATGTTGTTGATAAGCTTAGTAACTGTCTTATCATCGTAAACTGGATCTGGCATTACCTCTCTTTTTTGAACATGTCCTTTTCTTGGCACTTCGCTTCCCTCCTTACTATTTAGTATTTCTCAGGTACTCGAATTACATCGCTGTGCTATAAATGTATATTAAAATCTTTTATTCACACTAATACCTTTTGTTTTGTTCTATTTCTTTGGTTTCTTAGCACCGTACTTTGAACGACCTTGCATTCTGTTTTGAACAGCTGCAGTATCCAAAGCACCTCTGACAATGTGGTATCTTACCCCTGGTAAGTCCTTTACTCTACCACCTCTGATTAATACAACACTGTGTTCTTGTAGGTTATGTCCGATACCTGGAATGTAAGATAAAACTTCCATACCATTAGTTAAACGAACTCTGGCAACCTTACGAAGTGCTGAGTTAGGCTTTTTAGGAGTCATAGTTCTTACTGAAGTACATACGCCTCTTTTTTGAGGTGAGTTAGCTTCTGTATAGCTTTTTTTGATGCTGTTGAAGTTACGACTCAAAGCTGGTGAATCAGATTTGTAAGTTTTAGATTTTCTTCCTTGTCTTACTAATTGATTAATTGTTGGCAAATTTTCCACCTCCTGAAATTATTTTATGCATAAAAAAAGAATATACAAGATATTCTTATTTATCCTTGTATATTCTATCATTAACATTATGATATGTCAAACAAATTCTTAGTTTTTTGCATATTTTTATTTTAAATTCCGAAAATTTCTTTGTATCGTTCTTGAGAAGTTTTCGAACGTCTTTTGATATCCAAAATCTCAATATTATTTTCTATAATAATAGACAAAATATCATTAATACTACTGTTGTTTAAGCTTATCATATTTTTATCCATATTAAAACCCTTTGATTTCAAAACAGATGATAATTTTTCATTATCGTTTGAAATAATCTCTATGAATTTTTCATTTTCCAAAACTTCTTCCAAAATTTTCCCGTCTTTTAAGAACAAAATATTATTGGTTATTTCATCGATATCGTTTAAAGAGTGACTGGATATTAAAATTCCCTGTCCATCTTTTGCTTTCTTCTTTATAAGAGCCATCATCTTTATAACGCTAGTTGGGTCAAGACCAGAAAGCGGTTCATCAAGCAATATAATATCTCTTTGTGGTAAGAAATCCATCGCAAGCATCAGCTTCTTTTTCATACCCAACGAATACGAACCAGTCTTGCTTTTTACAAAACTTTCAATTCCTATTTCTTTGATAACCCTATCCACATCATCTTTTGTTCTTTTATAGACATTTTTGATATAGTTCAAATAATCCATGCCATACAAGTTTTCATCCAAGATTTTCTCATCTTTGAAAAAAGAAATATGATTAAAAATCTTCTCATCTTTAAACTCTTTGCCGTCTACCAAAACTTGTCCGCCATCTCTTTTGAGAAGATTGGTCATAGTATTCATCAAAGTAGTCTTACCAGAGCCATTCGGTCCTACCAAAGCTTTGATTTGTCCTTTTTCAATACTAAAAGATATATCGTGAAGTATCTTTTTCTTTCCGTAACTTTTTTCAATATTTACTACTTCTAACATTATTTCATCCTGCCAAATGAAACTCTGCCCAATACATAAAACAATATTGAACTAATCACAAGAACTACAACAGCCATCACCATCGTGTAAGAATTCTGTCTTATCAACGCCGACAAAAATCCCGTAGCTACAAATCCCGAATCCACATAGTTAAATGGAATAAAAGATCCGATTGCTCCCATGTATTTGATTGCGGTAAATGGAATTATCAATGCGATCATTGATATTAATATCGTAAATAGCTTGTTAGTAGTAGTGTACATAGCATTTACAAACATACTGATAAATATAGTAAACAACACAGTTATTGTAAAAGATTCTAGTATATACACCAGAAATGGACCAACATTTGAGTAAATAATTCCACCGTCCACAATATAGTTAATAATTGGAAAATCACTGTCTGTAAATCCACCCATAATACCACCAGCTAAGAATAATATCAATGCTGCAACGATGTTTATACCAATCGCGTATATTACGCTTTCTATAATCTTAGATTTGTACGATTTTGTTCGACTTACAGGAAGTACCGATTTAAGTTCAAGCTGTTTATTCGATTTGATAATCGTAGATGTGAACAGCAATAGTGCAAACACAATCAACACTACATTAAATTTAAGATAGAAGTAATCATGTAACATCGCAAAAGCATTATTTCTCTCTGATATTCCATGAGTAATGTAGTAATTGATTTTAGGCAAAGTTCCTTTGAAACTATCCACATCAAAAGGATTATAATCAATTCCTGATTGCGGAATATAGAATCTGTCTGTTGGTGTGATGTTGTTTATGAGCATGTATTTTTGTTTGAAGAATGCTCCTTCAAGAGCAAAATCGTTGAATACATCCACCATTCCTGTTGTTTCACTACCTGTTCCTTGAAAATCAAAACCATTAAATTCAGTTACCCTTTCCTTATTCACATTATTGAACTTTTGGGGAGTCTTGTATCTATTTTCGTAAGCTTCGAAGTATTTGTTCTCATTTTCGTAAAATCCCAAAGCATCTGAATGAGAATCTATCATTTCCTTTGCCCTTTTGCTATTGCCGTATTTTGCCTTAATCTCATCAATATCCCTATAAACCAAATATTCTAAGTTAGAATTAAGATCGTTATAGTTTTTAATTTGAGTTGAATTAAAATTGTGCCAATTGTTTTGTAGGCAGATATTTCCAACCAAAATAGCACACACGACAAATAATATCAAAAACCCATTAAATGATACTACACAGTTTTTCATGGAACCTTTTAAGTTGAATACATTTCGATCTTTGTATGTATCATGGGATGTGAATTCTTTTCTCCTGTTCAAAAAAATCGTGCCTATAGCTGTTATCAAAAGCATAAACACTGTAGCAATCACAGGTTTTAACGAAAACGACTTAAACAAGCTTAGAGGATTGTATGCATGATTGAAGAAATTAAAATCAACCAATAGCAAACTCATTATTAAAACCAAAGTAAAATATTTTGCTTTGGTATTTTGTATAAGTTTATCAACAAAAGAAAATGCAAATCCAAACGCCATAGTGATTATCGCAAAAGGAAATACACTCTTAAAAAATGTAGACAAAGGCGTTCTCATAACGTATGAGTATTCGTGTATCGAACCAACTCTGTCTCGAACAGTCCTAATAACAAATGTAGAATCGTAGTGATATGTTAAATCGCCCACGCCATTTCCAGTTATTAAAGATGCCACAAATACTGTCAACAATGAAATGAAAATGTACATCACAATCATACACATAATAATACCAAAATTATTCGCTACATCCTTGATTTTGGAATTCGAAGTGACGGAAGTTATATCATCTTCTCTCATTGCAAAAATCATCACAAAACCTAGTAGAATTATCGGCACAGCTCCAAAAATCACACCAGCTTCATCAAATATCACTTTGCTGAAACTGTGATTGTCATTCTCGTCAATCAATCTATCCTCTACGGAGTTTCTCTCTTTCAAGAAATTTATGTAGCCTTCTCCATTCAGTACAGCTCTCCTAAGCTCCTTAGGATTATCCATGTTCTCATCTGTATTGTACTTATTATTCAGAGCATCCAATTCATTAGTGTACTTTATGATATCCTTTTCATTATAACTAGACTTGTTATACTTGTGGTTTTCGTCAAGTCCATGAGCTTTCATCAAGTTTTGTAGTATATTTTTCCCTTCAATTAGATACGCTCTGTGGTTTTCGTAGCTCTCCTTATCTGGTTCTTCCGGTGTTATTTTCTTCCAATTAGTTTTTTTGATGACGACCTCATCCCAACTAATGTCATGAGAAATAGAGATATCACTTGAAATGAGAAAATCAAAAGCATGGTTTGTTGTATTATAATGTAGGAAAAAAGCAACAATTCCCATAGTTATAGAAAACAGAATCAAAAATGGAATCATCTTGTATCTGTATAATTTTTTTAGTTTGTAAGTAAACATTTTTGTCTCCTTATTGTTTCTTTAAATTCCCAGAGTATCTGTAATACAACCTACCCTCTTCTTCATAGTATGGACGTATTGATTTTTTCAGTACTCCCTTATAGCCAGATTTTTCATATTCCATTTCTCCGCCTACATTTTCATGTGATACTGAAATGTACTTAAAATCATCATCGACTTCTATCCCTGAACTCGAAATCGTTTCTGATTTATTTACAAGACTAGCATTAAGTCCAGCTATTACAACAAATACTACTGCGATTGTTGCAATTAGCTTTTTCATTGAATATTTCATATTGTCCCCTTTCGTTGTCAAGTAATAATTTATTTAACTTTAATTATATTTTAGCACACTAAAATAAAAAAACAATAGTTTTCCAAGCATTGTATACTTTTCTTAACTATTGTTGATTTTTGTTAATTTTATTAAATTGATTTCTGGTCGATTAAATATCCTCGGAACTACGGTCTTTTCCTTGGCAAGTCCACGTGACACAATAAGTGTATATCCATCATTATACATTCCACCAGCATACTTTGGAAACAAACCTTGTCCCGGAGATATAACTCCATTTAATATATAAGGAAGTCTCCATTGTCCACCGTGAGTGTGACCTGATATCATCAAATCAAAATTTTTCAGATTTTTCTTGAAATAATAATCTGGTTTGTGAATCAAACAAATATTAAAATTTTCTAAATTTAATTTTTCATCTAAATCATCTAATTTGTTTTCATAGTTTTCCAATATTTCTCCCGATGAATCATCCACTCCGATAAGTTTAATGTTTTTTGATAGGAACACTTCTTCATTATCGAAAATTTGCACGCCGTAATTTTGGATTGTCTTATCTACTTCTTCCAGTTTTTCTATTCTTTTTTCGTGATTTCCATGAACATAATAAACCTTCTTACCCAGTTGTTGCAGTTGTTCTAATAATTCAAATGCTTTTTTGGATTTGAGCTTGTCGTCTACAATGTCTCCACCCAACAAAATCACATCACAGTCGACGGATTTTATTTTGTCCATTAATTTCTTTTGATTTATTCCATAATCACACGAATGAAGATCCGATAAGAATAATATATTGATATTTTCATCGATTTTTTCAGATTTTATTTCGTATTGAACTATGTTGATTTTGTATGAAATCGAAATAAATAGTAGTATTAAGACTACAAAAGATACAATTAAATACATTTTTCACCTCAAATTAAAAAAACCGAGCTATAAATGCTCGGCTACTGGTGGCTCATCCGGGACTCGAACCCGGGACACCCTGATTAAAAGTCAGGTGCTCTACCATCTGAGCTAATGAACCACGACTACCTTTCTATGATAGCACAATTAGAAAACTTTGTAAAGTGTTTTTTACAATTTTTTTAAAAAAGAGCAGAATTATTACCAACTCTGCTCTTGATTTTACAATTTCACAATATCTTCTTTGTCGAATGCAAAGTATTGTGCTATTCCATTTTTGTATTCTACGTCGATTTTTCCTTCGATTAAAGGAAGAATGTAGTCCATAAATTCGTCGTCGATTTGAAAATGGCTGTCTGTGTATTTTGGAATTATCATTTTGGTTTTGTTGGCAACTTTTTCTATATCGACAAGTTCGAATTCTGTCTTGTATGGTTTGTTGGAAATTCTTTTGATTCCAACCATTTTACCTGAATGATTTTCTACACATTCTACAGAAAATTTCCCAACTTCGTATGATTCTTCGATATCTGTCTTAGATGCGAAGGACATGTCACATCTTTGAAGTATGTTGAGTTCTATACTTCTAATCGGCATATCGTAAATTTCTTTTAGCTTATCTCTGATTATGTGTGATGGTCCTTGCAATTGTGCATGGCCGAACTTGTCTTTCTTGCCAGATGTTTTGGATATGAAGTTATTTGAAGAATCTTTAATACCTTCACTTACCAAAATCAAAATGTTATCTGTCCTTTTGAAGTTTTCATTGATTTCCTTGACTAGGTTATCAAATTCAAATGTATCTTCACTTATATACACAAGATCTGCTCCAAGATTACAAAGTTTCTTAGAAATTGCACCTGCTGCTGTAAGCCAGCCGGCGTATCGTCCCATAATTTCAACGATAGTTATAGTTCTGTAGTCGTAGATTTCGACATCTTTTGCTATTTCATAAATAGAATTCGCCACGAATTTTGCGGCAGAACCAAACCCAGGAGTGTGATCTGTTCCAAACAAATCATTGTCGATTGTTTTAGGAGAACCCATTACTTTTATATCTTCGCCGATTTTTTCGATGTATTTGGATAATTGATATACAGTGTCCATTGAATCATTGCCACCAATGTAGATAAAATAATTGATGTTAAATGATTTCAAAATTTCTACGATTTTGGCGAGTTTCTCTTCGCTATCCACTTTGTATCTGCAAGAACCCAACGCGCTTGCAGGAGTGATTTTCAATCTATTCAAATCTTCTTCTGTTTTTATTTGCGCTTTCAAGTCTATGATTTTGGAATCCAATAATCCTTGCACACCGTATAAAGCACCGTACACATTGTCAAATCCCAACTCAATCGCCTTTTTGTAACAACCAGCCAAGGTTGCATTGATTGCACACGTTGGACCCCCTGATTGCGCTATTAATAAGTTTTTGATAATACCACTCCTTAATATTCTTCTCTTTCGAACCCTTTACCCAATACTTCGTAAGCGTCATTTACAGTGATAAAAGCACGTGGGTCAATTTTCTTCAATTTTTTCTTCAAATAAGCAACTTGTGCTCTCTTTAATACACAAAAAATGACTTCTTGTTCGTTATTAAAATATGCTCCTTCACCATGTAAATAAGTAACTCCGCGGTTCATATCTTGCATTATAATTGAGGCTACTTCTTCATTTTTGGAAGTTATAACGAAAACTTGTTTGGTTTCGCCAATTCCCAATTCGATTTTGTCTAAAACTCTGTAAGCTACAAACATCGAAATAATAGTATAAAATCCCTTATCAATACCATACAATGCACTACCAATAGCAATGATAACTGCATTACAGGCCATAAGAACATTTCCTATTGACATGTCTTTTTCATTCTTCATAATGGCAGCTATAATATCCAAACCACCACTGCAAGTACCAAACCTAAAGAGAGTCCCCATAGAAGTACCATTAATCGCACCACCAACCACAGCTACGAGCATATCATCTTTTAAGATAAATGGATTTGGAAGATAGTGGAACAATGTCAAATAAATTGACAACACAATGGTAGAAATCGCTGCGAAATTTACAAATTGTCTAGTTAAATACTTGTATCCAATAATCATAATTGGAATATTAAGCAAGAACACCGTTACCCCTGTTGGAATTCCAGTCATATATTGAACCAACAATCCAATACCAGTAGAACCACCACTTAGAAAGTTCTTTTGGCTGAAAAAGAAGTCAATAGCCACAGCCGCCAACAAGTTAGCCAACAAAATTGAAATGATTTTCTTCTTGGCTTCATGTCTATTACCAAAATTTTTTACAAAAAAATCCGTTTTACTCATTATTTTATAAATCCTAATCTTTCTTTAATATATACATCCCATATAAACAAAGCCACAGCAATGACAACGAATGTGTATTTTTCATCCTTTACTTCCAATGTGAATTTTTCATATATGCTAAAACCTTTCTTGTTTAATTCTATATTGCCAAAATCTAGTACATTGATATGTTTAAAATCAGAAATATCAATTACTTTGTCATTGTCGTATTTAATAGTGTTAGACATGTCGGATTCTAATGTAAAATTGACATTCTTGGAATTTATCACGTATCTTTTGTTATTATCATAAAAAATACGCTCAACCTTCATCATGACATCTTCATTTTCATCGTAAAACACAAAGTTTGACCCCTTGTCAAAGCTTGAACCGATGAATGCGTCAAAAAATGAAGTGCTATTTCCTTCCTTATATCCAGAATAAATAAGCTTATCGTCTGATAAAACCTTGAATCTATCCTTAATATCTTTGTTAATATAAAAATCGTAAATCATAATCAATCTTTCTTTGATAATTAAAAGTTTAATAATAAAAAAATCAGGCCATAGGCCTGATTTATAAACTATTTACTCTTTTTTTGGTTAACTGCTTCTTTTAAAGATTTACCAGCTTTAAATACAGGCGCATTTGATGCAGGAATTTGAATTTTTTCTTCAGGATTTCTTGGGTTTCTTCCTTCACGAGCTTTTCTTTCTCTTGATTCAAATGTACCAAATCCTACTAATTGTACTTTTTCACCTTTTGCTAATGTTTCTTCAACAGTTTTAATGAATGCGTTTAAAGCTCTTTCGCTTTCTACTTTTGATAGCTCACTTTTTTTAGCTATGCTTGATAATAATTCAGATTTATTCATATTTTCCTCCTTAAATTTTACAAAATAGTTAAAACCTATTTTAAATACAGTATACAGTAATATTTTTTTTATTTCAAGTGTTTTGACTGAAAAAACAGCGTTTTTTTATTAAAAATTAGTAAATTTTTACTCCCATATCCTTTTTTTGTTTTTCAAATTCTTTTTGAACTTTTTCTTGGATAATTTTGTTGGAAATTGCTGTCTTAACGTTTTGTTTATTTGCATCAGTCATCTTGTCTAATTCAGTAACTTTACTGTTAAGTTTGATAATGTGATATCCGAATTCTGTCTTAACTGGTTTGGAAACTTCACCTGGTTTCATTTTCTTTAACGCATCGGAGAATTCTTTTACCATAGTTGATGATAAGAAATCGCCTAATTTACCAGAATTTTGCTTTGCTGAAGGATCTTCTGATTTTGCTTTTGCAATCTCATTGAAGTTTTTGCCGTCCTTTACTTCTTCGTACGTTTTGTTAGCCAAGTCTAATTTTGCTTTAAGTTTTGCATCATCTAAGTTCTTACCCTTGTCATCCTTACCTGAGAAAAGAATGTGGTCTGCATTATATTGAGTATAAGTGTCTAAGTTTTTGTCAAATTCATCTTTGATTTCTTTGTCAGATGGTTTGAAGTCTTTTTCAAATTGTTCTGAAAGCTTTTTGTTTTTCAATTGTTTTTCGATTTGTTCTTTCAAAGCTTGTTCAGTCATGTTTTCTTTTTTAAGTTGTTCTTTGAATTTATCGGCTCCACCTAATTGTTTTTGAAGCTTATCCATTTCCGCTTGAACATCCTTGTCAGAAACTTCGATTTTCTTATCTTTCATCATTTTGTTTGCGATTTTTTCGTTGATTAACATATCGATAACTTTAGGTTGAATTTGTTTCAAAGCTTGCTTACCTTGTTCAGTGTTAGGATTGAATATATCTTGTCCATAATATTTCTTGTAATCTTCCATTACCTTGTCTACATCTTTTTGGTAGATGTATTCTTTTCCAACCTTTGCCACAGCCCCATCAGGTTTTTTAGAACAACCTGTTACCATTACCATCATGATAGCTAATACAATTGCTAAAAATTTCTTCATTATTCCTCCAATTATTTCTCTTTATCCTTCAAAAGTATCGACAATACTTCGATAGGATTTCTCAAATTTTTGTCTTCAAATCCCAAAATAATCTTAGGTTTTTCTGACAAATCAAATCTCATTTCTTTTTTGTAATTTTCTGTCAAGTATTTTAATTTTTCTAATGAAATTTTGTCAGGAGAAGAAAATTGCAAGAAAAGTTCTCCCTTTATTTCTTTTATACTTTCAATGCATAATCTCGCACAAAAAGCCTTAATTATGGATATATCCATTATATTAACGATAGGCTTAGGGACATCTCCAAACCTGTCGATTAATTCATCAATTATTTCAGAATAATCATCTTCATCTTGAATAGATGCGATTTTTTTGTAAATATCAATCTTCGTTTCATTCTCAGAAATGTAGTCTTCTGGAATATAGCCATTGACCTTGATTTCTATTTGAACGATGTTTTTGTTTTCTGAAACAGTCTCTCCCTTAGCTTCTCTGACAGCTTGTTCCAAAAGCTTCACATACAAATCATAACCGATTTTTGCGATGTGACCGTGTTGGCTTTCTCCCAAAAGATTTCCCGCTCCCCTCAATTCCAAATCTCTCATCGCGATTTTGAAACCAGAACCAAATTCAGTAAAATCTTTAATTGCCATAAGTCTTTTTTCTGAAATCTCTGTTAATGATTTTTGTCCTTCGTAGGTGAAGTATGCATACGAAGTTCTGTCAGATCGACCAATACGTCCCTTTAATTGATACAATTGCGACAAACCCATCTTATCTGCATTATAAATTATCATTGTGTTGACATTTTGTATATCAAGTCCTGTTTCTATAATAGTTGTGCACAATAATAAATCATACAGCCCATCTTGGAAGTCGAGCATCACATTTTCAAGCTCTTTTTCATTCATTCTTCCATGTGCAATGGCGATATTTAATTCAGGAACCAAATCTTTTAATTTGAATTCCATCTGTTCAATATCTTCTATTCTATTATACACAAAATAAATCTGTCCGCCACGGTCAAGTTCTCTGATAATCGCATCTCTTATTAAACTTGGATTGTATTCTGTAACATAAGTCGATATAGGTGTTCTATCTTCTGGCGGCTCTTCCAACAAACTCATATCTCTTATCCCAGTTAATCCCATCTGTAAAGTTCTAGGAATTGGCGTCGCAGATAATGTAAGAACATCTACATTTTCTCTCATTGATTTCAATTTTTCTTTGTGACGCACACCAAATCTTTGCTCTTCATCTATTACTAAAAGACCCAAATCTTTGAATTTCAAATTTTTCGACAAAATCCTATGAGTTCCCACTATCAAATCGACCAAGCCTCTTTGCACATCTTTCATAATTTGTTTTTGACGCGCAGGGGATACAAATCGACTCATCATCTCAACTCTAATCGGATAATCTCTGAATCTTTCTTTGATTGTATTAAAATGTTGTTGTGCCAAAATGGTCGTCGGAACCAAAAACGCTACTTGTTTTCCGTCCATAATAGCCTTGAAACAAGCTCTTATTGCAACTTCTGTTTTACCATAGCCAACATCGCCGCACAATAATCTATCCATCGGTCTGTCAGATTCCATATCCGTTTTGATTTCTTCGATGGATCTGATTTGAGAATCCGTTTCTTCATAAGGGAATGAATCCTCAAATTCTCTTTGCCATTCAGTATCTTGTGAGAATTGATAGCCTTTTAACTTGGCTCTTTTTGAGTACAATTCAACCAAATCATCCGCCATTTGGTCTACGGATTTCTTTGCCTTTTGCTTAGCCTTTGCCCAATCATTTCCGCTCAATCTATTAAGTGAAGGCTTTTTTACATTGCCACCACCGATGTATTTTTGAACCAAATTCATTTGGTCTGTTGGAATCATCAGCCTATCATTCGCCTTGTATTGAATTACAATGTAATCTTTTTGAATGCCATTTACATCAATTTTTTCAATTCCCTTGTACTGTCCAATCCCGTGATTTTCATGAACAACAAAATCGTCGATATTCAAATCAGAATAATTGACAATATCTTGGCCAGTGCTTTTTTTCTTCTTACGTTTTCTGATTTGCTTTTCTCGTCCGAAAATCTCCTTGTAAGTAATTAACAAATACTTAGGATCTTTTATTTCAAAACCATTTGGCAAATTCTGGTGAGTAATCAGAACTTGTGAAGATTTTATATTGGCATTATAATCTTCTGACTCAACAGTTGGAATACCGTTAGTAAGAAACAAATCCTTCAACATGTTTTTTCGTTCGACGTTTGCCGCAAACACAATCTGCTTGAACCCTCTTAAACTATTGGATTTTATATTTTCAACCAAACTATCGATGTTTTTGTTGAAGTTCGGAGCTTCCAACGTTTTAAGCTGATACATAGAATTCGATTCGATAAGCCTTGTTCTTTTAACTAAACTTGTAATGTTAACACAAGTCTTCTCTTTGATTAATTTTAATATATCAGAAATCGCAATGAGAGATTGTTCGTGCTTGGATAAGACTTCTCCTTTTTCAACCAAGTACACGAAATCTTCCAAAAATCTCTTTTCTTTTTCCTTGTAAATATCATAACACCTGGACAAATCTTCAATCAGCATTATGCTGTCATCTAAAAAATAATCAAACACAGTATCATAATCTTTTTTTGTAAGAAAACATGATACCAAGTCGATTTCGTATTCCAAATCACTTCTGATGTATTCCATCAACTTTTCGAATTTGTCCTTGACATTGTCTACATTTTCTCCAAAAATCGGATGATTAATTCTTTTATCTAAGTTTTTTTGAATCGAATTGATAATAGATTCTTTTTTAGAATCTTCGATAATAAGTTCGCTACAACTGATAATATCAATAAATTTGCAGTCTTCAATGGATCTTTGAGTGGATACCTCAAAAAACCTCATTGAATCAATCTCATCATCAAACAATTCAATTCTAACAGGAAATCTACTGTGAACTGGGAAAATATCTACAATTCCACCTCTTATAGCAAATTGTCCCTTTGATTCGATAGTGTCTACTCTTTCGTATTTCAACACCTTTAACTTTTCTTGAAGCTCTTCCAAATTTATTAAATCAGTGTCTTTAATAGTAAATGCGTATTTTTTGGCGACAGATTTTTTTGTGATTTTCTTGGTTAATGCGTCAAAAGTCGTGACTATAATAGGCTGTTCGTTGTTTAATAATTTGAACAACACATTTACTCTTTGGTTTTCTGCATTGTCATCCAGTGATTTCGCATTGTATAAGTTGAGTTCTCTGCTAGGAAAAAATTCACAGATATTGTCTTCAATATCGTTCAGATACTCTGTCAAATTCCTAGCTCTCATATTGTCTTCTACAACCACTACAAGAGGTCTATTTACATTTTTAGATGTAGCATATACGAAACTTGCGAAAGCTTCCTTGATGACACCATGAATGTAAATAGAAGAATTATTTGATTGCAAAGAATTCAAATATCCTTGAAATTCTGAGTTATCCTCGTAAATTTTAGATAAAAAGTTCATATCAAACTTTTCCCATTGAAGTTATTCATAGCATAATCGACATTTTCTTCAACAATTTTGATACAAGCATCGCTTGACATGTCGATTTCTTTTTTTAAAACTTCAAATTCTTTCTTGCTAAATTGTGATAAAACAAAATCCTTCAAATCGTAATTGTTGTCGTTTTGACCGACAGACACCTTAACTCTCGGAAAATCTTGGGATTGAATAAGATATATAATAGATTTCAAACCATTATGAGTACCTGCAGATCCCTTCTTTTTTATCCTAATAGTTCCAAAGGGAATATCAATGTCATCGCAAATTACGATGAGATTTTCTGGTGACAAATTATAATAATTAAAACAATCTAATATTGCTTTTCCTGAATCATTCATATAAGTGGATGGTTTCATCAAAATCACTTTTTCATTTCCAATAAAACCTTCGCCAATCAAAGATTTGAATTTTAATTTGTTCACTTTAATATTCAATTTTTTTGCCAAATCATCTATAACCATAAATCCGGCATTGTGTCTTGTATATTCGTACTTACTTCCTGGATTGCCCAGACCTGCGATTAAATACATATAATCATTCTCTTTCTATCTTTTTTTCTTATAAACCCAATCTTTTTTATTTTCTTGGCGGCTTCTTCCAATTGAAAGTGCACCTTCTTCAACATCCTCAGTAATTGTTGTACCACAAGCAATGAAGCTGTCTTTTTTCAAAGTCACAGGAGCAATCACATTTGAATTAGAACCGACAAACACATTGTCTTCAACTAAAGATCTGTGTTTCTTCTTGCCATCGTAATTCACGAAAATCACTCCGCAACCGATGTTGATATTTTCCTTCAAATCACTATCTCCAACATAAGCTAGGTGACCTGCCTTAGTTTTATTACCAACAGTTGAGTTTTTGATTTCTACGAAGTTTCCAATATGAACATCTTCTTTCAAAACGCTGTTTGGTCTCAAATGTGCAAAAGGTCCGATATCAGTGTTTTTTCCAACAACAGAATTTTCGATGTATGATGATTTAATAACCACGTTGTCATCGATTTTAGAATCCACGATTTCGCAATCGCCCTTAATCAAACAATCACTGCCTATTACTGTGTTTCCGTAAATCCTGCAAGGTCCAATAATCACAGTGTCCCTTCCGATTTTTACAGATGGTTCTATGATTACAGAATCCGAATTAGAAATAACAACGCCTTCTTCCATGTATTTTTCATTAACTCTTTGTTTTAAAATTTCTTCACAGAAATACAATTGGGCTTTTGTATTAATTCCGTAAGTTTCATTCACATCAGAATGTTTGAATGTTTTGATTGTTTTACCGTCTTTTCTGATGATTTCAAAAATATCAGTCAAATACATCTCACCTTTTGAATTATCTGTACCGATTTTTTCAATAGACATCTTCAACACATCGCCGTTTACAATCATCATTCCGCTGTTGAATTCCTTAATCAAAAGTTGTGCTTCATTGCAATCTTTTTGCTCGACGATTTTAAGCAAATTGCCATTTTCATCCTTGACAATTCTTCCATACCCAAATGGATCGTCGATTTCACTTGTAAGAACTGTCGCAACTGAACTTTGCTCTTCATGATAATCAAAAAACTTTTTCAACGTATCTTGCTTTATCAATGGTGTGTCTCCCGTTAAAATAATAACTTTGTCGTCGTCATTTATTTCATCCAAACACAATTTAACGGCATACCCTGTTCCATATGGATATTGTTCTCCTATATTTTGTTTTACTAGATGAATACTTTCATCCAAGTTTTCTCTTAAAATATCGTAATTATTTCCGCCGACAACTATCTTTTGATCCACAAAATCACAAGCATCCATGACATAATCAATCATAGTCTTGTTCAAAAGTTTGTGCAAAACTTTTGAATTGTGAGATTTCATTCTAGTTCCCTCACCGGCAGAAAGTATAATAGCTTTCTTCATTATTCATCTCCTAAAAAATTATCACTACCATTATACTATAAAACAGGAATTTTTAAAGCTTATAATGTTAAAATAAGTCAAAGATTTCAAATTATCTCTAAAAAATTTGGTATAATGTATGTGGTGATTATATGAAAAAATTTATATTAATATTTTTAACATTTACAATGTTAGTGGGCTGTTCTCAAAATAAGACTGAAAACAAACCAGTTCCAAAAGATCCAGCGCCACAAGTTAAAAAAAGCGATGAATCTTCGTCAAAAAATTATGAGAAACACGAAGCCACACTTTACGACAGATTTGACACAGTAATAAGATATAGTTTTTATACGAAAACTGAAAAAGAATTCAATCAATATTCAAAATTTATTAACGATGAATTTGATAGACTTCACAAACAATACAGCACTTACGAAAACTTTGATGGAATCGACAACGCCAAGACAATCAACGATAACGCAGGAGTAAAACCTGTAAAAGTTGACAAAGATTTGTTCGATTTAATCAAATGGTCAGTTGAAGATTATTCCAAATACAACAAAAAAACAAATATTGCGTTTGGATCAGTAACTGATTTGTGGAAAGAATTCAGAGACAATGCTATTGAAAAGAAAAAAATCGAAATACCATCAGCAGATGTTTTGAAAGAAAAAAATCTTCACACAAGTATCGACAACATCGTTTTGGATGAACAAAACAGCACAGTTTTCTTGAAAGATAAAGATTCAAAACTAGATTTGGGAGCCACTGCAAAAGGATATGCCACAGAAAAAATAGCCCAAGAAGTAGAAAAACGTGGATTAAAATCAGGAATTATTTCAGCAGGTGGAAACGTCAGAACAATTGGAAAACCAATTATAAAAGGAAAAGACAGCTGGGTAGTCGCAATCCAAAACCCTAATTTAAACGAAGAGCCAGAAAAACAATACGTCGCAATCTTGAAAATACCAGAAACAACATCTATGGTTACAAGTGGTGATTATCAAAGATTTTACGTTTACAAAAACAAAAAATACCATCACATAATTGATCCAGATACACTAAATCCAGCAGATCATTTTAAATCAGTTACAATAGTTACGAAAGATTCAGGACTTGCAGATTTTCTATCTACAACAGTTTTCGTTATGGATTACAAAGAAGGTAGAAAATTAGTGGACTCCATCGATGGAGTTGAAGCATTTTGGGTATTTGAAAACAACGACATCAAATATACTGACGGATTAAAAGACATTATGGAGCTTGAACAATAGAATTATTAAAATAGTATGATATTTTATTGAATATATGATAGAATATTATTGTTATTAATACAAACATAAGGAGGAATTTTATGCACCCAATGATAAAAAGATTTGTGGATTCAGAGTTTTTAGATGAACAACAAGCAGAATTCATCGAAAAAGCAATTGAAAACCACGAAAACATTATTATCTCAGGACATAGATCAACAGGAATCAGACAATTATTAGCTATTATGATGGGAATTGCTAAGAAACAATTCAAATCTATACAAGTTAAAGGATTAGAAAGCATGGACGAAGATGCTGAATACTATTTAATTCCTGGTATTGACACAGAAGAATTCGAAGATATCGTTCAAAAAGCATTCGATAAACCAAATTCTTCACTAATCACAATTAAAGAACCAGAACACCCATATTCAATTATGAAAATAATGAAAAAAGGTGGCAAAAATTCAGGAGATTACTCAAAAGTTGTAAACTTCTTAGAAGCTCGTAAAATAGATGGCGTTCCATTCATGATTAGTACAACAAAAATGACTTACAACGAAAAACACGGAATCGACAAAGATAAAGTAGAAAGATTCAAAGCTTTCTAAAAATTCAATAATTAAATTAAGGGGCTGTTGCAGAATAGATGATTCTACTCTGCAACAGCATTTTTGAGACTGTGAAATAGTTTGTGTATAGAATCCTCCTGATATAATAGTAATTAGGAG
>CAJUSY010000011.1 GCA_910589545.1 Peptoniphilaceae bacterium
ATAGAATAACCCAAAAGATTAAATTCCCCATAATTTTATCAACTGTTTTTTGGTCGCTCTTTCCTATAGCTCTTGATAAAACCGATGCTGACCCTACACCAATTAGGGTAGATACTCCGCTATTGAAAAAAGTAAGTGGCATAGCGACACCACAAGCTGTCATTGCAGTTTGCCCTATAATATTTCCTGCAAAAATTCCATCCATAAGTGGATAAAGACCTATTACTATCATTCCTATTACAGCAGGGATAGATAATTGAAAAAGTAGGTCTATAGGTCTTTTGCTTAATAATTGTTCTTTCATATCTTGTTTCAAAAAATCAACTCCTTACACAATCAGTCCATCTTTAATAAATTTCAAAATATCTTTTTCATGTCCTTGAACATATACTTTCTTATATCCATCTTCTTCAAGCATTAACACAGAATTACAAACTTTAAAAATAAGTTCTATATCATGAGTTATTATGGCAAAAGGATATATTTTTGAATATCTTTTTATTATTTCAGAAATATCATTCATCCTCTTGTAATCTAAACCTGACGTAGGTTCATCAAGAATTATTAGTTTTCTACCACTTAAACAAGCAGTTAATAGTGCAAGTCTTTGTTTTTGTCCACCAGATAGATTTTGTGGATGGTCATACCTATTTTCCCAAAGGTCAATATGTTTTAATTCGTTTCTAAGTCTATTTAAATATTCAACGTCATTAATTCTATCTTTTTGTAAAAGCTCATTTTCCACTGTATCAAAAAATATTTGGTATTCTACATCTTGCATCATATAATAAGCGTTTCTTAATCTTTCTTTTTTATTTCTCCCAAAGCTTGTCTTGCCTTTAAAGTTTAATAAACCAGCTAAAGATCTTGCAAGAGTCGTTTTACCTACTCCATTTTTACCTATAATCGCCATTATCTCATTTTCATATAAGCTTATATTTAAATTTTTTATTAATTCTTTTTTACCAATAGAAATACCAACTCCTCTTATATCCTCAACTACATTTTTGCAATTATCAATATTTTCAGATAGCAAAAAATTATAGTTAGTTGTTCTTAAAGAGTAATTTTTACAATCCTCTTCTGTTAATTCACCTTTTTTAAAGACTTTTTCGATTTTACCATCTTTCATATACAGAAAACGATCATATAAATCATTTAAATAGAACAATCTATGCTCAGATATTATTATCGTTTTTCCTAAGGATTTTAATTTTTCAAGAATATTCTTAAGTTCGACTATTCCCCTATAGTCTAAATTTGATGATGGTTCATCAAAGAAAATTATTTTAGTATCATAAACAAGAGTAGATGAGATAGCAACTTTTTGCTTTTGTCCACCTGATAAAGAATTGATATTTCTATATTTTAAATTTTCAATTCCCATCACACTCAAAGAGTCATCAACTCTTTTCTTTAATCCTGAAAGCTCCATTCCTAAATTTTCTCCAACAAAGGCAAGCTCATCCTCAACAATATTTGCGAAAAACTGATCTGTTGGATTTTGAAAAACATTTCCTATATATTTTGCCAATTCTCCGTTGTTATATTGCGAAATATTTTTTCCTAAAATAGATACTTGTCCATATAATTGTCCTTGATAATGATTCGGAATTAAACCATTTAATATTCTTGTTAGCGTGGTTTTTCCACAACCAGATAAACCACTTATAACAACAAGTTCCCCTTCTTTAATATTTAGCTCTATATCTTTTAAAATTACCTTATCATTTCCGTCATAAGAGAATTTTTTAATATCTGCTTCTATTACATTCATATTGACCTCCACAATAAGAAAATAGCTAAAAGTAAGAATACGATATCAAAAAATTTAAAAGTTATTTTATGATAATTAGTCCTTTCCCCTCTATATTCTGCTCCTTTAGATATAATAGATGAAGTCAAAGTTTCACTCACTTGCAAACATTTATAGATAAGAGGGATGAAGTAAAGTTCAAAAGACCTAACAGGATGGAGGGGACTTAATCTTAGCCCCCTTACCTTCATGCCATTCTTTATTTCTTTAATCCTTAACCCCATCTCTGATATAAACTTCATTCCTATCACTATGCTTAGAGCAAACACATTTGGAATGTGTAAAAACTTAAGTGAACTCATCATTTTAAGTGGTGATGTATTCACAAGAATACCGCCAATAATAAATATCGGAAAGAGTTTTAATACGATTTCTACAAGACCTAAAATTGCATTTCCACCTATTCCTAAGTCTATAATAGTTAATGTTTTGCCAACAATTAACAAGATAAGAACTGTTGCTAGTTGTTTAATAAATTGTTTTAAGGAAAAAGTTAAGGTTAGAAACATTGATATTCCTATCATAATATAGTAGCCAATATCATCTGTTATAAATAATATAATCGAAAACGCTAAAATTAAAACAAATAAGATTATAGGATTTACAAGACAGTTGTCATCTCTCCTTATGTTTTCCATTACAATATTCCTGATTTTTTACTCTTTTTAAAAAACTTATTATTTATATATAATCCAAATCTTCCTGCTATTAATACCAAAACGATATTAATGCCTATTGAGATTAGCATTGCCTTTGGTGTAAAAAAGGCATCCATAAAGGCAGCCTGTTCTTTTGTAAATACGCTAAAAACTTCAACAATTTTTTCTGGTCCAAGTAATCTTACAAATGTCATTGCATGCATTGAAATAACAAACATTCCAGCAGATAATGCTAAGGCAACTCTATTATCATTTTTATAGTTACCTATAATTAATTCTGCTACAATAGCTGCGATGGCATTTACTATAAGCATTGGCCAATATCCACTTAATGCATAAAATACACCCAGCAACATGAAAAATATAAAAGCTATTCCTCTTTTTTGTAATTTTTTAGCCATAATTATAAATGGCGGAGCTACTACAAAGGAAGAAAATCCTGCCGCTATATATAAGGATAAAGTTCCTAACATTCCTGTTGCTGTTGATACAGCCATGTTTAATATAAACGCCACTACTGTAAAAATTGTAACTTGTACGATATCTTTTAATTTCATATAAACCTCCAATTTAAGATATGTTTTTTCTTTCTGAGTAAACCCTAAGATTTACTTAGCATTATTATCTAAGATAATTCCTATCATTTTTTTTAATGCAAGTTTGTTCTTCACAAAATTTTCTCTTGCATTTAGAACTTCACAACCTAGAATAAATGTGTTAATAAAATCAGTTATTAATTCGATAGCTCCACTTAATTCACCTCTTACATCTTCATCAAATAACATTAAAATACTATCAGATGATGATTTTTTTAGTTTCTTATATAAGTCTTTTAACTTATCGTCATGATTTAATTCCTGCAAAAACATTGCATAAATTGAAACATAGTCACTCTGATATAGCATTTTTTCTAAAATAATCTCAGATAAAACTTCGCTAAAATCCTGACTTGTTTTATTCATCTCATCATAGATTATCTTCTCTCTGTATTTATTTCCTTCTAACATAATGTCGTATAAAATTTCATGGGTAGAACCATAATGATGATACAAACCACCTCTAGAAAGCCCAGTAGCTTCCATAATGTCATTCATAACTGTATTTCTAAATCCCTTATCCAAAAAAACTTTAATAGCTGCTTGTCTAATCTGCTTTTTTCTTTCATCAGCTTCCATTTTCATTTCATAAATAACCTCCAAACCGACATGCTTGTCGGTATTATTGTATCAACTCTGATAATCATTGTCAATAGCTTCGCTTATACTTCTTTATTAATTTCTTTAAATGCGGTATAATTAACAGAAATTAATAAACGCTTAACGCTTATAACTTTAATAGCAAGCACAGTAAGTGAGTACCCACTTACGAAAAATTGATGAAGCAGAACCTTTATGGTCTGCTTCTTTTTTTATCAATTTTACCTTGTTAGGGAGAACCCTAAGACCCCAATATTTTATGATAAGGAGATATACTATGGATAATAGAAAGAGAAAAAATCAGCTTAAAATATATTTAACAGATGAAGAAAAAGAAGTTTTTGAAAAGAAAATGAAACTTGCTAATTGCAAAACTATGTCTCACTTTCTTAGAAAATGTGTGTTGGAAAAAGAAATTTATATTGTAGACCTAGAACCATTTAGAGATCTTCAATGGCTACTTTCAAATGCAACAAATAACATAAACCAGATTGCAAAAGCTACTAATATAACGGGTGTTATTTACAAAAAAGATATTGACTATATGAGAGAAAAAATAGAAAAATTATCAAAAGAAATATGGCAGATCCATTCCCTACTTCTTAACAAATCAAAAGAAAGTTCTGGTGATTAGTATGGCAATTACAAAAATACATCCTATAAAATCAACTCTAAATTTGGCAATAGATTACATCACTAAGAGCGAAAAAACCGATGAAAAAGTCTTGGTATCTTCATTCAAATGTCATCCATCTACTGCCCATATTCAATTTTTTAAAACTCGAGAAGATAATGATACTAAAGGAACAGTTTTGGCTAGACATTTAATCCAATCTTTTCTACCAGGAGAGGTTGAACCTATAAAAGCACACGAAATAGGAATGGAATTATGTAAGAAAATTTTAAAAGAAGATTATGAATTTGTTCTTGCAACTCATATAGATAGAGGGCATATTCATAACCATATTATTTTTAATAATGTTAATTACAAGACTGGCAAATGCTACCAATCTAATAAGAAATCTTACCATAAAATTAGGTATCAAAGTGACGAATTATGTAAAGAAAATAAGCTTTCAGTCATTGATAAATACTATGAAGCTTATAAAAGAAAATATAAAACTTCTGGTAAATCCTGGTATGAATATGACCAAAACAAGAAAGGAAACTCTTGGAAATCTAAACTACAATTTGATATAGATAGAACGATTAATAAGTCTAACTCGTGGGAAGAGTTTTTAGAAAATATGAAAACTCTTGATTATGAAATTAAGTTTGGTAAACATATTGCTTTTCGTCATAAAGATAAGCAAAGATTTACAAGAGCTAAGACTATCGGGGAAGATTATACTGAAGAAAAAATCAAAGAAAGAATAGATTTAGCAATTAAAAATAAAGCTAATCATACTAAAAAGCGTGTAGGAAATGTTATTGATATATCTACTAATGAAAAAGTACAATCCTCTAAAGGTTACGAAGTCTGGGCAAGAAAACACAATATCAAAACAATGGCTGATTCAATAATTAAATTAAGAGAACAAGGAATTAATTCAATCACTCAGCTCGATGGTCTAATCAAAAAATCTGCTGAAAATAGACAAGATTTATTAGATAAAATAAAGAAAATTGAAACTGAAATGAAGAGTTTATCCCAAGATATGGAAAATATAAATACTGTAAATAAGTATCGTGAAATCTACAAATACCATAAGAAAAATCCTGAAGATAAACAATTTGCTGAAGAATATTATAGCGAACTTTCCGTCTACAAAATATCTGCTAAAGAAATCTTAGAAAGCTATAAAAAACTACCAAACACAAAAGAAATATTAACCAAACTCGATAAATTGCAAGAAAAAAAGAACACCCTTATGCAAGAGTATTCTTTGAATAAAGAACAATTTTCTGACCTTGTTAAGTATAGGAAAAACTATGAAAATTATTATGGAAAGGAAGTGGAGAGATAAAAAGATATAAGCGGATAAAAGACTGTGTAAAATTTTGTGTATAGAAACCTCCTCTTTAATTTAATTATAACATTAACTATAATTTATTTTCTATTACTTGATATATCACTTTAAATGAGCAAAAAAATAAAGGCAGTCCGAAGACTGCCGATATTTATCTTTCTGCACCTTTACTATGGTCTTTCTTAGTTGACTTAGTTTTGTCATCTGTCTTAAAGCTTTTTATTTGCCCTAATATTGACTTTTTATCCTTGTATTGACTCTTTACTTGCTCTTTTGCTTTTAAGAGCTTAGAAGAGAAAATACGAACGTTTTTATGTTCCTTTCCGTTGTTGTCAATACTTATTTTTACTTGTCCGAAGATTTTAACAAAATCTCCTTGATTTAGGTTCTCTAAATCTTTTGTCTTATCTCCATATGCTGAACAATTTGTATATACCTTATTCCCATCGTCATCTTTTGAAACAATTGAAAAGTTACTTACTTTAAATTTTTCTCCATTAGCATTTTCTCTTTCAAGATTTTCTACTTTTCCAGATATATTACCCACGAGATTTATGAGGTCGTTTTTTTCTTCAATTTCATTGGTATTTTCAACAATCTTACCTTGTTCTTTCATATCATCAATCATATAGTCAAAGTCATCACTTAGTAGACCTGTAGTGTCATTGTTCATATATAAAACATAGACTTCTTCAAGTGCCTTTTCATCATTAACACCTTTTTCTATACTCACAAGTGCTTTTATAAAATCCTTGTAATTATCATTCATCATTTCTTCTAAGTTTTCTCTAATATCTTTGTATTCCATATTTTCCCCCTTGTACTAAATAAGGAGAGCCTTTAGCCCTCCTCTATCGTTCTTGTCCTTTTTCACTTTTTTCTTGATTTTTATCTTTTTCTTCTTCTGATTTGAATTTTGATATTTGTCCCAATATTGATGGTTTCTCTTCCCTTGCGTGAAGATTATCCTCTACATCATAAGTTGATTCAAAGTAATCACTATCTTTAAAATCATTGTCATACCTATCTGGTATTCCATCATTGTCAAGATCTTTTGCTAGTGGATCATAGAAGTTTCCGTCATCATCTATTTCTAGTCCTAGGGCTTGTTTTAAATCTTCTTCATCTACTGATACCAGATCATCAAAACTTGACATCTTTATGGCTTCGGTCATATCTTTAAGAGCTTGTGAATTTGATATATCTTCTTCTACAAAAGATTCTGTTCTAATAGCTACATTATCTACATATTGAGTCCATGTTTTTTCTTCCAAATTTACCTCATATTGAATAGAGTGCTTCCCATCAGGAGTTTCTGTATAGGCAAGTCCTATATGGCTTAAATCAGGGTATAGTTTGTCAAATTCTTCATAGCTATTAGATTCTGAAAACTCATAGTTGGAATAATCAACTATCGCCCTTTTTAAATCTTCTAATAGTGGTGATTGGTTTTCTAATTCTTCCACTTCTCCCATATCTAAAAGTTTATTAATTTCAGCTAGTCTTAGTGTCTTATCCCTTAACTCATCTGCTTTTTCAAATGGTTTAGTTAATTCTACTTTGGCATTTTCTAAAGATTCTTTGTAGTTTTCAAGGTTTTGATTTAATCTTTCAAGTCTTGCAGGCATTTTTTCAATTGCATTATCAAGCCTTGTTATATTGCCATCAGTAGAGTTTGAAAACTCTCCGAAGTATTCTGCTTTTCCTAGGAGTTTAAAAGTGTGAGTATTTGTCATAAAGTTATATGAAACTTGTAAGTCTAAATTTCTATATTTACCAATAACCTTACTATCATTTATCTTTACCTTTTTTATTTCTTCTAATAGCTTCTCTCCAGCTTCTTTCTTATCTAAAATTTTATTTGCACCAAGACTTATTGAATTAAACTTGCTATCTCCTTCTCCTAATTTCTCAATACTTGCAATATCTTCTTTAACTGCTTGTATTTCCATTTCAGTTTTTAAAATACTTTGAGGATAAATTTTATTTACCTTATCTTCAAGCTTATATTTATTAGATTTATAGTTTGCTTCAAGCATTTTTAGTTTTGTAACTTCGTTATCTAAATCCATCTTTTCTTTAATTAATGGATTTCCAGTAGCTAAAGCCTTAATTTCTGAATAAGATAGGCTTGCTTCATCAACATCTTCTGCAACACGCACAGGAGTCTTGCTTGTCATAATTTGAGATATGAATTTTTGCTTATTCTCTATTGTCTGCCACAAATAAGCATCGAAGGTATTCTCAGTTACATATCTAAATATATTTACCTTATCATTTTCATTACCTTGACGAACAATTCTACCACTTCTTTGCTCTAGGTCAGATGGTCTCCAAGGGACATCTAAATCATGTAAGGCTATTAGTTTATTTTGTACATTTGTACCTGCTCCCATTTTTTGTGTAGAGCCTAATAATACTCTTACTTCTCCTCTTCTTACCTTAGAGAACAATTCATCTTTTTGTTTGTCTGTATCTGCTTCGTGGATAAAGGCTATTTCTTCTTTAGGTATTCCCATATTCACTAGCTTATTTCTAATATCATCATAAATATTAAATTCTCCATCTCCTTTTGGTGTGGACATATCCGAAAATACTAATTGAGTCGATGAATCTTCTTTTGTCTTATCCCAGATTGAAAAGATATTTTTAACACATACATTTACCTTTGAATTAGGATCATCTGGAAGTAATGGATTTATTAATCTTTGGTCAAGGGCAAGTTTTTTACCATCATTTGTAATCTTTAGCATGTTATCTTCTGTTGGTTCGACTTGGTTGTTTCTAACTGCGTCTGCTCTTTCTGAAATAGCTTCTAATATTTCTTTTTGTTCCTCAGTAGGTTTTGTTTTAATAACTTCAAAATTTGCTTCTGGCACTGGCAAATTTAACATATCTGAAGTCTTTATATCTGCTACTTCTTTAAACATGCTCATCAGTTCTGGCAAGTTATAAAACTTTGAAAATCTTGTCTTTTGCCTATATCCAGTGCCTTCTGGAGATAATTCAAATGTGTTTTCTGTTTCTCCAAAAGTAGAAGCCCAGGCATCAAAATGTTCTAATCCTCTTGTTTTTAAATCGTCATATTGAAGGTATCTTTGCATTGTATAAAGCTCTGTCATTGAATTTGATATTGGTGTACCAGTAGCAAATACAACTCCCTTACCATCTGTCATTTCATCCATATACCTACATTTCATATACATATCCGAAGACTTAAAGGCTTCACTCTGACCGATACCCGCAACATTTCTCATCTTTGTATGCAAAAATAGGTTTTTGTAATTATGAGCTTCGTCTATAAATAACTTATCTACTCCTAGCTCTTCAAAGGTTATTACATCATCTTTTTTAAAATCATCATTTAGTTTTTCCAGTCTTACCAAAAGCTTCTTCTTTGTCTTTTCCAGTTGTTTTACTGTGAAATTTTCCCCTCTATTTCTTTTATTCTCATCAATAAAGGAAACTATATCATCTATTTGGTCTTGTATATGCCTTACCTGGTATTCCTTAGACATTGGTATTTTTTCAAATTGAGAGTGTCCTATGATGACTGCGTCATATTCTCCTGTTGCAATCCTTCCAATAAATCTTTTTCTATTTTTCGGTTGAAAGTCTTTTTTATCGGCCACCATAATGTTTGCTGACGGATATAATTGCATAAACTCCCTACCAATTTGAGTAGTTAGATGGTTAGGAACTACAAATAATGATTTACTTGCAAGTCCTAACTTTTTAGATTCCATAGCAGAAGCTACCATTTCAAAAGTTTTTCCTGCTCCTACTACATGGGCAAGTAGTGTATTTCCACCATAAAGAGTTCTTGCTATGGCGTTTTTTTGATGCTCTCGAAGTCTGATTTCTGTATTCATTCCATCAAAAGTTAAGTTAGAACCATCAAATTCTCTATTTCTAATTGAGTTAAATTTTTCATTATAAATCTTTTCTAGCCTATATCTTCTATCAGGATCTTCAAATATCCAATTCTTAAATTCTTCTTTAATCAGTTCTTGCTTTTGACTTGCAAGCATAGTTTCTTTTTTGTTTAATACAGAAGTCTTAGAACCATCATCATTTATTACTTGGTCAAATACCTTAGTATCTTTTAGATTAAGGGCATTTTCAATTAGCTTATAGGCATTCACTCTACTTGTACCATAAGTCATGTTAGCAAGGTCATTAGTTGAGTCAACACTTTTACCTTCAATATTCCATTCACTTGTATGTGGTGAGAACCTAACATTTATATTCCACCTATCATAACCTGGTGTTTTTAAAAGATTAAAAGTAAAGTCTTCTATATCTTTTTGAGGTATCCATGTTGCTCCTAACCTTACATTTATATCAGAAGCAGTGAGTTCTTCAGGCATAACTTCTTGTAATTTTTCTCTTTGATATTTGAGTTTGCCTAACTCGTTTAATAATGTGTCTTTCTTTTCAGAAGGTGCTAAATCTATTATATTTTCGATTTCTCCTATATATGAATTGAGGTAGCCAATTTTTTCTCTAATATTTCCACTTAAATATTCATCAGCTGATACATATGAGAAATGAAATGGATCGTCATTATCAAAGTTCTCAAAGGGCATTCTGTTATTTATTAGGTCTGTATCCTTAATATCTAAAAATATCTCGCCCTCAAGCTCACCAATTAAGGTGTCCCTATCTTTATTAGTGATAGATTCCATATATTCAAAATCTACATATCCTTTTTGTGAAACAGATAAGACTAAAGCTTCAAGGGAAGTATCTACATGGTCTACTACCTTTGCCTTTGTTATTGTTCTTTTTGAAAATATATCACTCTTAGCTTTGAAATTATCCTCATCATCAAGTATTTCTATTGATGAAACCAGTGGAAAGTTTGAGTCTTCCTTTAAGGCTCTAGTATTTGATAAGGAGTTAATAAAGCCATGTTTCTTTGAAAAGTTATCATAGACTTCATTTAACTTTGCTTGTGATTCTTTTATTTCCTCGTCTGGATAGTCTCTCTTTTGCTTTTCTATTACATCTTTTAAAGCATTCATTACATCAAGGTAATCTTTTATCTTTTCTTTGTTTTTATTTGATATATTCTGCTTAATTAAGACTGAGTTTTCTCTTAGGTAGACCTCTTCATCAATAATGGTATAGGAAAAATTCTTAACATCATCTGTCGCTGGTAGACTTAATTCTTCATCTTCCAATAGTTCAACCTCTTCATATTTTGAATTTGAAGATATTTCCTTACTTGCAAGATCCATTAAATCTTTTAGATTTTCGTCTTCTTTTGCATCACAAGTAATAGTATTTCCAAATCTTCCAGATACCTCTTTCATATCCCCTAATACCATTTGAGAATTATCTACAAAATATTTGTTGTAGGTCAAACCCTTTTTATCAGTTGCTAGATGAATCCAATCATCATCTCTTTCAATAACTGAATCTCTCTTCTTTAGAAAAATAATATCTGAAGTAACTTCTGTACCAGCAAGACCTTTAAATGTTGTATTAGGAAGCCTCATAGCTCCTAAAAACTCACATCTAGCATTAATATATTTTCTAACAGATTCATCTTTTTTATCCATAGTTCCAGATGATGTTATGAAGGCAATAATTCCTCCATTCCTAACCTTATCTATTGACTTTGCAAAAAAATAATCGTGAATCAGAAAATTATTTCTGTTATATTCACGATCGTTAACTTTAAAATCTCCAAAGGGAACATTTCCTATAACTAAGTCAAAGAAATTATTTGAGAAGTTTGTTTCTTCAAAACCTTTAATTTGAATATTAGCTTCAGGATAAAGTTCTCTTGCTATTCTTCCGCTTAGACTATCTTTTTCTACTCCATAGACTTTAGAGCTTTGTATTTCACTTGGCATATTACCAATAAAATTACCGACTCCTGCAGATGGTTCAAGGATATTCCCAGTCTTAAATCCCATATCTGTTAGAGTCTTATATATTCCATCCATTACCTCTCTAGGCGTATAAAAGGATGTTAAGGTGGACTCTTTAGCATTCAAATACTCATCATTTGTTAGATTTTCTTTTAAAATATTTCTTGCTTCAAGCCATTGCCCTCCTTTTTCTTCATCAAAGACATCGGCAAGACCACCCCAACCTAAATAATCAGCAAGATAGGCTTGCTCATATTCCCTTGGACTCCTGTTTTCATTTTCAAGTCTTTTTAGCATTTTAATAGCTTTTATATTTTTATCTAGCCTTTCTGATGGTGTTAGGTATTCTGAGTAAATATGATTTTTTAAGTCATAATTTCTAGCAAAACTTAGTCTTTCCTTATTAGGTTCATAGCCTAGATTCTTTAAATCTTCTTTACCCCTCAATAAGTTTTCGGCTGCTTCTCTTGGAACATTGTATCTATCCATCATTTGGTCAATTTCAGGATTGTAGTTATCAATAAAGCTTTCTTGCTCTACTTGTCTTTCAATTTGTTTTTCATGCTCAGATAATTTGTATATCTCATAATTTCCACTATCTAAAAGGTCATCAATCTTTCTACTTTCTTCAAATGTTTCACCCTTATATAAAGGATATTCTTCCTCATTAACTTCTACTTTAGTTTCTGTTTCAATTAAGTTAATTCCATGAAAGGTATTCTCATCTTCTAAAATAAATTCCTTACCAACCTTTACTGCTAGTTTTTCTGATGTTTGACTTAGATTTTCAAAGATTTCTTCAAGGTATGAATCGTTTCTATATGGAATTACTTCCGAACCCCTAATCATACCTCCCATATATTCCATATTATCTCTAATGGTTACAGTTTTAAGTCCTCCACTTAGTTCATCAAAATCTGTAATGGTAAAGTCCTTATCTTTATATCTAACCTGATCCCCTATCTTAAATTTAGGTTCTATCTTTTCCTTAACTTCTTCTTGTGAAGCTTTTTCCTCACTTAGTGCAACTTGTTCTTCTAAATATGAAAATTCACGCTCATTTACTTCTTCACCATCACCAAGGTCAATCCTATAATGCTCGACAACTTCGCCGTCTACATAGTGATCAAAATAGAATTTGAAATATCCGATATAATCATCTGTCATTTCTCCAAATTCATTTTCTCCAAGAGTTTGATTATGGTCTTTAACATCAATATCCCTTTGTCTTAGGACATTAATTAAGTCTTTAGTTACTATCTGCCCACTATAATCGGGAACTAATTCGTGGTTTTCATTAAATTCTACAATCCAATAATCTTTTCTGTTTTCAGTGTTTTTGTCATCAAAAAAAGAAGCTTCATCAGCTTCCTTTTCTTGGCTTATTTCATTCTCTAAGCTTCCACGTATTCCTTGATTGCCATTCTCTTCACTGTTGCCATCAAGTTGTTCATCTGTCCTTGGTATTCCTCTGGATTCTCTCTCATAATCTTCTCTGTCAATCCTTGTGCTTTCATCATCTTGACTTTCTCTCTCTTGATAAAGTCCACTGCCTGATTCTGAATTTCCTTCAGATGGTTCAAAAGTGTTTTCTCCTCGTACATTTCCTGAAGCTTCTTCCAGTTCTCCATATCCTCGCTCCCTACCAGGTAAGACAGTCTTAGAACTGCGTATGTCGGATTCGGAAATTTCTCCATAAATTCCAGATCCTTCTCCATCATGTCCAAGGTTTTCTCTTCGATCTTCATCGCTATTTCTTCTGTCGCTTCCATCTGTGAAAACTCGTCCATCTCTACTTCTTGACCTATCATCTCGTCTATATAAATCATCTTGACCTCCTTTATCTTCATTTGTATTTTCTATATCTCTATTATAGTCGGCATCGGCCCTTTCTGTCAGCAGCCTAGCACGATCCATTTCCTTAGATTTTTCTATTGTGCTATCTATAATATCTTCACTAACCCTTGATATTACAAGACCTATCTGTTCTAAAGAAATTGTATTAATCCTAGAAAAATTATTTTTTAAATTTTCCATGTCCATAGGATAGATAGTATTAAACCTATTAGCTACTGCATAGGATATTGAGTCTCTCATAAACTTTTCAAAACTCAGTTTATCCTCTATATCTATCCTCAAATCAGCTAGAGCCAAATTAATATATTCATCTCCATAAATTCGACTTAAAGAAAATATATTTTCATTAAGTAAATCACTAGCTTCAAATGAAAAATCTCTTATTATTTCTTTTAAAGCCTCGTTATGGTTTTCGTGGTCAAACTGCCATAAGCTAACCTCATTAATATTCCTATCCATTGATGTGGTTTGACTAATATCAAAAATGTATGAAATTCTTTGATTTACATCACTTCCAACTAAAATTGGAATACCCTTCTCTCCTCTCATAACAACTCTTCCAAAATATTTTTTCCACATGTCAAAAGTCGCACAAGCTCTAGCTTCGGGTTCCTTGTTATATATACTCAATTGACTAGAAAAATCATATTTCTGATTATTACCTATAACCTTTAAGAGTTTTAAATATTCTTTTTCATCTTGTAACACTTCATACTTTATTGCTTCTTGTATATTCTTAAAATCATTTACTTGCATCTTCTACCTCCATTCTATGAATTTCTTTTATAATAACCATTAAAACATCAACCACAATAGAATTGCCGGCCTGCTTATATAGTTTGCTTGAAGTGCAATTTTTTCTTCTTGGATGTGCGTCTTCTAGTTTGTTAATATCACTGTCATCAAAACCCATGAGTCTTAAACATTCTCTTTCTGTTAAATACCTATACTGACCATTTCCAATATCTATTATTCCAGAATTAGGTACTCTCATCTGTTTTGTAGAAATAGTATATGAAAAATCTTTAATCACTTTTAGTCGACCTCTAAAACTATTATCTATGCCCTTATTTAAAAATTTCAGCATATAAGGTTGGGTCATTGTATAAAGTTCACTTACATCCTTTTCTAAAAATTCACTTAGTAGTCTAGTTTCTTTCCTCTCCAATTTATCAAAAGAAAAGTTATTTGCTCCAAGACATGAAACAACAAATATCCTTTCTCTTTTTTGAGGTATCCCAAAGTCCATTGCATTTAAGATTTCATATTTGCTTTCATATCCAAGATTTTCTAGCTCTTTTAGATAAATAAAAAAGGAGTCCCTCATATTTCTATCAAGGACTCCCTTTACATTTTCCCAAATTATCCATTTAGGTTTATCTTTCATTTCTTTAATTATTCTAATTGTTTCAAATAGTAGGCTTGATCTAGTTCCCGAATTCTTTACTCCTCCTTGCTTTTTTCCTATTCTTGAAAAGTCTTGGCAAGGACTTCCATGCATTATTAAGTCTATCTTCTCATTAGGAGCTTTATATCCTACTACTGATTTTGCTTTATAATCTTCTCCATAAAGTGCGTTGTATGATTTAACACAAGCCTTATCTATTTCTACATAATCAACTACTTCATAAGGTATCTTTAAATTAATAAAAGCCTTTCTAATAGCACCTATGCCACCGAAAAGCTCTAATATTTTCACCTTATTCATTTAGATTATTCTTGTACCTATCTACAAGCTCCATTATACTATCTTCAATTTCTCTTAAAAAGTCTTCTTTATCTACTTCACCAGAGTTAATCTTTGCAAGTTTCATTTCCCATTCAGATGTTGTTTCTGCTGACTTAAACTTATCCTCTACAATTGATACAAGCCTATTGCCTTTTTCAGTTACAAGTAAGTTTTTCTTATCTCTTCTTATAAGATCCTTATGGATAAGATTTTCAATAATTCCTGCTCTTGTAGCTGGTGTTCCTAAGCCTTTCCTTTCTACTTCTATATCTTTATCCAAGGATTCTACTCCTGCACTCTCCATAGCCTTTAAAAGTGTATCTTCATTATAATGACTTGGGGCTTTGGTGAATTTCTCCGATATATTTTTAGAAGTTAGCTTAATTTTATCTCCAGTCTTTATATCTGGTAATTCATTTTTTTGTTTTTCTTTTCCATAGCTCTTTAGATACTTGGTATAACCTTCATCGATTATAGTCTTGCCACTTGCATTGAAGTTAAATTTATCATATTCATATCTGATTTTTCTACTAGATTCCTTTAAGTTATCCGAACATGAAGCAAGTAATTTATCCTTAATTAGATTATAGATTTTACTTTCTTTATCAGTTAAATCTTTGGCTTTTCCAATACCTGATATAGTAGGAATAATTGCATAGTGGTCTGTAACTTTAGATGAATTAAAAATAGACTTAAAGTTTGATTCATTGATTTTAAAATCTTCTTCAAGTCCTTCCAATAATTCTTTCATAGTAGTAACCATATCATCGGTTAAATACCTACTATCTGTTCTTGGGTATGTGATTAGCTTTTTTTCATACAAAGCTTGTGCCAGGTTTAAAGTGTCATTTGCTGAATATCCAAAATATTTATTTGCTTCTCTTTGTAAGGTCGTGAGATCATAAGGCTTATCTGGTTTTGTGCTTATTTCTTTATCTTCTACCTCTGTAATAACTATTTCATCTTCTAGCAGATTTAATAGTTGCTCTGCAACTTCAATTCTATCAATCCTATCCGATACAAGTTTCAATCCTTTATAAGATAGATCAACTGTATAATATTTTTTCTTCTTAAATAGGTTTATTTCACTATCCCTTTTAGCTATTAAATATAGGGTTGGGGTTTGTACTCTACCAACAGAATATGTTTCCTTGTAAATGCAAGAATAAAGCCTACTTAAATTCATTCCTACCAGCCAATCTGCAATAGCTCTTGCACTTGCCGATCTATATAAGTCTTCAAAGTTTTCCCCTTCTTTAAGATTTCTAAAGCCATCCTCAATAGCTTTGTTTTCCATTGAAGATATCCAAAGTCTTTTAATCTTCTTCTTACATTTAGCTTGATTATATACAAGTCTAAAAATAAGTTCTCCCTCTCTACCAGCATCACAAGCATTTATAACTGTGTCGATGTTCTTATCATTTAAAAGTTTTTTCAAAATTCCATATTGTTTTTTAGTGCTTTTAGATACTTCATAAATATATTCTTCTGGAATTATTGGAAGATTTTCTATTGACCATTTCTTCCATTTTTCATCGTGTCTTTCTGGACTTGCCATTTGAATTAAATGACCGACACACCATGAAACAATGTATCCACCTCCCTCATAATATCCGTTTTTTCTTGTTCTTGCTCCAATTACTTTTGCAATTGTAACTGCTACACTAGGCTTTTCTGCTATTACTAACTTCATTAATACCTCCATAAATAAAAAAAGAGCGAAAGATTTCTCTCTCGCTCAAAGTTTTTCTCCCGAATATTATATTTTTTTCGGAAGAATTCGATTTACTTATTAATTTCTTTTTCTATTTCTTGAAGAACTTTTATAATCTCTTCAAAGTTTGGATATTCTCCATATATCATTTCTGACATAGCCTTATAATCTTTTTCTATTTCAGAAAATCGGTATTTTCTTGGGACTAATTTTAATCTACCATCTAATGCTTCTTCATACCTTGCCCACTTCCTAGGATAAAACTTCATTTTGAATTCAGTTACTTTCTTTAATAACTCCTTATCCTCTAAGGCTCTGTCTTTGAAATCTGAATTTGCTATTTTATATAAGTCATAAAAGTGTCTTGCATACCTATGTGGCATAGGAGAAGATTCTGGTCTATTTGCTTCGTGGTGTAAAATTGTTGCTTTTTCCCAAAAAGTTCTCTCTGCTGATACTGTTCTTATATTAGTTTTTTCTTTAAAAACATTTGGATAGGCTTCTCCAATTATTGGCAGGATTTCCACTTCAATTGCAGGTGTCCATGCTGCAAGACTTCCTATTTCGAGTCTTATATTTTGTGTCAAATAATTAGATTCAAAGATTTTAGGATATTTACATAGAATTGTTTGTGGATCAAGAGTATCAATCATAAATTCAAAGTCCATGTCCTTGAAATCTTGTTCTAATACTTTTAATAATTCATCTCTTAAAAAGATTTCAGTCTTTTCATTGACTTCTTTGTTGAATTTATCCTGTTTAGTATTTGATCTTTCTAACCAAGGTTCTTTTTCTTCGTAACCTAATACTCGCCAATCTAAGATTAGATCTATATCTTCAGAAAATCTTTCTATAAGTCCAAAGCATTTTGAAAGTGATGTTCCTCCTTTAAAGGTAAAATATTCCCTCCATTTGTTTTCATTAAATAGATAATCTAAGATAAAAGTAACCCAATAGTCTTTTTCAATGACTGCTTCAGATATATTTTTCTTTCTGGCTGTATTTACTATTAAAACTCTTAAGTCTTCTTTGTCTTCTATATAAAACTTATTCATTTTTGCCCTCACAAATTTCCCTTATTACTTCATATACCCATGCAGGAACTGATTTTGATTCGTTCATTAAGTCTATTCTTTCTTTTTCACTTAAGTTTTCTCTTATTTTTTGTATAACTTCGCTTGTTATATTTTCTTTACCCAAAGACTTAATTGCTTGAATAACTGTTGCAGTCTTTAGGGACATATTAGCAATCTCTCCTGGATTTACTTTTTTAAATTCTAAAACCGTATCCCCAATTTTATATTCTTTATATCTTCCACTAGATATATATTTATAGTGAGTTGGAACTTGTGTTGAAAGTCCTAATAAGTTTAAGGCTGTACTATTATATGGTGCAATATTCCAATTGTATTTTCTTGCTATGGCAAGTGCTAACTCGTGAATTGATACTGCTTCGTACTCTCCGATTAATTCACTGTATATTGGATTATAATAGAATCCATTAATTACTCTTTTTATTTTATTTTCACTAACTAGTTGATTTAAAGTTCTACGAACAGTTTCATTTCCTGCTATATCTAAGAAATCATTGTTTATAAAAACTTTTCTGCTATCAAAATCATTAATTCTATTTTTTATTTGATCTAAATAGGAATTCATTTTGCACCACCTTTCTCCCGAATATTGTATCATATTCGGGAGAAATAATCAATTTAGATTAAATTTTCATATCCTTATAATAGTTCATCGTCATCATCATCTAGTGATTCTTCATTACTTTCTTCATTGTCAGATTCATCTTCTGACTCACTAATATAATCTTCATCATCTTCTTCAAAGTCTTCCAACATTTTATCTTCCTTAGCTTTAACTACCTTAAAATAATATCCTGCTCCTACTACTCCTCCAATTACAAGTGCAACAATTAGAAATGAACCTATCCCGCTTTTCTTTTCTTCTTTTACTGGAACAGTCTTAGGTTCTTCTTTTTTTACTTCTTCTTTCTTAGGCTCTTCAACCTTTATAGTATTTTTATCTTCTGATTCAATCATATTAAGTAGGTCTTGCTCTCCTACTTCTGTTAATAATCTTACATTATCTTGATTTGATGAGTGATCCACTATTAGGTGCATAGTTTTTCCACTTTTAGTTTGAAATG
>CAJUSY010000012.1 GCA_910589545.1 Peptoniphilaceae bacterium
TGTGCAGCTTGTCAGGCAACACTATTTTATCATAGGAGGTTTTGTTTTGCTTGAAGCTTAAGCTAATGTCTTCCACCTGCATAGCAGGTGGTTTTTTTGTTTCTCTCACTTCGTTCGCTCAACACACTTAAGTGCACAATCAAATAAGAGAGAAATCTTATTTCTCTCTTATTATATCATCAATTTGAACATTTTTACTATTTTTCAAATCCTGGAACTAATAATCCGTAGTTGCCATCTTTTCTCTTGTAAACAACATTTACATTATTAGTTTTTGAATCCAAGAACACGAAGAAATCATGATCGATTAATTCCATTTGCATGATAGCTTCTTCCTTGTCCATTGGTTTGATTCCGAATTCTTTTGTCTTAACGATAGCACCTGTTGGGATTTCTTTGTCGTTGTTTTCTTCAACAGCTTCAAATCTTATTGAATTACTTTCTGTAAATCTCTTTTGTAATTTTGTTTTGTGTTTTCTTATTTGTCTTGCTAACGCGTCTTCAACTTTGTCGATAGCTGTTTTAATTTCTTCGTTGGATTCTTCCGCTCTTAAAACAACTCCTTTATCTAAAATTATAGTGACTTCAACTCTCGCTTTGTCTTTTTCTTTTTTGAATACTACACGAGCTTGTTGTTCGTCATGGAAATATTTATCTAACTTGTGTAATTTAGATTCTGCCATTTGTTTCAAATCATCAGTCAATTTGATATCTTTTGTTACATAATTAAGTTTCATAAAATTCCTCCTGTTTATGAATTAAGAAATAATTTCTTATTTTCTTATTCTATATATACCCAATTTACATTTTTGCAAACGATACTAATCACTAAATCAAAAAAATCAAAAAACTTCCCCTTACAAATTTTCATTTGCTCTGGGGAAGTCTTCATTATTTGATATATTTGTCAATAATGTTGATTACTTCTTCGATTTTTTCATCTGCATTATCATTTTCTACTGCATGTTTAACGCAAGTTCTCATATGTCCGTTTAAAATGTCGATGTTCGCTTTTTTCAATTGACCAATACAACTCAAAATCTGAGTGGAAATATCCACACAATATCTGTCCTCTTCAATCATATTTACAATTGCATCCAGTTGTCCACGAACTGTTTTGATTTTTTTGAGGGCTTTTTGTTTGTGTTCGGTCATTATTTCACAGTAGCCTCAAATCCTATTTCATCAATAGCTTTGATGATCTCATCTTCATTAAAATCGCCTTCAACTACGGCTTTTTTGTCTTCTAATGAAACATTTACATCTGTAACTCCATCGACTGATTTACAAGCATTTGTCACTGATTCTACGCAATGATTGCACACCATATCCAATACTTCAAATTCTTTTTTCATTATTTTTCCTCCTTAAAATTTTTGATTCTTAACGAATTTGTAACTACGGTTACCGAACTGAACGCCATTGCAGCACCTGCTATCATTGGATTCAAAAATCCAAATGCAGCAATCGGAATACCAACAACATTGTAGAAAAACGCCCAGAACAAATTTTGTTTTATTGTTTTTATTACTCTGTGACTTAATCTTATCGCAGTATTAACTTTATTTAAATCGCCATTTATAATTGTGATGTCACTTGCCTCAATCGCAACATCTGTACCAGTTCCAATAGAAAATCCAACATCACTTGTCGCAAGTGCTGGAGCATCGTTTATTCCATCTCCAACCATTCCAACTTTTTTACCTTTATTTTTCAAATCCAACACTTTATCTGATTTGTCTTTTGGCAAACATTCTGCTATTACATGGTCGATGTTAGCTTTTTCTGCGATATGTTTTGCAGTATTTTCGCTATCACCAGTTATCATATATACATCGATATTATCGTCTTTTAATTTTGAAACAGCTTCTTGTGAGGATTCTTTTATTTTATCTGCAATCAAAATATATCCGTAAAATTCATCGTTCTTTCCAACAAGCACAACTGTATTTCCTTGAGATTGATATTTTTGAATATCTACATTGACATTAATATTATTGTCTCTCATCAATTTTTCATTGCCAATATAGTAATTGTCATTATTTATTTTAGCTGAAAGTCCTTTACCAGTAATCGAATCGAAATCTTCAACTTTATAGAACTCCGAACTATTTTTTTCATATTCTTTAACTACAGCATCTGCAAGTGGATGCTCGGAATTTTGTTCAATTGATGATACAATTTTTAAGAAGTCTGTATCTTTTGATTGGTAATCTACAACTTCTGGTTTACCATTTGTAATTGTTCCTGTTTTATCCAAAATAACTGCATCGATTTTGTTTGCAGTTTCTAAAACTTCTGCACTTTTTATTAGAATTCCAAGCTCTGCGCCTTTGCCACTTCCTACCATAATAGCTGTAGGAGTTGCAAGTCCCAATGAACAAGGGCACGCTATTACAAGAACTGAAACGGAATTTAACAACGCTCTGTCAAATTGTTTTGTCACAAAATAAGTGATGGCGAATGTAATCACAGCGATTACAATAACAATGGGTACAAAAACAGATGAAATCTTATCTGCTAATCTTTGAATTGGCGCTTTGTTGGATTGTGCATCTTCCACTAATTTTACGATTTGACTTAGAACTGTATCTTCGCCAATTTTTTTCGCTTCAAATACAAATGATCCATTTTTATTAATCGTAGAGCCAATACATTCATCTCCAACTTGTTTTTGTACAGGCATCGATTCTCCAGTAATCATAGATTCATCAATCGATGAACTTCCCTCAACAATTATTCCATCAACAGCGATTTTTTCTCCTGGTTTTACGAGAATTTTATCTCCAACCATTACATCTTCAATATCAGTTTCGATAGTTTTACCATTTTTTATTACGTTAGCTTTTTTCGCTTGGAGTCCCATTAATTTACTTATAGCATCAGTAGTTCTAGTCTTCGCTCTTTTTTCGAAAACTTTTCCGAGTAAAATCAAAGTGATAACAACAGCAGACGATTCAAAATACAATTGGTCAGATCCTATTAATACATGATAAATCGAGTAGAAGTAGGCAGCACTTGTTCCCAAAGCTATGAGAACATCCATGTTAGCTCCTCCACCTCTTAGTGATTTGTACGCATTCACATAATATCTTCTTCCAATGTAGAATTGAACCACAGTTGCCAACGCCCATTGAAAATATCCATTATTTAAAATCGTGTGAACTCCTGCCATGTGAAAAAACATCGCTGAAAACAAAGGAATTGAAAAAATCGCAGAAATTATAAAATCACGTTTCAATTTTTCGTATTCAGTTATATTTTTTTCGTTAGCTATTTTATTGTCTGTTTTTATTTCTGCAGAATATCCTGCTTTGTCGACTAATCTTTTTACTTCAGAATTGGTCTTGTATCCCTCATAAAAACTTACTGTAAGTGAGTTTTGCAACAAATTTACGTTAACATCTTTGAAATTATTTTTGTTCAAAACTTTTTCAATTCTAGATGCACATGACTGACAACTCATTCCTTCTATGTCAAACTTCGATGTCTTCACAGGAACATCATATCCCGCTTTTTTTATTTTCCCTACGATAGTTTCTATATCGTATCCTTCTTTTAATTTCAAATATGCGTATTCTTGAAGCAAGTTCACGTTAACTGTGTCGATGTATTCGTATTTACTTAAAACTTTTTCTATTCTAGCCGCACATGATTCACAGCTCATGCCTTGTATTTTTAATTTTATTTCTTCCATTTTTCTCCTTTCTACCCCCCCTACTGGTGGTATGGTTATTATATAATATTTAAAATACTTTGTCAAACATTTGGATTTGGATTATAATATTCATAATAAAATATGGAGGCAGATTATGGATTGGAAAAATTATGAAAATTTAAGCATGTTATCTGATTTCTACGAATTTACAATGATGAATGGATATTTGGAAAACAATATGGAAGATGAATATGCTTATTTTGATTTGTATTTTAGAAGAATTCCAGACAACGGAGGATTTGTTATCGTTGCGGGATTAGAAGAGGTGGTTAAATATATTCAAAATTTGAAGTTTGACGAAAAAGATATCGAATATTTCAAAAGCAAGAATATGTTCAGTGAAAAATTCTTAGATTATCTTAGAAATTTCAAATTTGAATGCGATGTGTGGGCAATGCCTGAAGGTTCTGTTGCATTTCCTAACGAACCTTTGATGATAGTTCGTGGACCTGCTCCACAAGCGCAATTGATAGAAACTTTCGCACTTTTATCAATCAATCATCAATCATTGATTGCAACTAAAACGAATAGAATTGTTCATGCAGCTGAAGGAAGAGTTGTTATGGAATTTGGCGCAAGGCGTGCGCAAGGTGTGGATGCTACAGTTCTGGGTGCAAGAGCAGCTTTCATAGGTGGTGCTACTGCTACAAGCAATACTTTGACAGATATCACTTACGATGTTCCTGCTTTTGGTACAATGGCTCACTCATGGATTATGATGTTTGATTCAGAATATGAAGCTTTCAAAAAATACGCCGAAATTTTCCCAAATTCTTGCTCACTTTTAGTGGACACTTATAACGTTTTAAAATCCGGTGTTCCAAATGCGATAAAAGTTTTTGACGAAGTTTTGAAACCTCGTGGAATTAAAAATATGTCCATCAGAATTGACAGTGGTGACCTTGCTTATTTATCAAAACAAGCCCGTAAAATGTTGGATGATGCTGGATATGAAAATTGTCAAATCATGGCAAGTAATTCACTTGATGAATACACAATCTCTGATTTGATTGAACAAGGAGCAAAACTAGATGGATTTGGCGTTGGCGAAAGATTAATAACTGCAAAATCAGATCCAGTTTTAGGCGGCGTGTACAAATTATGTGCGGTTGAAAAACCTAACGGAGAAATAATTCCTAAGATTAAAATCAGTGAAAATATCGAAAAAATTACAACTCCTGGATTCAAAACAGTTTACAGAATTTACGACAAGAATAGCGGCAAAGCAGAAGCTGATTTGATAACTCTTCACGATGAAAAAATCGACGAATCAAAGGATTTGGAAATCTTCCACCCTATTCACACTTGGAAGAGAAAAACATTAACCAACTTCACAACAAAAGAATTGTTGGTTAGAGTGTTTGACAAGGGAGAATTGGTGTACGACCTTCCAACATTAGATAAAATAATCGAAAGAAAAAATGAACAAATTGCTGAACAATGGGAAGAAGTAAAAAGATTTGAACATCCTCATTTGTTCCACGTCGATTTGTCACAAAAATTGTGGGATATAAAATACAATTTATTAATGCAAAGCAAATAGTAAATTTAGCACAGCCATAAATTTTGGTTGTGCTTTTTTTGCAATTAAAAATCCACATGCATGACATGTGGATAAGATTTAGATCATGCATGACATGTGGATAAGATTTAGATATCGTATTGTACTAAAGTGTTGATATAATAATTTTTGTTGACATCTCTTCCGCCAAGTTCAGTAAGTTCAATCAAAAATTCCATAGCAGTGATCTCGCCACCGTTTTTTTCAACTAACTTAGCTACTGCATTCACAGTTCCACCTGTTGCCAATAAGTCGTCAACTATAGCAACTTTGTCGCCTTCATGAATCGCGTCTCTGTGTACTTCTAATTTGTCGGTACCATATTCCAAATCATAAGAATACTCTGACACTTCTCCAGGAAGTTTTCCTGGTTTTCTAACAGGAACAAATCTAACTCCAAGTGCATATGCTACAGCTGATCCAAACAAAAATCCTCTAGCTTCTGGAGCTGCTATCACAGTTATGTCTTTGCCTTTTAAATCTTCTACCATAAGGTCTACTGCGTGTTTATAGGCTTCTTTATCGTTTAACAATGTAGTAATATCTTTGAATGAGATTCCTTCTTTTGGAAATCCGTCTATAACTCTAATTTTCTCTTTTAAATCCATTTTCATCACCGTTTCTTTTTTACTGTATTATCTACATCTATAGTATACCATATTGATGGATTTGTTTGTTGTTAAATTATTTTTAGTTTTCTAAATCGTTATGTTTTTTATTTAAAATTTTGTCAAAATATTTTATTTACAACTATATTTATATATGTTACGATATGTTTGGAGAGTGATGTAATGGACAGTTCGAGTGTCTCGCAAATAATTGCGTTAGTGTTATTGGTTGCAATGTCCTCCGTATTTTCATCAAGTGAAACGGCGATAACATCTGTAAGCAAAATAAAAGTTCGACAATTAGACCAAAAGGATAACAAAAATGCACATTTACTGAAGAAACTGCACGATAATATGCAAACTACCATATCTACTATTTTGATTGGTAACAACATTGTAAATATCGCAGCGAGTTCTATAGCTACAATTTTATTTACAAATATTTTTCATCAAAACGGAGCTTTAATATCTACAGTTGTAATGACTGTTTTTGTGTTGATTTTTGGAGAGGTTTTACCAAAAACAATTGCACAATACAAAAACAAATCCGTGGCATTGAAATTTTCAAGATTTATATATTTATTGACGATAGTTTTCAAACCAATTGTAAAAGTATTAAACCTCTTAACTCGTTTGATAATCAAACTTTTCGTTGGCGAAGATGAGGATAGTTCGATACTTACCGAAGAAGAACTAAAAACTTTGGTGGAAGTTAGTGAAGAAGAAGGCGTACTGAAAAATCAAGAAACTGAAATCATGATAAATGCGTTGGAATTAAAGGAAACTCTAGCAGTTGATATTATGACTCCAAGAACTAGCATGGCATCAGTTGATATTGAAGATGCAGAGAGTGATTTGAAGGAAATTATCAAAAATATTACTTATTCTAGAATTCCTGTTTACGAGGACAGTATCGACGATATTATAGGCGTTCTTCACATAAAAGAATTAGCGCACAAAATCATCGAAGATGACCGAGATTTTAAAGTCAGAGATATCCTAAAACCAGCATTTTATGCTTATGAATACATTCCAGTAGTGGATTTGTTCAAACAAATGAGAACTAAAAATATTTCCATCAGTATAATTATCGACGAGTACGGTGGAACTAGTGGAATTGTAACGATGGAAGATATTTTGGAAGAACTTGTCGGAGAAATCGACGATGAATACGACAACGAAAAAGAAGTAACTAAACTTAGCGACAATGAATACTTAGTTGATCCTGAAATGAGAATTGATGAAGTAAACGAAAGATTTGACCTTCACATTCAAAGCGACAAATTCGATTCAATAGGTGGATTTGTGATTGAACTCTTAGATAGAATGCCAACATCAAAGGATGAAGTAGAATTTGAAAATTTAAAATTCGTCGTAGTAAATGTAGATAAGAGAAAAATCACACAACTTATGATAATATTTAAATAAAACTTAACTCTCACGATTTTCGTGAGAGTTTTTTATAAGATAGATAAAAAAGTAGAAAAGCATTTTTACACGAATATCTGACTACATAAATTGAAGATTTCGTAATCTCGAACTACTAAAATCCAAAACTCGAACAAGCTCTCAAACAGTTAGATTTTTACGTAGTTCTTCGATTTGAAATCAGAACAATTTATTCCGTATGATATTCTTAGAAAAAATGTAATCTACTTTTTATTTAATAAATATTTTATTATTCTCCTATCCCCAACGCTTGTTTTGCTAATGCATCAGCCATATCGTTATACGTGTCGTTAGAGTGGCCTTTGACTTTTACGAAATTAATGTTTATTTGAGGCTTTATTTCGTCGATAAATTTCTTGTAATTTCTTGTTAGATTGTTGTTGGTCTTCCAATCGCCAGTTGCCCAGCTTTCTATTCCTTGATAATCATAAAAAATCGTGATTTCTCTCATGTTTAACTCCACAGCTTTTTTGATTGCAAACACAGATCCACTAACTTCTCCCGATACATTTCTATGAGTTGAGTATTCTGATTTTGGAAATTTTTGATTGAATTTGTCGATTTTACCATCGTGAAACAACACACAACCAAAACTATATTCTCCCGTATCTTTTTTGAATGATCCATCTACATAAGCCACACACTCATTTTCATTTAAGTTATCAATGGACGCTACTTTTTTATTATCTTCGCCATTTATAAAATTATCTGCCTCTTCTTTTGTCTTAAAAGATTTGAAAATCGCTCCCTTAAAACCATTTACTTGTTGTTGGCACTCTGACCAACTATTGTATATCCCAGGATTTCTCCCAATTTTTACTGCATAAAATTTACTCATTACATACCCACACGCTCAAAGTTCCAGCTCCCACTTCAAAACCCCCGAATCCTTCATCATCAATTACAATTTCATTAGAATTTGTTCCAGTGATTTCCGTATACTTTTTACCTGCATTTTCCTTTCCTACATTCATTCTCAAAGTATTGATGTCAGCTGTGCTGATTACAACAGCCATTGGATTATGATAATCATCGCCGTGTCTAATCCAACCTATCAAATTTTCATTTTCCATATAATCTGTCTGTTCTCCAAATGCGTAGTGTTTTCTGATGTACATCAAATTATCTATAATATCCTTTTTCCCTTCGATATTAAATTCTCCACCTATTTTACAATAATCGCCATAAAACACACAAGGATATCCGTCTTTTCTAAGTAGAATCAAACCGTACGCAATCTTTTTAAACCAAGGTTCTACAAATGATTCCAATGATTGACCTGGTTCGCTGTCGTGATTATCCACGAATGTAACAGCAATTGCCGGATGTTCTTTAACCAAAGTATTGTCGAAAATTTTTCTCATATCATAGCTATTTCCCATTTTCGATGCAAAATGCATATTAAAATGAAGAGCCACATCAAACAAATCCAAATCGTATTTCGTATCGTACAAATAATGATTAGTGTTATCCCTGTCTTGTAACCAATATTCACCGAAAAAATAAAAATCTCTGTCAACAACTTTTTGAATATGTTTCGTAAATTCTATGATAAATTGATCGTCTATGTGTTTTAAGGCATCATATCTGAATCCATCGACATCCAAGTATTTTACAAACCACTCTCCCCAGTTAAAAAGCTCTTGTTTGACATCTGGGTGTTTGTGATCAATGTCTGCAAACATCAAATAATCGAAGTTTCCTTTTTCAAAAGATACATTGCTACTGAAACCTTTGTTTTCTCCAACTATTTCAAAAATAGCCTTCTTCTGTTGTTTATTATCATAATCTACACCATTAAAATGTTGAAAATGCCACACAAACTCAGAGTATTTTCCATTTCTACCCTTAAAATCAAATCCAGTCCATCCTTCAATATCATAAGCGTCTGTTAGTCTTTTTGTTCTATCATTAGAATCCACTTCATAAGCCTTAAAAATTTCTGAAAAATCCGCTCCAGCCTTATGATTTAAAATCACATCTGCATACACTTTTATATCATTTTCGTGCAAAACTTCTATTAACTTTTTTAATTGTTGAACAGTTCCGTATTTTGTACGCACAGATCCTTTTTGGTCAAATTCCCCTAAATCATACAAATCATACACGCCATAACCCACATCATTAGTTCCAGTTGCTTTGAACACAGGAGCAAGCCACAACGCGTCTATTCCCTTTTCTTTTAAATTTTTAGCTTCTTTAATCAAATTTTCATAGTAATTTCCATCATCTGGCAAATACCATTCGAAAGCTTGCATCATTATTTCGTTTCCCATTAGTTCCCCCTATTAATTGTAAGAAATTGCTTTATATTGTATAATCTAATAAGATTATAACATTAAAATGTTAAGAATGAGGAGAATAAATGCAATATTTAGTCGGTAGAAATCCTGTAATGGAAGCTTTGGAAATGGATATGGGAGTTACTAATCTGTACATACAAAAAGGCGAACTAAAGGGATTTATAAAAAAAATAGAAAAAAAAGCTTATGATAAGGGAATAAAAATAGAATATGTCGATAAAAAGTTCATCGAAAAATTCGCAGAAAATACTGCACATCAAGGTGTAATGGCAAAAATGCCAAGCTTCGGATATTCAAACGTTGACGAAATGTTAATATACGCTAAGAAAAAAAATGAAGATCCATTCTTGATTATATTGGATGAAATCACAGACCCACACAATTTAGGTTCCATCATTAGAACTGCAGAAGTTGCTGGATGCCACGGAGTTATAATTCCAAAACACCGTGCATGCGAAGTCAACGCTACTGCTATTAAAACAAGTGCAGGAGCTGTATTTAATATCAAAATCGCTAGAGTTACAAATACAACCACGACAATCAATTACCTAAAAGAACATAACGTATGGATTTATGGTGCTTGTGGTGAAGCTTCACAAACTCACACACAAGCTAACTTGAAAGGTGCCATTGGCCTTGTAATTGGAAATGAAGGCAAAGGAATTTCAAGATTAGTCAGAGAAAACTGCGACCAATTAATTAAAATCCCTATGTATGGAAAAACAGAATCACTCAACGCTTCTAATGCAGCGAGCATTCTAATTTATGAAATCATACGTCAAAGGTATGAAGAATAAACAAATTTATCTTTATGTCGATGGTTATAATATAATAAACGCTTGGCCTAATTTGTACAAACTTTCAAACGATGTGGACTTGGATAGTGCTCGTGAAGAACTTATTGATATTATGAAAGAATACCAGAACCTTAGCGGCGAACAAGTTTATGTAGTGTTTGATGCTTATCTTGTAAAGGGTGGAATGAGCATTGAAGAAAAACGCGATAATCTAACTGTAGTATACACGAAAGAGCACGAATCCGCAGACAGATATATCGAAAGAAAAGTCAACGATATGAAAAAGCACGACAAAATGTATGTAGCAAGTAACGATGGAATGATTCAAAGAATTATACTATCTCGCGGCGGAATTAGAATTAGTGCCAACGAGCTTTGGAAAAATTATCTTACTTTAAAAGAAAATCTCAGAAGATCAAAGCTCAAAAAAAGAAAACAGTCTAGCGAAAACATTGTTACAATAGATGATGAAATATATAAACAATTAGAAAAACTTCAAAATAAATTAAAAAAACAAAACTAGGTCACAATACCTAGTTTTGTTTTTTTACATAAGGAGATATCCAGCTTTAATGGATAAATGAAAACGTTATTAACTATTTATAGTATAACATCTAATTTATAATTTGTCAAAATTTTTTATTTTGTTTTTTATAATTTATTCTGTCTTATCTTCTTCAATTAAATTTTTTATTGCATTGATGGCAACTTTAATGGCTATATCAGTGTCGTGGCAGACAGGATTGTCCAAATTTTTCTTCTCACGTTCTTGATTAGCCACAACCAAAAAACAAGATCCACATTTTACGCCAAGGTAATTTGCAACCACAAAAAGTGCTGCGGATTCCATTTCGCTTGCCAATGTACCAAGCCTTCTCCAAGCTTCCCATTTATTTAATAAATCGTATGAAATTGGCATTTTTTCAGGTTCATGTTGTCCATAAAAGCTGTCCTTGCATTGAACAACTCCAACGTGATAATGTTGTCCTAAATCTTTTGAAGCTTTTACCAAAGAATTTGTCACATCTAAGTTAGCAACTGCTGGAAATTCTATCGGTGCGTATTCTTTACTCGTTCCTTCTGCTCTTATTGCAGAGTTTGCTATAACTACATCAGAGCTTTTTACATCTTCTTGGATTCCTCCACAAGTTCCAACTCTAATGAAAGTATCAGCACCAGCTTTTACAAGCTCTTCCATTGCAATAGCTGCAGATGCTCCTCCAATTCCTGTGCTTGTTACAGAAACTTTTACTCCATTCAAACTTCCAGTATATGTCACATATTCTCTGTTGTCTGCAACTAACTTCGCATCGTCAAAATATTTTGCAATCTTTTCACATCTTTTTGGATCTCCAGGAAGTATAACATACTTTCCAACATCCCCTTTTTTAATATTCAAATGATATTGTACGCCCTCTTCTGCGTATTTCATAAAATCACCTCATTTTTATCTATATTAATAGTATATACTAATTTTAGATAAATATCATTATTGGGCGTTGATTTTTGCGTAATTTGTGCGATACATTATTTTTTTGAAGAAAATCCCTACGATAGTATTCAAAATCGAAGTTGGAACACAAACTGCAAAAAACATCGACAAAAGAAGTGTCGCGAAATTTTCAGTTCCCATTCCCAATGGAATTGCTGTCACCAAAAATACAAGCCCACTAATTAGTGTTCCTATCATAAACACAAAATTTGATATTGCTTTATTTTTGCCCATAACTTTGAACAGATAGTATACGACAAATCCCGAAACTATTTTATCTAAAATATTTGGGAGTTGTCCCATAGGAAAATTAGTCGTAAACGCAGCAAGTAACCCTGCAAATAAACTCAACACAAAAGCTTCTTTCACATTATCCATGAAGAAAATCCCCAAAAACATCATCACTAATAGAAAATCAGGCTTTACACCCATAACCAACGCAGGTGTAATGTAATGAAGTAATAACCCAACACTTAAAAATATAGAACTTACTGTTAATTTTTTTGAATCCATAATACATTCCTTTCTCTCTTATAAAATTTGTAATTTTGCCTTTATTTTGATTATTAAAATTTATTTCATAAGTTCATTTCATCACACTCACCTGCCTTTATAATAAAAAAACACCTGTTCCTCAAAAGGAACAAGTGTCAAAACTCGCGTTACCATCCTAATTTATGTGCAAAAATGCACACATCTCTTTCAGATACTTCCATATCCTATCCCTGTAAAGTGAGAAACACTTTTTGAACTACTCATTTTCATTCAAAATTCAGATAACCCCATTCATATAAACTTCCCTTAGAAATTCGCACCAACCATTTCCTCTCTTGAAGTTTCATTTATACTACTATCTTACCTATAGAATTTAATATTTTATAGTATTATATCACAAATAAAATAATTTACAAGTTATAAAACAGTTTTAAAATTAACATTTACCAAATCTTTTATAGAATTGTAAATCAAAGTTCTATCTAAAACTTCATCCAAAAATTCTTGTAATTCTTCCCCTTCGTAAAAAGAGAAAAAATAAATATCGACGTCAATTTTTTTGATAATACTCTTATCTTCAAAACCGATAACATTTAAAAGGTACATTGGATTGTCTATATCTAAGTTAACCTTAGCCTCGATATCTTGCAATATAGTATTTTTTTTCTTAGCAACCCTCATCATCGTCAAAATCAATTCCGAAACAATTGAACTTACAAAGAAATCAATAGATGTGAATTCTTCTTTTTCTGAATCAAAAGAAATAGATGAGTCTACAGGAATACACGATTTTTCATTGTAAACTTTGACCAAATCATCGGATACAATAGCTCTGAAATTCTTTTGGAATGAATTTATATCATCATTCATATTCTTTCCTCAATTTATCTCTAGCATCAATCATAGATTGTAGTTTTTCTCTAATGTGGTCGTATTCATTTACTGGTCTATTGGAGAATGTAGCAAATCCACAGTCTGGATTTAACCACAACTTATCCTTCTCAATAAATGTAAGAGCTTCCTTAGCTCTTTTGTAAATTCCATCTGTATCTTCCTTATCATCCAATCTTGGATTAAGCACTCCTAGACCTAGAATCACTTTGTTGTTAATTCTTTCATCTGCCAATAGTGCTTTTAATTCACCTGCTCTTGGAGTGGAAAATTCTAACGCTAACAAATCAGCATTGATATCAGCAAATAAATCCAAAAGTGGAGTGTATGGTCCTGTCAATAAAATACTCTCGTTCTTACTCCAGTTACCACGGCATACGTGTAATGAACATATGGACTTATCCCTATCGATACTATCGATAACGCTTTTAATCAAATGTGTGGCAAACTTCAACTCTTCAGTTGGATCTTTTCTAGTTGACAAAGATGCACACATGAAAGTTCTTGGTTTACCCTCAGTAAACACTATTTCTGTAAGAACTGGTTCATCAAATTGAATAACATCTACTCCGATTTCTTGAAGACTTTTTATTTCTTTTCTATAAATTTCAATTACATCTTCACCCAAATCTTCTTTGCTGTCGTAGTATTTTGAACTTACATTTGCAAGCCACATACTTCTTGTAACCAAGTATGGTCCAGGCATCGTTATCTTGACAGGTCTATCAGTCAAAGATTTCAAAAGTTTTAATTCTTCTGATACAATGTCTCCTTTATATTCCAATTTTCCCGTACAAATAGCGTTCTTAATTGATGTAGCTGGAACATCCAAAGTATTCAAAATATTTTCGAATTCTCTTTTATCATCGACATAATCCAGCATTTCTGCCATGCTCATTTGAGTTACCCCACCAAGTTTTTCAGAAATAAATGAAACGTAATTGTCTCTTTCAATTTCACCGCTTGTTATAACATCAATGTCCAAATCTTCTTGTAATTGTACAACTTCTTTCGTTTTATCATATACCATTTTTTCGTAGTCAGAAAGGCTAATCATATTAGCCTTTAACATCCTACGAGCTTTCAATATTTCATTACCTCTTGGCATAGATCCGATCAAAGAGGTATTGAATAATTTATTGTTCACTATTGTATTCCTTTATGAAATTACCTAAATATTCGTTAGCTTCAGTAATTTGTTTGAAACCGTCTCTTCTGCCAGGAACCCATTGTTTAAGTCCTTCAAGGTCCATGATTTCTTTGTCTTTTTCGTTGTTGTAATCCATCTTGAACATAATATCATCAAATGCTTTGATGTCTTCATCAGAAGTTTCTGGAGTAAATGTGAATACACAATGGTCGAAGTTATCATTTTTAGCTAAAACTTCAACATCGTTTTTGTCGATTGTACCGTCGTTAATCCATGCATCATAGTTTAAGTCTAAGCAGAAAGTAGCATCTACTTCGCCATTAACCATAGCCATCATGCTGTCTTTTTCTCCACCAACGTGGTCTCCGTGTAAGCCAACACCGATATCAAATCTTTTTTCTGTGTAATCTTTACCAAATTCCAAACCATTATTGTGTAAGAAATTTATAGGAATAAGTCTTGCTTGTGGAGAGTCTATAGCTCCAAAACCTATTGTTTTGCCTTTTAAATCAGAAATATTTTCGAATTTTCCTTTTTTTACTACAAGATAAGTTTTTCTATCTCTGTCTGTATCTCTCATACATCCGATTTTTTCTTTTCCGTCAGATCTTAAGTGCGCATCTAATTGTGCCAATGGAGAGTTCCATGCTGCATCGATTTCGCCATTCATTAAAGCATCCACTTGCAATTTGTAATCTTTGAAGAATACAGCTTCAATTTCAGCGCCATTTTCTTCGTAAAATTTTGTTATTAAATCCCATATAACTGTTACTCTTGGAGCGTAAATAACCGCACCTACTTTTAATTTTTTCATTTAATTCCTCCTAAAAATTTCTACTCTATTATTTTATAAAAGTTTGATAAAATTTTCAAATAAAAATCGGAACTTACAAACAGCTAGAATATTTGTTTGTAAGCAAAAACTTTACTGTTCATAAATTCCGATAAATTTACAATATTATAATAGTGGTTGTCCTGTTATAGCTCTTCCTAACCAAACATTTAGAATGTCTAATGATGGTGCCATGATTTGACCTGCATAAGCATCTCTCATTAATCTTTGGATTTCAGATGCACAGTTGTAAGTCTTACCTCCACCTACTCTCATTGCAAGTGTTGACGATTCTATTGCATTTTCAATAGCAGCAACTCTCGCTGCGATAATCTTGCATACTGCGTCTTCTTCGCCATCAACTAAAGATCTAGCTGCTAATTCTGTAAGAGCTTTGGCACTCATACCATTTGTATAAATCTTAGCTAAGTGAACTTGTACTGTTTCGATATTAGCTAAAGAATCGCCTGAAGGGTATTTTCTTCTTAATGCGTAATTGTTAGTAACTTTTGATAATCTCAAGTTCAATCCAGTGTAAACACTAGCCAATCCCAAAATGAAGTATGGAGCAACAACGTTGAATACTTGTTCTTCACCTGAACCTTCTTCGCCGATTCTGTTAACTTCATCTAACTTAACATCATTCATAGTCATTGGACATGAAACATTACCTTTCATACCAATACCTTTCCAATGACTCATCTTGAATTCTAATCCTTCTGATTCTAAAGGAACTAACCAGTTATTAATTGCTCCTTCTTTTTCAGTTGATGGAGTTAAAATTAAGTAATAGTTTGCATGAGTAGCACTTGTTACCATTGATTTAGTACCATTGAAAACAAATTTTTCGCCATCTTTAGTCACTTTGATTTCTGGAATATAGAAATGAGTACCAGTTCCGAATTCAGAATATGCTAAAGCCATGAATTTGTTGTTTTCAACAATGTCTTTAACGATTTTTTTCTTTAATTCTTCGTTACCATGTGTAAGAACTGTCATTAAAGCTACGTTGTGCATCATGTAGCAAAGACCAGCAGTTGGATTGCTTTCAGCAAATGCTAAAACAGCTTGTTGATGTTCAACAGCAGTCTTTCCTAAACCACCCATTTCTTCTGGAATAAGTAATTTGAAATAGCCAGCTTTTCCCATTTCTTCAAATGATTCTACAGGAAATCTACCTTCTTCGTCTGAACTTTTTGCATATGGTTCGATATGTTCCACTGCAAATTTTTTTGATTCTTCGTAAAAATTCATAAAACCCTCCTATAAGTTTATATTCAATTATATAATATCACTAATTCTCTAATAAGACTACTTATATTGTTAAAATATGCTCATTTATTGAATATTTCAATAAATCCTACTGTTTTTATTAGATTTTGAAAAAATTTGAATATCCCTCGACTATTTTTGTGGAAATATCGTTGAAATATCAGCATTCTTTCTTTTAAATTCATTTATAGGTTTTTTTTATAAATGAAAATTTGATTTATTAAATTTTTGTAATAAAAAACACCATGAGAATTATCTCACAGTGTTTTTATTATATTATCTATTTGTAGAATTTGGATTTACAACGTCTTCTTTCTTTGCGCCTTCTTCTTCCTTAGCTTTTTCTACAGATTCAACTTTGTTACCTTCTTTATCAAGGTTTTCTTCTTTTTTTGCTTCATCTGTATCTTCTACTGAGTTAGAATAATCCATTTCTGACATTCTCTTGTAATTATTGTATCTTTCCTTAGCATCTCTTTCAGCTTCTTGGAACAATTCTTCAGCTTGTTCAGGGAATGATTTTTGTAATGACATGTATCTTACTTCTCCTCTGATGAAGTCTTGGAATGATCCAGTTGGTTCTTTAGAGTCTAATTGGAATGGGTTCTTTCCTTCTTCTGCAAGAGTTGGATCGAATCTGTATAAGTGCCAGTAACCAGCTTCTACAGCTAATTTTTCTTGACGTTGGCTCTTACCCATACCAGCTTTAATACCATGGTTGATACATGGTGAGTAAGCAATGATTAATGATGGTCCATCATATTCTTCCGCTTCTCTAATAGCTTTTAATGTTTGATTTTGGTTAGCACCCATAGCGATTTGTGCTACATATACGTATCCGTAAGTTGATGCCATTAATCCTAAATCTTTCTTTCTAACTTTCTTACCACTTGCAGCGAATTGTGCTACAGCTGCTGTTGGAGTTGACTTAGAAGCTTGTCCACCAGTATTTGAGTAAACTTCTGTATCGAATACCATAACATTGATGTTTTCACCAGATGCTAATACGTGATCCAATCCGCCGTATCCGATATCGTAAGCCCAACCGTCTCCACCGAAGATCCATACAGATTTCTTAATTAAGAAGTCTCTGTCTGTTCTTATATATTTCAATAATTCTTCAGCTTCTTCGTTGTTAGTGTTGTCATCTAAGTGTTGTAATATTTCTGCTGCACATGCTTTTGATGTAGCTACATCATCCATGTTATCAACGAATTTTTTGAATGGTTCATTCAATGGACTTTCAATGTTTAAGTCTAAGAATGCTTGCATTTTTTCTTTTAATTGTAATCTAATCTTCTTAATAGCTAAGTGCATACCATATCCGTATTCAGCGTTATCTTCGAATAATGAGTTAGCCCAAGCTGGTCCTTTACCTTCAGCGTTTGTGCAGTAAGGAGTTGAAGGAGCACTTGCACCCCAGATTGATGAACAACCTGTAGCATTAGCTATAAGCATTCTATCACCGTATAATTGAGTGATTAATTTAGCGTATGGAGTTTCTCCACAACCAGCACATGCACCAGAGAATTCAAATAATGGTTGTTGGAATTGTGAACCTTTAACTGTTTTTTCTGCTGGCAATAAATCTTCTTTGTATCCAACTTCATCTACAGCGTAAGTCCAGTTATCTTTTTGTGCAAGATATTGTTCTTCGAAAGGTTTCATGATTAATGCTTTTTCTTTTGCTGGACATACATCAGCACAGTTACCGCAACCTGTACAGTCTGCTGGTGAAACTTGAATTCTGAATGTTAAATCTTCAAATCCTTTACCAACTGCTTTTTTGCTTTCGAATGTTTCAGGAGCATTCTTTCTGTCTTCTTCATTTAATAAGAATGGTCTGATAACTGCGTGTGGACATACATAAGCACATTGGTTACATTGGATACATTTATCCATTTGCCATTCTGGAACGTTAAGAGCGATACATCTCTTTTCGTAAGCTGAAGTACCCATTGGGAATTCACCGTTTGCTCTGTCTTTAAATGCAGATACTGGTAAATCATTACCTTGTTGTGCGTTCATTACGCTTGCAACTTCTTTTATGAATTCAGGAAGATTAGCGTCTTTTTCAACGTCTTCTTCAGAGTTTTTCCATTCAGCTGGAACCTTGATTTCTACAAGTTGATCAATACCTTGATCTACTGCTGCGTAGTTCATGTTTACAATATCTTCACCTTTTCTTCCGTAGTTAGCAACTATGGATTCTTTTAATTTCTTAATAGCTTCATCTATAGGTAATACTTTAGATAATTTGAAGAATGCAGCTTGCATAATCATGTTAGTTCTTCCACCTAATCCTACTTCTGCTGCAATTTTAGAAGCATTTATTGTGTAGAATTTAATGTCGTTTTCAGCGATGTATTTCTTTAATTTACCTGGAAGGTGCGAATCTAATTCTTCTTCACTCCATATACAGTTTAGTAAGAATGTGCCACCTTTTCTTAAACCTCTTAATAAATCATATTGGTAAACATATGCTTGTTTTGAACAAGAAATGAAATCTGATTCATCTAATAGATAAGTTGAGTGGATTGGGTTGTTACCGAATCTCAAGTGAGACATTGTAACCCCACCAGATTTTTTTGAGTCATAATCGAAGTAACCTTGGGCGTACATGTCAGTACCATCACCTATGATTTTGATAGCTGATTTGTTAGCACCTACTGTACCGTCAGAACCGAATCCCCAGAATTTACATCTGATAGTTCCTTCAGGTGATGTGTTGATAACATCTTTAACTTCTAATGATCTGTGAGTAACATCATCTACTATACCGATAGTAAATTGTGTTCTTGGTTCTTCTTGTTTTAAGTTTTCAAAAACTGTATTGATGTGTGTTGGAGTTGTATCCTTTGATCCTAAACCATAGATACCACCAACGATAACTGGTTTATTTTCTTGGTCATAGAAGCAATCTCTAACATCAAGGTATAGAGGTTCTCCTAATGAACCTTTTTCTTTTGTTCTATCCAAAACTGCGATTTTCTTAACTGTTTTTGGAATTACATTTAAGAAATGTTCTTTAGAGAAAGGTCTGTATAAGTGAACTTTAACTACCCCTACTTTTTCGCCTTTTCCTAATAAGTAATCTACAGTTTCTTCGATAGTTTCAGTTGCTGAACCCATAGCTACTATAATATTTTCAGCGTCATCTGCACCATAGTAGTTGAATAATCCGTAGTTTCTGCCTGTAATCTTGTTAATTTCATTGATATAGCCTTCTGTAATACCAACGATATCTTCATAGTATGTATTAGAAGCTTCCATACCTTGGAAATAAACGTCTGGATTTTCAGCTGTACCCATAGTCTTAGGGTTTTCTGGATTTAAAGCATTTCTTCTGAACTCATCAATAGCTTCCCAGTCAACAATCTTAGCTAAGTCTTCATAATCCATAACTTCGATTTTTTGAATTTCGTGACTTGTTCTGAAACCATCGAAGAAATGTAAGAATGGTACTTTACCTTTGATAGAAGCAAGGTGAGCTACTGCTGCTAAGTCCATAACTTCTTGAACTGAACCTGAACACAATAATGCAAAACCTGTTTGTCTTGCAGCCATAACGTCTTGGTGGTCACCAAAAATGCTAAGTGCATGTGATGCCAAAGCTCTTGCTGATACGTGGAATACACCAGGTAAGTTTTCTCCGGCGATTTTGTACATGTTTGGTACCATTAACAACAAACCTTGTGATGCCGTAAATGTAGATGCCAAAGCCCCTGCAACTAAAGCCCCGTGTACAGAACCAGCTGCTCCACCTTCTGATTGTAATTCAGTTACTTGTACAGTTTCACCGAATAAGTTCTTACGTCCATCTGCTGCCCAAACATCAATTGCTTCTGGCATTGGTGAAGATGGAGTAATTGGATAAATAGTTGCCACATCTGAAAATGCATAAGCTATATGAGCTGCAGCTGTGTTTCCATCCATGGTTTTCATGTGTTTTGCCATTTATTTAACCCCCTATATATAAATAAATAAATTGTTTGAATTAAAACGGAAAACTCCGCTCTATGGATTATTATAACTCATTAAAATTCTCATTGCAAGAATATTAAACTTGCTCAAAATATTTTATCTTAAAATTATTTTTCGTTATTTTTTAACTGTTTTCTATGTTCTTCTGTTTCTTTCTTCATATTAGCAATTAACTTATTATTTAACTCTTGTGCAGCATTGTAGCCCAAAAGTTTTTGTCTTTGATTTCTAACTGCTACCTCAACAATCATAGCAATATTTCTACCTGGTTTTACAGGAACTTCAAGATAAGGAAGTTCAACTCCCAAAATTTCTGTAGTATGATCGTCCAATCCAATCCTATCGTATTCTTTTTCGTCTTGCCATTTTTCAAGCTTGATTACCAAATCTATAAAAGTAGTTAACCTAACAGAACCAGTTCCGTATAATCTTTGAATGTCTAAAATTCCAAGACCTCTAACTTCTAAATAGTGCCTTATATTAAGTGGAGCTTGTGCCAATAGGCCTTTTTCGATTTTTCTAATTTCCACTACATCGTCTGCAATAAGTCTGTGTCCCCTAGTGACCAAGTCCAAAGCGGTTTCGCTTTTTCCTACAGAACTATCTCCCATCAACAAAACACCCATACCAAATACATCTAATAAAGATGCGTGTATCGTATCTTCTTCACTCAGAAAATATTCCAATACTTCATCAAGAGCAGAAATAAGTCTTGTGGTAGTTCTGTCTGAAATCAACAACGTTTTATCGTATTCTTCAGCTAATTTTCTAACCTCATCTGGAATTTGAGCATAATGTGAGAACACAATACAAGGAATATCATATTCCATCATCGATCTTACTCTCTCTTTTCTTAGCTCAATATCCATAGCCATGTAATATGCAAGCTCTGCCTTGCCAAACAACTGTATTCTTCTGAATGGAAATTCTTCTAAAAACCCAGAAAGTTGCAACCCCGGTCTATTTATTTCAGAATTTGTTATTTCAATAGTTCCGTAATCAGAACTTGTCCTTACAACATGCAAGTCCAGTTTTTCGACAACTGCACTTAATTTTACTGTTTTCATAACTTTCCTCCTTAAATTATATTTTATATTCTAATCATACTATACGCAAATAATTAAAGTAATATAACTAAAAATTTACAATTTAAATGTTACGCTTTTGTAACAATTAACGTTTTTCTAACCTAATTTATTACAAAAAGGTTACAACGGGTTACAAATGTGTTACAATATATTATATTAAATTTTCAGATTAAAAATCTTTTAATCTTAAAAAATAGAAAAAATAGGAGGAAGAATGAACAATATAAAAAAACCATTGTTAGTGATGGGATTAATGTTTACCTTTTCTGCTTTAAATGCAACTTCTTCATTTGCTGATGTTGACAATACAAAGCTTGTAGAAGAAGTAAAACAAGACGCTATAAATCACACTACAAATTTGCAAAATATAATTAAAGAAAAAGAAAATGTGAATACAGAGGATTCCATCAAATCCAACGATGCACAACAAACTGAGAAAGTTAACAAAGAAAATACTGAAAAAGAAAATAGAGAAGAAGCTACAAAAGAAGATTTAACAGAAAAAATCGAAGATACAAAAGAGCTTTCGAAAAAACCATCTGAAGTAAAAGCTATGAAAAGAGCTGATGTTAAAAAAATTACTTCATCTAGCAAATTCGAAACAGCTACTAATATAAGAGATGAATATTTCTCAAAATCAAATTCAGTTATCTTGACAAATAGCTCTACATTTGTAGATTCATTGTCTGCTGTGTCATTATCCAGAGGTAACACTCCAATATTATTTACTAATCAATCTTCATTAGATAGCACAACTTTAACAAACTTGAAAAAGAATAAACCTAAAAAAGTTTATATCTTAGGTGGAGAAAAATCTGTAAGTAATTCAGTTATAAATCAACTTAAAAATTTGGGAATAATTGTTGAAAGAATTTCAGGTCATGATAGATATGAAGTTAATGCAAAAGTAGCAACAAAAACACATAACCCAAATAAAAAACAAAAAACTAATATACTTATAACTTCTGGCGAAAATCATAGCGATGCTATATCATCTGCTGTATTATCTCAAAACAAAAAAGCACCTATACTTTTCGTAAGAAAAAATGAAGTTCCTACATCTATTAAAGATTATTTATTATCATTAAAGAAAAACAATGCAATAGGAAGTATTACAATAGTTGGCGGTAAATTATCAGTATCTCAACAAGTAGAATCCTACTTGAGAACTTTTAGCAATAATGTAAGTAGAATTGTAGGTCACGACAGATACACTACAAATGTGAAAGTATCAAAAGCTGTTAACCCTAATGCAAACCGTGTAATCGTAGCTGAAGGTAATGGTTATAACGATGCATTATTAATGTCACCTGTAGCTAGCAAACTAAAAGCTTCTTTAGTATTGACAAAACCTAATGATGTAACAAGAATGAGAGATTATTCTTCAAACGATAAAAACGCAACTATGGAATCATTCTTTAAGAACAATACAAATATCGATCAAGTTATAGTTTGCGAAGGAAATCATTCAATACATGAGTTTGTATCTTCATCAATCGCTGACTTGTTAGCTGGTAAAAGTCTCAAAACAGCTCCAAAAGCAGACGCATTGTACAAAAAAGAAAGAGCAGAACTAAGAAAAAGCGTTACTCAAATCCCCAAAAAAGTTCAAAAACCAGCAAACTCTTTACAAACTCAACTTGCAAAAGCGAAAAAAGTATTCACAGTAAGAGCTACAGCTTATACTTCTGACCCTCGTGAAAATGGTGGATGGAATGTAACAGCTATTGGAACTAAAATTAGACGCGGCGTTATAGCAGTAGATCCAAGAGTAATACCTTTGAGAACAAGAGTTTATGTAGAAGGATACGGATTTGCCACAGCAGAAGATACTGGTGGAGCTATTAAAGGAAATAAAATTGATGTAGTAATGGATACAAAAGCGCAATCTCGTAACTGGGGAGTTAGAAACGTCAAAATCTACATCTTATAATTACTAACACTAAGCACTGATTAATTCAGTGCTTTTTTTGTTGTTTATTAGAATAATTTCAGTTTATTCCATCAATTTCGACGCTGTTTTAAACAGATTTTTGAGAATTTTATAGAAAAAAACGTAATTGTTACATTTTTTAAACAATTACTACTTGTATTTTCCATTTCCGGTGTTTCTATCAAAAGTTACAAATCGGTTACAAATTATCCCCCATTTTATGGGAAGTGTGATTTTCAAGTAATTCACAAATTTTTGAATTTGTAAATAGTTTTGGGTATATTTTTCAAAATTCTTACTACTTTGTGTACAACAAAGAAATAAATGATAAATTTGTTTGAAAGTTACGATAAATTCTTGTAAACTATTAGAGTAATTTAAATAAGTTACAAATTGGTTACAAAATTTAATGAGCAAATTAATTATCTCATTAAAAGTATATTAGGAGGATACATGAATAATTTTAAGAAGCCACTTCTTGTTATGACTTTGGCTGTTACATTGTCTTTGGGAGCAAATGTTTCATTTGCAGATAATGAAAATAACAAGTCAGAAACAAATGTTAAAGCTATATTAGATAATTCAAGTAAAACTGAAACAAATAAAATACAAGTAAAGCTAGATGAAAATAATAAAGTAATATCTAATAAAAATCAAGATACACAAGACAAAAAAGAAGCTGAAGTCAAATCAGAAAAAAGTGCAAAAACAGAAAGAATTGATGCTAAGAATAGATTTGAAACAGCTAAGAAAATCAAAGAAAAAGAATTCAAAAATGCAGACACAGCAGTAGTAGTTAATTCCAATGAATTCTCAGATTCAATCAGTGCAACTAACATTTCAAATGGTAAATCACCTATTTTATACACTGATTCCAACAAACTAGACAACTTGACAAAAGAAGCTTTGAAAGGTGTCAAAAAAGTCTACATAACTGGTGGCGAAAAAACTATTAGTTCAAAAGTAGTTGACGAATTAAACGGTATGGGAATTAAAGTCATCAGAGTAAAAGGTAAAGACAGATACGAAGTCAATGCAAAATCAGCTACTTCATCTCACCCAGTTTCTAACAAGAAACAAAACGTAGTTATCGCATCTGGTGAAAACTTTGCAGATTCTATTTCTTCAACTTCTTTAGCTAAGAAAAAGAACGCTCCAGTTCTTTTAGTTAAAAAGAATGAAGTGCCAAAATCAATCAAAGAATACTTAAATTCATTCAAGAAAAAAGGCCTTTTGGGAGACATCACTATAGTAGGTGGACAAAATTCAGTTTCAAAAGCTGTTGAAAATGAACTTTCTAAACTTGCAAAAGTTACTAGAATTGCAGGATCTGACAGATACCAAACATCTGTAAAAGTTGCAAAACAAGTCGGTGTAAATTCTGAAAGAACAATTGTAGCTAGTGGAGAAAAATTTGTAGATGTACTTGCAGCATCTCCTGTAGCTCAAAAATACAACGCCCCAATAGTTTTGGTTAAGAAAATGGACGTTCCAAGAAACGAAGATTACAAAACACAAGAACAAAAATCAAACTCTGTGGAATCTTTCTTCAGACAAAACAAGTCAAACATCATGTACACAATGGTATTTGGTGGAAAAAACACTATCGATAATTTCGTAGTAAATGGAATTAAAGATTTGTTAGCTGGTAAATCACTACAAGCAAAACCAAAAGTAGATGCATTAGTAAATGTACCTAAAAAAGAACAACCAAAACAAACTAATAAATTAGACAAAATCGTAAATCTTGCTTACAAACAATTAGGTAAGCCTTACGTTTGGGGAACTCGTGGCCCTAGATCATTTGACTGTTCAGGACTTACATCTTACCTCTACAGACAAGCTTATGGAATTTCAATAAGCCAAAGTTCAAGAGCACAAGCTTCTTATGGACACAAAGTTTCCAAATCAAACTTGAAAAAAGGCGATTTGATGTTCTTTGCAACAGGTGGTGGCGGAATAAGTCACGTTGGAATTTACGTTGGTAACAACAAATTAATCCACGCTTCTACACCATCAACAGGAGTTATCTTATCAGATATCAACTCAAGATATTACCAAAGAACATTCGTTACAGCAAGAAGATTATTAGGTTAAATTCAAAAGCAATGATTCCTATGAATCATTGCTTTTTTGATTTTCTATTTGAATTTTATAGTTTCATCATTGAAAACTCCAATTGAGTTTTTAATTTTCAAGCTGTACACGCTATCACCTATTGGAACGATCATTGTATCATCTTTTGCATCTTCAAAAAATACGAGTCTATCTTTTTCTAGATTATAAGCAATCTTATTATCCAACCAAGTCATATATTTTTTAGACACTTTAAATCTTTTCAATACATTTTCATAACCTTTAATAGTAGATTCCATTATCAACTTATCATTCTTGTACAACCTTGAATTTCCAGTTTTAAAATCGTACAAAGAATAGAAGACATCTTTATTATTCATAACAACATCAATAGGAACCTCATCTTCTTTCAAGTCCCTACTAAAGATTTCCTTATCGTCCATATCTTTGACAGTTAATTTGTCCTTTTCATAATGCATATACATTACAGACTTATCGTTTTTGATTAATTTCCCAATTTTGCCAGTAGATTCAAATGTGTCATTATTATTCTTGAAAATCTCACATTCAAAAAATTTAATTGGAGAATCAGAACGCAAAACCATAGCATACACATTTTTATCCAATAATTTAGCATCACTAATATGCTCTGTTGATGTGATATTTTTCATTTCGTCATTAGTTTTAATCATCAGTTTAGAAGCAAAAGACTCATCTGATTTGTAAAGGAGATAATCTTTCTTATCAACATCGTGTATTGCATATCCGTCATCTAGTTGTACAAGTTCATCCTTGGAATCGTCGTAAATAAAGTTCTTTCCATCTTTTAAAACGACAATTTTGTCTGCATATAAGCTCTGAATAAACTCAGAATTCTTTAATTTGTCTGTATATTTGTTATGAGAATCCATCTTTTTGATTCTGTCAACTTTTACGCTGGATTCCACACCTTTGTACACTTCTTTTTTACCACACGACACGAGCATCATCATACATAATGCAACCACTAAAAGTTTTTTCATAAATTCCCTCCCATATCAATAAAATATTTCTACTAATATTTATTAATTAATATATACCCAGAATTTACAAAAAAACAATTATCGTAAATTTTTATAAAACTTTTCGGTTTCTTTTACAGTTGGGAAATTAAACACTAAATTTTTGTTATCCTTAGTCTTAATCCATATAGCTCTTGGATTGTCGTTGTGAATGTACACATCACAGTTTCCAATTTTCTTAATATTAAATTTCCCATAGGAATAGTGTTTCAATGACGTTCCATTTAATCTAACTCCATCTGTTTTATTGATATCTTCGATTAGCTCAACTTTTTCGATTGATTTTTTGTCTATTATCGTAGTATAAATAGATTCTGTTATCGTCAAAGTGGTAGGTGTATTATCTAAAGTGTATGTTTTCGGCAAACTCAAATTTATCATGAAAAATTCAACTGCTATCAATAAAACTGCTGTCAATGCGTAGAGTATTTTACCTGATAATTTCGCCCTATTAAACGTTATATTCCCATTTTTAATGCTTATATCTTCAACCATGAGTCTGTCATCTTTTGGATTGTAATAACCCCATGGATCGAAGAAATCGCCATTGTACAAGTCATTGTTAATCGCAGTTAAATTCTTTTCTTTATTTTGATATTTAAAAATCACCAAAATTATAGCTAATGTGTGAAGTACAATGTATGAAAAAATTGGGAAAATTCTGTAAACATCTTTTGATGAATAGTAAACTACGACAAATCCCAAAACAATAAACATAATATAAATCGCATACAATGTTTGTTGTACTTTTATAATGCTTTCTTCATTCATCTTTAAGTTTTCATCAGAATCTGTCGAATAAACTTTGGTATTTTTCTTTCCGAAAACCCATCCCGTTAAAATTGTACTTGCACTCATCGCTACAAGTAACAATACATACAAGAAAAACATCTCGCTATTTTTGAAAAAAGCTACCAACAAAACGATTTGAACTATCAGTGGAATTATCCAAGCTATTAGTCTGATTTTCTTTTTTTCAATATCTCTTGAAGTCTTCAAATCATACGTCAAAATGCTATTTTCAGTCGAAATATTATTGTCTTTTTTGTATTGTCGTATTTTTTTCATAGCGTTGTATTCAATAATATTTGCAATTACAAGATAAGCTATTATCAAATTGTAATACAGTAACATTTTCCAGTCATAATCAAGTAATACAAGAAAAGATAAACCAATACAAATTCCAAATAAAATGTTCAATTTTTTCTTAGTTTTTCCCAGTAAATCAACTATAAACTCATCGTCTTCATGACCTTTTGGAAAATTCGTGAACAACATAAAAGTATCTTTTATTTTAAGTGTATATAAATTTACTTTCCTCATAATAAACAAAATAAACACCAAATTTGCAAATAAAACAAATTGCCAAATCATTTTATAATTTCCTCCAAAATTCTTTCAATATCCGATTGTGTTTTCCCACGTATTTTCGCTTCCATTAAAAGAAGTTTCAGCTCATCTTCAAATGAATCACGTGTAAATTCTTCCTCCACACAAATCTTTGCCCCAACTCTTCTGTCGATTACAATAATCTTTTCGTCCTTTAAAATATTGTAAGCCTTGCTAATAGTCATTGGGTTTATTCCCAAATCATTTGCAAATTGTCTTACAGAAGGAAGTTCATCGCCATTTTGTAAATTTCCATTAACAATTTCTCTGATAATTTCGTTACGAATTTGAGTGTAAATCGGCACATCACTTGTCGTTTTAATATTAATCATTCTGTCCTCCTTGTATTACTTATTATAATACAGCATATACAAAAATGCAATATTTTTCAAAGAAAAAAGAGCGCATCATAATGCACTCCAAATCTTTAATAGTAACTAGTAGTAAACCAATCATACTAAGAATATCATACGGAAAAAATTGATTTGATTTCAAATCGATAAATCCGTTAAAAATTGCATTGTTTGAGTGTAAACGAGTTTGCAATTTTAAGATTTTGAGATTTAGAAATTAACAATTTTTGAAGTCTAGATATTCGTGTATGATGGTTTATCTCCACAATAAATTTCTTCTATAAAATTACATTGCACCTATTAATTGGTTAAATGTATCCTTGTCGATTTCCCACACGCCTTCGTATGGTTTTTCAATGTAATATTTTTTGTTTTGATACAAATAAAATGTCATTTTCTCATCTTTTCCGTAGAAGATTTCCATTTTTCTGAAATCTTTAGTGTTAGCTGGTGTATCGTTGTTCGATTGTCTTCTGGTTGGCTTTGCTTTTTCTTTTATTAATTTAATTGTATTTACTATGTCTTTTTTAGCCGTTATTGATGCCGTTGGCCCTTCTTTGTTTTCTTCAATTTTAGTAACTGTGATTACTTGTGAATCATCTGAGTTTGGAAGAGTTATGGGGTTTGCTTTTTTGCAAGATACTAATACTAATATTAACATCATTATTGTCAATACTAATTTTAATTTATTTTTCATAATTACCTCAATTCTAAAATTTGTTTAGATTTCTCTAATAATCTGTGTGCTTTTGCTTGTGGATTATCATCATTCATCAATGCTCTTACAACAGCTATTCCACTTGCACCACTATTATTTAATACATCCATGTTATCCTCGTTTAAGCCGCCAATAGCAACCGTTCTTATGCTTATGCTATTGTTGATGTCTCTTAGAGTTTCAACCGATGTTATTTTCGTTTTAACATGGGTTTTTGTCGGATAAATTGCTCCAACTCCAAGATAATCCGCTCCTTCTTGTTCTGATTGTACAGCTCTTTCAACGCTTTTTGCAGTAGCACCTATAATGTAATTATCGCCCAAAATCCTACGTGCATCTTTTATCTCCATGTCTTCATCTCCAAGATGAACTCCTGCACACTCGCTTGCCAGGCATACGTCAATTCTGTCGTCAATTAAAAGAGGCACATCAAACTTGTCGCAAATTACCTTAACTTTTTTCGCCAAGTCTATGTATTCTCTTGTGGAGATATTTTTTTCTCTAAGTTGAACCAATGTTACTCCACCTTTGAGTGAATCTTCAATTTTTGTTAAAAAATCTTCTTCATCTTTAACATTAGTCCTATCCGTAACCAAATACAAACTAAGATTCAATTTTTCTCGCATTTATATTCTCCTTTATTTGCTCCATTTTTATTCTGGATAAATTGTCGTACAATCCTGTTTTGAATGAACTAAGCCCTACACTTTTATCCACCATTTCACAGCTTATATTCATCATGCTAATGGCAAGAACACACGATTCTATCGATTGTGACAGGCTTATTGTACAAGCAATTAAACTTCCCACAACACAACCTGTCGCAGTGATTTTTGAAAGCCTTTCATCGCCATTATTAAGCAGATAAATCTCATCTGAACACACAATATCCGTATGCCCTGTTGCCACAACAATTGAATGGTACTTTTCGTGCAAATTATTACAATAATTAATCACATCGTCTACTTCAAGCTTTCTTGAATCCACACCTTTTGTACTTAAATCTTTAATAACCAGCGATTTTATCTCGCTGTAATTTCCTTTTATGCAAGTTATTGTGTGATTTTTCAAAATATCTAAAGTCAAATCCAGCCTCAATTTTGATGCACTCACTCCAACCAAATCCAAAGTAGTTGGAATGTTGTTTTCATTTGCAATTCGTACCGATTTTTTGATGGATTCTATCCTATAATCTGTAATGTTTCCTAAATTTACCAGCAGAGAATCACAATTCCTCGTAACATCTTCGACTTCTCGTGGATTATCTGCCATAAACGGACTTTGGTTTACACTTAGTACAGCATTTGCCATATCATTGATTGAAATCGCATTAGTAAGGCAATGAATTAGATTATTAATATTGTACAAATCAGAGTAAATCTCTGACATTTTTTGAATTAAATTATCCATTGATACTTTCCTTTAATTTATCTAGCATTGTATTTTTTTGCATAGCCTTTAAAAATGCAAATGCCACAGTAGTTCCCATTAAAGTCGCCAGTACAAATGATGGTGTGTAGAAAAACAAAGTCAAATTGCTTTTTCCGAAGAAAAACTTCATAACAGGAACGCTTACAATCGATCCTATTATTCCCGTTCCAATAACTTCTCCAATACAAGCCATAATCAATTTGCTCGTTCTATTATATAGCACACCTGATAAGAACGCCCCAAACACAGCTCCAGTCAGCGCTAACGGTGGAATTGCCATTAGTGACATTCTGATTATCCCAATCAACGTAGCACACAAAAGTGCATACCATGGTCCCAAAAATACCGCACACACGATATTTACAAAATGTTGTGTCGGACAAAATCCAACCACTCTCAAAATTGGAGATATCACAACTCCTATTGCGACAAATATTGATAACATTATCATTTTAATTAAAGTAGAATTATTTCTGTTCATAAGCCATACATCCTTTACTACCTTATATATTACCATCAATCAATATTTCTTTACAATAAAAAATATAGCAAATTATTGCTTAAAATAATTCACTATATTTTCTGCTGCTTTTTCATTCATTCCATCAACTTTGCAAAGCTCTTCTACACTGGCTTTTTTTATTCTGTCAATAGTTTTAAAATGTTTCATCAAAGCTTTTTTTCTTTTTTCTCCTATTAAAGCTATATTGTCCAATTCAGATTTCTTGAAGTTTTTTTCGTGAAGTTTTCTGTGATAATTGATTGCAAATCTGTGTGTTTCTTCTTGAATCGCAAACAACAACCTGTACAAAGGAGTGTTCACTTTCAACCTGATTTCGTCGTTTTCGTAAATTATTCCACGCGTCCTATGCTTATCGTCTTTTACAAGACCCAAAATCGGGATATCCAAGTTGAATTCGTTCAACACTTCTTTTGCGATGTTGACTTGACCTTTGCCACCATCCATCAAAATTATAGAAGGCATTTCATCAAAGCTGTTGTCTCTTTTATCAGAATCCAAAAGTCTTCTGAATCTTCTCGTCAATACTTCCCTGTGCGATGCATAATCATCGGCACCTTCTACAGTTTTTATTTTAAATTTACGATAATCTTTGGAAGATTTAGCCCCGTTTTTGAACACAATCATACTTCCCACAGAATCTACACCACTTGTGTTGGAAATATCGTAGCATTCAATTCTATCAATTGGTTTAACCCCTGTGATGTCTTGTAAATCTAAGATTGCGTTCTCACGATTACGTTCTCTTTTCAAATGTCTGGAAATGTATTTGTCCAGTCCTTCTTTTGCGTTTACTCGAACCATTTCCAAGAGATCAGTCTTGTTACCTCTTTTAGGAATTTTAATTTCGACCTTGGAACCTTTTTTCTCAGTTAGCATTTCTTCGATAAGCTCTCTGTCTTCGATTTCAATATCGGTTAGGATTTGCTTCGGAACGTAAGTCAAATCAATGTAGAATTGTTTAAAAAATTCTCCTACAATGTGTTCGTTTGATTCTTCGTATTTATTGTCGATAATGAAATGTTGTCTTTCGATGATTTTGCCATTTCTCATGAAAAATACTTGAACGCATACAGTCTCCGCTTCTCTAGCCATAGATATCATATCCAAATCCAACCCCTTGGTGTTGGTAATGTTTTGTTTTTCCAAAATCACTTGAATATTTGCGATAGAATCTCTGAGTTTCGCTGCCAATTCAAAGTTCAAATTCTTGGATGCAGCCATCATTTTATCGGTCAATTTCTTAGTCAAGTCATCTTCACGACCATTCAAGAAATTTTCCACTTCTAACAATTCTTTGTTGTAATCTTCTTCGTTAACATCATAAACGCACATTCCATCACAACGATTGATATAATAATTCAAACAAGGTCTCTTAAGCTTTTGACCCTTATCAAAATTCAAATTACACGTTCTGATTTTGTACGTTTCATGAATTAAATCTATAATATCATTAACTGCATAAGCATTAGGAAAAGGCCCAAAATACTTCGCCTTATCCTTTAATACACGTCTAGTTTTCAAGACTCTTGGAAACTTTTCGTTCGTGATTTTGATGTATGGATATTGCTTATCGTCTCTTAATACGATGTTGTATTTCGGGCTGTTTTTCTTGATTAAGTTTGATTCCAAAACCAAAGCTTCACATTCATTATTCACGATAATATATTCGAAATATTCTACGTGACTTACCATTGCAGAGACCTTTGCGAGTTTTTTTGATGAATCAAAATATTGACCCACACGTCTTCTCAAATCAATCGCCTTGCCAACGTAGATTATCTCGTCATTCTTGTCGTGCATAATGTACACGCCTGGTTTGTGAGGTACTTTTTGCAGTTCTTTTTTTATATCAAACATTTTTATATTGCTTTTGTTTGTTGTTCAAGATATTCCAAATCAGATCCTTCCAAGTATGGTGATAATTTGCCGTAGCATTCTTTGTTGTAATTGTTCAACCATTCTAATTCGAAAGGAAGTAATTTTTCTTTAATAACTGGTCGTGTGTCGATTGGGCAAATAGACAATGATTCAAATCCCAAAAATTCTCCAAATTCAGATTCCCCAACTTTAATGCAGTGCATAATATTTTCGATTCTAATTCCGTGTGAACCTTCGATGTAAATTCCTGGTTCGTCACTAGTAACCATTCCTTCATCCATATCGATATCATTATTTACGGACGAAATTCTTTGTGGACCTTCGTGAACACCAAGGTAGAATCCAACACCGTGGCCTGTGCCGTGTCTGAAATCCAACATTTCTTGCCAAATAGGTCTTCTTGCAATTGGATCTAAGCTCGATGATTTTGTTCCTTTAGGGAAGATTGTAGTCATCAAATTGATGTGTGATTTTAACGTTAAAGTATAGTGTAGCTTTTCATCATCAGTCAATTCACCAAGAGCAACCGTACGAGTAATATCAGTAGTTCCATCCAAATATTGCGCACCACTATCAACCAAGTACAAGCCCTTCGGTTGTAAAGTCACTTGATGATCAACTGATGGTTCATAATGAGGAAGCGCCGCATTTTCTCCGTATGCAGATATAGTACCGAAGCTTAAATCCATGAACAAATCGCCTTGTTCTCTGAAATATCTCAACTTATCTGCTGCACTCATTTCAGTAACATTTCCAGTTGGAGTACCTGTTTCTACCCAATTGAAAAACTTAACCAATGCAACGCCGTCTTTGATGTAAGCATTCTTTTGATTTTTAATTTCTGTTTCATTCTTATGAGCTTTCATCAAAGTTGTAGGTTGAATTCCTTTTGAAATTCTAATATTTGAATTAATTGAATTGTAAATTCTTACATTTGTCTTAGAAGGATCTAAGAATAAAACACTTTTTCCTGGAAGCTCACTCAAATCTTCGAAGACTTTTTCGTAAGATTTTACAGTAACACCTTGTTCTTTTAATAATTCAATCAAATCATCGTCGATTTTTTCATCATCAATGTACAAATTAGCAAAATCTTTTCCAACCAATGCATAACTTATGATAACAGGATTGTACAATACATCGTTACCTCTAATATTGTAAAGGTAGCAAATATCATCCAAAGAGCCTATAAAATTGTAATCACAATCGTTAGAATCCATAAAATATCTTAGCTCTTTTAATTTTGTCTTAGTATCCTTGCCACAATATTTTACATCAAATGCATAAGCCTTTGAGTTTGGTTTTTCTGGACGATCTTCCCAGATATCACCAACAAAATCCACATCAGTGATTATCATTCTATCGCCAAGATTTTCCAACCATTGATAATAATCATTGTAGTCCAAAGTAAGACCATCAACTCCTATTTTCCCACATTCGCCGACACTTTCATTCAAATATTCAATTAAAGTTGGAACCCCAGGTTCACCCATCTTCATCAATTCTACAGTAGACCCTTCAAGTTCCTTAGCAGCTTGAATAAAATATCTTCCGTCAGTAAACAACGCAGCCTTTTTCTTCAAAATTACAGCAGTTCCTGCACTGCCGCTAAATCCAGTAATATATTTTCTAGTTTTATAATAATCTGCCAAATATTCAGATGTATGAGGATCGCTCGATAACACAACATAAGCATCGATGTTTCTTCCGCTCATTTTTTTTCTTAGCTTTTCTAATCTTTCTGTAATCATAAATTCCCTCCTCGTAGTTATAATAATTATATCACAAAATTTAACGATGTTTATTTTCATACTAACAATAAAAAAACTAGATAAATTAATACCTAGTTCCTAAAATATATTAACCGAAAAATCAAAACCAATTAGCACGAATATCTGTCTGCAAAAATAAACAAATTCAAAGCTTATGAAGCTAAAATCTCAAACTCGTGCTACGCACTCAAACAGTGAGATTTTTTAACGCTTTATTTCGCTAGAATTTGTAATTGTTTTTTACGAATGATATTCTTAGCTAATACGGTTTTGATTCATATACAAATACCATAATTGTTTTTTACTACATAAACACTTTTCTTCTATACGTTAAATCTAAAGTGAACTACATCCCCATCTTGCATCAAGTAGTCTTTGCCTTCCAATCTCATAAGACCTTTTTCTCTGACTGCAGGCATAGATTTTAATTCGATTAAGTCATCGTAATTTACGATTTCTGCTCTGATGAATCCTCTTTGAATATCTGTGTGGATTTTACCAGCTGCTTGTACTGCTGGAGTATCCTTCTTAATAGTCCATGCACGAGTTTCATCTTCTCCTGTTGTCAAGAAACTCATAAGTCCAAGCAAATCATAACTTTGAGTAATCAAATCGTCAATTCCTGATTTTTCAAGTCCAATTGCTTCCAAAAATTCCTTCTTGTCTTCTTCGCTATCTAAAGCAGAAATTTCTGATTCAATTTGCGCAGATATTACAACTACTTTTGCATCTTCTGATTTTGCAAAATCTTTTACTCTTTGAACCATTTCGTTGTTCTCGTATGCATCAGCGACCTCATCTTCACTTACATTGCACACATAAATAATAGGTTTAACGCTCAATAAATTGAAACTTCTCATAAGTTTCATTTCATCTTCGTCCAAGTCCAATATTCTTATTGATTTTCCTTCTGATAGAACATTGTAGATTTTTTCAAGAAGATCCACTTCTTCTTTCAAATCCTTATTACCTTTCAAAGCTTTTCTGGATTTTTCCAATCTTCTTTCGACCATTTCCAAATCAGATAAAATAAGTTCGTAATTTATAGTTTCAATATCTCTAAGTGGGTCAACTGAACCGTCAACGTGAACTATATTTTCATCTTCAAAACATCTTAAAACTTCTACAATTGCATCGGATTCTCTAATGTTTTCCAAAAATTTATTTCCTAATCCTTCACCCTTGCTTGCGCCTTTTACAAGACCTGCAATATCGTAAAATTCGATTGTCGCTGGAATAATTTTTTTGGAATTAAAAATTTCTGCTAATTTATACACTCTTTCATCAGGAACATTTACAAGCCCAATGTTAGGATCTATTGTACAGAATGGATAATTTGCCATTTCTGCGCCTGCTTTTGTTATCGCATTAAAAAGTGTGGACTTTCCTACATTTGGAAGCCCCACAATACCTAATTTCATATCATTCACTCCTTTTAACTAACTCAAATTTTACCATATACCATATTTTTTGTAAATTATGCCCATTGAAAAAGAGCTCTTTTCAGAGCTCTAATTTAAAAATTATTTAGTTTGGCATCTTTGATAATCTTTGGATAGTTCTTGTAGGAATAGTTCATATCTACTCCGCCTTCTCCAGTATCTGGAACGCCCTTTATTTTAGATTTGTTCGTGAATTGCCACATTCCATAATCAGGTGTGAAACAGTTAGGACTTGTAACATGCCAGTGTGCAATCCAAATATCGTAATCTTTCAATCTTTCTTTTTCAAATTGGTTGTTAATCCAATATCCTGAGCTGTACAATCCTGTGTAGTATCCATTCTTTTCAAGAATATTCATAAAGGCAATCGCCATATCTGTTTTTGTTTTTGTTGGAATTCTGCGTTGTGATGGGTCTTCAAAATCCAAATAAACTGGGTATTCGAATTGCTTGTTTTTCAATATCTTCAAGTACCTTACAGCTTCTTCTTTAGCTTCCTCGACATTTACAGCGTATGAATACCAATATGCTCCAACATTTAGTCCAGCTGCTTTTGCATTTCTGTAATTTTGTTGGAATTTTGGGTCTTCTCCGCTGTATCCAGAACCTGCTTTTAATATCACAAAATCCATTCCATTTTGCTTAGCTATTTTCATATTTACATTGCCATTAAATTTTGAAATATCCGCTCCTTGTTGATACACTAATCTGTATTTATTAGGGTTAAACATTCCAAAATCATCAATCTTTGCATATCCTTTAAATCCATTTATATCCAATTGCATCCATCCATTTTTTAAAATATTTATAACTTGCATAACTGTTGAAGTGTTGATATTTCTCATAGATTTTGCAGAACTACTTGCAGCATTGTAAAGTTTTGTTGCGTGTTTTGCAACCACGAAATCGTGTAGTCCAACTGCTTTATCTTCTTCAATAATATCTGACTGATCTTTAACTACAGGTGGCTTTGGCTGTGGTTTTGCTTGTGGCCTTGGCTGTGGTTTTGCTTGTGGCTTTGGCTGTGGTTTTGCTTGTGGCTTTGCTAATACATTTTTAACTGTGCCATAAACATTATTGTCTATAGTTCTATATCCACCAATAATATATGCATCCTTGATTGAATTTTTAAAGTTATTCAAGAATGCTATGACACTTGTGTCTAGTTTACTTCTTGAACTCAATAAAATCGGTGCATTTAATTTTTGGGCCAATGGACTTATAGCCAATGCGTCTGCAAAATCTTCACCACTAGCGATAAATACCTTCTCCTTGTTCATAGAATTCGCTACTTTTACAGATCCATCGTATCTGTTTCTTCCACTAATTCTTCCTACATTTTTTCCTGTTACTGATTGAATGTATCTAACTGTAGCTGATGAGATGGATTTTCCTCCACCTACAACTGTAACATTTCCTAGATTAGATTTATTTCTTAGTAAATAATCTCTTGTTTCTCTAGACAAAGTCTTTCCAGAGCTCAACAAAATTTTCGCATTGTTAGAATAAGCATAAGAAGATGCATAAAGTGGATCACTGAAGTTTTCTCCACTTGCAATTACGACATTCTTTTTGTTGCTCATAGCTGCAACCTTAGCACTTGTTTCGTATCTATTCTTACCTGCAATTCTAGTGACTTTGTTTGCGTATTTTTTTAGTATATTTTCAATTCCATCGCTAATAGATTGTTTACCTCCGAGAAGATAAACTTCTACTGGGTTAAGCCTTTGAATTTCATTTCTTGTAGCTGTTGGAAGAGAGTCCTTTTCAGTGTACAAGATAGAATATTTTCCGTCAGATAAAGTAGTCGCACTCAATGCATCGGCGTATTTTTGTGAGTTTACAACGATAACTTTCTTAGCGTTAGTGAATTGTTCTTTGGAAATTTGCGCAGCAGACTCATATCTATTTTGACCTGCAAGTCTAGACGGAATAATTTCTCCAGAAGAATTAAGAGCTTTTACTTCTCCATCTTGTGCTTGATTTTCTTCTTCCTCTTGCGCTTGATTTTTTTCAAAATTTTGTGCTGTTTCTTCTGTTTTTTCCTTAGATGTGGATTCTTTGGCTTTGATAGGCGAATTTTCTAAGCCATTTTCTGCATCTTTATCCTCTGATTTTGTTTCTTTTAAATTTTCAGATGAATTTTCTGTCTCAGATTCCACCTTTGAATCAGTTGTAGAATTTGAAACTTCTTTATTATCTTTTGTATCCTTAATTTCTTTATTTGAATTTGTAGATTTTAAACCTTCATCATTTCCATTGTTTTGATTTTGTAAGTTTTCCACATTAGCGTATCCCAATTTAGCTTTTTTAGTCAACTTACTTTGATTATGTGTGCTAATAGATGTATACTTCAAGCTAAGCTCATTTTCTACATCTTTTTTATCAGTTTCTGTTTGAGCCATCGACCCTGTCGAAATCATTAACGACACGGATAATGCTACAAACGAAACCTTAGCAATATCTTTTAAGTTCTTCATAGATACAACCTCCTAATATACATACATGATATCATAAAAAGTTACAAAATGGTATCAAATTTGAATATTGTTGAAATTAAATACGGGGTTATTAATCTTTAAAATTCTTTAGATTTAATTTTAGACAAAAAAATCCCCTGAGTAAAAATACTCAGAGGAAAATTCCTAGTCTAATTCAGCTATTGCTTCTATTTCTATTACTGCTCCTTTTGGAAGAGCTGCAACTTGAACTGCACTTCTTGCTGGCTTGTGATCTCCAAAAAATTCTGCATAAACTTCGTTCATATCAGAAAATTGTGATAAATCTTGCATGAAAACTCCAACTCTTGCTATGTTTTCGATTTTGCCGCCTTCAGTTTCAATAATATGTAAAATATTATCTAGTGAAGCTTTTGTCGCTTTTTTTATATCAGTTTGTAATTCTCCATCGACGATTGGAAGTTGTCCTGATACATAAATTGTTTTGTTAGCAGATGTTGCTTGTGAATATGGTCCAATTGCAGCAGGTGCTTTTTCTGAATGTAAAAATTTCATAGTTTCCTCCTAATTCCACAATCTTTCTATGTCGTAGAAAGAACGTGCTTGTTCTGTAAATACATGTACTATAATATCATTAAGATCTAGTAATATCCAGTTACCTTCGCTGTAACCTTCTTTTCCTAAAATCTCAAAACCATTTTCATCGCACACTTTTTCCACTTCATCAATTATTGATTGTGCATGGTTGGGTGCGTTAGCAGTTGCAATAACAAAATAATCTGCAACAGCTGAATCTAATTTTAAAGTTACAATATCTTTTCCAATCTTATCGTCTATTGCTTTTTGAACTAACTCTAATTCAGTCATCTATACTCCCTTCAATAAATTGTTTCTAACTTTTACGCTAGCGATAGATATTTCTCTTCCACCTTCTATAAGATATTTTATCGTATCATCTAGTGATTTGACAATTGCTTTATTCAAATTTATTTTGGATAATTTTCTAATTTCCTGAACACCATCATAATCTCTCTTATCTTCGGTCTTATCAGCCAAGTAAATTATTTTTTCAAAATCAGTCATATTAATTCTTCCAGTAGTGTGAAACTCTATCGCATCCAAAATTTCTTCATCATCTACATCGTATTCTTTGTTTGCTACAATTCTACCCAAATAGCAGTGCAATAACTTAGGATTTTCCATATCTGGATTATTCGCCCTTAATTTTCTAAGATTTTTAAATTCTTCGTTGTATTTATCCAAATACATTTCTTCGTTGTTTTTTGCACAGTCGTGAAGAAGTGCTGCTAATTCTATTTTTTTAACGTCTTGATTGTGAAGTTTTGCTAATTCAATAGCCTTATCCCTCACTCTCAAAACGTGTTCATATCTAGTTTTCTTGAGCATTTTGCTCAAATTATTTTCTATTTCTTTAACTTTCATATAATTTGTTTCTCACAATGTATTCATAAACTTTTTCTGGTACGAAATATCTAAAATCTTGATTTGATTTTGCTTTTTCTCTGATTTTTGTAGAAGAAATATCTATAAAACTTGAGGGAATTTTCTCCACAAAATATCCCTTAAATTTTAAATTGGAAATTTTTTCTTCTAATTTGGAATTTTCTTCTTGTCTTCTTATGCAAGCCAAAATCTTAGTATTTTTCAAAAAATCTTCTGCATTCTCCCAAGTTTCCACACTCATCAGTGAATCCTCACCCATTATGAAATAAAAATCATGGTCGTAGTTTTCTCTTAAATATTTCATAGTTTCCCATGAATATGTCACACCGCTTTTTTCTATTTCATAATCACATACTTTAAACTTATCGTTGTCTTGTGTGGAAAGTTTTACCATATCGTATCTTTTTTGTTTATATGTTACCTTTTTGTCTAGCTTGAAATTTGGATTTCCTGTAGGAACAAACCACACCTCATCCAATTTTTTGTAATTAATAGCTTCCATAGCTAAAATCAAATGTCCTATATGAATGGGATCAAAAGTCCCACCCATTATTCCGACTTTAATCATCTAAATCTATAACCTTATTTTCAGATTCTCTGTAAATTGTTAGGATGTTTCCCATATATCTAACAAACTCACAGTCAAGTTTTGTCAATATCTCATCGATCAACATATCTCTATCATCCAAATTATTGTTAAGGATTTTTATCTTCATAACTTCTCTCTTGTTCAAAGTATCATCGATTTGTTTCAAAGTATTTTCTGAAATTCCACCTTTACCGATGTTTACCAATGGTTTATAACCGTGAGAAATCTTCTTTAGTTTTGCTCTTTGTTTTGGTGTTATCATTATATCTCCTATTCGTAAAAATCAAATTCTACATCACCGATAATTACATTGTCTCCATCTTGAATTCCCAAATCTTTTAGTTGTTGAATGACTCCCTTGTCTTCCAAAACTTTTTGTAAGTGATTTACTGATTCATACACTTCAAAGTTTGTTCTGTAAATTAAGTTTTCAATCAATGGTCCTTCTACGATGTAGTTTTCGTTTTCTCTTCTAACTTTGAAATCAGGTTCTTTTTCTTCTTCAAAGTAGACGTATTGTTCATCCAATGTAGAATAATCATCTTCAATTCTATCCAAAGTATCTGCAATCAAATACATAAGTTTGTCTACATTTTCTGTAGTCGCTGCGCTTATTTCCACGATTTCATCAACTTTGTCTGAGTATTTTTCTCTAAATTCTTTTATATTATTTTCTGCCCCTAGGTCAGTTTTATTCAAAACCACGAGCATCTTCTTGTCGTTCAATTTGATATTGTATGAAGCCAATTCACTATTGATAAGTTCAAAATCTTCGATCGGATTTCTTCCTTCACTTCCAGAAATATCCAAAACGTGAACTAAAATTTTAGTTCTTTCAATGTGTTTTAAGAAATCATGACCAAGTCCCAGCCCTTCACTTGCTCCTTCAATTAATCCGGGAATATCTGCAAGTACGAAACTTTTTTCTCCTACTTTGCATACTCCAAGATTTGGCTCAAGTGTTGTGAAGTGATAATTTGCAATTTTAGGTCTTGCGTTTGACATTATCGACAAAATAGTAGATTTTCCTACATTAGGAAGACCAATCAATCCAACATCAGCCAAGAGTTTTAATTCTAACTTAATTGTTTTTTCTTCACCTTTTACTCCAGGCTCTGCAAATCTTGGCGCTTGTCTTATAGATGATTTGAAATGAACATTTCCCTTTCCGCCTTTGCCGCCTTTGCAAATTACAAACTCTTCCTTGTCGTGTTTTACATCGTAGATAACCGTATCTGTATCGTAATCTTTTATCAAAGTTCCAACTGGAACTTTAAGAGTTAAATCTTCGCCTTTCTTACCAAATTGTTTTTTGTTTCTGCCGTCGCCACCATTTTCAGCTTTATAAATGGATTTGTAACTGTAATCCATCAAAGTTTTAATGTCTTTGTCTGCGACAATTATTATACTACCGCCATCTCCGCCGTCGCCACCTGCAGGGCCTCCTGATGGTTCGTATTTTTCTCTTCTAAATGCAACAGAACCGTCTCCACCTTTTCCAGCTTTAAGTTCTATTTTCGCTACATCTATAAACATTTTCCACCTCTTTATTAATGCTCACTATACTTGTAAGTTTACATTATTTCCCACTAAAAAAGCAACACCTTATGATTATAAAAAGAAAATCCAGTTTATAATCATACCAAAGGTGTTGCTAAAAATTAAGCTTCTTTTGGATATACAGAAACTTGCTTTCTGTTTTTACCAATTCTTTCGAACTTAACTACTCCGTCAATTTTAGTGAAAAGTGTATCGTCTCCGCCCTTTCCAACGTTGTTGCCTGGATGTATTTTTGTTCCTCTTTGTCTAACTAAGATGTTACCAGCTAGAACGAATTGGCCGTCACCTTTTTTAGTTCCTAATCTTTTGGATTCGGAATCACGACCGTTCTTAGTAGAACTTACTCCCTTTTTACTAGAGAATAATTGTAAATCTAATTTTATCATTATTACACCTCCCGATAGTTAATTTTCAAGTGTTTTATATTTTCGTTTCGTATTGATTCCAGTGCGAATACCAATGATTTCATCAAAATATCCACCTGAATCATTTCAGTCTCATTTAAAAAGTCATAGTTAATTTCAAAAAAAGCATCTCCACTTTCAAAATGAAATTGAACCTTATTACAGTCAAGCTTAAGTATTTCGGTGAATGTGTTCACAGTATTTATCAGATACACACTGATAGCACTGCATACAACATCATTTCCATAGGATCCATGATCAGCATGACCAGATGAGTTGACTTTTACAATTTTGTTGCCTTTTCTAAAAATATCGACAGTTACCATTAAGCATCAATTTTTTCGATTTTAACTAATGTATATGGTTGTCTGTGTCCTTTTTTCTTTCTGTAGTTTTTCTTAGCTTTGAATTTGTAGATAACAACTTTTTTGTCTTTCTTTTGATCCAAAACTTCAGCTTGAACCTTAGCTCCTTCTACTACAGGGCTTCCAACTTTAACATCGTCTCCAGCTACCATTAATACTTGATCAAATTCGATTTTGTCTCCTGATTGAGCTTCGATTTTTTCAACTTTAATGACATCTCCTTCAGAAACTTTGTATTGTTTTCCACCAGTTTTAATAATTGCGAACATTTAGTGCACCTCCTCATTTTTAAGACTCGCCAAATCAAGGTACTTATGAAGTTTGAAAACCCGATTCGAGCGGTTACACACCAAATAATTGTACAGTAATTTTACTTAATTGTCAAGTTTTACTGTGAATTCTAATAGATTTAAATTGCTAAATCCGTGAAATTTTATATTCGGCTCCAAAAATTCATTTGCGATAAAATCTGATAACTTTTTGTTGTCACCTTCTCTGACACAATCCACAATAACCATCCCTACCATATTCTTCAAATAAATCATTTGGTGGATTTTCTTCAATGCTTTTGTGTTTAATTCGTGAAAATAATCCTCACCCATTACCATTTGAGCTGAATTCACATCCACAACCCACATTGCCTCAGTTTTTTGAATGACAATCTCTGCGTTATTTTCCAATTTTATTATATCTGAATTTTTATCTATTATATCACGACTTATCAAATTATCATAGTTATAATCGTAATTTTCATCAAATTTTACATTTAATATTTCCTTGTACTGCCTATAAACCGTTTTATCATTGGTTATCAAATAATCCACATTTTCTTTTTGGATGATTTTATCCACTGGATTTTGTCTGTACAAAAGTTTCGGAATAGGAAGAAATTTCTTTTCTTTGTCGATGTATTTTAATTTGTTAGTGATAAAATTCATTTCTTTGTCTTGAAATGTTTCTTCTTGTTTGAAAAAATTTTCTTTTACAATTCCTGTGAATTCGTATTTTTGTCTGAAGTTGTCGATATCTTTTAATTTTTGTTTCCCTTCAAAAATTAATTTATCGCTTTGAAAATATTTCAAATTTTCAGTTTCAATCGTAATATTCGTTGTAAACTTGGGGTATTTGTCACCTATCGACTCTTTTGTCATCTGAACGATTATTTCATCTGATGGCTTTAAATCTTGTGTAAATCTTGTGTTATTGAGAAACCCCGTCTTTTTCTTGTCGTATTCTATGAAAAACGCATCGAGTTTTTTGTCGTATTTTGTGATTTTCGCAACATAAATGTTACCAAGTTCACTGTTGTAATCTCCTAACATTTTCAACTCACAGTCGTAGTATCCCCATGTGTTTTTGTCTATAAATAGGTATCTCATCTGTTAAATATCCTATCCAGTAGTCCTACTTTCGCTTCTTTATCTTGTTTGTAATTGTCGATTATACCATTTAATTTTTCATCTACATCTTCAGAATAAGAGTTGATTTTCTTATCGTATTCTTTTGTGAATTCTAGCTTTCCAATGAATTTGTATTCTTGTTTTCTTTTTGTTGAGGAATCTGTAATTTGATATAGTTTTTTTGCAAGAGATTTTCCCTTATCTCCCCACATTATTTCTTCATCAAAATCAATCTTGATATCTTCAGTGAATATAACAATATCAAATTCCTCTACTTGATTTATCAAATCTTGGTAATCTTTCGAAGAAGGAGAATACTTGTCTGGTTTTATAGTTGATGGGATGATGTATTTAACATCTTTGATTTTAACCATTGCTTTTTTGTAATCTACTATTTTACTTAACACATCTAATGTGTCGTACACACAGTAGTCTTCAACTCCTAGTGCATATTCAATTTCTCTCGATTGATCTGAATTTATTATCAATATTTTTCCGTCTAATAAATTACAAAGGCTTTGTACCAACAAAGCCTTTTTTTGTAATTGTGAATTAACGAGTACTGTTTTCATACATATCATTCTCACTCTCAGTATTTTCTTGTTCTTTATCTTTTTCGTGTTTTAATTTCAACGCTTCAGCCATGATATCCCTAGTCATCGGTCCGTTGTTCGTGCTCGTTCCACCTTGCATAATAACTGTAACCACTGCGACTTTTGGATTCTCAACCGGAGCGAATCCTATCATCCAAGCATGGTTATCATAAGTTTCTCCAGTAACTGGATTCACACCTACTTGTGCAGTTCCCGTTTTCACACCTGCAGAAACAGGGAAATTTTTGAAGGTGTTCTTTTCATATCCTTCAGTCGTGGACAAATGAAGTCCTTTTCTGACGTATTCCAAATTCTCGTAGTTTTTCAATTTGATTCTTTCGCTTTTCTTTTCATTTTTAAATAAAGATGTCGAATTGTCATTCGATTTTACTTCATTCACAAGTGATAATTTGTTCAAATATCCATTGTTTGCAAAAGCAGACATGTATCTTGCCATTTGAAGTGGCGTATATGCGTTTTGTCCTTGACCAATAACTACGTTTAGCATATCTCCAATATTCCACTTAGACTGACTTAAATAATCGAATTTTATCTTATCAGCAAATGAGTTTCTCTCTCCATCTAATTTCTTTTCCGCATCAAATCCCAAACTGTCCAATGTTTTTATGATGTTGTTTCTAGTTTGAAGTTCTTTGTCATCGGCAAATAACATTATTTGGTCGATTTTTGATTTCATTTCTTTTGCTGTGAATACTTCTCCTTCTTTGACGTATTTGTCTGCATTTTTTTCCAAAAATCTTCTGAATACTGTCTTGAAGTTATTTTCTTTTATCAATGGGTCTGGAACAGTTCCAGCATTTTCTGTTGGAATGTTTATATCAATTCCTGTTTTGCTTCCAAGTCCTAGTTTTCTTGCTGTATTCACCAAGTCATCAATTTTTAATTGGTATCCCAAATCTATTCCTCGTCTTTGATCTTTTCCCAATGCTAATGAATAATAATAGTAGTTGCAACTGTCACGAAGAGCTTTCATCACATTTTCATTTCCGTGAGTTCCCTTGTATTCATTCCATATCCAGCAACCGAAAATCGAACCACCTACATCGACGTATCCACCACACTTTATTTCATGATAAGGATCAAATCCTCCCTCTAAAGCTGTAAGTGAGGTGTTCAGTTTGAAAATCGAACCCGGTTGCATCGCTGCTTGCATAGGAATATTGTACAAAGGTCTTGGTGAGATTGGATCTTTTGGATTTTCTGCTTGTAAACTTTCCCAATCAGTTTGTGAAATTCCCGTTGAGAATAAATTTGGATTATACGATGGGAATGATGCCATCGCAAGTATTTCTCCAGTTTCAACATCTACCGCTACCGCTGCGCCACTTTTTGCATTTTTATATCCTGCTAAAGCTTTGTCGCCCCATTCAGATTCGTAATTTCCACCTGTGTTTACAGCTTTGATTGATTTTTTCAAAGATTCTTCGGCGACTTTTTGGACATTGGTATCAATACTCAAATAAACATTGTCTCCAGGAATTGCTTTTTTCTCAGACAAAGTTTCGGTTCTGTTTCCTTTGCTGTCGACCATAACCCTCAACGAACCATCTTGCCCTTTTAATGCCTCCTCTTTGCTTTCTTCAATTCCAGTTTTTCCTATCAAAGCATCGTTGCTGTAGCCTTTTTGTTTTACGTAATTTTCTATTTCTTTTTCAGTAGAAATCTTACCGATATATCCTAAAACATGACTTAGTTCTTCGCCGTTTGGATAATATCTAACAGGCCTTGTAGCTACTTCTATTCCTTGATTTTTCCCAAATCTTTCTTCAATACTACTTACAGATTCTTCCGTCAAATTGTAGCTCAAAGCGATTGGTTCATAACCTTTTTGTCCTTTGTTTTTTAATTGATTGTAAATACTTACAATGTTATACGCATCGTATTTTGAAAACTTTTCACACTTGTTTTTCTTCAAAATTTGTTCGTAAAGAAGTTTAACATCTGAATTTACTTCCTTATCATAACTTTTGTAAAAGTCTTCCGTGTTTTTTTGGTAAATGTATTTCCAATCATGTACACTGATTGAAGGATTAATGTTGTTTTCTGTGTTAACTGATTGAGCTATAAGTTTGATTTCATCATCTGTTATGAATTTAAACGATAAATTATTGGAATTCAATAAATCCGCAACGTGTTTGTATGGGTCAGTTGATTTCTTGCTTTCTGTTTTAAACTTAGCTGTGACTTTTGGGTTTTGTTTGTCTTTTTCATTCAGGCTGAACTGAACATTTGAATTTATACCATTTTTCTTCAATAAATTAAGTGCTTTTTCCAACACAACTGTCGTTTTATCTTCTTCTACATCAACTTTTTTCAAAAGTTCAATCATTGTGTTATCTTTTACGATATTGACAAAATCATCTGAAGCTTCTGTCTTAAAATCAATTTTACTGGATAGTTTCATCATTTCAACTTTTTTTTCTAAAAGTTTTTGATTATCTTTCAATTCCATATCTTTTAGAACGATATTGTCTTGAAGATTGTTTTTTTCCAGATCTTTGTAAACCATTGACCTTATAACACTGTCATTCAAAAGTTTTCTAATAATTGACTTGTCTTTTTGAATTATCGTAGATATAGCAGAATTCACATCTGAAGTTTCCTTTAAGCCGTGTTTTTTTAATAATTTTACCGTTTCCTTGTCATTTACATCAAACTTCGTTTTATCTTTTCGATCCAGTTTTAGCGTCAAACCTTTTGAACGAAGTGCATTCAAACAATAATCTAGGACTGTTTTCTTGTAAATTCCTTGGTTGGTTTCTTGCGTATAAGTCTTATCGATTAAACCTTGCATGATGTTTTTTTCAATAACAATGGATGCTACCTTATCCACAGGAGATTTGTCTTCTTTCAAATAATCGTCTGTATTTCTGTAAGTAAAAGCATTAAGTGCGATTGGGAATTCTTCCGTATTCATCGACCCATCTTTTTCCAAAATCCTAGACAAATTCAACAATGCATCATTACTATCGTCAATATTCATTTGTTTGATTTGATCTTTGTACAAATTAGCAACATAAACATTTTTCGTCGTCGCTAACAATTCTCCGTTTCTGTCGTAAATATTTCCCCTAGGAGCAGGAATTTTGATTTCACGAAGTCTATTATTCTTAGCAATATCTCTGTAGTAGTTTCCTTTAATCACTGTCAAATGCATTAATTTCAAAGTTAGTATGGCCATCATCACAGCCAATATCACAATAATTATCGTAAATCTGTCGTATTTTTCTAATTTTTTCAAAAATTTATTGTCAAATTTCTTCATTTTGTACCTCAAATAAACTTAAATTTTGGAAATTTAAATATCTTTTTGAATAATCTGAACAAAACGTAATACAACAGAACATTTAATATCATTTCAATTAAAATCGGTCCTTTCAAATAAGCAGTGTTGAACCCATTTCCCGTAATGTAAATTACAAAATAATGAACTAGAGTGTAGTACAAAGTTGTAAAAAACGTAAGTATCATACCACTTCTAGGGTCTTCTTTGTTAATTCCAGCCTCACTATTTCCAATTAGAAATCCTGCTGTGAAATAAATCAAAGCCCTCACGCCAATTAATGGACTGAATATGGCATCTTCGATAAGTCCAATTATCATTGCATTAATTGAGCCTGTATATGCGCCAAATCCTATTGACAACAACACGACAATTGGAATGGATATATTAGTGTACACATTGAACACAGAAATCCTGGAAAGAAGTGTAGCTTGGATTATTATGTCCAACAAAACTATCAAAAATATTTTTAATTTGTTCATTTAATTCACTCCTTGTCCATCAACTATTAGAACACGATACATATTGTTGAAGTTGATTTGTGATTTGCATTTGACAATTTTCGTGAAATTATCCTTAGTTTTGATAACTTCTGTCACCTCTCCAATTTTGATATCCCTCGGATACACTCCACCTAATCCAGATGTCGTCAAAATATCTCCAACTTTTACATCCGCATTTGAATCGTACATGTATCCTTTGAGAATGTCATTTTCTTTTTCATTCAAAATCCCAACATCTTCACTCTTTGCAAGTCTAAATCCTACGTTATTTCCGTTGTTCATAATAGTATCCACTTTACTGTAATTAAGCCCAACTTCCGTTACAATTCCGACCAAGCCTTTTTCGATTCCATCGTTTGAAGACACTGCTTCAATTACGATGTCACCTTTTTTGATTTTGTCCATGGAACCTTTGTCTATAGTAAATCTCGTAAAAATATTTCCCGGATCTTTTCCTGTAATAAAAGCCTTAGATTTTATCGTTCTGTCCTTACTTAAAAGTTCGTATTCTTCTTGCAAATATCTCTTATCACTGATAACTTTGTTCAAATTATCGACGTTTTTTCTCAACTTTGCGTTTTCTACAATAAGTTTTTGATTGTCTTCACGCATTTTTTTAGTTCCAAAAACATAATGAACCGATTCTTTGAATTTGGATCCCATCACATAAAATATTTTGTTCACTGGAGAAATCACTGTTCCTATCGCATTTTCTCCAATAGACATGTATTGCTTATTGCTGTTTGATATTGCAATCGTAAATATGAGAATCAAGGTAACAAAGAAGAAGAACAATCTTTTTCTAAGCTTTTTATTATATCCAAACTTAGCCAATTATTTGTCTCCCTTCTTTAAGAACTTTCCAATACCAATTCCTGTACAATCCATTGGGCTGTCCACCTTCAAAACTTTAATTCCCAAAACATTCGTGATGTATTCGTGAATGTAGTCGATAAGGCTAACTCCACCCACAATGTAAATGCCTTCAGTTATAATATCGTTGGCTATATCTGGCGGAGTTTTTTCCAAAACTTTTCTCAAAGCTTCAATGCACATGTCAGCTATTGGAATAATAGCTGGGGTAATATCCTTAGCTCTTATCTCTACAGATTTTGGCATTGTAGATATCACATCTGTTCCTCCGACAATCATCGTATTATTTTCTCTATCAGAATTTAACGTAGCTATCTTAAATTTAATCGCTTCTGCTGTAGAAATTCCAATATTAACGCCAAATTTTTTCTTCAAAATTTGCTTGATTTCTTGGTCAATATCTTCTCCACCGCTTTTAATACAGTAGCTTGTCACAATTCCACCCAAGCTAATCACAGACGCTTCAATTGTTCCTGCTCCTATATTCAAAATAATATGTCCTTTGGCTTCATCAACATCTACGCCCAATCCCTTCAAGGATGCAATGTTTTCTTCAACTAATTTTACACTTCTTGCTCCAGCATTTAATGCCAAATCTTCGACACTTCTTCTCTCAACATCTGTCAAAGACGCAGACACAGACACGCACACTTCTGGCTGAAAAACAGAAAAATTAGGACGTGCTTTTTTAATAAAATACGAAAGCATACTAACAGTTGATTCAAAATCAGCTATAACTCCGTTTTCAATCGGACTTATCGCTACGATATTGTCGGGGGTTTTTCCTATCATACTTTTAGCTTCAGTACCCACTGCCACAATTTCGTAGTTATTTATATCTATAGCAACAACACTTGGTTCGTTGATTATTATTTTGCCATTTTCATCGGAAATAATGGAATTAGAAGTTCCCAAATCAATTCCCAAACCCTCTTGTTGAAATTTAAATAATTTCATTTAAAAATACATTCCTTTCCTCATACTCAGACTATCGTTTGAGCTAACGATAATATGATCTAACACTTGTATTCCTACCAAATCTCCCACTTTATCCAACCTTTTTGTGACTTCAATATCCGCACTTGATGGAATAAGAGATCCCGAAGGATGATTATGTACCAAAATAATCGAATTCGCTCCCTTTTTAATAGCAGATTTGAAAACTTCTCTAGGATGAACGATAGATTGATTTATAGTACCTTTGCTAATAAGCTCTTTGGAAATAATTCTGTTTTTAGTATCTAAAAGTAGTGCGTAGAAGTTTTCCACATCACAACTTCCAATCTCGTTACAAAAAATCTCTGCAACGCTATCTGGATCATTAAGACTGAAACTGGCCATGGCTTTTCTCAAGGCAAGTCTTCTTCCTATTTCAATTCCAGCTAAGATTGATGTAGCCTTTGCCATCCCAATTCCCTTTATCTTCATTAAATCCTCAACGCAAATATCCTTATAATCATTTTCATTAATATAATCAACGACTCTTTTCGAGAGAATTTCTACTCCTTCTTCTTTTATTCCAGTCTTCAATATGATTTGCATCAATTCTTCGTCACTCATTGAAGAAATACCATTGATTTTCATTTTTTCTCTGGGTCTTAGGGACTCATTCATTTCCTTAACTCTCATTGTTATCTCCTATTATTAAACAAATAATTTTTTTGCTTAGAAAGTGCATTTGTTAGGTAATTTGAAGTCAAGCCAACAAAAACACCCGTAAATATACTCAAAAATACCAAAATTGGCAAATAAACGAAAATTCTCATATTATTAAGCATAATCGCACACACCATTACTTGTGATAAGTTGTGCGTAAAAGCTCCAAATAAACTTACTCCAATCAACGAAAAATATTTTCTCAAATATTTGTTGACCAAATACATCACAACAAGTGAGCTTACAGCCCCTGCCAATGAATAGAAAAAGCTTATAACAGCCCCTGTGATTAGCATTAGTAAAAATGATTTTAAGATTCCTATTACAAGAGAATCCCTAAAACCAAAAACAATTAAGCATGTCAATATTACAATGTTGCTGAGCCCAAGTTTTGCTCCAGGCATTACGATTGGAAGTGGAATCATTGACTCAATCAAGCTTACTACCAATGCAACTGCCGTTAAAATAGGAATATGTAATCTTTTCATCAATAATTCACCACATCAATATCATCTTTGTTTTGCTTGTTAGCCTTAATTTCTACAACTAATTTGTTCGGCAAACAAACAATAACATCCCCTGGTTTATCTATCTTTCCTTTTAAGATACACAACTTTTCCGGACAATCGGATTCAGTAACTGCAACGCTGTATCCATTAATATGAACAACGTTGTGACCGTATTTATTATCGATTTTATAATCATAGTTATCGATTGGAAGTGTAATTTGTTTGATTTCTTTTCCATTCACTTGAATTGAAACGTATTTGTCTTGTGAATTTACGTTATTAATATTTAAAATCACAAACAATACAGCTGAAAAACACAACAAAAATCCAATCAAAATTTTATCGTATTTAGTCATTAAATTCTCCTTTAAACTACCTTATAGTTTATCATTTTATCGTGTACTTTTTCAAGATAAATCGAAAATGTAACCTTTTTTTCGTACGAAAAAAGAACTCCGAAATTTCATTTTCCGAAGTTCTTTCTTTTATTTTAATTATTTGTTTTTCCAATTTTAATTTTAATGAGTTTTTCCACCTGTAACTTTGATGTCCTCATCATTGTCTATTACAGCTTCAATTGCTTTTTCCAATGCTTTTGCTATTGTATCCAAATTCATTGAAGCAGTGTGTGGTTTATCTAAAACTTGTTCTGGTAAGAATGGAATGTGAATAAATCCAGTTCTCATATTTGGATATTCAGTAGCTCTTACATGAGCCATTCCGTATGCAACATGGTTACAGATGAATGTTCCTGCAGTGTTTGACACAGATGCTGGAATGTTTGCTGATTTAATATTTTCAACTATTGCTTTGATTGGTAGAGTCAACAAATATGCATCAGGGCCATCTTCGGCGATTTTTTCGTCGATTGGTTGGTTTCCTTCGTTATCTTTAATTCTACAATCATCAACATTGATTGCAACTCTTTCGACAGTGATGTCCTCACGTCCACCAGCTTGTCCGACTGATATTACAACATCTGGTTTAACTTCTGCAATTTTTTCTTTTAATTTATCTACACTTTTCCCAATAACTGTAGGAATTTCTATTTTGATTATTTCATTTCCTTTAATTGAATCAGGTAATAGCTTAACTGATTCAATAGCAGGGTTAATTTTTTCTCCGCCAAATGGATCGAATCCAGAAACTAAAATTTTCATAAATTTACCTCCTAAAATGCTAATATCATTAATAATACAACATGAACAACTACTAGAGCTAAAGCAACAGGAAGTTGTGCTTTAATAACTCCATTTTTATCTTTCATCTCTAAGATTGCAGCTGGAACTATGTTAAAGTTTGCCGCCATTGGTGTGATTAAAGTACCGCAGTATCCAGCAGTCATACCAAGTGAAGATACAACAGCAGGATTTGCTCCTTTTGCCATCAACAATGGAACACCAATTCCTAGAGTAATAACGGTAAATGCAGCGAATGCATTACCCATTATCATCGTAAATACAACCATTCCTACAATATATGCAACAGCAGCTGCAAACACGCCAGCATCTCCTACGATACCAGTAGCCAAGCTTCCTATAAGTTTACCTACACCTGCAGATGCAAATATAACTCCCAAACCACCTAATAATTGTGGTAGTAATGATGAAGATCCAACTTGCATCAACATCTTCGTAGTATCTTCTGCAGTTTCTTTTGCTTTTGGTTTTGCGATTATAATAGCTATAATCAAAGCTAATATTGATGAAATTGTAAGAACTTGAGCAGCTGACAATGAGAATATCCCATCGGTATTTTTCAATGGAATCTTGAATGATTTCATTTGCGATAGAAGCATCGCACTAATTCCCATTACTAAAGCTGGAATGAAAATTTTGCCTCCTACTTTTTCAGCATTCTTCATTCTTTCTTCTTCTGTTAGTTCTTTAAATTCTGCTGGCTTGATTTGGTTTGCGATTGATAAAATCCCCAAGAACAAAAGTATAATTCCTACAATTATTCCTCCAGATCCTACATTTCTTACCAAAAATCCTCCACCAGCAAACAATACTCCTAGTAATATCCAAAAAAGCATTGTACCAATCTTCGCTTCTTTGTTGAATCTTGCACGGATACCTGTCATTATGCAGATAATTCCACATAAGATGTATGCTATCTCATCAAGAACAACATGGTTATCTACAAAAAAATCAAACATTTTTTATATCCTTTCTAAGTTTCATTTCAAAAACAGCACATTGTATAAGTGCAATGATCAACATACTAACCCCTGCAAATATTGACCACTTGGCAATATCAGCAGTATCCAATGGATAACCTGCATCCTTCAAAGTAGTTTGCATTAAAAGTACTCCTGATGCCAATGGAAATATATTTTGTCCGTAGAAGTTACCGTAATTTTCAACAGCAGCAGCTAGTCCTTTTAATTCGTCTAATCTAACTTCTGTCAAATCAACTTTCTTTCTTGCAGCACCTTCTGCCATTGGTAAAATCAATGGACGTATGAATTGAACATGACCTCCAAGTCTTAAAGAAAACGCAGCTGCTATCCATCTTATGAATAAATAAATCCACAAAACAGAACCAGCACTAGCCATTTTAAATTTCGATATAAAATCTCTGGCTTTTTCCTTAAGTCCGTATCGTTCCATAATCGCAATTACAGGAAATGAAATCAAGAACAAACTCATAAGTCTATTGTTGACAAATCCCTCTCCCATAATTTTCAAAGTGCCCGTAAGTCCTAGACCTCCCGCAAGACCTGTAACAAGACCTGCCAAGAGAACTATTCCCAAAACATCTAGTTTTAGTGCGAATCCAACGACAATAATTAATATTCCTATGAAAACTAAATATTCTCCCATATTGCTCTCCTTAATTTTTATTAGCCAAACAAAATTTAGCTTCTTAAAATGATACCCAATACTTTTTTGTTTTAAACTTTTAACTATATTTTGTTTTCAATTTTGATGATTTAATATTCGTGTTCGTTAATTTTATATTAATTGGATTTAGATTCTACGTAAAAATAAAAAAATCTTCAGGCATAAAAATAAACGAAATGTATTCTGTTCTTTATAGATTCCATTCCGTTTAAAATTTTATAACATTATTACGACTTTTAATCATATTTCTTATTCTTTTTGTTCTTCATACTCATAATGTCATTGATAACATATACACCGTCACTAATATATCCTCCATTTGGAAAATACGGAATTTGAAGTGGCATAATACTGAAATACAATGTTAAAATCACTATTTGTATAGTTCTTAATATAGTAATAGGTAGTATCTTTGAGTTCATGATAGCAATAACTTCTGGCTTTTTATTGACCAAATAAATCAATGGAATCAAACATATAAGATATGCAATTGTTCCTAATCCTCCACCAATATGGGTTAGTAAAGATTTGTATGTTCCTTGTTGAAACTTATCACCATAAGTAATTTTACTTAAAATAGGCATTCTATTGATTTCCCATCTTTTTGTCTTTAATAGTCTCTTCCCAAAACCTACTTTAATTACATAATTATCATCCTTAAACATTATTCTGTACATAATTAGATGCCCTAATTCTTTAAAAATTCTTGATAATAATAGTAATATGTATACAATAGGTACAGATACTATTATATTGATTAATATAGCCTTCATTTTTTCTCCTCGTTAAGATTTCCATTTAAATTTATTATAAAATCAGATTGCTTTGCCAATGCGTTGTCATGTGTTATATTGATTATTATCTTATCTTTTTTTATTGATTTTAAATAATCAATGAACTTAATTGACGTATTCGTATCTAATGCAGAAGTTGGTTCATCAAATATTATAACTTCTGGATTTTTCAACATCACCTTAAGTATTGCCAGTTTTTGTTTTTCTCCTCCAGATAAATTTGTATTTTTTTCATCTAAATAAAAATCAAGAGTTCTTGTTCTCATAAACTCTTCTATATTTAAAATTTTTGAATATTGATAAATCTTCTTCTTATTATCTTCTGATGTGCTATTATTAAATATAATATTATATAATATTGAATCATTTATTAAAGTCGGCTCTTGCTCTGCAATTCCTATTAAATCTTTTCTAGCACTTATCATATCAATATTCTGAATGTTTATATTGTTATAACTAATTATGCCCTTGTGCTCATCGATATAAATACCTAATAATAAATTAATAAGTGTAGATTTCCCTACTCCATTGCTTCCCATTATGGAGTATATATTTCCCTTGCAAAACTCGTATGAAAAGGATTGAATAATATTGTATGAATCATGTAAGTTATATGAAAAAGTTACATTTTTAAGGCTTATTTTTTCAATGTTACTTAATTTAATATTACCATTTGTTTCCACATCAACATCTAATATTTCTTTAATCCTATTATAAGATGAAATAGAATCTTGGTATGAAGATCCTAAAGAGAAGAAATAACTACTTGCATTTAAAATCATATTAAAATAACTACTAAAAATCGTAAACATCCCTATTGTAAAACTTCCGTTTAAAACATGAAAACCACCTATAATAAACAGTGTAATTTGTGCAATAATTGAAATAATGCTGTCTAAACTATTATATAAAAAATTAGTTTTTTGACATTGTACAGCTGTTTCAAAAAATTTAGAAAATTCACGAAATAATCTATTGTTAATTTCTTCTCTAATAGAATTTAATTTTATTAATTTAATATATTTAAATTGTTCGAATAACCTCGAAAAAAACTTCGCTTGTCCTTCTTTAAATTTAAACCCCGCTATGTAAATTTTTTCTTTTAATAATAAATAAACCATTACATATAAACTTATATATCCAAGCATGATAATGGTAATGAATTTATTCATATTATATAACATAATTACAGGAACAATTAAAAATATAATATTAACAAATACATTTTCCAACGTTTCAATACAGAACGTAATTAAATTATAAGAATCACCATTTATCCTTTGATTTAAGTACGCTTCTTCTTTTTTACTTAAAAATAATATTGACAGTTTTTGTATATGTTGAATTATAAAAATATTAAGATTATATCCTATTTTAATTTGAATTTTTGTATATAAAATTGAAGAAACAAAATCTTTAATAATTCTAAATAGATTTAATCCACTATATATTATGCAGAATTTAAATATTATCTGTCTATCTCCTCCTTTGACTAAATAATCCACGAAATTCCCTAAAATATATGGAGATAATATTCCTATTATAGCCGAAACTATTGCTAAAAAAATATACAATATAATTTTCTTTTTTTCTAATTTTAAATATGGAGTACAAAATTTAAATATTTTCATCTATCACCCCTAAAAATATATTATTTAATTGAATTATAATCGAATTCTAAATTATCTAATATTTTTTCATCCTTGAAAATGCCGCATGATTCATTCTTATCTTTTGCTATAGATGAAAGAGGACAACCTCCTAGACATATAAACTTATAGCTACATTTTTTACACTTTTCATTAGTCTCTATATTTCGATTCAGCAACTTAGATATTTCAATTTTATTCAAGTCAGTATATGGATAAAAAGTCCCTATTATTCCTCTTTTTTCATCTATACAATCACAATAATAAACATTTCCATTGCATCCAAAGTAACATTTAGCTAATTTTTTTATACCACATCTATATATTCTTGGATAATATACTTGGTTTTTAGGTCTTGATAACACTTTAAATAAATTTGAAGAACTTAAAACCCCTACATATCCTATTCCATTTTTAACTAAGTATTTATTTATTTTTTGAATTTCATTTATATTATTGTATTTTTCATCTATATCTAATTCATTCTTAAAATCTAAAGTGAAAGATATAGACCATTCACAATATTTTGAATCTAATATCCCTTCCTCTTCTAAGAAATTCTTAAATTCCATGATATACTTGTAGTTATCTTTATCTACAACTGTTTTTATTATTACCTTAACCTTGTCATTTATTAGTTTTTTGATTCCATATATTATGTTATCATATATATCATAATTGCTACTTGATTTATTATACCTTCTATCTATATGGATTTTCTTTGTTCCATCAAGTGAAATGTCAACTTCTCTTAATTTTGATATTGGCAATCTATCATAATATTTTAATAAGTTAATGCCGTTAGTAAATAAAGATATTTTTGCATTATACCATTTCTCCGATATATATTTTATTAGACTTACGCATTCATCGTTTATCAAGGGCTCTCCCCCAGTAATTCTAATATTTTTAGTATTTGTAATTTTAGTTATATCATCACAGTATTTTAAATAAAAATCATATATTGAATCTATGTAAGCTTTTGTCATTGAAGTATTGTAGTTCAGCCTATCCTTCACATAGCAATACGGACATCTCATATTGCATTCTCTAGTTAGTTCAATAGAAAAGCTATAATCATCTGCCTTCTCATTTTTAATAAAATAATTATTTTCAACCAATTTAAGTTCTACATAGTCTCTATATTTATCTGTCATAAATTGCTTTTCTGCTATCAGATTGTTATATAATTCTATTTCGTCTTCGCTCAGTTCTTTATTAGTCTTTAAGGCGTATACCATCATTAACTCATCCTGACTTAAAAGTCTCCTTCTGCCTGATATCAAGTTCAACAAAAACGGCTGATACTTTTGCGAATTTTTATTTATTAGCAAGTTATTTAAAATAAGCATATTTGTTCCTATTTAATATTTCTTTCTTTATATCCCAACGCAAATCCAAGAAAAACATTCTCATAATTTGAATTTATCCCTATTATTTCGTCAATTATTTCATCATTATTAATACCTGCTCCTAATTCAACTATTCCAATACCTAAACGTTCGCTTACTAAATAAAGATTTTGCCCTATATGCCCTGCATCTATCAACATAAATCTATACCCACGTTCTCCATACTTTGACATTGTTCTTTCAAACATCATTGAAAAGAATATAATGCATGGTGGTTGACTTTTAAAGGGTTGTCCATCATAAAATTCATATACTTTTTTGCTAAAATCTCCTTTTTTTATCAATTCTAGTGAATTTTCGAATACATTGTAATGGTATATTCCTATGTTCATTTTCTTAGATTTTAAGATTACAAGATATACTTCTATTGGATATCTTGCTCCCGCACTTGCATATGTCCTACATGCGTACTTTTCATCTTCTTTCAATAATCTTTTGCCACAACTTAATCTTAATAATTTAGCTAAGTCATTCAGTTCTATTCCTTTATCAGCCCACCTTCTAGTACTTGCTCTGTTTAAAATTACATTAAATAACTCATCTTCTACTAGTTCTTCTCTATTGTAATAATCACTTAAGTTAATACTACATGCATTTGGATATATTTTATATTGTGTATTAATGTCAAATTCTTCAAATGTATTTATTTTTTTTGTATTCTCATGAAATAATAATGCCAAACTTTGTTTTTCATATTCTTTTCCCATATTTTATCCTCCTATTTTACGGAAATGGATGAGGTTCATCATTAATGGTCTTATTATATATTTTTTGATATTTTTTTAACCTTTCATTATTATTTAATCTAAATTGATGTGATACATATAAGTCATTGTATCCTTTTACGATAGCCCTTGTTACAGTTAATCCGATTTCTCTTATTTCAGGTTTTGTTATATCAGCTACGTAGATATGAGTATTCATATTTTTGAATAATTTTATTATATAACTAAGAACTTCCCTTGCCGTCCCATTTGCATAACTATTTATCTCGCTCAACCTTACATAATCATCTGATTTAATAAAGTCTATATTCCTTGCCCTATTTCCGCTGTTATAATATTCTAAATGTGAATCTAAATCTACTACTTCTTCTTTAGATAAAATTTTATGATTTTCAAGTAACTTTCTATAACAAAAAGCTTGTGTCAAGCAGAGCTCTTCTAATGATTTTAACAAAGCATTCTCTATGTTCACATCCGAAGCGGCAGAAGTTATTAATCCAAACGCATTCGGGTTATAATTTTGTATAAATGTCACTACAGTGTATATTCCTTTTGTCATACTTATATCGTATATACACAACTGATCTTCACCTACTAACTTATTCATTATGTGATTGTATAATTTTTTCAATCTACAATCCTGTATTTCATCAATTATTATTCTTTTCCCTTGCAATTTTAAGTTCCAAGTTATCATGAATGAATCTCTTTCAACAACTTCATATATAGCGCTCAAAACAGAACTTTCAAAACTAGAGCCACATGCTAAACCTGTAGATAACCATTGTATATACATTTCTTCATTATCTTTCAGATTTAATCCTAAAAATACTTTTTGTGCTGGTAGCAAAGTTTCCTCATCTGATATTATATCTTTGCCAAATATCCAGCTTATTTTTTTATCATCAGAATATTTCGAGTACATATGATTTTTATCGTGATCATATATGCTTTCATCAAAATCAATTAATTCGTTTAAACTTAAACACTTATATGAGTTTTTTAAGTTGTTATAACTATCAAATACACTTTTATTATCATGGACATTATCAAAATCATATCCACAATATCTTTCTATAAATTCCCCATATGCTTTCAATAAACTTCTTTTTTTATCTAGAGAGCACCCTGCTCCTGTATATTCATTATAATTGCTGTTACTAATATATGTTTTATATACGGGTATAACATTTCCTAAACAATAAGTATTACTTTCATTAAATACTAAAAAATTTTCGTAATCAAAATAAGTTCTTTCGTTTGATATTCCATATTTTCTTCCACAAATATTTTCCATATTTTGTATTACTTTATCAATTTCATCATAAAAATATTTATTCGCCATTATTATTCTCCATTTTACTTATGTATACATGAACATAACTCGCAATTAGGATTCTTAAATATTTTTTCTTTCCTTACCTTGTAGTTATTCCAATCAATGGTTAAGACGTTATTAATCAAATTATTTTTATCCAACGTAATAAATTGAAGTAATTCTCTAATTAATATTGAAGCTACAAACTTTACAAGTATAAAATCATATACTAATCCATTTTCATTATTATTAGAAGATTCATCATAAAGACAGTCGAATAGGAAATCTTCTTCATCCATATTAATCCTCGCACGATAATTTAAACATTTATAACACCCTGTAGAATGCGGAATAAACAAGGGTCCTATCTCTATACAATCTCTATCAGCCATTATTCGTATCCATTTTTTCCCTTTTTCCAATGCTATTCTATTTACTTCGTCAAAAAAGGAATGATTATTATAGTCACAAAATACTAAAGTTATATCACTGTTTTCTAAAGTATCATTGATGCTACCATTTACAGCCACGTTATCAGAATTAAAAAAACTATAATTTTTTGTATCTTTTTTCTCGATATATTCATCTACTACTGTTACATTAATTCTACCTATTATATTTTCTGCTATTATTTCCTTAATAAATTCCTCTAAAAATCTACGATTTCCTACTAGTCCTATCTTTCCATTTAATAAATCATATACTTCTTCTATCTTATCTTCTTTGACTAAATAATACATCATATTATAATTAAAATTGTTATCTACTGATTCAATGTTTTTATAATAACCTTCAGTTACAATTGCATGAATATCAACTAAATAATCCACAAGATTTTTTAAGCTATTTTTAGAATATTGATCACTTAAATTTTCAACAATATATTCCAAGTAATTTGGTTCATTAAAGCTTTTTATAATAGTCTTTACCGCTAAAGAAATTGATTTTCCATTTAAAATATATCTTCCTTTTGATGTTTTTAAGACTATCCTGTTTTTATCTATTATTTTTATAATTGTTGATTTGCTTACGATATACTTATTTAAATCCATCTAATCCTCCATAATCAATACAAATTCGTAAGCAAATGGTTCAAAGTTTACAGAACCATTTGCTTAGAATTATGTATATTATTTTAAGTCCTAATTTAAATCAGAATTCCAATATTTTTCTGCTAGTTACATACCCATTTTGTAAGAATACTAGGTATGGAACAGCAACAGGCACATCCACAACCGCAACCGCAACCGCAACCACCTTTATTGTCACTTCCTGAACTACTGCTGTTAGTAGTAGCTCCGTGATTCCCTGAAGATCTGGAATCCTTTTCAGAAGTCCATAAAAGTTCTACTATTTCTTTTTTCTTTTCGTTTTTTTCCATAAAATTTCCTCCTTTAAATTTATGTTAATGATCATTAACTACAGTAATATAAGCTTACCTAACTTGTTATATTTTCCTTCTAATCTACATTTATTTATCTTCTACTGTTTTCATGATATTTAAAATACGCATCCCATCACTGCTACAATATAGATATTTTAAAGGTAAAATAGTTGCTACAAAAAAACTAGCATTAGTCGCTATCGAATACAACATCATGTGCTTTGCAAATTCATTAGGTTCACTATTTCCTTTATATAATATTATTAATAAAACTGTCATTACAAAACTAAATAACGGACCCCCAAGAGTCGGCATAATTTTTCTCAATTTATTAGACTTATTATATCTATCCAAATCTTCTAATTCCCAATATCCATGACCCGCTATGGGTATAGATTTAATAGCAAATTTTTTAAAATCAATTATACTTTTACCAATACCAATCTCTATTCGGTAATTCTTAATATCACAAAAAATTTTAGCCATTATTATGTGTCCTAGCTCATGCACAAGACACGAAATCATAAATATCATATAATAGCAAAGTATTCTTTTTATCATTCTGATCTCCATATAATTAATGTATTTTAATTTTTATTTTTGATTACGCTTTCAGTATAACTCTAGCAATTTTATTTGTCAAGAACATTATAATAATTTTATAAATATTTTACAATCAGTAATTTTTACTGATTATTAATTGATAATCTTATGCATTAAAGTCATATGACGACCCATATATTTTTAATACTAATTTGGGGTATGCCTCAGAAAACATTTAGTTCTAATTAATACACAAAAAACATATAAGCCGATAAATAATTAAAAAGCGGAATGTCCTGTGATATACAGATTACATTCCGCTTGTAAATTATTAAGCTTCTTTTGAAGGTGCTTCTTGAGCTTTTGCTTTAGCTTGTTCTTCTTTTATTTTAAGTCCTGGATAAATAGCTTTTGTAGGACATTTGTCTACTGCTTTTTGAACTTGTTCAGGGTCCAATCCTTCAGCGTTATTGAAGTGAGCTAAGTTATCTTCAACGCTGAATCCATCTGGACACATCTTAGCACAAATTCCACAAGCAATACATCCAACTTTACAGTATTGTCTTACATCTTTACCTTTATCGTGACTGTTACATCTTACGTAAACTTCTTGATCGTAGTCAACAAGTTTAATAATATTTCTTGGACAGATTTCGATACATTTTTTACAAGATGTACATTTTTCTTTATCTACTAATGCAATGCCATTTACAATGTGAATCGCATCGAATTCACACACATCTACACAGCTTCCGCAACCCAAGCATCCGTCTGGACAAGTTTTGCTTCCACCTTGAAGATTATGGTTAACTCTACAATCCATAATACCTTTGTATTTGAATTTTTCAGTAGCGTATTCTGGAGTTCCTTGGCACATTACACAAGCAACTTGCTTTGCAGAATCCACTGCATCAGCTCCCATAAAAGCTGCTAATTTGTCGGCAGTTTCTTTTCCACCAACTGGACATGAATTACAAGGTGCTCCTTTGTTTACGATGGCATCTGCAAGTCCATCGCAACCTGGAAATCCACAGGCACCACAGTTTGCACCAGGTAACATTTCTCTTACTTTAAGTACTCTTCTATCAACTTGAACTTCGAATTTTTTAGATGCAAAACCCAAAAGCAATGCAAATAAAATTCCTAGTACTCCTAAGATTATAAATGGAGTTAAAATTGTCATTTGTTACCTCCTATACCAATCCGCCGAATCCGAAGAATGTCATCGCCATTAATCCAATAGCAATAAATGCGATTGGAACACCTTTAAAACTTTCAGGAATATTTTTGTTCAATGCGATTCTTTCTCTGATTGCAGCTAATAAAGTTATCGCTAAAATGAAACCTAGTGAAGCACCGATAGCACTTGCTAATGTTTCAATTAAGTTGTATTTTTCTTTTACGTTTGCTAATGCAACACCCAATACTATACAGTTTGTAGTTATAAGAGGCAAGAACACACCGAGTGCGGAGTACAAGTTTGGACTCATTTTTTTCAATGCCATTTCTACGAATTGTACCAATGTCGCAATAACCAGTATGAACACTATCGTTTGTAAGTATTCAATGTGAAATCTTTCTAGTATTTGAATTTGTAGAACGTAAGAAACGACAGATGCTATTGTGATTACAAAGAATACTGCCATACCCATACCAATAGCTGTTTCTGTTTTTGAAGATACACCTATCAATGGGCAAAGTCCTAAGAATTGACCAAATATGTAGTTGTTTACTAATAAGTAAAGAACTATTATTTTAAATACATTTGCTAACATTAGTCTTCACCTCTCATATTGTTCTTCTTTCTTTCTTGTCTTGATAAGAAAGAATTGTAAGTAGCTACCAATATTCCAAGTACTATGAACGCTCCTGGAGCTGCTGACATAATACCAATTGGAGGAATATCTCCTATTACAAGTTTACCTAAGATTTTTCCTGAACCTAATAACTCTCTGATGAATGCAATCAATACGATTACAATACCATATCCCAATGCATTTGAGATACCATCTAACAATGATAAGAATACACCATTTTTAGATGCGAAAGATTCGGCTCTCGCTAAGATTATACAGTTTACAACGATTAGAGGAACAAATGCTCCTAATGAACTGTATAATGCTGGAACAAATGCTTGAAGCATCATTGAAACTAATGTTACGAATGTTGCGATTACAACGATATATGCCGGAATTCTTACTTTATCCGGAATAAAATTTCTAAGTAATGATATTACTATGTTTGAACAAATCAAAACAAATGCGAACGCCGCAGTCATACCAATTGCGTTTTCTACAGATGTTGATACACCCAGTACAGAACACAAACCTACCAATTGGATTAAAACTGGGTTGTTCTTAAGAATGCTGCTTTTGAAAACTTTAGCCGCTTTGCCTTTTTCCATAATTTCCCTCCTATTTTAATCCCGCATTAGCTTTTTGAGATACGTTCAATGCGTTTTTGGCTGCTTTAGTGGAGTATGTTGCACCACTTAGAGCTTGAATTTCGTTGTCAGCTTCAGGTTTTTTCACAGCTGATAATTCTTTTTCCATAGATTTTCCAATAACTGAATCTACAAATTCAGGATCTCCAATTCTACTTCCAATTCCTGGAGTTTCTTGTGATTCAAGAACTGAATATCCAACGATTTTGTTCTCATTGTCTACACCAACTACGAAAACAACATTTCCTGAATATCCACCAGATCCAATTGCTTTGTATACATGACCTACAGGTTTTCCACCTTTGATAGCTTCTTGTACGTCATCTAAATTTTCGTCTTTTGCTTTTAAATCTTTAATTTTTGCTTCATCAAGCGATTTAAAAGATTCCGCTCCAGGAAAAGCTACTTTCAAAGATTTTTTATAATTTTCTAATCTCTTAGCTTCGATAATCGGTTCTGTAACTTGGTTTGCAAATGCAAGCACTAACGCACTTATTGCTGTAATTACGAACAATCTAATAGCTAAATTTATTGAACTTCTCATATTCCTTGTTTCCCTCCTCTACCAATTGGTGTTGGAACTGTATATTGATCGATAAATGGTACTGCACAGTTCATGAATATTATCGCATAAGATACACCTTCTGGAAGGTTACCAAATTGTCTTATGATTGCTGTGAAGAAACCACAACCAATTGCAAATATAATTTGTCCTTTTGGAGTAACTGGACTAGTTGAATAATCTGTAGCCATGTAGAATGCTCCCAAGATTAAACCACCAATAAATATGTTCATGAATGCATCTTGAATTCCTACGCCGCAAATAAGTAATGTTACAAATGTTGTTGCGATGTAAACTAATGGAATTCTAAGATTAATTACTCTTCTGTATAATAGATAAGCAACACCGATAAGTAATGCCAGCGCACTAACTTCACCTATTGTACCACCCATGTGTCCTATGATGGAATTCATAAAACCAACTGGTTGACCGCCTGATAAAACTGTCGCATAAGTTTCAGCGTCCACTGCTTTTTGAGTTAATGGTGCAGTGTAGTTACTCATTGCTTGTGCCCAACTTGCCATCAAGAAAGCACGTCCTGCTAATGCAGGGTTCATAAAGTTTGATCCAATTCCTCCGAATAATTGTTTTACAATTATGATTGAAAATACCGATCCTATAACAATCATTGGAATTGGTAAAGTAACTGGAACGTTGTATGCCAAAAGCATACCTGTTACAACGGCAGATAAATCGCTAATTGTAGAAGGTTGCTTCATTATTTTTTGATAACAATATTCTGATAAAACGCAAGCTGCAACTGCTGCAAATACCAAAACTAAACTTCTCATTCCGAATTCGTAAACACTCACTATCAAAGCAGGAATTAAAGCGATGATAACATCAAGCATAATCCTTTGAATAGACACTGCGCTTCTTTGATGAGGAGCAGCTTCTACGATTAAATGAGATAAGTCGTATTCTTTTTGTATAATTTCTTTATTTTCCATTGACTATCCCCTTTTCCTTTGTTGTGCTTTTAATTGAGTCTTTGCGTGTACAATTGCTTCTACTAATGGTCTGTTAGATGGACAAACATAGCTGCAAGTACCACATTCTATACAATCATTCAAATGCATTTTTTCTGCTCCTTCAAAATCACCGTTCAATGATTTTAATTGCAAGAACAATGGCAACAAGCCGATTGGACATACATCCACACACTTAGCACATTTAATGCAAGGTTCTGGAGCAGCAAGTGTTGCATCTTTTTCATTCATGCAAATTATTCCGCCTGTAGTTTTAACAGTTGGAGCATCCAAATTGTATTGGCAAGCACCCATCATTGGACCACCAACGATAATCTTAAATGGAGTTTCCTTGAAACCGTTACAATAATCTACTAAATCTTTGAATTTAGTACCTACTGGAACGTAAATATTTTTAGGTTCTTTAATAGCTGAACCTGTCATAGTTACGATTCTATGAGTCAAAGGAATACTGTGAACTACAGCATCGTAAATCGCCATAGCACTTGAAATATTAAGTCCTTGAACTCCTCTTTCGTTTGATCTTTGAGCTTTTGAAATTTTCTTACCAGTAATTGAGTTGATAAGTCTTCTTTCGTCCCCTTGTGGATATTTAGTTTTAACAGAACAAATTGAAATGTTTTTTTCATCCTTAGCGGCGTTTTTCAATATTCCAATAGCCTTTTGTTTGTTATCCTCAACTCCTATGTATCCCTTGTCACAATCCATTAATTTCATGATAATTTTCAATCCACCAATTGCTTTTTGAGGATATAATTCCATATTAAGTTGGTCACTAGTTAAATAAGGTTCACATTCAGCCCCATTCAAGATTACTTCCTCGATTTTTACATCAGGCTTTTTCTTCATCTTAATGTGAGTAGGGAATCCTGCTCCACCCAAACCTACTATACCAGCTTCTTTTATTCTTTCTAGGATAACTTCTTTTGATAATTGTGTAAAATCATTATTTGTTTCAGTGTATCCTAATTCGTTTAAACCGTCTGATTCGATTACTACGACTTCACCTTTTTGACCATTTGACAATACCATTTGCTCAATCTTAACGACCTTTCCACTAACTGAACTGTGAACAGGTGCTGAGATAGTCGCTTTAGATTCACCAATTTTTTGACCAACTTTAACCTCATCTCCTACTTTTACAATAGGTGTACAAGGCGCACCAATATGTTGATGCAATGGGATATAAACCATTTTTGGTTCAAAATTTGTATCTAAAGGACAATTTTGAGTGTAGGATTTATGATCATCCATGTGAAATCCGCCTTTAAAAGTCAGATTTTCTAAACTCATTTTTTCACCCCTTTAATAAAATAAAAATGGTGCAGAGAAAGAGACTTGAACTCTTACGGGATTGCTCCCACTGCCCCCTCAAGACAGCGTGTCTACCATTCCACCACCCCTGCGTGGTAAGACCCAATAATTAGGTCTTTTTTAATATTTGTTAATAATATTTTTGATCAATTTAATGTAGTTTTTGCACCAAACTTTAAAATTCTTGTGCATATTTTCTTCTAGTTTTGTATCTTCGTAGAAAATCTTGTAAATGTTGTATTGATTATCAACTTTTACAACGTAATACTTAGTCTCAGAAGATGGAATATCGTCTAAAGTTTGACCATCTTTTGAAAAAGATTCATTCGACAACCACTCTTTTACATTTCCAATTCCACCATTGTAAGCTGCAATGGCCAGGTCGTGGTTTTTAAAATGATGTAACAGATATGACAAATAAGCAGTTCCCATTTCGATATTTTTGTCAGGTTTTTTCAAATCTTCTACAGTGAAATGCGTGTTTCTCATATTGTTAATACTTTCTGCAGTATCAGGCATAAGTTGCATTAAACCCAACGCCCCAGCCTTTGATTTAACGTTTGGATCAAAGTTAGATTCAACTTTGATAACACTCATAACCAAAAGTGGATCAACGTTGTATTCTTTTGCGTATGTATTAACCAAATCAACATATTTTACCGGTCTTATCATAGTGGAATAAGCGCTCACGCCAAATCCAACTAAAAACACAATCACAAAAATCGAAATAATCGTGATTAAAAATCTTTTAATAAATTTCATAATTTTTTCCTATCTATAAGTTTGTCAACTTTGAGTATTAAATCAGATTCTGTCGTATTGTTTGTAATAACTTCGTCAAATTCGCCAAAATTTTTTTCATAATCTAATTGTGAATTAATCCTCTTTAAAGCTTTGTTGTAATCAAAGTTATTTCTTTTGATTATTCTTTGTATTCTGATATCTTTATCAGCTACAACTACCCAATCTTCGTCGACATCAATATATTTGTCTACCAAATCTTTGCTTTCCAAATACATAGAGATTTCCAGAAAAATCAAATCAGACTTTTCGTTCTTAATTCTTTTTACTACTCTTAATATTATATCAGTATGTGTTAATTCTTCAAGTTTTTTTAATAAAGTTTTTGAACTAAAAACAATCTTGGAAAGTTTTTTTCTGTCGATATTAGAATTTTCATCTAAAATTCCTTTTCCAAACTCATCGACAAGCTTGTAATAAAGGTCAGTGCCTTGCTCATAGATTTGGTGAGTAATCTCATCCAAATCTATTACGACAAAGCCTTTTTCTCTTAATCTTCTACAAACCGTACTTTTCCCACTGGCTATGTTTCCAGCCACAACTATTATTCTCTTATTTTGCATCATACCAATTATCTGCACTGTTAACATCAATCTTCATATCGACTTTCAAATCGACAGCATGTGTCATAACATCTTCCATGATTTCTAAAACTTTTTCTCTTTCATTTGTTGGACAATCCACAATAAGCTCATCGTGAACTTGTAGTATTAGCTTAGCTTTCAAGTTTTCTTCGTTCAATCTCTTGTAGAATTTCACCATCGCAACCTTTATAATGTCAGCTGCAGAACCTTGAATAGGAGTGTTAAGCGCAACACGTTCTCCAAAACTTCTGACATTGTAGTTTTTTGATTTTAGTTCTGGAATGTATCTTCTTCTATTCATAATAGTTTCGACATAGCCTTTTTCCTTGCCAATTGCAACTATATCTTCCATGTATTGCTTGATACCTTGGTAAGTATCCAAATAATTTTCGATATATTCCTTAGCTTCTTTTCTAGTTATGTGCAAATCTTTACTCAAAGAATAATCTCCAATTCCGTAAACAATACCGAAGTTTACAGCCTTTGCATTGGACCTTTGAAGTGGTGACACCTTATCAAAATCAACCTTGAACACTTCACTGGCAGTTTTCCTGTGAATGTCTGCACCGTTTTTAAATGCATCAAGCATAACTTCATCGTTTGCCAAATCAGCCAACACACGCAATTCTATTTGTGAATAATCTGCATCCAACAGTACGCTGTCTTTGCTTGGAACGAATGCTTTTCTAATTAGTCTTCCTTCATCTGTCTTTATAGGAATGTTTTGTAAATTAGGATTAGTCGAACTAATTCTTCCGGTTTGAGCGATAGTTTGTTGGAAAGTCGTGTGAATTTTGCCATCTTCTTTGATTAAATCCACCATTCCGTCGATATATGTTGTTTTGAGCTTCGCAATGGTTCTGTATCTTAAAATGTAGTCGATAATCTCGTGTCTACCACTTAAAGCCTCCAAAACCTCTTGGTCAGTCGATGGACCAGTTTTATTCTTCTTTATAACTGGAAGTTCCAAATCTTCAAACAACACTTCTGCCAATTGCTTTGATGAATTGATGTTTATTTTTTTTCCAATGAGTTCTTCAACACTGTCTTCGATTGATTTTATCTCATCTTCGAAAAGTTCTCCCATCTCAACCAAAGTTTCTTTTTTGACACAAACGCCAGTAAATTCCATATCACACAATACTTTTATTAGAGGAATTTCAACATCTCTGTAAAGGTGCATCATATTTTCTTGTTCTATTTCAGAAATCTTCTTGTACAATTCATTTGTATACATCATGTATTTTACAACATAATTGTCGATATCTACCTCATCAGATTCCAAAATAGTTTTCTTGGATCTGCCTTTTCCTGTGATATCTTCTAGCGATTTGAAATCATAACCAATAACCTTAGGATCAGATCTTTCCATGCTGTAACTTGTCTTTGATGGGTCAAGCAAGTATTCGATTATAACGACATCATCATAATTGTAGGAAATGTCGATTCCGTATCTCATCAAATGATAAATGCATGGTTTTATATCAAATGAAAGCTTGTTAATATCTTCTGATTCAAATTCTTCCTTGAATGTTTTTACCAGCTCAACATTTCTAGTAATGTAGACTTTATCTGTGTAAATCGCAAAAATCACTGGTTCATTATCCACATAATAATCATCGTTGAATAATGCAAAAGTAAACTTTTTGTTTTCTTTAATAGAAGCTTTAATTGCATCTACATTTTCATCTAACTTTTCGAATTCGTATTTTTCGCTAGATTCTTCATTTGGAAGTTTTTTGATAAAACTATTGAACTCTAATTTTGTAAGAACTTCTATTAAGTGATTGTTGTCAGCTTCTTTTATGTTACAATCGTCAATTTCAAAACCAATCAAATCCTTAGGAACATCTGTATTGATAGTTCCAAGCTCTCTACTAAGATAAGCGATGTCTTCTCCATCAATTACTTTTTGTTTTGTTTTCTTGCCGGAAATTTCATCGACATTTTCGTACAAGCCTTCAATGCTACCGTATTTTTGAATGTATTTAAGCGCAGTTTTTTCACCTACACCGTCAATCCCAGGAATATTGTCAGATTTATCTCCCATCAAACCTTTCAAATCAATCATTTGCTTAGGAGTAAGTCCGTATTCTTCTTTTAGTGTATCGACATCGTAGATTTTCGTTTCAGTAATCCCTCTTTTCGTAAGAACTACCTTCGTGTTGTCATCTATAAGTTGAAGATAATCCTTATCTCCAGTCAACAAATACACATCGTAGTCTTTTGAAGATGCTTGTTTTGCCAAAGTTCCTGCAATATCATCTGCTTCGTAGCCTTTCAAATCAATGTATGAAACTCCCATCGCCCTCAACAAATCTTTTAGCATATCAAATTGAACAATAAGTTCTTCCGGAGTTTCTTGACGATTACCTTTGTATTCTGAATATTTTTCGTGTCTGAAAGTAGGATCTTTTCTATCAAAACACACAACCACAAGCTCTGGATTTAGTTTATCCATAACAGAATAATACATATTCATAAAACCAAATACACCATTAGTGTGTATTCCGTCTTTTGTGGTTAAATCTCTGATAGCATAAAACCCTCTGAATAAAAGCGATGAACCGTCAATAATTAAAGCTTTTTTTGACATTTTATAATCCCTTGTTTTCTTTTTCGAAAGCCATTATTTTGTCAACTCTTCTTTGGTGACGACCAGCTTCGAATTCATTTTCCAAGAAAGTTTTGATAATTAATTTGGCAACCTCGTCTCCAACAACACGCGCTCCTATGCAAATCACATTTGCATTGTTGTGGTTTCTACACATTTTTGCACTGTAAACATCAGACACACAAGCTGCTCTGATTCCTTCGAACTTGTTCGCTGTCAAGCTCATGCCAATTCCAGTTCCACAAATCAAAATTCCCAAATCAGAATTTCCTTGTTGGATTTCTTCGCAAACTTTCTTTGCGTAATCTGGATAATCCACTGAATCGGCTGAATTTGTTCCCAAATCCACAACTTCATTTCCCAAACTTTTTATATATTCAACCATTGAATCTTTTAATTCAAATCCACCGTGATCTGCCGCTATTGCTATTTTCATAAAAACCTCCAAATATTTTATTAATTACATTTTATAATATGTGCATGTATTTATCAATTATTTGAAGAATTACACATTTTATGATAAAATATAGTTACAAAAATATGGGGATGTCTTGGTTTCGACAGGGATATTGAAGTTTGAATAGCGAGTCGTTTTCGTCTACAAACGTAAAAAAAGGACAACTAAATATAAACGCTGAAGATAATAACTTCGCATTAGCTGCCTAATAACGGCGGCCGATTCAAAAACTAGAAAATCGTCCTGCGTTTTCTTTTTGAATCTCAACTAATTAGCAGGAACATCTCGTATATTTTCCTCTGGTATATGAGATTATTTAAGAGGATATATCGATCATAGTTTTGTCAGTTAAATTTTAATCGACGAATAAAACTTAATTGACTGCACTCGGAGAAGTTCTTAGGGATATATTTTTGGACAGGAGTTCGATTCTCCTCATCTCCACCATATAATTTTAGATTAGCTCATTTCAACTCAAAATGTTGATAAATGGGCTTTTTTTGTTTTTTAAACATCAGTATTTTTGCCTAAATATCTCAAGTTTTTTCAAAATTTTTCGGTGAAATTTTCGGTAAGAATTTTTATGCACTGATTTTATACAGTTTCTTGCATATTCAAGTCTTATTTTGAATATAAAAAAAGAGAGTCGCTAAACTCTCTATTTCTAAAATTTAATACCAAAATTTTATTATTTCAATTCATTAATTATTACCGTTGAGTTGTCTCCTGCAAACACGTTGTGTTTCAAATTAGTTTGCGTATCAATGTATTCGATGCATTTGTCATCGTAAGTAAAATCGAATTTTCCTGATTTCTTGAAAATTTCTTTGCCTTCTGCGTTATATATGATGATTTCTCGGTTAATTCCACCGCTGTACTCACTTTTTACATTTTTCTTAAATCTTTGAAATCCTGCAGATTTGAATACCAACGCACTACATGATGCTAAGAATACCAACACAACTATCAAAATAATCCAAATCTTCTTTTTTACATTTTTAGTTTTCTTTTCTTCTGTCATTTTTCTCTCCATTCTGCTAATTTTGGTTTTAAATATTATGAAACGCTTTTCAAATTATAAAAGTACGTTTAATATTATCGCTGTTATTTATTGCACTAAAATACTTTAATACTATGCGTTTTATTCGTTAAATATTTCGTTTTTTTGTTTGACTAAACGATTGCCATATTGATATAATATTATTATAGCAGAAACATATAAGTTTTTGTACAAATTACAAAAGGAGTGATTTATTATGGCAAACGGAGTACTTCATATTCCAGGTTTTATTCACTTTGGAGAAGGAGCTTTTTCAAAATTAAGTGAATTAAAAGGTAAGAAAGCAATCATAGTTACAGGCGGTAATTCTATGAAGAAAAACGGTTTCGTAGACAGAGCTTGTGAAGAATTGAAGAAGGCTAATATGGAAGTGTGCGTTTTCGATGGCGTTGAAGAAAACCCATCAGTTACAACTGTTGAAGCAGGCGCTAAGAAAATGCAAGAATTCCAACCAGATTGGATTGTAGCATTAGGTGGCGGTTCTGCAATGGACGCTGCAAAATGTATGTGGGCTTTTTATGAACATCCTGAATTAAAATTCGAAGACATTATCGAACCAGGCTCTCTTCCAGAACTTCGTAAAAAAGCAAAATTCGTTGGTATCCCATCAACATCAGGTACTGCAAGTGAAATTACAGCATTCTCAGTAATCACTGACACAGAAAAACACATCAAATATCCATTGGTATCTGATCATATCGTTCCAGATATCGCTATAGTAGATCCAGTTTTACCATCTAAAATGCCAAAATCTGTTACAGCAAACACAGGAATGGACGTTGTAGCACACGCAACTGAAGCATTGGTTTCTAATATAGCTAACGATTATACTGATGCACTTGCAATTCACGCATTGAAATTGGTATTTGAATATTTGCCAAAAGCTTGTGAAAATCCAGATGACATGGAAGCTCGTGAAAAAATGCATAATGCATCAACAATGGCAGGTATCGCATTCACATCAGCTTCACTTGGTTTAGTTCACTCATTAGCACACAAAATTGGTGGAGAATTTGGAATTACTCACGGACTTGCTAACGCAATTCTACTTCCATACATCACACAATTTAACAGAAAAGCTACTGACAAAGTTGATTGGATTGAAAAAGAATTAAACGTTGAAGATTATCCTATCGCCGTTAGAGAATTAGCTAAAAAAGTTGGCATTCCACCAACATTGAAAGAAGTTGAAGAAAAATTCGGATTTAACAAAGAAAAATTTGACGAAGTATTAGATGAAATGAGCAAGAACGCTTATGAAGATCCATGTACTTTGACAAACCCACGTGAATCAAATCCAGAAATAGTTAAAATGATATATACTCACGCTTACAACGGAGAAGATATAACAGAATAAATTTAATAGCAAAATAATTTATGTAAAAAAATGAACTGACCTCAAAAGTTGGACCTAAAAACTAACTTAAGGAGGTCAGTTTTTCATGGCAAAATATAGAACAGAATTTAAAGTAAAAGTAGCAAAAGAATATTTAAAATCTAGCATATCATATAAATATTTATCAGAAAAATATTGCATACCTGATAAAGGTTTAATAATAAGATGGGTAAATGACTTTAGAGAAAAAGGCATAGAAGAACTAAAACTCAAAAAGAGAGGAAAACCTCCAAAAATGTTAAAGCCAACAAAGAAATCAAAAGATATCAAAAAAGATTCATCATAAAACTTAACTAATTTAGAAAATAATTCATTAACACAGTCACAATTAAAATAAAAAATAAAGAAATTAGAAGAAAAAAACTATTGGCTTCAATTAGAAAATGACGCAATAAAAAAAAGATAGAATTGTCTCAAATGACAGATGCAGAAATAAGACAATTACTGAAGCAATCGGGATTTTAAGAAATAAATACAAATTAAAAGACTTGTTAAAATACTTTAATCTTCCAAAATCAACATATATGTATTGGCAAAAACGCATAAATAGACCAAATAAAGTTATGGAAATAGAAAACAAAATACTCAAAATTAGAAAAGAAAATCCAAACTATGGATACAGAAGAATAACTGCTATGTTAAAAAGATTAGGACTAAAAATAAACAAAAAGAAAGTACAAAGATTAGTTCAAAATCTAAAACTTCGAGTAAAAAATTTTTTCAAGAAAATCAAGAAAATAATCATCCTACAAAGGACAAGTAGGAAAAATAGCAGACAACAAAATAAAAAGAAACTTTAAAGTAGAAAAACCATATACACAAATAACAACTGACACGGGTAGGGTATGTTAAAAATTTTGTGTATCAGCTCCTCCTGATAGGTAGTGAACTGATATTTTTTTTAAAAACATACTTTTATTACTAAAATCTGAAAGTTCAGATATTTGTAACCTAATTTTGGCACAATTAAACTAAAAGGTCAAGATTTTTCAAAATCTACCTTTTTTATTATCTTTATGGCAAAATTTAGATTCTGCCTTCAAAAAATATTGATAGCTGTGACAATATTTGATCCCATCCCCTTATTCTACTCGTCCATTTACTTGAAGCATCTACCATCGCTAGATACAAGCTTTTTTGTAGGGCGTAGTAGCTTGGAAATATTGTTTTGTTTTTTGTTACTTTTCTAAGTTGTCTATTAAAATTTTCTATGCTATTTGTTGTATATATTAGTTTTCTTATTCCTTCTGGATATTTGAAATATGTTGATAATTCTGCCCAGTTATTTCTCCATGAATTTACACACATTGGGTATTTTTTGCCCCATTTTTCTTCAAATATATCTAGGTTACTTAGTGCTAGTTCTTCTGTTGATGCTTTGTATACTGTTTTTAAGTCTTTCATTAGCTCTTTTATATCTCTATATGATACGAATTTTGTTGAATTTCTTATTTGATGAATTACGCATTTCTGAATTTCTGTTTTTGGATATACACTTTCTATTGCTTGGCTAAATCCTGATAAATTATCTGTTGAAACTATTAATATATCTTCTAATCCTCGTTCTTTTAATTGATTTAATACCAATAGCCAGTATTTACTTGATTCATTTTCTCCAACCCACATTCCAAGGATTTCTTTGTATCCTTCGGTATTGTATCCTAGTGCTATATATACTGCTTTTTTTACTACTATGTTATTTTCTCTTACATGATAGTGTATTGCATCTAAAAATACAAATGGATATACTTTTTCTAGTGGCCTATTTTGCCATTCTTAAATAGTTGGTAGTATTTTATTTGTTATTTTGCTTACCATGGATTCTGATATTCCAAATCCATAGATTTCTTTTATGTGTGTTGATATGTCTCTTGTTGTCAGGGCCTGCCCCAGCCAATAATATCCAACGAATGAAATGAGTTTATGATATTATTAGGCGAAGGTATTCCTTTTGCATACATAGATATTATTTGGTTTTCTATGTTTGATATGTCTTTTTGATATTTTTTCAATGCTTGTGGCTCAAAGGATCCTTCTCTGTCTCGTGGGATGTTTAGGTCTATGTTTCCGTATGATGATTTAACTGTTTTTTTACTTGAGCCATTTCTTGTGTTTAATGACAGTGGTTTTTCACCATATTCATAATCTAGATGTTCATCTAACTCTGCTTTTAACATTTGCTCCATTGTGTCGCCTAGAAGAGCTTTCAAAGCTTCTTGAAGATCTTGTACTGTTTCTGGTTGATACTCTTCGATTAACATCTTGGATATTTTGTTGAGTCTTGTTTCTGGTCTTTTTCTTTGCATTTTAAAATCCTCCTGATTTCTATTATATCAGGAGGATTCTATACACAAACTATTTCACAGTCTCTGGTAAGAGTTGATACGCAAATTATCTCACACTCTTTTAATCTTAAAAACTAAAACTTTTGTATTGCTATACTATTATTTCTCTTCGTTTTTGTCTTTTTTCTTAAATCCAAAGAAGGCACCTGCTACTGACATAAATCCTGCTGCCGACATCATTATGATTTCGCTAATATTCCCAGCTTTTGGTAATATATGCTGATTTTTTCTAATCACATTACCTTTAATATTTCTGCTTTTATCAATTTTATTAGGTGAATTTGTTTTGTCAGTAGTCTTGTTGATTTCAACTGTTGTAACGGAGTCTTTTTCACCTAATTTATAAGCTTTGTCGTTCTTTTTGTTTGAAGATTTACTAGTCTTTATTTCTTCTTTTTCATTTGTTTCAGACTTATCAACATTAACATTATTTTTGCTTTCAGAGCTATTTTTTTTATCATCAGAAATTTTAACTTCAGTATCATTAGCTAAATCCGATTGATTTAAATTATCGTCACTTGATACGTCTGTTGAATCTTCTGTTTCTTTTGGTTGGCAAGTATTTTCTTGAGACGTTTCCTTTTTCTTATTAATATCGAATGAAGATTTACTAGTCTTTATTTCTTCTTTTTCATTTGTTTCAGACTTATCAACATTAACATTATTTTTGCTTTCAGAGCTATTTTTTTTATCATCAGAAATTTTAACTTCAGTATCATTAGCTAAATCCGATTGATTTAAATTATCGTCACTTGATACGTCTGTTGAATCTTCTGTTTCTTTTGGTTGACAAGTATTTTCTTGAGACGTTTCCTTTTTCTTATTAATATCGAATGTAGGTTTGTTTTCTTCTTGTTCTTTTACCTTAATTTTCTTAAAAGTTGGATTTATTGTTGTTGCTTTTGTTACGAACAAAACATAACCTGATTCTTTTTTGTCCTTTACTCCTGAAATTTCCCAGCCATCAAATTGATATCCTTCTGCTACTTCTCCATTATAAGCTGGAAGAACGAAATCTTCACCTTTTACTAGTTCATTTTCCTTATTATCTATAGTAAGCTTGACTTTTTCTGGCTTGATAAGCTCTACCGTTCCAGTATTTTTGTCTAAGTTAAATTCTTTTACTGTAGTATTTCTTGCAAAGTCTTTTACTACAAATTTGATTTTTAATTCACTATCTTTGATATCTTTAATATCATCTAGTGATTTGTATTCTTTTCCATTTACATAGATGTGTTGTTCTTGTATTTCTCCATCTTTGTTATTATCTCTTTTATCAAATATGTTAAATTTAATAAATTTATTTTTTGCATATTCAATAGATATTTTACCATCTTTGCTCATCTCAACTGTGGGTTTTACATTATCATATAAGAATTGATAGTGAACTCCTACCGCCTTTGCGTTCATTGAAGAATAACCTGTTTTTAAGAATACATTTCCGTCCATATCTTTAACTTCATCTGGGAATCCATTTGCCTTATAATCTTTCATTCCCCAATCCATGATATCCCCATCTTTTACATCAAGTTTTATATTAAAGTCTCTTGTATTGTCAATGTGTAAATCACCATATATTAAATAATTATCTACAACTGACTCATTAACTCTCATTTCCCAGTTAAATCCACCTTTATCAGAAATTTTTCCTTTTAGATAAAATTCTGGATTTCTTACGTAAATCTTATTAGATTTAGAAGGATTAAAGTAATTTTTATCCATTGATAGATTCACAGGCTTTGTATCGATAAATAGCATTGCACCGTCTTCTTTAATGGCTTCAACGTTTGATTTATCATCTCCGATATATTCCTTGCCATCTTTGCCAAGAAGAACTAGTTTAGAAGGATCATCTACAAGCTTTCCATCCTTATCTATAGCCTCTCCCTTATCATTAGTTTTGAATTTGAATACTTGGTATCTAACTATATTAAAACCATCCAATGCTGACATAAGAACCGATTGAGTGCTTCTTCCATCTTGAACATTTCTACTATCACAGTAGATTGTTTTTTGTGATAGGACCTTGATGTTAGGGGCAGTCTTTTGGATTTTTTCTATATCTGCCTTGCTATAAACTCCATTGCCATCGAGCATGTCAGTTTTTCCTGGGTTAAATGTAGTAACTCTTAGGGCATATCCCTTTCTTACAATCATATTATCATTTAATACATATTGACCCTTTTCTTGATCGAAGAACATCTTGTTTGTATCCATCTTGCTTGGATCTTGTGGTTTTTGTTTTGTAAGCTCACCTTCACCTAGTTCGATAATATTTCCGTAGCTTGAAGCATATGGTGAAGCTTCCTCTGCTTCATCCTTCTTTTCTGGCATCCTTATTATAGTTTTAGCTTTTGTTTGGTCCTTATCTTTTACAAGGATATTCATATCTCCAGTAAAGGATAGACCATCGACTACATCATTTGTGTTTGCAAATAAGTCAAAGGTTAGAGTTTTTGTTTGTGGGTCGTATTTACTTGCCTTAATTTCTATTAATTTAAAGTCATTACCATAGTAAGCCTTAGCATCTTTTGATACATTACTTACTTTTCCAAGAATTTCAAAATGTCCATCCTTTGATGGGCTTAATACTCCACCAAGCTTTGATTTAACATCATCAAGTTTCTCAGTTTCATATTCTAGAGCACTTCCATCTTCATAGGCTTTTATATTTCCATTTTCATCATATTGATAATCAAGTTCTACTGTTCTTTTTCCACCATTTACATAGTCGTATTCTTGCTTATATTTCTTTTTAACTAGTTTCTTTAGGTCTTTATCTTCAAAGCCTCTAACAGTAGAGATTTCTTTGTTTAACTCTAGATTTGAAGGTCCTTCTATAGGATTTTCCTCAACAGTATCTTTCTTTTCTTCTGCCTTATTTGAAGCTTCTGGACTTTGAGCATTTTTGAGTTTTTCTTCAGAAATTTCACCTAGTTTTTTGTAAGAAGAAGCATCTGTCTCAGGATCTACTAGGTAATAAGAAATCATTCCTTTTGCGTCAGCTTTATTATCAAATTTAATCCTATGGATTTTGGTGAAGTTACTTGCACCATCTAGGGCGATTACTTCGATGATTTTTCCCCTTAAATCTCCAGCTCCGCTAATTTCATAGATAGTATTTCCATTTTTATCAAGCTTTCTATGTCTTCCTTCGCCTTCTCCTGCATATTTAACATCAAGGTTTCTTTCAACATCACCATTCTCGTCAACTATAGCTGCACCTGCATACCATACTTCGTTGGCTACTTCTTCAAATTTATCTGGATGGTCTTTTTGGTCTCTTACAAACAAGGTTTCGTTTTTGTACTCATCTTTTGCCTTGTGGTAGGTATCTTTTGCTATTAATTTGATTTTATCTGGATTAGAGAAATCAACATCAACAATTGTTGGAGCTGTATTGTCAATTTTTACTGGGATGTAAGATACTTGCCATGGATAATCCTTGGTTAATCTATATTTGAACTTGTAGAAGTATTGACCCTCAGCTATTGGTTCAAATTGACCCCTAAGTTTTGTTTCCAAGTCTTGGTTATTATTATCATCATTAGCGCCTTCTTCTCTTCCTCTTGGGTTGTAGATTAATCCATCCCATTTTAAATCTCCCATAACTTTTAGCTTAGAAGATTTTATACCCTTAGCGTCATTTCTCTTAGAGTTTAAGATACCTCTAATAAAATGCTCTTTAGTTATTACTTTAAGATCTTTTTGACCTTCTCCTTCTTTATCGGTATTTACGATTGATATTTGTCCTTCTTCTGCACTTCTTATAACAAGTGGTGAAGGGGTTAGCCCTCTTTCTATTTGTACTTCTTGAGTTTGTCCTTTAGAATCGAGTGGGTAAACTCTTGCTACTTTTGAGCCGCTATTAGATGCATCAGTTAATCCTTGGTTGTTATTTAATGCAAATAAGTCAGGGTCTTGATCAAGTGATTTTGTATTTCCATCTTTTCTGTTTTGGATAACGGCAGCTGGATTGAATTTATCGATGTCGTGTTCTCCACCTATACCCTTGTTCAAGGTTCCAGGTATTTTTGGTTTACCATCGTCATCATAACCTTCCATTGTCTTTGATTTTGAACCTTCTTCCCAAGCCCACTTGTCAAGGATTGGCTCCTTGTTCCAATTTCCAGCAAAGCCCATAAGTGGCATTGATAGAGATGGTTGAAAAACTGTCTTGTTTCCCTTACCGCACATTGCCTCAACTTCTTCTTTAGATTCAAATCTAATGAAGGATTCTACAAATTTATTTTTATCTTTAGCATCTCCGACATCTATTACAGCATTTAAGTCAAAACTTGAATTTGGTTTTATGGTAAATGTATCGTATTCGAATGTTATCTTTGCTCCATTAATTACTTCAGGATGGATTTCTGGAACAATTTGTTTTCCATCTTGAGATTTTTCATCCTTGTAAGTTTCATCAAGTTTTAGTCTATTGGTTAAGGAATCTGTTGTGATTGCAGATGATGAAGCTTTAAATGTTAGAGGTCTATCTGATGTATTAATTAATTTAATTGTGAAATATTTTTTATCGCCCTTAATCTCTTTAAGTGAAATAGATCCATATGAATTTACCAAACCTTCAGAGTCTAAATTCTTAAAGCTAGCTATAACGTCATTTCTTAGTGCATTAGCTACGTTAATAAGACCAGCGCCTTGTTGTCTTGGTGAAGCATAATATAGTGATTTCTCCTTCCAACCTGTTGGATCCATCATAGGTCTTGCTGTGTTTTGTAAGGCAATCTTTGTAAGAGTAGTTAAGTCGATTTTATCGTCACCTGTTAGGTTTTTTAAGACAGGTTTTGCGAGCATCTCTTTTAGTTTTGGTCTAATCAATACTGTTGATGCTGCAACTACTGGTGTTGCCATACTTGTTCCTGACATATAACCATAAGTTGACTTGCCGTCAATTACATTTAGAGTTGATTTGATGTTCTTTCCTGGTGCTGATACATCTGGCTTTAGGAGGAGGTCAACCCTTGGACCCCAAGATGTAGAAGCTGCTGGAACTATTACTTCTTCCTTGTAAAGTTCCTTATCTGTATCAGGAGCAAAGTTAAAGGCTAGCTCTTTCTCATCACCAAGCTTTGGACGGTTTTTGTTGAAGCTTTCCATGTCAATTGGATAGTATTGGTCAAGCTTATCTTTGAAGTCTTCCTTTTTATTTCTTTTAACCTCTGTTTTATTTGTTGGATTAATCATATTCCAAATCTTTAGACCATCATCACCTGATACCGAAAATACTTGACAAGTTGTTCCTTCATCTTCTTCGTAACCCATGGCTGGAAGCTCTGTCCAGTTATCTCTGTTGTAGTAGTTAACTGTATTTACAACCATGATTGCACGAGCACCTTTATCGGCAGCTTTTTTAAAGGCATATTTTAAATCTTTGGTATAGATTCTATCCATAACGGCAATTTTGCCTTTAAGATTAAGACCAACTAGATCTTCATCTTGACCCTTGCCTATATAAACAAATTTTACTTTGTCAGATAGCTTGCTTCCGTCTTCATTTCTAATAATCTTATCCTTATCGAAGAAGGTACCGATATTTCTATACTTAAAGCTTTCTCCACCAATATTGACCTTGTCAAACTCTACTATTTGATTTTTAGCTGATGCGACCGCGATAGCATCTTCATGTGCAGCAGTTCTAGTTACATTGCCTGTATCAATCATCTTTAGTTGGTTATTTGCTGCCAAGTCCCATGATGAGCTTGATGCAGCTGTTGCGTAGTTTCCAGTTGCTACAACCATAGGAATGCCGGCTTTTCTCAAAGCTCTAACAGCCTGCCAATATTTTTCTCCTACTAGTCCTGTTCCTGTAAAACCTGATGATACAGATACTACATCTACCTTATGCTTGATTGCATCTTCAATAGCATGAAACATCGTTTCATCACCGGCAAATCCATCACCTGAATCAGAATACATCTTATAAGAAAATATTTGAGCGTTTGGAGCAATCCCGTCAATACCATTATAATTAGCTATGTCCTCATCAGTATCATTTCCAGCAAGAATTCCTGCTATATGCATACCGTGTGGATCATGATAATCTGAACCATCATCATATTTTTCGACAGTGATTTTGCCACCATTATAATAGTTAAAAGCGTGAGGTATTTTATCACTCAACCAAAAGTACTTGTCAGTTCCTTGTAAATCATCTTTCTTATATTTCATCGATGATTTCGCATCTTCGTCAATTCTCATGGCTTTGTGTCTGTAATCAGTTCCAGTATCAATATTTGCAATTACCATTCCTCTACCATCAAAGTTTTTGCCAAATTGAGCATTGATTGCTTTTAGGTAATCTATGGATTCATCAACTCCTATTTCCTTTCGAGCATTGTTCATCATCGGTTGAATTTTTTGTGATTTTTCGACTGATGAAATGCCTTCAATAAGTTTAATTTTATCCAAATTATCTCGATTTGTTTCTATAGCACAACCATTGAAAATCGTATTATAAGTATACAAAACTTTAGTATTTTTAAAATTAGATAGTTCTTTAATTGCTTTCTGACCATCCTCCTTATTCCTAAATTCAGCTATGTATACAACTCTATCTTCTTCTTTTTTAGAAATGTTTTGAATTTCATCTGCTTTATACAATTCATTTCCTTTTGATACTTCTTTGTTTGAATATTTGTTATCGGAAGTATTTTTATTTTCAATTACAGAATCCTCTTTAATATCTTCTTTGGTAATTACTGATAACTTTTCATCGTTTGTATTGTTCGAATTTTCTTTATTGACTTTTAACGTCTCATTCGTAAGCTTATTTTCATCCTGCTTATATTCTATAGATTTTTCCTTATCAATAATATTTTTAGTATCTTCAGTTTTTGCAAAAACTGTATCGCCGCACATAAATGAAACTGATGAAACTGATAAAGCTGCAACAAGAGTTGCCTTTATAATATCTTTTTTTTTCATAAATCCTCCTAGATTAAAAAATATTAATTTTATTCATGGTATAAATTGCAAATATCGATATTGAGTCCCATTTTCAAAAATTACATTCTAAATTTTACTACTTTTTTTTTATTTAGTCAACATTTATAAGACCTCTAATATAATTATTTTTTTTAACTTTATATACATAAAACGCATAATAAAAGTATATTAATAATTAAAAGATATATTAATAATTTTAAAAACAGAGATTACATTAATAATTAAAATATAAAAACCTTTATCATTTTCCTAAATATGCATTTAAAATAAATAATGTATTTATAGTTATGCTTTAAGTATAACTTTTCATGTATTTTTTGACATATTAAAATCCTCCTGATTATTGTCTTATCAGGAGGATTTCTCATACAAAAACTATTTCACAGTCTCAAATAAATACATTCAACTAATTTATATTATATTTCGATCATCATTCACATCTCCGTCGCACAAATACTTTATAAATTCATCTAATACGTTTCTTGTCCTTTCATCTAAAATAGCTATCCATCTTTCGGGAATTGTAGAATATCCATGAATTGATCCACTGATACTTCCAGCAATTGCAGCTATCGTATCGGAATCTCCTCCGTGATTTACAGCGTTTATAATGCAATCTACAACAGAATTTTCCTTTGCCCAATAAATCGCATTATTAAAAGTGTTTACGTTATATCCCGATGGTTTGAGAAGTTGTTTATCTTCAAGTTCATGAGTTTTTCCATTGATGTTATCGCGTATGATTTGTGTGTATTCTCGTAAAATTTCATCACACATTTCGTTATTGTGAGTGAGTCTACCTTGTTTTATGTTCAGTTCTTCTGAGTTTTCGTTATCTAATAATGCACATGGAAGCGCTCTCATCAAGCTTCCGTTTCCAAGTGCTGTTTCATCTTCTTCAATAAAAATTTCGTATTGAATGTAGTGTTCGATTGCACGTCTACATTGATTGCCAATACCTCTTGGATGTGTATTGTACCAATCGACAAATAATTTCATGGTATTTTTCTCAAAATTATCACGGTCATTTTCCATCAATGAGTTCATAATACAAATACTCATATCTGTATCATCGGTGCATTCTCCTGGATTCAAATCAAGCCATCCACCTCCGACAATATCTGTAATCCTGCCGTATTTTTTATGGATTTCCTCTTCTGTCATAAATTCCGTCGTAGCCCCCATGCTATCACCTATCGCAAATGCATACAACGCTCCTTTGATTCTGTCTTTGTAATCAGAGTTCATTTTTTCATCCCCTTTTGTATATTATATCTCAAACCGTTCGCCATTTGAATTTATCAACCATAAAAACATTTACATAGTATAAAAATATGATAAAATAATTTTAGAGGTGAAAAAATGAAATTTACAGAATACAAATACACTAGACCAAATTTTGAAGAAGACAAGAAAAAGGTCGAAGATTTTATCAAAAGATTTAACGATTCCACAACTTCCGATGAACAAATCAAAATCATGGAAGAAATGGACAAATACAAGAAAACACTAAGCACTAATGTAAACCTTGCATACATTCGTCACACAATCGATACAAATGACGAATTCTACAAGGAAGAACAAGATTTCTTGGATGAATACATGCCACATTATTCAGTTCTAGACACTAAAATGTACGAGGCTATCGACAACTCCAAATTCAAAGACGATTTGGTTGAACATTTTGGACAACATTTGTTTGATTTGATCAGCTGCCAATTGATTTTCAACGAAAAAGCAGTTCCATTTAAACAAAAAGAAAACCAATTAACTACTAAATACAACAAATTAATCGCATCTGCACAAATCGAATTTGACAATAAAACATTAACATTGTCACAAATGGCTCCTTACACACAATCAAAAGATCGTGACGAAAGAAAAGCTGCTACAAGAAAAATCTCAGAATTTTTCAAAGAACACGAAAAAGAAATCGACGATATTTACGATGAAATGGTTCACGTTAGAACAGATATGGCAAAAGCTTTGGGATTTGATTCATACATTGAATACCAATATAAATCATTGATGAGAACTGATTACGACAAGAATGATGTTGCAAAATACAGAGAATTTGTTAAAAAATACGTAACACCAGTTTATCTAGAATTGAGAAAGAAACAATCTAAGAGAATTGGCATTGAAGATATGAAAGCTTACGATAACAACATAATGTTCACAGATGGCAATGCAAAACCACACGGAAAAAAAGACTTCTTAGTAGATAATGCTAAGAAAATGTACTCTGAATTGTCACCAGAAACTAAGAAATTCTTCGATTTTATGTATGAAAGAGAATTATTTGATTTGGAAAGCAAAAAAGGAAAAGAAGGTGGCGGATATTGTACTACAATTGAAGATTATGAATCTCCATTCATCTTCGCTAACTTCAACGGAACTACTCACGATGTCGAAGTAATGACTCACGAAGCTGGCCACGCATTCCAATCATACACTTCAATGGACGGAAGAATTTTCGAATATATTTGGCCAACATTTGAAGCTTGCGAAATCCACTCAATGAGCATGGAATTTTTGACATGGCCATGGATGGAATTGTTCTTTGAAGAAGAAACTAACAAATTCAAATTCTCTCATTTAGATGGAGCTATCAGTTTCATTCCTTACGGAGTAACTATTGACCATTTCCAACACTTCGTATACGAAAATCCAGATGCAACAGCTGAAGAAAGAAAAGCAAAATACCACGAAATAGAATTAATGTATCGTCCAAACTTGGATTATGATGATGAATTCTTGGAAAAAGGTACTTGGTGGTACAGACAAGGTCACATCTTCAACAACCCATTCTATTACATTGATTACACGTTAGCTCAAGTTTGCGCATTCCAATTCTTATTGAAATCAAGAAAGAATCGTGAAGAAGCATTCAAAGATTACCTTGAAATCTGTAAAGTTGGTGGAAGTCAATCATTCTTCGGCATAATGAAAGCTGGTAACATCAAAAATCCAATGAACGATGGAGTTCTTGAAGAAATTCTTCCACAATTATTGGAAATATTAGACGAAATAGAAAAAGAATTATAAAATTTTAGGGGTGGTAACAATCCACCCCATTTTTTGTATTTAATAGTTATCTTATTCTTACAAATCACCCAATAACCTTGTATATACCCACTATTATGCAAAATGAGATTGGAATTGACAAGATTACCAATATTATATATTTAGAAAGTTCTATTTTAGAGAATTTCTTGTCGCTAGCGAAGAAATGAAGCAAGACATATGTTAAAATTTGTACAATTGATAGAAGAAAAATTGTTTTCACGTCAATATCTTTCTTTCTTATTACGTTAGCTAATATAGTGCCTATAGGATATATTAAATAGAATCCTAAACATTCTAAAAATGAGAACTTATTTTTTCTTATATGTTTGTCTTTCATTACTTACTACATTGATCTGTTACATATGTCCATCCATAAGTATGAATTAGTGTAATAATTACTGCTGCCGCTGGTCCTAATACAGCTGAAGCTGCAGCTGCATAAATTGCACTAATTCCTCCACCCGCTAAACTTAAAAATACATTACAAAGGTGTGGGCTCATTGCTCTTATTGATATTTTTGAATTATTGTTTCCTTTAAGTTCTCCGTTAATATTTTCAAGAATCTCTTCACTTCCATCTGATTTTACAAACACAGATTTTTGTACCGTTTTCATATCATCTTTCAGGAAAACTCTCAAACTAGTTTGTTGGTCTCCAATAAATTGAACCATACCAAGAACTTTACCATCATTACTACTATAACTTATCACTTTTGATGTTTCATTCTTATAAACTACAATTGCAACTTGATTATTTACTTTATATCCTTCATCTTCTAATTCAGAAATAGTCGTTCTTATATTTCTATTCTTCTTGCATATTTTTTTTAAGTAATTTCCATCCTTTACCTCAAGTTTTTGAATTCTTGGTAATTCTTTTTCTTGTTCAACATCTGCAAAAGATACATTAGCAAAAAAACTAAACATTATAGCAAAGATAGTTAAAATAGATATAAATAATTTTGTATTTTTAAAAGTAATATTTTTCATTCTTCCTCCTTTTCTATAAAATAACTATTTAATACATTTTTATAGTATCACATATCATAATTATTTTCAAACTTAAAATATTTTTATATTTTTACAAATTATTTGGGTATATAACTTTAGTTCTAGTAAAATTATTTTTAAGTTATATTGCGTTTTTCTAAAAAACTATTAATATAGTTTAATAAATAATTGGGAGGCTTTTATGAAACGTAACAAATTACTTGTGATTTTAATGTGTCTAGTGTTCATATTTTCATTCACAATGTGCAAAAATCAATCTACGGATACTTACAATTCGTATTTGGAAAAATACGGCATGGGTTCTGATGAAGATTTGAAGAAAGCTATGCAATCCATGAAAGAAAACGAAGATTATTCAATTTACAACAAAGATGGAAAAGAAGAATCCAAAATTCACAGAAAATGCCTACTAGATTTGTATGACAAAAATGATTTTTCAGCTATAAAAACCTACATCGATAACAATAAATTGTTGCTAGGAAAGAATTTAAAAAATATGGTGTGTCAGAACGATTAAATTCTGACACACCATATTTTAAAATATATCTGATATTACCGATCTTATGCTATCAAATTGTTTAATTTCAAGATCGTATTTTTGTGTTAGTTTTGTGTTTTGGGAGATGTAAACTTTTTTGTATCCCAATCTTTCGATTTCTTTCAATCTAGTTTCGATTTGTGGAACTCTTTTGATTTCTCCTGTTAATCCAACTTCTCCAATGAACACCACATCAGATGGAATTGGTTTGTTCATAAGTGATGATGATATCGCCATTATTATGGACAAATTCACAGACTGTTCTTGGATTTTGATTCCTCCTGTGGTTTTGATGATGACATTTTTGTCGTACATATTCATACCAGCACGTTCTTCCAAAATAGAAATCAAAGTGTTTAATTGGTCTTTTCTAAGACTGTCCCCTATTCTTTGTGGATATGGTGTGAATGATTTGGATACCAACGCCTCAACTTCCACAACCAAAATTCGAGATCCTTCTTTTATCACAGAAAGTGCTGCACCATTTACATCTTTTTTTCTTTTCGTGACAAAATAATCTGACGCATCAGTGATTTCTTTTATTCCATCTTCTTGCATATTAAACAGTCCAATTTCACCAGTTCGACCGAATCTGTTTTTCGTGGTTGTCAATAATCTCAGTGGATCATCGCTTTCGCCTTCCAAATAAAGTACAGTATCCACCAAGTGTTCAAGCGTTCTAAGACCCGCCATCTCGTCCGATTTTGTCATGTGTCCAATCATAATCGCAAGAGTTGGCTTTTCAGGATTTTTGCAGATTTCTACAATTTTATTCGCACACTCCACAGTTTGCACAGGAGATCCCGGACGTGAAGTGTACTCTCGAAGTTGAAATGTTTGAATACTATCCAAAAAAATAACGTCTGGTTTTATTTTATCTATTGAATCCAGCGCATTATCCATGCTAGTAGTTGAAATCAACCAAATATTTTCTGGAATTTTCTCCATAGTTCTCATCGCACGTTGTTTGATTTGAGATGTAGATTCTTCTCCTGAAATGTAGAGAACTTTTATGTTCTTAGAGGCCAAATCATTTGCAAGCTCCAAAAGCAAAGTAGATTTTCCAGCACCTGGTCTTGCCGTGAGAATTGACACAGAATCTCGTACAAGTCCTCCGCCAAAAACTCTGTTTAACTCACTAATTGACGATTGGATTCTCTCTGACGAATCTATCTTTACATCGACCAATTTAACAGCTTTTGAAGATTTGCTTGAACTTGTCATTGTATTATTTGATTTTTCATCTACGATTTCTTGTTCTTGCATAGAACCCCAGCTGTTACAACTGGGGCATTTTCCTATCCACATGGCTTGCTCGTAGCCACAATTTTTGCACACGTATTTTGTTTTCTTTTTCATATTATTGTTTCACAGTCTTTTTGCGTCTCACATATCTTCTGAAGCTAACCTTGTCGTTAACCACAGTTATAGTTGTCTTTCTGTTTTTGTCGATATCTCCGTTCAAAATCTTGTCGGCAAGTTCGTTTTCAATATCAGTTCTGATAAGTCTTTCAAGAGGTCTTGCTCCGAATTTCTTGTCGTATCCCTTGTCTACAAGATAATCCAGGATTTTTTCGTCGTACGAAATTATCAAATCATTCTTCGCCATTCTGTCGACTAACTCATCCATCATCAATCCAGCAATTTCTTTTACATTTTCCTTGTTCAAATTGCTAAACACGATAACATCGTCTAATCTGTTCATAAATTCCGGCTTGAACATCGACTTCATCGCATTGTTGATAGTTTCTTTGTTTCTGTTGTATTCATCAACTTCGACATCATCTGCTGTATTAAAACCAATTACGTTTTTGCTTTCAAGTTCACTTGCACCAATGTTTGATGTCATTATGATTACAGTGTCTTTGAAATTAACCACACGTCCTTTGGAGTCTGTAAGTCTACCGTCGTCCAAAACTTGCAAAAGCGTGTTGAAAACATCTGGATGAGCCTTTTCGATTTCATCAAACAATATTACAGAGTATGGTTTCGTACGCACCATATCAGTTAATTGTCCACCATCATCGTGGCCAACATATCCTGGAGGTGATCCTATCAATTTGGAAACGGAATGTTTTTCCATATATTCTGTCATGTCAATTCTAATCATCGCATTCTCATCATTGAACAATTCCTTAGCAAGTTTTTTCGCCAAGTATGTTTTACCAACACCAGTTGGTCCGACAAACACAAATGATCCAATTGGCTTGTTAGGATTTTTGAGTCCGACACGTGCTCTTTTAATTGCGTTGGAAATAGAATCAATGGCCTTGTCTTGTCCGATGACAACTTTTTTCAAATTATCAGCCAAGAACAAATATTTTTGTGATTCTGATTCTGTTAGCTTAGACACTGGAACTTTTGCCCAACGTGACACGATATTCGCTATTTCATCGAATCCAATTTCCAATTTGTTTTCGTCTTGGCCTTCTTCTTCCATTTCTGCTTCTACTTCCTTGATGGCATCTCTTTTTTCTGCCGCAAGTAAAAAGTCAGAATTTTGGATAGCTTCTTGCTTTTCTTCTTCTAATTCTTCTAGAATTTTCGCATAATTTTTGCCACCAGTGAAGTTTTTCACTCTAACCATCGATTGAGCTTCATCTATCAAATCTATAGCCTTGTCTGGCAAATATCTGTCGTTCAAATATCTGTGTGATAATTCAACACTCGCTTTGATTGCTTCGTCACTAATTAGAACGTGATGGTGTGATTCGTATTTGTCCTTCAATCCTTCAATAACTTGTATAGAATCCGAAACAGAAGGCTCATCTACCATGATAGTTTGAAGCCTTCTCTCAAAAGCTTGGTCCTTTTCGATAGTTTTTCTGTATTCATTGATAGTTGTAGCTCCGATTATTTGCAAATCGCCTCTCGCCAATGATGGCTTCAAAATATTTGATGCATCCAATGCACCCTCTGCACCACCAGCGCCCATCAACGAATGAAGTTCATCTATAAACAAAATTTTGTTTTCAGAATTTGACAAAGTATCGATAACTTTTTTGATTCTTTCTTCAAAATCTCCTCTGTATTTTGTTCCAGCCAACAACGCTGCCAAATCCAATGACAAAATCTCCTTGTCCTTGAAAATATCATTCACATCGCCGTTTACGATTTTGACAGCCAAGCCTTCCACGATAGCAGTCTTGCCGACACCAGGATTTCCAATCAACACAGGATTGTTTTTCTTACGTCTAAGAAGAACTTGGATTATCCTTTCGATTTCTTCCTCACGACCGATACATGGATCAATCTTTCCCTCTTTTGCCAATTCATTCAAATTCTTAGTGTACTTTTCAATCTCACTTGACTTAGAAGAATTAGCTGACGAGTCGTTGACATCTCCCTGTTCTCTCTTCATCTTCATGAAGAAATATTTGCGAAGTTCCGCTGTCAATTTCATAATATCTACGCCTGTTTTTTTCATCAAATGATTAGTGTAGTTAGAACTATCCATGCAAAGCGCTGCCATAATGTGTTCTGGAGTAATCGCCCTTTCTCCGTAAGTGTTGGACAATCCCACAGCTTGAGTGATTATTTCTTCAAGTTTCGGGCTAATTCTTTGATTAGTTTCCTTGCTGTCTCCATAACCCAACTCATCTATAATTAAATTTCTAATTTTTTCGTAATTTCCACCGTGTTTTTTCAAATATTGAGACGCCTTGAAATCAAACTTGAACATAGCAAGTAGCACATGCTCCACTCCAAGATCCGCGTGCTTCAAACTAATTGCCTCATACACAGCCTCAGTTCTTAAATTATAAATATCTGATTTTCTCAATTTTTCACCTGTCTTTCCAAAGTATCCTTGATAATTTCGCTTCTCAAAACTCCAATGTTTTGATTCAATTTATTGTTTTCGCGAAATTTTTCAAGCTTCAACTTATTTGTCTTATCGTACAAGTCCAGAATATCATCTACATTGAAACCATCGACTATACCAAAATCGATAGCTATCAGTAAATCTCCAATCCTGTTCATTCCTTCAATTTCATCCAAAACTCTTGAATATTTTAGCATCGACACACTTCTCAAAAGGTCATCCTTAAACTCAGGATTATTTTCGAGTAAAATGCGTCTGTTTTCAATTTCCTTTCTAGAAATCGAATCAATCAAAAGCGTCATATCATTGATAATATATTCAGGATCCATCAAATGACCATTAGTTGTAAGCCTGTAAATCGAACTTTTCGTATTAGAATTGAAAGCTTTCTCAAACATATATCCTCTGTATCTTGCAACATCTTGAATATCGTCTATCTTGTTGAAATACTCCAAAGCCTTCAAGTTCATACACACGCTCACATCCATCATACATCCCGAATCGTAGAAATCATCTGACAAATATCCAAAATCAATATCAAAAGCAAAATTCAATTTATCATTCAATTTTTCTTCGATATTCAGACATTTTTCGTAAATATCTCTCAAATTTTTCCCAAAATCGTAAGCAGTAATACAAATGTGGTCATTATCTGCCAAAGTAAACACGCATTTTTCATCGCTATTTATAATAACCTCAGGAGACACATCCTCATAATAAGCGCTGGAAATGTATCCTTGTTTTCTCAGATAATCTCTGTTAGTGCTTGTAGTATCCTTAAAAGAATAAACGCTAGACTCCTTCAAATATTCCAGATTATTCAATTCTTTTTTAATATCTGATTTCATATCGTCACAAGAATCCGTATCTATAACCAACATAAAATTATAGTCCGACAAATTTCTTCTCAACGACACATCAGATTTCATTACAACACTTGAATTATTCATAACATTTTTCCCTATACTCTTGTAATTTCAATTCCAAATCGTCAATCTTCGTTTGAATATCGTGACACTTTTCAAATTCCTCATTATCCATTGCTCTGTAAAGCTCATCAGACAAACTGTCCAACTTCTCCAAAATTTCCTTTGCCTTTTCAAAATTCTTAGGGAATTTGCCCCTGTAATATTTTGGATAGCTTTTCGAATTTCTCTTATCCATGATGAAATCTCTGAAATGATCGTAACAATATTTGCACCCAATCGATGAATAATTCTTCAACTCATCAAACGGCATATTGCATACTGGACACACACTCTTATCGTCAACATCTTTCTTTGAAGATTGTTGTACCTTTTCAAAAGGCAAATGTTCCACCACATCAGAAATTTGCTTTGCAATTTCTTCAAAAAGCTCCTTGTTTTCGTTCAATTCCTGATCAGAATCAAACTTAAAATCAGAATTCGAAATAATCTCATTCTTCAAATTATTCATATATTCTTCATAGCAATCATGACACAAATTCACATCACGAGCACCAAATGGTCCCACAATTTTAACTTGAATAAAAGCAGGTTTGCCACAATTATCGCAATTCATATAATCACCTCTATCTCATAAAAGCCAATAACATATTCTTTAATAAATCAGCCCTCAGAATATTCCTATCATTAAAATTCACCTTAGACAAAGTATTATCTTCCAAAGCGTGAACCATAACCAAAGCTTCCCTTTCAGTTATCAATTCCTCATCCAAAAGCATATTAATAATATTATTCGACTTATCCTTTGTAATTCTATCTCCAATAACATTTTCGACAATCTCCTTAATCGGATTACTGTCTTCAATTGTTAATTTTATTATTTTAACATATCCACTTCCACCGCGTCTACTTTCAATATAATAACCCTTGTACGGAGTAAATCTAGTAGTCAGAACGTAATTAATTTGCGATGGAGCACAATTGAATTGATTGGCAAGATCATTTCTGCCTATTTCGATGAAATCATCGTCAGTGTTACTCAACAGCTGCTTCAAAAAAGCTTCAATGCTGTTACTAAGCCCTGCCATACTATCACCTCTTTTGACTTTCTCTGACTAATTGCATAAAAAAATTTATCTTTATTAAATTATACCATCTTTGACCTTTCATATCAACACCTAAATCCTACAACATTACTAAAATTTTAAAAACAAAAAGGAAAGCTATTAAAGCTCTCCCATTAAATTATATTCCTACAAAAACCTCTACGATTTTTTCTATTTTTTCGAGAACAATTTGTTTTTTCTTTTCCCTTGCACCTTGTCTACGAGAAGTAGGTGGCAAAATTTTATCCAATCCAGTACCGGCGTAATCAACAAAACCTTTCGCTATTGACTTATTGATAAAATGATATGCGCCTTCTTTCAACTTCTCTTCTTCAACAAGCAATTTCACATTCTTTTCTTTTTCTTTTTTTGCAAACGAATAGAAAGTTTCCAAAATATCATCATTATCCTTCAACTCTGACAATTTCGTTTTATTTATAAAATCCATCACCAAATCTTCCTTAGCTCTAGTTCCCAAGCTCGACCTTATAATTCTACGAACCTCTGCCTTTAAGTTTTCAACATCTTCATGTTCCTTGGATTTTTCCAAAATCAAAGCCAAAATATAATCCAAGTTTATCTCATCAGTTTTCAACAAATCTATTTGGAATTCCACATCCGAGAAATCCACCTGTTGTTCTTCAGAGTCTTTGGAATTTCTTGAATTTACAATATTTTCTCTAATATCAACATACACACTCTTCATGTCTTGCATTAATCTATCAGAAATAATTTTGTCGAAATTTTCAAACTCATCGAAATTTTTCAGAATATTCTCGCTCTTCAATAACTCTCCAAAAAGTTGTACAAATTCCTTCTTGTCAGCCTCCAAGAAAATCTCGGTTGGATCTGGGAATTTTGCAACAATTTCTTTACAAATATCCTTGTATCCTCTGGTTACTTTGCCAGTTTCCTCATCTGTAAAACCTTCCATATATTCTTCGAAGCTTTTTTCAAGAATAATATTTACACTGTTTTCATCGCCAAAAGTTTTTATAGCATCTTCAGTAGCCTTTTCCAAATCTCTGAAACACACAATATTTCCAAAAGTTTTAATTCTATAGTTTTTTATTATTTTTAATTTTATTACTGTTGTGACGTACTTTATAAATTATGTGTCGCAAACTATTCTTTGCTATTTAATGCTTTATTTATGGTTTCTTGAATAAGAGGACTACAGCATTTACCCAAAGGATTGTTAATTTCGCACTTTCCATTTTTCATTGCCCCTGTAAGTCTAATAATATCTTTAATATTCTTTGCACCATCATCTAAAACAGCATTTATAATTTGTTGCTCTGTAACATGGTTGCAATAGCATATATATTTGGGATTTGCATTCTTTTTAAACCATATAGGAACTTTTACCTCTTCCTTATAAAAAACTCTTTCATTGTTTAAGTTATAATACACGACATCACAATCTTCATTCATACATAAATAGTAAGTTTCTTCATCTACAACCTTTCCCCTAAGGTTTTCTGATACCATATGCTTTACAGTTATATTCTTAACCTTTTCTCCAATTTCGTAACATTTGGGGCAATTTTCTTTTTCTTTCACTGTACCAGTGGTTTTTTGTATTGAACCTCAGCAAGATTGATTTATCTTATTTTCTTGACTCACTTTATTTCCTCCTTCCTAAATAAATATTATTTCTATAGTTAATCAAGATATCTAATACCTCTTTCAATGTATCTACAATATATTCTCCCTGTCGGTATCTCCTTTTCTCTACTATAATTCGAACTTGGTCCTTAGATTCAACCACATCTATTATTCTTTTAGGATATTGAACCCATTTCCCTATCTCCTGATATTCTTGATTCATAATAATAAATGTTGGTGTAATAACTTTTTCATTAGGCATAAACTTACTGTAACTATCTGTATCTATTACTTTAAGTTTTATATTTTCATTATTTTTTTCTAACCAATGAACTACAGGAATATTAATTATAGAATCAATACACCAGTTTTCTCCAATCGCAAGTATATTAAATTTGCTTGTTATACTACTAACCTTTTCTAAATATCTCTCTAAATTTAAATAATTTCTTATCGCATTATTAGCATAATTCTTATATCTATCCTGAGCAGTATCGTAAAATTGTTGAAAAGAAACTCCAGAGTTAAATATTTGCTTGTATTTCAAATTGTCACTTCCTCCTAAAAAAGTAAGTTACTCCATATAATTTACTTACTATTTATCTAATTAAATTTTACCCTTTGCTCTACTAAGATATTCAACTTGAACATAATTATACTGATGCGTAACTAACTATCACCTTAAATATGATTGTATTAGATAATTATCAACTATTCAAGAGCTAATGTCCTTACCTCTCATGCACTGCTCACAGCAATTAGATCCTAATTACTCTAATCAATGCACGAAATATATTTAGTTAAAGTTCCTGAAACCGTTGATTTATTAACACAAACTGCACCCATCACTATTATGACACGTTCCCCACATGTCGGATCGTATACTTTGTTAATGCTTGTTTTGCCGTCCATTACAAGCTTTGCCAAAAGCTTTGACACTGTTTGTGGAGTGAAGAATTCTCCTCCTGATTTTCCTGCATTACTTGCATAGTTGGATATCAAATATTCGTATGCATCTCCGAATGCGTCGATGTCGTTGTTTTCAAATTTGCCGAAATTAATTTTGTCAATTCCAGTTAGTATGTCACATAATCTTTTGTTCTTCTCAGCTACCGTTGCTCCAAGTTTGCTGCTTGTGGTGTCAACATCTTCGAATAATCCTTTGATGTCATCTTCTGAAGGATATCCTATTGCGCTTTTTTCGATTGATCTGAATATATTTGCCAAATCTGTGTTCAAATTTTCATTGGTGCGTGCAGTTTTTACGACATTTTGAAATAATTGGCTTGGTAGTATGAAAAACCCTGTTTCTTCTACTGTATCTAGTCTGAAATCTGTTTCTGCTTCTTCATCTGTGATTTATGTTAATTTTTCATTATGTTTTTTTTAATTTTATGTAATATTTCATTTTAATTATATCATATAATTAATTGACTATATTGTGTTTCATCTTTATTTTCTTGCAATAAAAAACCAACACATTTTTAAAAATGCGTTGGCTTTTGTTTTATTTATTCTCTTCTTTTTGTTTTTCTCCAGTGTATAGTTTATTGCACAAGAATGGTGAAACAAACGATGAAATTATTACGCCGAATGTTACTATGGCTGCTGCTCTTGGTGCATAAACTGTTAATGAAGGATCATTTGATGCCATAATCATTGGAATACTTGCAGACAATCCTGCAATTGTTGACAATCCACCAGCGGATACTCCATCTCTCTTCAAAACTTTTCTTTCGACAAATAGCATTGGCAAGAATATTAAGATGTAATAAACCACTGACATCAATACTCCCGAGAATCCTGCTTTGACTGCATCAAATAGATTGATGCTGTTACCAACAGACCAACCTAGAGCAAAAATCATGAATGGCATTCCTGTTGAGATAAATTTTCCCAAATCTTTGTCTATATTTCCTATTGCCACTCCTAAAACCAATGGAATTACCAATGAAACTATTGACATGTAATCCACACTTGTCGGTTGAGAAAGTCCGAAAATAAGCATTGCTATGGCTGGAGTTGCAAAAAGCGATATGAATCCGAACGCTGACATGTCAACTTCGTCTCCACAGTCTTCCATTATTGCCAAGAACAACGAAGGATTTAGTGATGTTAATGTACAAATAAATCCTATTAAACTAATTCCTAAAACTCCTTGCATACCAAAAAATTTGAAAAACAAAATTGCAAATAAAGCTGTAACTGCTGTTCTTACTAAAATTAATAGTCCGTAGATTTTAACCACGCTTTTGATACTACTCAATTTGACTGTACAGCCAGATATAAATATTGTAGCTCCTAAAATGAATCCCAAACTCGATGGGCCAAAGAACGATTCAGTTACTCCACCGATTTTGAATAGATTCGGGAAAAATGTATTGATTAATGCCGATATCATCATCGGCACTAATAACGTTCCTCCAGGAATTTTTTTCATTAATTTCATAATAAAATCCCCCGTTTATTTTTCGTTCAAATACTTCAAAGCCACAGCTCCCATTGCCTTTGCTGCGATAATCATAGAATCTTCGTTGATTGTGAATTTTGGATGGTGATGTGGATATGCTTTGCCATCTGGTTTTGCACCAATATAGAAGAAACTTGCTGGAATTTTTTGTGAATAATATGAAAAGTCTTCTGATTGTGCTTGTGGACCGCAATCTTCAACGCCATCAACTTCAGGAATATTCGCTTCTTTTACAGCATCAACTACAAGTTGTGTCATTTCATCGTCATTCATCAAAACAGGATAATCATTTTTGTAATCCAATTCGATTTCACAACTATACGCCTTTGCCAATCCTTCACAAATATTTCTAACTTCTTTTTCAATAAGACTTCTTGCATCATCAGACATGCATCTAACGTCTCCTTCAAGAGTTACTGAGTCTTTAATTATATTAAATTGACCTTTACCATCAAATGAACCAATAGTTACAACGCCTGGAGTCATTGGGTTTAATCTTCTTGAAACAATAGTTTGCAAACTCATAACCAAATTACTAGCAATAACAATAGCATCATTCGCTTCGTGAGGTGCAGCGCCGTGACCGCCGGTTCCTTTTACTGTCGCAACGAATTTCGCACGAGCTTGTTGTGTAGGACCCTTGTGGTAATAAACTTTCCCAAAATCCAATTGACTCATGACATGACATCCAAATATATTATCAACGCCATCCAAAACGCCATCTTTAATCATAAAACTTGATCCTCCTGGTGGCATTTCTTCTGCTGGTTGGTGAATGATTACAATTTTACCAGAAAAATCATCCTTCATTTCTACTAAACAATCTGCCAAAGTCATCATATATGCAGTGTGTGCATCGTGACCACAAGCATGCATTACGCCCTTGTTTTTAGAAGCATAGTCAAGTCCAGTATCTTCTGTAATTGGAAGTGCATCAAAATCTGCCCTCAATGCTACAGTCTTTCCTGGCTTACCAGAGTCAATCGTAACCTTTATTCCATATCCTCCAACATTTTTTTCTACCGTTACATCCTTGTTATTTTCATAGTGCTTATAGATATACTCACTAGTTTCCTTTTCTTCATAAGAAAGTTCAGGATGTTCGTGAAGCCATCTTCTGTCATTAAACATATCATCTTTCTTTGAATCAATCAAAGAGAATAATTTTTCATAATTCATTTAAAATTCCCCTTTCATAATATTATATATACCCCTTTTCGAAGAAGAGATATCCTTTTTTAATAAAAATTTTTAAATGAAACAAGAAAAGCCAAGTATTTCTACTTGGCCTCTGTTTATTCAAAAAATATATATTATATCATGCTAACATTGTTTTTAATTTCTTATTAAAAATATAGGCACAATTCGTACAAATCACAAGAATTAATGGTGCAATTCTAACAAATCCCCATTCAAAACTTTGCAATACAAATTTCATTACCATTGTGTTTGAATCTGTTGTTTCCCATTGTAAATATCTACTTTTCATAAAAAACAACACCAAAAATACTACTACAATTAGAACATCGATTGCGATAAAAATATTTCTATAAATCGTAATCTTCTTTTGTTTGTTTTCATAAAACTGCAGATTAATTTCTTCAAGTTTTTCCGATATTTTATCTAATTCTGTTTGTTGTGTTTCTTCTATATTTTCACCTAATAATACGCTTACAGATGTGTGTAAGATTTCCGATAACTTTATCAAAGAATCCGAATCCGGAACGGACAATCCTCTCTCCCATTTTGAAACTGTTTGTCTGACAACGTGCATTTCATTTGCTAATTGTTCTTGTGACAATCCATTTTGTTTTCTTAGTGATTTAATATTTTCATTCAACATTTTTATCCCTTCTTTCTATGCCACAATGATACATTAATTCCTACCGTTGCCACAAGAAACTAAAATTAACATTGAAATTTTGTTTGAATTTCAGGATTCTTCGCTAACATTTCCCTAATCACATCTTCATAATCTCTATTGTAAATTTGAATAAATGTATTTCCATATGCGTATATTTTTATTTCTAAATTATCATTTTTCTTTTCTATATTTATATTCTTAATCTCGTCAAACTTCACAAATTTTAATATAGTAGTTGCATTCATTGTGATATTGATTCCTTTTTCAGAAATTCCTTGATAGAATACTGATGTATAAATTGAGGCTGTTGCAAATATAGCAACAAGATAGCCCAGAAATGTGTTATCAAATTTATAGCAAATAATAGAAACTACAATAGCGAATACACTTATAATTAGTATTATTTTCGATTGAATTTTAACGTTTATTTTGTTTTGTTGTTTGCTTTTTAAATTATACAGATAATTTATTGCAAATGTTAGAAGTACAAGCAGTTTCATTGTCCCTCCAATATGTTTTCTAAGTCGATTTATTAAAATATGTATTCTGATATCAACGTAAAATAATTATTTAGTTTTAAAATATTATATCATATATATTCACCGCGACTATTTTAATGAGTTTATTTCATTCCTAGTACAACATTTTTCCCACATAAAAAGGACAAGCCTACGCTTATCCTTTAATAAATAATTTTTCTTTTCCAAATGTCCGATGTATCCCAAACCATTCAAAATACTAGATTTTATTCTTTAGAGTATCAATAAATCCATCTAATTATAGGATGTTTTCAAATTTTTAGTCCCGTCCCAGTACCTGAGAATTATAATTTGTAGATCTGTAATTATGAAGTCTATCATGTAGATTTTTTAGTTTGGAATCATTTTCTATTTTTTTAAACATTGTCTCATTTTCCTTTAATATTGATACAAGTTCAGAATCATTGTCTTTCAATAGTAATTTTTCGCGTTTTTTATATAAAGATATTTATTTTTTTGTTTATATTAAATGCATTAGGCTCAACGTAAATATTTAATCATGTAAATGTCAACCGAAAATTGATCCAGAGTTATTACCGAAAAGTGGTCAACAAACAGTAGAATAATTGACCACATTTTTAATTTAATTTTGAATGCATTTAAAATTAAATGGATTCAGATGTATTTTCCTATAAGCTTACGTGCTCTTCCATTTTGTTTCTTATTCTTTTAAAAATATCCAAATGAATTTCGTGAGTAAAATTTTCTATTAAAATTTCATAACTATCATCAAAAAATTTTTTTATGCTTTTTTTAGCACTTATATCTGCCATTGTGTATATGATAAAAATTCCTTGTAAAATCGCTTTGGTAACCAAGGGATCACCTGCTGAATAGGAAATTATCTGGCTGAAACCAAGATATAGTTCATCCTCCACAGAATAACTTTGATAAATTATTTTTACATCTTCGTCCTCTTTCATGATTATAAAATGATTGCCTGTAGATAAGAGTTTCCCTACCAATGATGACATTTTATTTATACACATTATTGCAGTATTTGGATCATTTGTGCCAGGGCTTAGGGCCATATTCGCGATTTCGGTTAAGTTTACAATTCCACGGTGATAATCTTCTTCTCTATTATTGTAAGCATTTATTATAAACAATGGACTTAATTTTTCTTTTAATTCTTTTTTATCATTATCATCTAACTCGCATTGGAATATATTTAATTCCCCTAAGGTTTCGCCTTTGGTTGTGTATTCACCAATTCTCTTGTTTATAGCAAGTTCTGCTTTTATGCCATTAAGCTCTTTAAAAATCTCATCTGCTTTTATTTCAAATAAATAACCTGAACTCTCAGCTACAATTGATAACTTTGTAGATTCGTCGCCTTCTTCATAATGCTTAGCTTTTTTTCTTAGTTCTACCTCTTTATCAATAAGTTTCTCGCAGTCATTAAAAATATATTCTATAACATTTGATACCTTTATATTATCAAGAACCTGTCTTGAGAAAGCTATAAAACTTAGCATCGCAATTATGGAATAAGCAATTCCAAGACTTCCAGCGACAACATGTTGGTCTGGAGCAATATCTTGCAATAATAGGATACTGATTACTGAATAGAAAAAACCACTGACAAATATACCATATAAACCAAGAACTCCGGTCCTATCTATGAAACTCTGAAGCATCCTAGGTGATATGCTACTGCTATATTTATTAAGTACAGTAACAATAATTGTAAAACAAAAAGTACTTATAGTCAAAAATATTCCAGATATATTAGAAAGAAAATCTACCGAAACTTCAACCGACAGCAATAGTTGTTTGGGAATATAAGATTTAATTGCAATATATTGATAATCAAAAATCCAGGTAACTAAAAGAAGCGACACTGTTAAAATTAAAAATCTTGACATCCTTAAAAAATTCTTATGATTAAAAAACCACAATTTAATTTTGGACAACATACATCAATCCTCCTGTTTAAATATTTTAATTATTGGACTATATTATCATATATTTGATCTTTATCCAATATAAATTTATATATTTATCTCCCTGTTATTGAAAATTCACTGGGGATTTTCTCGCTTAGTGTTTCGGACTCAGATTTGTTTCATATCGAAAATGACCGATGCTTTGGCATCGGTCACCCTTTGATGTAGCTACTATTCCCATTCTTCTTTTCCAAACGTACGATATATACCAAACCATTCAAAATACAAGATTCTATTTTTTGTAGTACCACTAAATCCATCTCATTATAGGACGTTTTCAGATTTTTAGTCCCGTCCCAGTCCCAGTACCGGAGAACTTTTAATAATACTTATCTTAATTACTGTATTTTTCAATTATATCGTTATATCTTTGAGTATTTTCATCAATTATATTATCTTTTTCTAGATGTATATCGTTAATCTTCTGATAAATACTTTTATAAATTATCTTATGAGCTTCATTTTCAATAAGCATATCATCAAACTCTTCTAAATCAAAATCATCCTCATCTATACATTTTTCTATAAGTTTTATTAAATCATCACCTGTTATGTCTGAAATTGGTTTCCAGTTATCTGAACTACTCAATCTAAAGTATACATTTCTATTTTCAATTTTTGTATAATTCATATGTGCCCTCCCTTTCTTTGTATGCATCTTCACCTGCTTCCAGCGAATCCATCAAAATTTCATAAGTTTCAACAGTATCATCTTCATTCTCAGCACATGCTAAAGTTTTTGATGCTATATTTCCACTATATATTTTGAAATTGAGATCTCCATTAGACACCACTCTATTAGTATACAATATATAATCTGGTTTTATTGACAATCCCATTGCATTATTATGAGTAGCTAAAATAACTGGAATTTTTTTCGAAATATCTTTTATCAGTGTATTAACTTCTTCATTTAAGAATCTATTATCAAATGAAGATTCTGGCTCATCAATAAGAAGAATATCATAATCGTTAGCTGATTTTATTTCATTGAGTAAATTATATTCAGTTCTTTCTCCACCTGATGCTGATAACTTAAGTTCATTAATTATATCAAACTTTACATTAACATAATATTTCCAATAATCAACCTTTGGAATATTTACTTCACTTAATTTTTGTAGATATTTGTAACCATCATTATATGAAGACTTAAATATATCAGCTAAGGCAATTTGCCTATTTGTATGTTTTTTTATTTCGGTAACATTTTTATAACATCCTGTTTTCATTATTAAAGTAAACTTCCCAATTTTATCTAATTCAATTGTTCGTTCTTTCTTCACCAATTCACAAATATCATTAAATTTTTCTATTTTACTTTGTGAACTTAAATATTCTTTTAAATCTACATCTATGATTTTGTTAGATACAGTTTTAATTTCTAAGTTCGGTTTAACATCTTCAATTATTTCATTTGCTTTTTGTCTTATTATATTTTCTCTACATCTGCTTTTAGCTAATTTAGATAGTTCTATCACTAGATTTTTAAGATCAATTATATTTAGGTGGCTTTCAATTATGTTTTTATATTCTATATTTATAATTAAATTTTCAATGCTATTAATCAATTTATCTAATGATTTAATTTCTTTTATGGGGTATAAATTCTGGGTATAGAGCTTTGATTTTGAAAAAATATCTCTTCTTTCTTTTTCATTTGCAAATTTCAATAAAGACTCTACGTAGTCATCTACATTCTTCTTTATTTTTTTTATATCAATATTAGATATTTCTTCTATTAGGTTTTTAAAATCTATAAACCTTTTTTCTCCTTGAATACTATTTTCGTTGCTTAAACGAACATCGAATTCATTATTATCCAAATTTTGTTTATCCAATAATGAGAACTGTCTAATATACTTTACATTTTCATTGGTACTTTCAACTTTATTTAAAAAATAAGATTTTCCACTTGATCTAGCTCCTAACAATACATTTAAACCTGTTGAAACTTGAAAGGATTCATTATTTATCGGAAATAAAGAATTAGACTCATCAATCGTTAACTTAACTTTATTTTTATCTGAAAAAGCTAATTTGATTGATTTAAGTGAGTCATTATCTATATCTAAATAAATTCTCCCTCTCTTTTTTATATCCAAATTATTGCTAATTCTAATATCACTAAACCAAACAGGTACAAAATCATCATTGTTATTATGTTCCCTTAAAAAATCTTTTATGCTAGATACTTCTATTGCATCTATATATTTATTCATTTCCTTGATAATTTGCATAGGTACTTTTGGCTTTTTAGGATTATGAGGAATCAATAAATATTTTGCTAAATCTCCGAATATCTCCACTAATTCATTTTTATTAATATATTCGCTTGAACTTCTGATTTTTTCTTCAACCTTTTTACATTTCTTTGAAAAATTTTCTAATTCTTCATTTTCACTTAATAGTAGCAAATGTCCACCTTCAAAATTAATCTCTATTCCTGGAAGAACTTTGACATCTAATCTATCACAAATTTGATTGAATTGTTCAATATCAAATAAATTATGATTTGTAATTCCGATTATATCTAATTTCATTGAATCGACATATCTAATTAAAGATTCCATCGAAAATGTAAATTGACTATCACTAATTGATTTAACAGTATGAATATGCAAGTCTACAGCTTTCATAAACTAACTCCCTTTATAATATCTCTCTAATATATTATTTCGTATATTTTAATACATCTTTTGTAATTTTAGATTTTTTATCCGAATAAATTACAACATCTTTTATTACCAACTTTTTAATGCTTTGTGTTAAATTTTCCATATAGTTAAAATCAATTTCTCCATTTGAGTCTACCGGAAGCTTAACATATTTATTCTTAATCACATTCCATCCACCTAATTATAGGATATTTTTAAATTTTTAGTCCCGTCCCAGTCCCAGTACCGGATAAAAACCTTAAGATAAAACTTCTTTATTCAAACCTGTATCACTCCAAGAAAGTTTACATGCGTTTTTATTAGGGTTAGATTTAATAACGTACATCTTATAATTATCCCAAACAACTGCCACTTGATTTTCTATTGCAATCGCATCTGTTAGCTGTCCAACATTAAACTCATCAAATCCTACTCTATCAGGCTCGTCATAATGAGGACAGTGTAAATAAGGAATAATACCTAAACCTTTAACCCATATAGGTTTTGGATTTTCAATACCTTCTATAAACTCACTATCACTATGGCCTGCAATAAACCAACATATAGATCCCGCACTTAAGCCAGACAGTACCTTTCCACTTTTATAGGCTCTAATTAATGCCTTATCTACAGAGTATTGTTTCCAAACTTCAATCATATAAGCAGTATTTCCACCACCAACATAAATGATGTCTGCATTTTCTATCTTTTGATTAACCTCTTCCTTGTTTACTTTTACATTAGATAAATACAAGGTGTCAGTTTTGCATCCTAAGCTCTCATATAAATTATTGATGACCTCTATATAAGTCTCAGCATCTTTACTTGCTGTAGGAATGAATAGAAAATTTGGATTTTCTTTTTTTGATGACTCGACAATAAATTTATCTATATCGTATGTTTGATTTTGGGATACTTCTCCTCCTCCAATAGCTATAATCATAAATTTCCTCCTGTGTTTAAAATTTGCATCCTTAGTAGAAGTCTTGAACTCCTTATATTTACATAACTATTTACTTCTATCGCTACTATGACACGAAACCCACAAAATATCCTATAGTATTATTAATGATTGCAGACAATACCTTTTCGATCTATTCAGACGGATTGTTAATCGCATTAACCGAAAAATTTATACTTTGGAAATTTATTTAGATACTTTTTACCATCGTTATATTATTGTATCGTGTTCCATCCTTTAAAATAAATGCATCCGGTATTTCTCCCACTTTGACGAATCCTAGTTTCTCATAAAGAATCTGACCTCTTTTATTACCTGAAAAATAGTCCAGTTCAATTTGAGTAAGACCCCATTCCTTAGCATAGTCTTCAAGACAAAGGAGCATCTTCTTTCCTATTCCTAAGTTCCAAAATTCTTTCAGAACTGTAACAGCGACATTCCCTCGATGACGCATTTTCATTTTTTTTGATTTTGAAATCTGAGCACTTGCAATCAATCTTCCATAAATCTCTGCTATAATCATAAGAATATCTTCAGATTCATTAAAACCTTTTATCATCTTCTCTTCCTGTTCAACAGTCAGAGTTATTTCTTCTGGATAAGAGTATAAAAAGTTAGATTCTCCCATAACAGTTTTCAAATATTCAATAGTTTCTGCAGCATCTTTTACTTGAATTTCTCTAATTTGGCAAATCCTACCATCTTTCATTTCAAAACTTACTGGTATGTATTTCATATTTATCCCTCTCTTATTTTTTATTGTAATATTTTCTTCTTCCTAAATCATTTTACAAATTTACTGTAAAAATCATTCAATCCTTATTTTTATTTTTTGTTTCTACTAATATAACTAATCTATCATTTTTAAATCTTATGCCTAAGTATTGATTGTTTGTATCTGTGTCTCCTTTTTGGTAATCTTTTATATTTTTTCCAACTGTTTTAAGTGCTTGAACATAACTAAACTCTCCTGATTCAGTGTTACCAATCTGATGCATGTTACCTATTTTTTATTATTTTGGATCTATTCATTTAATTACCTGACATAATCCATAATATCTTCAACCTTACAATCAAGAACATAACAAATCTTTGCTATAGTTTCTAAATCAATTCTTTTAACTTTATTATTACAATAAGAATTAAGTTGCGTCCTTTGAAGATTTGCTTCTTTTTCTAATTTGTTTTTGCTTATATTTTTTTCTTCTAAAACCTGGTCTATTTTTAAAATCGGAATATCATTTATATTTATTTTATTATATCTTAAAACTTATTACAGGTCTAAGATATGTTTTAGATGAATTCTATTTAGTTTTTCTTAATAAAAGGGAATGTATATCTCATATTTCTTTTGACTACTTTTATAATTTTTCTGTATTTCTAACTTTCTGTAAAAATATATCTAACTAATATTTGCTAAACATAATTATTGTCATAATCTAATGAGTCCTTACGATTATTTGTATTATAATTCCTTACTTGTACTAAAAACAATTCTATTTTTAAGATTAGATAAACTCAAAGATTTATGATTTTTAATGATCACAGATTTAAAATTAAAATATAAAACAAAAAAAGACTAGCTCTGAACACTACCCTGACTTGAAATTCAGGCGGTATTTTTTGAACGAGTCTTTTAATCAAATTTTCTTTAATATTGTTTTAGATATTCTGATAAAAGAACCTCACTATTTTTACCATCGTCTATTAAAATATCTTGTATTATTTCCAATATTAAGCCCTGTCCACTGATAACATTCTCTGAATCATAAGGGCCATGGATATCTCCGCTTATAGGGATTTCTACTTCATTTATCCACCACTTATCAATTTTTCTATATATTTCAATTAATTCTACTAAATATTTAACCTCATCTTCACTAAAGCCTTCACTCAAGCAAAATATTAATTCATGAACAATCTTATTCCTGAATTTTCTTAATTTTTTAAAAGTAGCATACTCCTCTTCTGAAAGAGCGCCAACAATAATAAACCACTTAAAAGATGCATTCTCTATATGAGCATCAAGTTTCCTGACATTTTCTTTATACTCTTCTGACTCATGAACGATAATATTCTCATCTTTAAATTCTGTATGATTGCAAAAAAAATATTTTGGCAAATCTATTAATGAATCTTTTAAGCACTCATAGTACAAAACATATAAAGATGCAAAATGAATATTAGGCTTTAACCTTTTTTCATCCAACACATTTAAAATCTTTTCATAATCTCTTTCCATAAAAATCTCCTATCAAGACCACAACTATAATAAATAATATAGAATAGAGTTTATTTAACTCTATCATTTACTTTACTCGAAATATTATTCTTCAATTTCAAAAGTAACCAATATTTATTGTATCACAGTATAACGCTATCATAATTGACACTCATTCACTTACAATGACAAGTAAAATCATGGTTTAAAGAATGTAGTTTCCTAATCCCATTCTTCTTTTCAAAAGATACGATATTCCTGAAACCGTTCAAAATACTAAGTTCTTTTTTCTAATTTCGTTAAGCCTTCTAAATATAATACATTTTCAAATTTTTAGTCCAATCCCAGTACCGGACAATAAAGGTTAAAACAATCTATTAAATTTTAAACAATCTTATATTCCTTATGGAATCCTTAAATTTGTATTTTATACTAAGTTTATAAAATGAAGAGGAGGTTCATTTATGGACAAATTGATATTAGAAACAAAAAATCTTACTAAAACTTTTGGTAAACAAAAAGCAGTAGATAGTATTTCTTTAAAAATAAAAGAAAATTCTATATATGGATTGCTAGGACCTAATGGTGCTGGTAAATCAACTACATTGAAGATGATTACTGGAATGATTCATAAAACATCTGGTCAAATCTTTTTTGAAGGTCATGAGTGGAGTCGTGACGATTTATCAGATATTGGTGCATTGATAGAAATGCCTGCCTTGTATGAGAACTTATCAGCTAGGGAAAATTTAAAGGTAAGAACACTCCTACTAGGGTTGCCAGATTTTAGAATTGATGAAGTTTTGGAAATAGTAAGTTTAAAAGATACTGGCAAAAAGAAAAGTGGTCAGTTTTCTTTAGGCATGAAACAAAGACTAGGTATCGCCATTGCCTTATTAAATAATCCTAAGCTTTTGATTTTAGATGAACCAACAAACGGACTTGATCCTCTAGGAATTCAGGAATTGCGTGATTTAATAAGATCTTTCCCAGAAAAAGGAATAACCGTTATTTTGTCTAGTCATATTTTAGCAGAAGTTGAACAAACTGCTGATCATATTGGGATTATTAATAATGGAAAATTGCAATATCAAAACATTATTAATCATGATGATAATCTAGAAGAACTTTTTATGAATGTTATAAAAAGTGGAATGAGAGTGTAAAAAATGATATCTTATATTCTTGCAGAAAATTTAAAACATAAGGGCACTTTCTTGAAGAAGTTATTAGTTATTATGCCAATATCTTTAATCTTGTTGTCACTCTTTCTTATGCCAAGTTATTTCACTACTAATTCCTATAACTGGTGGTACGTCATAATAATGCCTGCAACTTTTGCCTTAATCCCAGCAATGATGGATAGAAAAGAAAGTAGAAAATTAAACTACAGAGCAGTTTTCCCTCTAAATATTAATCTCAAAAAGTTATGGGTTTCAAAAATAATTACAGCATTTATTTATATGAGTATTGCTGCTATAATTCATATGCTAGGAGTGTATATTTTTCAATTTTTAATTGGAGGGCAATTAACACCAAACTATGGATTTTCAACATTACTATTTGCAAGTTTCTTACTAATAATAACCAATATTTGGCAAATCCCATTATGCTTTTTCTTAGCAAAAAAATTTGGATTTATTGCAAGCATTATAATGAATGCAGTATTAGGTTTAGGAACAGGAATATTGTTGTCTGACGGTGCTTTTTGGATTTATTGCCCATATTCTTGGGGAATTAGGTCAATGATTCCTGTTATGCATATTTTACCAAGTGGTGTCTTGACAGAAGCATCAAATCCAATAATATCAAGCACATCATTATACATTCCTTGCATATTATCTGTATGTCTATTTACATTACTTACAGTAATAAGTGCAAATTGGTTTTCAAAACAAGAGGTAAAATAATGATAAATATAATAAAATCAGAAATATACAAAATTAAAGGCACCTGGCTTCCTTGGATTCACATAGTCTTACCTATAGCCTATTCTTTATTATTTTATCTGACATCAAAAACTACTGGATTAAAAAATTTTGAAGAAAACGATATAATACAAACTTATTTTGTACTTTTAGGAGCGGTAATGCCAATAATATTAAGTTTTATAACTTCAAAAGTAGTTGATATGGAAATGAGTGCTGGGAAATTTCAAGTGCTTTTATCTACTACAAAATCTAGAAGCAAAGCCTATATAGGAAAACTCCTTGTATTAGAATTGGGATTTGTTATTTCTCTCGCTTTAGCTATTATAATTTTTGCAATACTAACTGGATATCAAAATATCTTAGATTGGCTTATTGAATTTTTCCCAATTGTTATTAGCAGCCTTTCTCTATACATGATTCATCTTTGGGTATCAATCGTATTAAGTAGTGGTGCATCTATTGGATTAGGTTTTCTAGAAACAATGATTGCTTTACTTTCAATGACTGTCATCGGTGATAATATTTGGTATTTTATACCTTGTACTTGGGGCTCCAGGCTTCCTGCATTGTATATAACGATTGGCAATGCTTTAGATCTTTCATATTTTTATAAAGAGTTAAGGCTGTGGGGTTTGATAGCTTCCTTTATTATCTTAATCCTATTTATTTCTTCAATAATTTGGTTTAATAAGTGGGATGGGAAATCTGTTAGTGAATAAAAGTTTTTAATTTAAAATTAGGAGGTGATAAAATGTCTTTAATTCTTGCAGTTGATGATGAGTTAGATATGCTTGAACTAATAAAAAATATTTTGAAAAAGAACAATCATGAGGTCGATGTATATCAAAATCCTTCAGAGATTGATAATAGTAAACTTAGTAAATATGATTTGATTCTACTTGATATTATGATGCCAGGTATTGACGGAATTAGTTTCTGTAAGGATATTCGAGCTAAAGTAGACTGCCCTATTCTTTTTTTAACGGCAAAAACTATGGAAGAAGATATAGTTGAAGGCTTATTAATTGGAGGAGATGATTACATCACAAAACCATTCGGTGCAGCAGAACTCCTAGCTCGTATAGAAGCACATTTAAGACGAGAAAAAAGAGAACGACACACTAGTCTAAATCTAGGCAGGATTCGTTTTGATTTATCTTCCAATGAAGTCTTTGTAGGAGATGAAAAAGTTCATTTGACAAAATCTGAGTATCAAATTTCAGAACTACTAGCAAAAAGAAAAGGACAAGTATTTTCAAGAGACCAAATATATGAGCTTATCTTTGGATTTGATGGTATAGGAGATGCATCTGCAATATCGGAACATATAAAAAATATTAGGGCAAAATTTCAAAAATATGATGAAAATCCAATTGAAACAGTATGGGGGATCGGATATAAATGGAATTAAAATCAAAAGGTCAATCTCTTAAAAATATACTTTTTAAATATTTGTTAAGTATTGCACTAGGACTAGCAATCTCCGTTTTATTAATCCTAGCTTTTATATCCACTTCTTATCAATTTAAGTGGATATTTCCAGCAAACCATACTGAGAGTTTAATTCTTGAAAAAAGGATAGATATTGCCACTTCAAAAAATTTCGATAAATCATTGCTACCAACTAATACATCTTATCTATTTTTAGCAAAAGACGAAAAAGTTGTAGAAACAAATATGAATAAGAATATCGAAGATATAGCCTTTAGCTATCATAAGGGTTCTGGTTACTCTAATGCCAATTTATCTTTTATGGAAATACAAAGATCAGATGGATATGTACTTGTAGCTTATAAGCTAAAACCTTATTATAGAAACCCTTGGATGCAAAAGCATCTACCACAAATAAATGTTTTATTACTAATCTTACTGATAATATTTTGTTTTATTAGTATTATTACTATCACATTAATTTGGGCAAAGAAAATATCAAAAGAATTAAATCCTTTGCTAGAAGCTTCGGAAGAAATCGGTAAACAAAACTTAGACTTCCAAGTTAAAAAGTCAAATATCCAGGAATTTAATGCCATATTAGATAGTTTAGAAAAAATGAAAGTAGGATTAAGTGAATCTTTAAGGACAAACTGGAGAGAGGAAGAGAAAAAAAGAAATCAGATTTCAGCATTAAGCCATGATATAAAGACTCCTCTTTCAATTATTAAGGGAAACTCAGAGTTATTGGGAGAAACAAATCTAACAGAAGATCAAGAAAGCTATCTCAATTATATTAAAAAAAACACAAACCGTATTGGTAAATATATAGAAACCTTAATGCTTGTTAATAAATCTAACCAAGCAAATGAATTAAACTTTACTCAAATTAGAGCAAAAGAATTTGTAGAAAACATTGAAAAACTAGCTAAAGAATTCACATCGACTTATAAGTTAAATCTTTTAGAAGATATTAACTATGATGATGATTTTTTAATAGTAGATTTAAAAAATTTTGAACGAGCCTTTCTTAATATTCTTAGCAATGCTGAGGAACACAGTCCTAAAAACTCAACCATTGAGTTACTTATATGTTCCAAAACTGATGAGCTTCAAATATCAATAGTAGACCAAGGACACGGATTTTCAAGTGGAGACCTACTATTTGCAACAGATCAATTCTACCAAGGAGACAAAAGTAGGCATTCAAAAGAAAACTATGGAATTGGTTTATTTGTTTCTGAACAAATTATTAATATGCATGGAGGAAGTCTTATTTTAGAAAATAGGACTGATACAATAGGCGCAAAGGTCAGCATATTATTACCTGTCAAGAATACTCTTATATAGGGTATTCTTTTTTTGTATTCATAAATTATATATGAGAATATTAAGTTTTTTTTATCAGTTTTTTCACTTTTAGTAATATAATCTACTTCTAAATTTAGAGCTTATTTTATAGGATATATTTTTGTAATTGCCATACTAAATACCATAACTTTCTTTTGATTTATTAAGAAGATGGAATGTATATCCCATATCTCTTTGATAATTTTTCTATTTGTTTATTCATTGATTCAATTTCATTTTTGTAAATAACACCAGTGGTATTAGTAGCCTTTGCAATCTAGTTTATATTATTTGTTGAATTTGAAATTAACCATTGGAGATCTCTAAATAAATTAATCCTCATAATATGTACACAAAAAGACCGCAGTCTAAAAACTACGATCTAATTTTTTGTCCAAATGTAAACCAATTGGAACTATTATTCAATTTATTTTTTTATGCACCTTTTTTGATTAATTTTTTTCATTCTTGAAATCTAATCCCGCTTTACAACTAAACAACAATTTCGAGGAAAAAAGGATGAAATAGGCGAAGTGCAGGAAGTACCGTAATGAGGCGTACATTAAGTACGCCGCAGTGAGGTGCTTTCGAAACGAGTCTAGTTCGCCATTTAGACCGCAAATTTATTCCCATTCAATTGTTGCTGGTGGTTTACTTGTAATATCGTACACTATTCTGTTGATGTGGCCGACTTCGTTGATTATTCTTACTGAAGTTTTGTCCAATACTTCGTATGGAATTCTCGCCCAATCAGCTGTCATGAAGTCTGTTGTTGTTACAGCTCTTAGCGCTAATGTGTAGTCGTAAGTTCTGAAATCCCCCATTACTCCAACAGTTCTATTGTTAGTGATTACTGCGAAGTATTGGTTGATGTCTTTGTCAATTCCTGCTTTTGCGATTTCATCTCTGAAGATGAAGTCTGCTTCACGCAACACTTCGAGTTTTTCTTCTGTGATTTCTCCCATAACTCTGATTCCAAGTCCTGGTCCTGGGAATGGTTGGCGATATACCAAATATTCTGGCATTTCTAATTCTAATCCCAATCTTCTTACTTCATCTTTGAATAAATCTCTTAATGGTTCAATCAAATCTTTGAAGTCGACTACATCTGGAAGTCCTCCAACGTTGTGGTGGGATTTGATAACTGATGCATCTCCTTTTCCCGATTCTATAACATCAGGATAGATTGTTCCTTGTGCTAGAAAATCCACAGATCCTATTTTTTTAGCTTCATCTTCAAATACTCTGATGAATTCTTCTCCGATGATTTTTCTCTTTTGTTCTGGGTCTGATACGCCTTTTAATTTATTCAAAAATCTGTCTTTTGCATCTACTCTTACGAAGTTCAATTCATCGTTTTTGAATGCAGCTTCAACTTCGTCGCCTTCATTTTTTCTCATCAAACCGTGATCCACAAATACACAAGTCAAGTTTTTGCCGATAGCTCTGGATAAAAGTGATGCACATACAGAACTGTCAACTCCTCCTGATAGTGCTAACAAAACTTTTTTGTCGCCAACAGTTTTTCTGATTTTTTGGATTTGTTCATCCAAGAAGTTTTCCATTGTCCAATCTCCGTCTGCTTTACAGATTTCATAAAGGAAGTTTTTGATAAGTATTTTACCTTCAACTGTGTGGTTAACTTCAGGGTGATATTGAACTGCGTAGATTTTCTTGTTTTCATTTGCGATTGCCGCTACCGGACAAGAATCAGTTGTTTGAATGATTTCAAATCCATGAGGTTTTTCTGATACGAAATCAGTGTGACTCATCCACACAATGCTTTCATCACTCATGTCCTTTAATATAGGGCTTTGGTTTTCGATTTTTGCATTAGTTTTCCCAAATTCACGGTTTTTTGCCTTTTCGACAACACCACCGAAATCTTTGGAGATGAGTTGCATTCCATAGCACATTCCTAAAATAGGAATATTCAATTCAAAAATTTCTTTGTCGATTTGTGGAGAATTTTCTTCGTAAACGCTGTTTGGTCCACCTGTAAAGATTATCCCGATTGGTTGTTTTTCTTTGATAACATCCAATGCTTTTTTGTAAGGGACAACTTCGCAATATACATTCAAATCTCTAACGCGTCGAGCGATTAGCTGATTATATTGTCCTCCAAAATCTACTACAATAACTAATTGATGTTTCATTTCTACTCCTAATTATTGGTTAAATATTTTTCTATATAGTCTTCGTAATTCATTGATACGTCACGATAAGTTCCGTCATCAAATATTTCAATTATTCTATTTGCCACCGATGATACAAATTGGTGATCCAATGATGTGAACAAAATGTTGGATTTGAATGCTATAAGCCCGTTGTTGACAGCTTCGATACTTTCCAAATCCAAGTGGTTTGTGGGTTGATCAAACACCAAAACATTTGCAGGTGTTACCATCATTTTTGAAAACATCATTCTGACTTTTTCTCCCCCACTAAGAACATTGGCTTTCTTCAATGCTTCATCTCCCGAAAATAGCATCTTACCCAAGAATCCTCTGATGTGGATTTCAGATTTTTCTTCACTAAATTGTCTTAGCCAATCAATCAAAGTCAAATCACAATCTTCAAAATACTCATTATTATCTTTTGGAAAATATGTGTGAGTAATAGTTTGTCCCCACTTGTATTCTCCTGTAAAATCATCGTCGTTTCCGTTGATTATTTCGAAGAATTTTGTAACGGCTATTTCATTGCCAATAAATCCGATTTTATCTCCTTTATTGACTCTGAATGATAAATTGTCGATAAGTTTGTTACCGTTTTGTTCTACAGTTAGGTTTTCAACATTTAGAATTTCATTTCCAACTTCTCTTGAAAGTTCGAATCCAACAAATGGATAACGTCTACTGGATGGTTTGATATCATCCAAAGTGATTTTATCGAGAAGTTTCTTCCTACTTGTAGCTTGCTTGGACTTTGATTTATTGGCGGAGAATCTTTGGATAAAATCTTGAAGTTCTTTGATTTTGTCTTCTTTTTTCTTGTTTTGTTCTTTTTGCATTCTAAGTGCAAGTTGGCTTGATTCAAACCAAAAATCGTAGTTTCCGACAAACATATTTATTTTACCGTAGTCTACATCTACCATGTGAGTGCACACTTCATTTAAGAAATATCTGTCGTGAGATACTATGATTACAATTCCTTGGAAACTCATTAGAAAATCTTCGAGCCATAATATCGCCTTCAAATCCAAACCATTTGTAGGTTCGTCTAGTAGCAATATTCCTGGGTTTCCGAACAAAGCTTGTGCCAATAACACCTTTACCTTGTCAGATTCTTTCAAATCTTTCATCAACATAAAATGTTGTTGTGTCGTTATTCCCAAACCTTGCAGCAAAGATGAACTTTCCGCTTCTGCTTCATATCCTCCAAGTTCTTGGAATTCCGCTTCCAATTCCGCTGCCCTCATTCCATCTTCATCGCTGAAATCAGGCTTCATGTATATAGCATCTTTTTCTTTTTGGATATCGTAAAGCTTCTTGTTTCCCATTAAAACTGTATCCATTACACTATTTTCTTCAAAAGCGTAGTGATCTTGGTTTAGTTTTGATAGTCTCGTGTTTTTATCTATTGTGACATTGCCTTTTGTAGGCTCTTTCTCTCCGGATAAAATTTTGAGGAATGTAGATTTCCCAGCACCATTCGCACCAATAACTCCGTAACAGTTACCTGGATTAAAAATTAGGTTAACATCCTCAAATAATTTTTTATCGGGGAATATGACACTTAAATTGTTAACTGTTAACATCTAAATCCCTCCAATACTCACATATTATACCATAAAAGTATTATCAAGTCTTGATATCACAACATTTGGATAAATTTTTCAATTCAAAAACAACCATTTAATTTAGAATAATAAATGGTTGTTGATTTTATAAATTTATATATTGGTCAATCCTTTTACAAAAGTATTTTTACTTAGTTTCTTAAATTTTCTGTCCCGAAATTCTAAAGTATATACTTATTTAAAAAATTAATTTATTCAAAAATTAGTCCAAATTAATCGCAACTTTTGTTTCAGTTTGTTTGCAAACTCCGCATTTTTTTGCTTTTGGATCAATTTTTTGTAATATTTCAAGAGATTTATCCAAATCTTTCGCATCAACTACAACTACCATGCCTATTCCCATGTTAAAAGTGGAGAACATTTCTTTTGTTTCAACGTTTCCCCATTCTTGAATAGCTTTAAACACAGAATCTATTTCTGATTCTTTTAGGTCAAATTCTATTCCTATATTTTCAGGTAACATTCTTGGCACGTTTTCGTACAATCCACCACCTGTGATGTGAGCGATACCTTTGATTTCAACTTCTTTTAATAATGCTGATATTTCTTTTTCGTAAATTCTCGTAGGAATCAAAAGTCTTTCTCCAACTGTAGTGTCTTCAAATTTGTCAGATAATTGTACATTGGCTACATCTAATGCTGCTCTTACAAGTGAAAAACCATTGCTGTGTACTCCACTTGAAGATAAAGATATTGCAACATCTCCTTCTTTTATGTTACCACCGTCAATTATTTTATCACGGTCTACAATACCAACTGAAAATCCTGCCAAGTCATAATCATTTTCCTTGTATAATCCTGGCATTTCAGCAGTTTCTCCACCAATTAATGCACATTCTGATTGAGTGCAACCTTCTGCCACACCACGAACCAAATCAGCCATCTTTTCTGGTTTTAAACTTCCAGTAGCGATGTAATCTAAGAAGAATAATGGCTTTGCACCTTGGCATAAAACATCATTAACACACATTGCAACCAAATCAATACCAACAGTATCGTGCTTATCAAGTTCCATTGCTAATTTGATTTTAGTTCCAACACCGTCAGTTCCACTTACCAAAACAGGTTCTTTCATATCGGAGATTTCTGGCTTGAATAAACCAGCAAATCCACCGATACCTGTTAGAACTTCTTTTCCATGAGTTTTCTTTACGATTTCTTTTATGATTTGAACTTCTTCGTAACCTTTTTCTTTATCTACACCAGAATCTTTGTAAGTTAATCCCATTATATTTCTTCTAACTCCCTGTCAGAATCAATGACACCTTGTTTCGTTTCTTCTTTGTAATCTTTTAATTTTTGACCTAGTTTTTCGTCAGACAATGCAATCATTTGAGCTGCTAAGATAGCTGCATTTTCTCCACCGTCGATTGCTACTGTTGCAACTGGAACTCCTTTAGGCATTTGAACTATTGAATATAATGCATCCATTCCAGCTAGCGCAGATCCTTTGACAGGAATTCCTATAACTGGTTTTGTTGTCATGCCTGCTGTTACTCCACCTAAGTGAGCAGCTTTTCCAGCTATTGTGATGTAAACTTTGCAGTCATCTTTTTCGACAGTTTCTTTCAAAACTTCCAATGCTCTATGTGCTGAAATAACTGATACTTCATAAGAAAGCTCGAATTTTTTCAACATTTTAGTAACTTTTTTTGCAACTTCTATATCTGAACTACTTCCCATTATTAATCTAATATCCATTTTTTGCTCCTATTTTCTTGTATAGTTTGGAGATTCTCTAGTAATAGTAATATCATGTGGATGATTTTCTACAAGTGATGCTGGAGAAATCTTCACGAATTTTGATTTTTCTTTTAATTCAATTAAGTCTTTGCTTCCTACATAACCCATGCCTGAACGAAGTCCACCAACTAATTGGTACACAACTTCTGCTACAGACCCTTTGTAAGAAACTCTACCTTCTACTCCTTCTGGAACGTATTTTTTAGTGTTATTTTGGAAATATCTGTCGCCGCTTCCTTCTCTCATAGCTCCAAGTGAACCCATTCCTCGGTATTCTTTGTATTGTCTACCTTCTAATACAACTAATTCTCCAGGGCTTTCTTCAGTACCGGCGAACAAGCTACCTGCCATTATAACAGATGCTCCTGCTGCTAATGCTTTTGTAATATCTCCAGAATATTTAATACCACCATCGGCGATGATTGGAACATCGTATTTGTCAGCTTCTTTTGCACATTCAATTATAGCTGTCATTTGGGGAACACCAATACCTGTTACAACTCTTGTTGTACAAATAGATCCAGGTCCAATACCAACCTTAACACAATCTGCACCAGCTTTAATTAAATCTCTTGTAGCATCAGCTGTTGCAACGTTACCTGCGATAATTTGAAGATCTGGAAAGGCTTCTTTTAATTTGCTAACAGCATTCAAAACTCCTCTTGAATGACCATGTGCTGTATCTATTGTTACAACGTCAACTTTTGCATCTACCAAAGCTTGACATCTTTCAATCATATCAGTAGTGATTCCTACTGCTGCACCGACTAATAATCTTCCTTGTGAATCTCTTGCAGAGTTAGGATATTGAATTGCTTTTTCAACATCTTTTGTAGTTATTAGGCCCTTTAATTTAAAATCTTTGTCTACGATTGGAAGCTTTTCAATCTTGGCGTTCATCATTTTTTCCAAGGCTTCATCCATTGTTATGTTTTCGTGACCTGTGATTAAACCTTCTTTAGTCATAACATCACCAATTGGAAGTTGTTCATCTTTTACGAATCTAACATCTCTGTTAGTAAGAATGCCGACTAATTTCATTGTTTCATCAACTATTGGTACACCGCTAATTCTGTAGTGACTCATCAATTTTAAAGCATCGATGATTTTGTCATCTGCAGATAAGTAAAAAGGATCAGTAATTATTCCATTTTCTGAACGTTTAACTCTATCTACTTCTCTTGCTTGTTCTTCAATAGTCATGTTCTTGTGAATAATTCCGATCCCGCCTTGTCTTGCCATAGCAATAGCCATTTTTGACTCAGTTACAGTATCCATTCCTGCTGACATCATAGGAATGTTCAATTCAATATTTTTGGTTAATCTTGTTTTTAAGATAGTTTCATTAGGTAACACTTCTGATGGACCTGGTACTAGAAGTACATCATCAAATGTTAATCCTTCGCCGATAAATTGCATAATACCCTCCTCGTAAAATAAATAAAAACTTTGTTAAAAAATTTTAATGTTGAGAATAAATTTACCATACAAATGATCACAAGTCAAGCAAATTTATTACTCTTGTTTTCTTTAAAGTTATTATATCAGAAATACAAATTTTTGAGCAAGAAAAAACGCATCAAAATAAATTTTGACACGTTTCATTTCTATAATAATTCAACATCTATTTGTTCGTAAACTTCGTTTATTTTATCTACATCTAACTTTTCAACCTCAGATACCCTGGCATTTAATACTCCCAGAGTTAGTGATTTAAGTACTGTTTCCATAATATCTTCGCCTGCATCCAAGAAGTTCGCCAAGCCTGCCACAGTTGCATCTCCACTTCCAACAGTTCTTTGGATTTTGTATTGAGGAACTTTGATTCTGTACAAACTATCCTTGTATTTTAAAATCGCCCCGTATTTTCCTTGGGTTACAAGTACAATCTCAATTCCATCTAATAATTCACTATCGAACACTTTTTTCAAATAATCAGAGTCAGTGTCTATGAAATCTTCTGATGAAATGTCTTCTGTTAAACCTATGATTTCCTTGAATTCATAGAAATTGGGCTTAATAGCAAATGGTTTGTAATTATTTTCCAGAACTTTCTTAGTCACTTGTCCATTTGTATCCAAAATAATTTTGCTCTTGCCTTTTAAAATATCCATAGTTTCTTCAACAAAATTATCTGACAGACCATTCATCAAGCTTCCGCTAATTACGGCTATATTGTAATTCTTGCCAATTTCAGTGAGTAATGACATGAAAGTTCTCTCAAATCTTGAATCAATTCTATTTGTTTTTTCAAATATTTCAAATTGTTTATCACCGTGAATAACCCTAATACAATTTCTAGTGTCGACATTTGTGAATATAAAATCGTGCTTAATATCCACATCATCTAATTTGTCAATGACATAATCTCCGTTACTTCCGCCAATAAATCCTGTAACCATGAAATCAGCTCTCAACAAATCCAAAACCTTCGCCACATTTATGCCTTTGCCACCTGGCGTTTTATACACATCATCAACTGTATTTATTCCATTTATATCCAACTCGTCCATCTCATATATCACATCAACGGCAGGATTTGCAGTTATACAAAGTATCATTTTCTTCCCCTCTTAAAATTTTACAAAAATTTATCTTTTTACAAATATACCCAATAATTTGGTTTTTAAAAATTATTTAGATAAATTTGACGTAAGAATAATCTCGGCAGCCTTCAGTCCATCTATTGCACTTGATACAATTCCTCCAGAATATCCGCTACCTTCGCCAATCACATACAAATTATCAACATTTTCGCTTCTTAACAAATCATCTCGATCCATTCTCACTGCACACGATGTTCTCGTTTCAACTCCTGTGAGTATAGCATCATCCATTGAAAATCCGTGAAGCTTGTTGTCCATCATTTTAATCGCAGTTTTAATGTAATTTGTAACATGCTCTGGGTAAATATCATTCAAATTGCTTAAAACATATCCAGGTTTCACAGTCGGTTCAACTTCTCCGATTTTTTCGGACTTTTTATTATCCATAAAATCTTTTACCAATTGAACTGGGGCATTATAATTTGACCCTCCTAATTCAAAAGCTTTTCGTTCGATTTCTTGTTGGAATTTTATCCCATCCAATAAATTGTGTCCATAAGTTTCCTCATCTATTCCACATACTATTGCGCTATTTGCATTTCTACCATCTCTTTTGTGAAAACTCATACCATTGACACACAACTCATTTTCTTCACTAGATGCATTGATCACATAACCTCCTGGACACATACAAAAAGTGTACACTCCTCTTTTGTTTTCTTCAGAATAAGAAAGCTGGTAAGTCGCACTTGGAAGGTTTCTATCGCATTTATATTGTGCCAAATCAATCATTTTTTGTGGATGTTCAATTCTAAAACCGACAGCAAATGGTTTATTCGTCATTTTAATTTTATCGGCTAACATCATCACTGTATCTCTTGAACTGTTTCCAAGAGCCAAAACATAACAGTCAGATTGAAATTTTCTATTATGCGATTTTATTCCCACACATTTTTCATTTTCAATTTCCAAATTGCCGATTAATGTATCGAATTCAAATTCACAACCCATTTTGATAAGGTCATTTCTCATATTCACAATTACTTTTTGCAATTCATCGGTTCCGATGTGCGGCTTGGAGTCATACATAATTTCACTAGGAGCGCCGTAGTCCACAAATGTCTTCAAGACTTCTCTTACTCTTTTGTCTTTAGATCGTGCAGTTAATTTGCCGTCAGAAAAAGTTCCAGCTCCACCTTCACCAAATTGCACGTTACTGTTTGTGTTTAGCTTACCAGTATCCAGGAATTTGTTGATATCGTCAACTCTTTTGGATACCTCGCTTCCTCGTTCAATAACTTTCACCTTAGCTCCGTTTTTCGCTAATAAATACGCACAAAACAATCCCGCAGGACCACTTCCAACAACTGTGACGCTTTTCGAATTATCGACATCTTCTAAGTTAAAATCTTCTTCATGATATCTTTCGCAATTTTTGATTGATTTTATTTTTTTATCAGACAAATCAACATCCACGATAACTTGGTAATTAAACAGAATTCCCCTTCTAGCATCAATTGATTTTCTGTAAATTTCGTAATCGAAATTTTTTATTCCAATCATTTTAGAGATTTTTTTCTTCAATTCGTTTTCGTCGTCATTTTTTAATTTTATATTTCTGATAATAATCATAATTTTCTCTCTTTCATTTGTTACTTGTATTATATCATTATTTAAATAGAAATATTGATAGGTAGAGAATAAGGTGTTTTAAAATCCTAATGCTAAGAATATCATACGGAAAAAATTGGCTTGATTTCAAATCGAAAAAATCCGGCTAAAATCGCACTGTTTGAGCGTAAGCGAGTTTGCGATTTTAGGATTTTGAGATTTAGAAATCTACAATTTTTGGAGTCTAGATATTCGTGCATTAGATTTTTAAATCCACATTTAAAAAGCTGCCTACCAAAGTAGACAGCTCTCATTTTATTTTTCTTCAAACATTTCCTCTAATATATCTATTGCATCGTTCACAGCTTGTGGGCATTTTCTTTGCATCGTGTTTTCTTGTTCGATTTTTTCAAGATTTTCTGCTATATTATCTCCCAATATTTCTTCACAAATTATCGTAGATTGTTTTTCTTTGAATTTGGTATCGAATTCGAACATTTTTTTGATAAGTTCGACTTTCTTTTCGCCTTCATTTGCCTTTGAATGGCCGTATTTGATTCCTAAAACCATATAAGCACCAGTTACCGCTCCACAAGTCATTCCTTTGTACATTCCGCCTGTAAATGGGGATGCTATTTTTGTGACAAGTTCCCTGTCCACTCCCAAATCATCAGCAAAATATCTCAAAACGACTTGCGCACAATCTAATCCTTCTGAAAATTGTTGCCAAATTTCTTCATTTGTCAATTTACTCATCTAATGCACCTCCACAGCTTGACCCACTTTCTGCACTGCAACCATAGCAGTAATCTTTCCACACGATTTTTCTTGTCAAATCATCCACATCTATCAAGTCTTTGATGCTTATGTAATCGTTCATCGTAACTTTCTCTGCTAAGTGGAAGTCACAATCGTGAAGATTTCCTAAGCTATCCACAGAAATTTGGTATCTGCACATTAAATTTTGGACATTATCTTCATTGTAATTATCTTCCAATAATTTCATATAATCATCGTATTCGCCATTTTCTACCAAGAAATCTCTGAAATATCCGATAGGTATGTTTGTAATTGTGAACAAATTACTGAAAACTACGTTTTTCTTTTTCAATTCACGTTCGTAATCTAATTGAAGATTAGATTGTTCTGGAGGCAAAAATCCTCCCAATGGATTGTAAACCAAGTCCAATTCTTTGTCCGTTCCATAGCCCATTTCGTTAAGTCTTATTAAATTGGCGATTACTTTGTCGAACACTCCATTTCCTCTTTGACTGTCTACATTGTCTTGAGTGTAGCATGGAAGAGACACTACGATTTTGGCTTTTTCTTTGTCCAATAAATCCATTAATTCTTGGTTTTTTTCGATATTTGTGGCATTAGTTCTAATAATAACTTCTTCTACTCTCTTGAAACATTCCTCTATAAACCACACGATTTCTGGATGTGTCGTAGGTTCTCCACCTGTAATATCCACAGTTTTCATCTTATGATTATCCAAAAACTTCAAGCAATCTTGCATTGTTTCCTTGGACATTTCCAAGTTTTCGCTGTTTTTCATAACGTGACAATGTTTACAACGCAAATTACATTTTTCAGTTATGTTTAATTGTAAAGTGGTAATATCGCCAGTTTTTTTATATTTTTCTGGAATTCTATCTTCGAATTTCATTTTCTCCCCCTAAATTTTCCTTTTAAAGCATTTTTGAAAAAGCTTGGGTCGCATTTTTCATCTATACCAACCATTTTGCTCACAAAATGGTGGACTTCATTATTTGCAACAAACTTTGAGGAACAAGTTGCGCAATAAGTATACAATTCATCGTTTTGAATGGAGTTTTGCATTTGAGTAGCGATGTCTTTTTCGCTTTTTCCTGCAATTCCTCCCGCTCCACAACAATTTGTGCTTATGTATTTATTATTAAATCCTTTGATATGTCTTTTGATTTCGTCGAATATTATGTGATTGTACCTGTCAGAACAAGGGAAGAACACATTCACTTCCTCGTCAATATCGTGTATCATATCTCTTTCTTCAAGCCACTTAAAAATCGTAATCACTTCAACCGATAAATTCTTGTGAAATTTGTGAAAACAGTTCGGACACACGCATACAATTCTTTCGACCTCTTTTTCCTTGAGTTCTTGTTCAAAACGTTCCATGTAATTATTCTCAAATCCCGTGTAATCACTTGGAAGGTTACAGCAATCAATCGAATAATCAAATCCTTCTTTTGTGAATAATTCCATCAAATATTTTGTGGTATCAGGATAAAACGCTGGAAAATTACATCCCAAATACAACAAATCTTTTGTCTTAAGATTTGATTTGTTTTTGAAAAAGTAATTTTCTTTTTGTTTTTTTACAGATTCGAATTTTGGATTTTCTTTTCTTAGTATAAGAGAAATCTTTTTTCCATCCAAATCAACAGGACACACCGCTTTGCATTTTTGACACAAGAAACAAGAAAATGCCAAATCAGACCTGTCGGCAAAATCTTTCAAATTAATCTTATATTTAGTCAAAAAAGGACAGTTCTTAGTGCATTTACCACAATCTATGCATTTTTCTCTGACTTCTTGTAAGTAATCATTTGTACTTTTGTTTGATATCATCTACTTTTTCCCCCTTGCGATACATGTGTTGACATTTCTGCATCATCCACATAGTCCTAAAAGGACCATTTTTTTGAAATCTACGCGACGAAGAATATATCTTCATCTTTGATTGAAAGATAGTGTAGCCTTTTTCCTTCACCCTAATCGAAAAATCATAATCTTCCATTAAATCTATATTTTTAAATCCGCCCATTTCATAATAAAATTTTCTTGTAAAAAACATTCCCTGATCACCAAATGCGATGTTTCTTTGTTTGACGCGATTATTTGAATTAAATGCGACAATTTGCATTATGAACTGTTTTGGTACAAATGAAATGCTGAAACAACCCATTTTGTAGTTTTGCAAAATAGATTTTATCTCTTCTTTTGGATTTTCTGTAAAAAAAGTATCCGAATGAAGAATCAGAATTATTTCTCCGTTTGAATTTGCAATTCCATTTATAATTTGATTGCCGCGACCTTTTTTGCTTTTAATAGGACTATATCCTCTATTTACGATTTTTTCAAAAGTATCATCATCGCCGCTCACGCTGAAAATCACTTCAAATTCGTCATCAAAAACATCCAAATGATCTATAAATTTGTCGATATTTTCCGATTCGTTATAGACTGGTACTATTACTGAAATCATTAGCTTTTATAAACTCCCATATTCTATCCAAAAAATCATCTGATAAATACGCTTTTATCTTTTCAAAAGTAAATCCAATATCTCTTTTTTCATCGACATATTGAGTGTATGCCATGGAACACCAAGTAATTCCTCTGAGACACGTAAACAGCAAATACTTCACAAATTTTTCTTTGTCGATTTTAACATTCGAAAACTTATCGTATTCTTCTATGAAATTATCTATAGTTTCATTATCGAAAATCACATCAGTTTTCCAAAAAGTCGTCGTCGGTGCCAAAAAATGCGCCAAATCTTGTTCACGTTCTCCAATTATCGGTTTTTCCCAATCTATAACATAAGACTTTTCACCTATTATGAAATTTTGGTTGTTTAATTCAGTGTTGATAAGACACGGATTTTCAAGAGTAGAATCAAGCCCAAGATTTTTAATATATCGTAGCATATCTGAAATTTTATCTTCTGTAGATTTTGTTTTTTTGTCCCAGTTTTGATAATGAGAAAACATCTGTGTGAATTCTTCAAACATCATTTCAAATGGGCTGTCTGCTTTTACGAAATCTTTGCCAGTTACATAAAGAGAATGAATTTTTGATAAAAGATACGCTGCAATTTTTAAATCAGTGTGATAATTAAGTTCTCTACCAATCAAGTATTCTTCTGTTAAATAAGAAATACCGGACATTTCATCTTTTTTCAAATCGTAGACTTTAGGTGTAACTTTTGATTGCTCCAAGAACTTTAGAGCATTGTATTCGTATTCAATCTGATTAGTCAAATGCATTTGTGAGCCTCTTGCAATTCTTATCAAATAATCCCCATCTATTAAATAATTAGAATTATACTCACCTTTGCCAAGTAATTTGACGTTTTTAGATTGCGATATGTATTTGATAAAATCAATATCAGTGTCTACATCGTGAGTTTTTCTCAATTTAAAATAGGACAAGTTATTTTGAATCAGACAATTTTCCAAATCATTTTCTACATTTGAATTAGAATATGTCTTGTTTTTAAATAAAACATCTTGTGTTTTTTTCATTCCTATTAAACTGTATCCGCCATCTTCAGTTGGACTGAACACTACATCATTGCTATTTAATTTATCGAAAGCATTATCAAAAATCTCACCATCAAAATCTATAATGTCAGATCCCACCAAAATCACCTTTGAATATCCTTGTGACAAAACGTGATTTATAGAATTATTCATCCTTTGACCGATATCTTCTCCTGTTTGTTTGATGCAATCATAGGAAGAATTTTTTTCGTAATCAGGAAATAGTTCATCTGGAGTCAGAGATAAGAAAACTTCGTAATCTTTTATTGTATTCAGATTTTTTTCAATCAAACTTTCACTAAACTTTATCCTTTGTCCTTCTGATAAAATTGTCGATAATCTAGTTTTGGAATTTTTATTCGGAATTTTGGTCATTAAAATTACTGCGTTCATTTTATCTCCTGTAAAAAAAGCGACTCACAAATGAGCCGCTTTAATTTTAAAAAACTATTTTACTAATTCGTAGTCGTGTTCTTTAGTTCCATCTAAAGAGTTGAATACTTCTTTGTTTCCTCTGTCAATTAGTTTTTGTGCTAATTTACTAGATTTGTTTCCAGAATAGCAATAAGTGTAAACTGGTTTATCTGTAGGGATTTCTGATAATCTTGCATCAGCTTCATTTAATGGAATGTTAATTGCATTTTTGATGTGACCTGCATCATAATCTTTTTTATCTCTAACATCAACTATTACGTTGTTAGTATCTTCAGATGCTTTTACTAAATCTTCTGGTAAAATGTTAGCGAATTTAACTAATTTGTATTCAAATTTCTTAACGCCTTCTGCGTTTGTAACATCTTTGAATCCTTTGTCTACTAAAATTTCAGCAGCTTTTTGGCTTTTCTTTCCTGTGTTGCAAACTGTAATTACAGCTTTGTCCTTGTAAGCATCTAACTTAGAAACTTCTTGTTCAAAAGTGTCAATTGGCATATTGATAGCCCATTTAACGTGACCTTGGTCATATTCTTCTTTGCTTCTAACGTCAACAACCAATACAGTTTCTTTTTTCTTCTTGTCTTGTTCGATTGCTTCAAGATCAGCGCCTTTCATTTCTTTGATGGCTGCTTTTTCTTCAGTTTTTTCTTCTGCTTTTTCTTCAGTCTTTTCTGCTGGTTTTTCAGCATTTTGTTCTGTTTTCTTTTCGTTTTCAGCTGGTTTATCTGAATTATTTGAACATCCAGTAACAGTTAAAGCTGATACTAAAGCTAATGTTAATAAAAGTTTTTTCACTATAAATTCCTCCTAAAAATCTTTTCGATATAATTGTATCATAAGAGAAATGTAAAACCCAAGCTTTATTTATTGAAATTTTCTATAAATGATTCCTTTTATCTTTTATTCCACAACTTATCGCATTAACAGGACATGCGTTTTTGCATCTTGCGCATCTAATACACTCCATATGATTGCAATTTTTCGTAGGGTCGATGTTCATCTGGCAGACTTTCCTGCATCTTCCACAACTAATACATTTATCCTTATCCAGTCTGTATTTAAAAATAGAAATCGGGTTGAAGAACGAATAAATCGCACCTAATGGACAAATATATTTGCAGAATGGTCTGTAAATCATTATAGAAAGTAAAATCGTAAGTATCAGAATAGTTCCCTTCCAGTAATACAAAAATCCAATCGCACCTCTCATACTTTTGTTTAGTAGTACAAGTGGAATCCCACCTTCAAGCATTCCTACCGGACATATCAGTTTGCAAAAATACGGAGAGCCTTGTCCCAAAATATCCACAACAAACATAGGTAAAATTATTACGAAAATCAGCAAGATAAAATATTTAATCTTTCTCAAATGTTTGTCGTATTTAAAAGTTTTTATCTTTTTAAAAAAAGGAATTTTGTATAACAAATCTTGAATCAATCCGAATGGACACAACCATCCGCACACAAATCTTCCCATCAAAGCTCCAATGAAAAACAAAAATCCTATTATGTAATAGCTAAACTTAAAACTAGAGTTTCCAATTACAGCTTGTAATGAGCCAATCGGACAAGAGCCTTTCGCACCGGGGCAAGAATAACAATTCATCCCCGGAACGCAAATTTTCTTGAGGTTTCCAGCGTAAATCTTTCCGGTTTTAAAACCTTCTACATAAGAATTGGTAATCAAAAACCACAGCGATTGGAAAGCGTGTCTGAAATTATCCATTATTTTGTATCTGTTTTTCTTAGTTCCAAATTTTAGTAAATTTTTAATCTTATCCAATTCCAATACACTCCATGCAAATTCTTATAGCCTTATCCAAGACGACTTTGACTTCACCGTTTTTGTATCCGTAATAAATCATCCCAACTGATAAACACAAAATCATGACCGAAAACACTCGACTATGAATAAATTTTTTGTACATTTGAATCACCAATTTTATTTGTTTTTCAAATTAGCCAATTCTTTTTCGATAACTTGTTTCCATTCTTCTTTTGATTTTGCACCAGAATAAGTTTCTCCTACAATATTTCCATTTTTGTCGACAAAGAAAGTTTCTGGCATTGCTTGTATTCCGTTTAATCTTGCGTTGAAGTTTGATTTGTCTGGCATTAAAAATGGATATGAAGCTTTTGTTTTTTCTTGAATTAGTTTTGCCTTTTTCAATGCTTCATTATTAGTACCATTATCGTCCACAGTATCTGTGACAACTCCTACAATATTTACACCTTTGTTCTTCATTTCTTTTTGAACCTCGCTCAAATCAGGAATTTCATTCACACAAGCACTACACCAAGTGGCAAATACATTTACCATTGTAAGGTCGTATTTTGAAAAATCTTTGCTTGAAAATTCCTTGCCGTTGATATCTTTTGTGGATAAATTGCTCAAACCCTTAACCGATTTTTTGTCGAATGCTTCTGTGTTTTCCAAATCAGTTTTTTCAGATAATACAAATCCATTTTCAGGACGTGGTTTTTTATCTATAATATCAATTTGAGTTTTAGCAAATTCTTTTGCAAAACCTTCATCCAATTTGCCTTTTGAACTTATGTAGTAAGTGAACTTACCATCTTTTGATTCGCCGATTTTTTTGTTATTGTCGCATTTTGTGATTTTGGCTATTTCAGCTTCAGACATATTTTTGTCAAACATTCCAATAGTACCCACTCTTTCAAGTTCTTTTTGCCATTTTTCGTATCCATCACCCATTTTATCGACTACTGCATTTTTTTGTTCTTCAGTTAATTTGCTGAAAGTAAGCATAGCGTATTTCAATTCTTTGTCGATTGGACTTTGTTCATCTAACATCGCAATCTTCTTGTCTTTCATATCTTTTTTAATTTGCTCTGGAAGTTTGAACTTCAAACCCAAAAACTCATATACGAATTCATCTTTTGGTTGTAATGAATAATCAGCAGGTTTAAACTTTTCATTTTCACGGTTTTTATTATCTTTCATTCCAGCCTCTTTTGGACTAACCACCTTTGAATCTTTGTCTGTATTTCCATTAGATTTTTGACAACCTACCGCTCCAACGCTAAAACACAAAGCTAGTAGCAAAGTAGTTCCTTTTAATACATTTTTTCTCATAATATCCTCCATAAAATATCTAAGTTCATTTTTTAGATAACACTCATTCGTGTAATCTGATATTATATTAAGATAGTTTTATGAAATGCTTGTGAAATTATTATTTAAAAATAAAGTCGCAATTGATAAGACTATAATCCTCATTTATAGCAATAAAAAATCTACTACTTTTTCCATAGTAGATTTGTAGCATTATTAGCATATTTATTTTTTCAAAATAATTAACTTTTTTTCACAAATTTGTGCCCACAATGAGGACAAGTTACTTTTATCTTACCTTTATTTCTTGGTATTTTCATTTCTTTCTTGCAGTTTGGACATTTAATGTACTTTTTATCCTTGGAATTCGCTGCTCTAATTTTGTATTTTTCAAAAAAATCAGTCATGGGTTTAACTGCTTTTTTGAATTTTTGATTTTCAATCATTCGTTGATATTTATTCACAGAAAAAACTCTGAAAATTCCGAAATAAACAATCAAAATCATTGTGATGATTTCTACAACTCTATTTTTAAATTTTAAATTAATCAAAGAAAGTATCAGAGCAACTATTATCATAGTTTTCGATAAAAAATCCACTCCATACACTTTTTGTAAATAATTTCTTATTTTATCTTTCATCAATATCCCTCGTCACATATTCTAAAGTTTTTGCGATATCGTCGTGAATCACGATATTCGCCATATTATCGTAGCTTGTACGATCCAAATTAATCAAAATCAAATTATCTCCTCTGAAATAATTGATAAGACCACTTGCAGGATACACTACAAGTGAACTTCCAGCTACAATCATAGTATCTGCCTTATTAATCCAATTGATTGCTTTTGCAAATTCAGTTTGCGGTGGAACTTCTCCATACAATGTTACATCTGGACGAACTACTCCTCCACATTTTTCGCACTTGCAAGGTCTTTGTTGTTTGTAAAAATCAAGTGAGTATTTGGCGGCGCAATCTACACAATAATAATCTCTCAAATTTCCGTGAATTTCTGCGATATTTTTCGTTCCAGCCATTTTATCTAAGCTGTCGATATTTTGAGTAATAACGCCAAGTAATTTGTTAGCTTTTTCTAATTTTGTAAGTGATAAATGTGCTTTGTTCGGTTTAACTCCTTCAATAATTAAATTTTCAAGAACATAGTTTTGAAATAAATCAGGGCGTGTCGTGAAAAATTCGTGACTCAACATATATTCCGGAGAAAAATCGCTGTCGTTTTTCTTGTTATACAAACCTGTCGCAGACCTAAAATCCGGAATTCCCGATGCAGTAGACACTCCTGCTCCACCAAAAAAAACAATTTTATCGCTTTGTTCTACAATTTGTTTTAATTTTTCAACATCATTCATTATTTACCCTTCCTTTTGCTCTTCTCTCTTGAAATCTCGTTGAAATTGCCAGTATCATAACAGACAAAAATATCATAAAACATCCAAGCAATCTTCTTGGATCTGTAGTTTCCTTAAACAAAATAATCCCCAATATTACAGATGTGATAGGCTCCAATGTAGAAAAAATCGTGTACGTGCTGACACCTGCATTTACTATTGCAAGCTGAATGAATAATGTACCAAACACCGACACCAAAATTGAAATCACAAACGCAATTATCCACGCATATTTTGATAGCGACAATGTAAAATCGCCAGTGATAAGTCCATATATTAAAAGCATTATGGAGTTAATCGTGCAATTGTAAAATGTTACCTTTACACTATCCATGTATTTTAGTCCCGACACATCCATGTAAATCAAATAAAAAGAATAAGTACAACCAGATGCTACCGCCAAGAATAATCCTAATGGAAAATTACTACTTCCACCTACATTATTCGCCAGTAAAATCACTCCAACAATCGATGCAATAAGTGAAATGAATTTGTATTTTGTCATTTTTTCGTTCAAAAACAAAACCGAATACACCGTTACAATCGTTGGGAAAATAAAGTGAATGGACGTTGCAAGACCTACCGAAATATATTGATACGATGCATAAAGCATTGTCATAGTAATGCAACCGCCAATACTACACATGAGTAATAGTTTTTTCAATTCTTGTTTTGTAACTTTGAGGCTAACATTTCTGCTTTTCAATGAAATTATCAAAAATGGAATTACGAAAAATCCCCTCAAAAAAGAAGTCATAATTACGTTACTTCCATTACTCAACGTCTCTCTAACCATTATTGGTGTAAATCCGAAAATCAACGCCGAAATAATGGCAAACATCATTCCCTTGGCTTTTCTCACTATTTAAAACACTCCTTTTTCACGCACTTATTATCCTCATAATAAAGCACGATTTCAGAATATTTTCCGTCATAAATATCAAAGATTTCATCCATTGAATCACTGTGTCCGTTCATTTGCTTTAATTTTTCGTAGTCGATAAACTCCAATGTCCCTTCGACATTTTCTTGTATCAATTCTCCTGAAAAATCATCAGTTTCGTACAAAAAACCAATAATTCTGTCATTCTTATCCATATCATACCAGCTAATCATTCCGATATATCTGATATTTTCTACAACCAAATTAGTCTCTTCTTTTGCTTCTCTGATTACAGACTCAGTAATAGATTCTATTTTTTCGACATGACCGCCTGGAAAAGTCAATCCTTCCCAACCGTATTTTTTAACCTTATCCAAAACCAAAACATCATTTCCACGATTTATTTTAATCATGTTGCACAAAATATTTTCCATAAATACCTTCTAAATTTTAAATTTTCGAATGATATAATCTGCAAATTCTAAAACATCATTAATATCGAAATTATCGTAACCGTCAAACTTCCTATCGCTGATAATTCCGTATTTGTTCACATCGCTACATACCAAATCATCCGTAAGAGTACATTCGTATTTAATAAAATCGGAATCCTTCATTCCTTCGATAATTATCAAATCGACATCATCCATTAATTTTATCAAATCATAAATGTTTTTACTCCTACCATCTAATTTAAAGTATTTATCGTTAAAAATCAAGGTTTGATAAGCACCGTATTGTTTGTAATAAAAAGTGTCCGTATCTTCAAAATCAAGCGTAAAGTCGTGGCCATCGTGTTTTATAACAGAACAAGTTTTGTTTCTTTTTTTCAATTCTCCAACTAATTTTTTAATAAAAGTAGTTTTGCCGCTATTTTTCTTGCCACAAATACAAATCAAAGGCGTAGAATTTTTCTTCAATTCTTCTGGATTATTTATATTTACAAACTCATCTTCAAAAATTGTGTACTTCAAATTAACAAATTTTGCATCTATTTTTTTGATTAAATTCATCATGCGATAATCTTTGTTAGAAAGCATTTCCTCCACAACGGGAATTATTTTTTTGGAAAAAATCCCACAAGTTGGATAGCATTGGTCATCTGTTTCAAAAATTACAGCTTCATCTGAAAAACTTGCGATAGATGCCGCAAAATCCACCAAATCAGACTTCACATTAATCATATCGCAAGAAGTTACAAATACATATTCATTTGTAGAATTTTTTAAAATCTCCAACATTCCACTCAAAGGTCCTGCATCAATATAAGTGTCCTTTACAGTTTTAATTGGAGAATAATCGGCTGTATTGGATGAAACAATTACCTCGTAGTCTTTGAATCTATCAATCAATTCCTCTATAAAAGTGTGTCCGTAAAAGTTCAAATCAAACTTGTTTTGACCCATTCTAATACTCTTTCCACCAGCTAATATTCCTACAGAAACTTTCATATCTCACCCAAATAAATATAATCCACATTCGATCCTTCTTTTAAGCTTTCATTTTGCTTTTGAAGTAAAAGCGCATTGCAATTTGTCAAATCTTGTAGCATAGAATTCTTGTGTTTGTCAAAAATCGTAATCTTAGAATCTTTTACAAAACATCTGACATATCGTTGTAACTTAGATGGTTTCATCGATCCTTTTACAACTTTTCCTTTTTCGAATTGTTTGACATTTAATCCATAATATTTATTGTACAAATCCCAAAATAAAACTTCGAAATTACAAAAAGCTGCAAACGGACTTCCCGAACACGACAGAACGATTGTGTCAGCTACTTTTGATGCCATCACTGGAGTTCCAGGCTTCATTGCAATTCTGTGGAACAAAACTTCTCCAATTTGTTTCATACAAGATTCCATCAAATCCTTATCTCCGACACTCACTCCACCAGTTGTTATGATCACATCAGCTTTTGGTGTCAAATTTTTTATTTCTCTAATGATTGATTCTTCATCATCTAGACAGTTTTTTTGTTCGACAACTTCCACTCCTGAATTTTTTAGAATAGATTTCAATGTAAAAGTAGTTGAACTGTAGATTTTACCTGGAGTATAATCATCACCGGGATACAACAATTCAGATCCTGTCGACAATAGCGCTACTTTTAATTTCTTATAAACTTTAACTTTTGCATAACCATTTGAAGCCAAAATCGATAAATCAACTGAAGAAATCCTCGTGTTTTTAGGAATTAACAAATCCCCTTTGGACACATCTTCTCCTTCTTTGATGTAGTAATCAAAAGGCTTATAAGATTTTTTGATTTCGATAAAACCATCTAACACTTCGCAATCTTCTTGTTTTACAATTGCATCGTAGCCTTGTGGTATGAATGCACCTGTCATTATTCTCACGCAAGTATTTTCTTCGTAATCAAAATCATTGCAATCGCCTGCAAAATTCGTCCCTATAATTTTCTTTTTAGATAATTTGTCAGAATCTTTGCTACTTACAGCGTATCCATCCATCGCACTTTTTGGATAAGGAGGATTGTTGAACTTCGCCAACACATCCTCCTCCAAAACTCTGTTATAAGCATCATCGATATCAATTACTTCAATATCAGATGCTTTTTTTTGTGTTTCTCTAAGAATTTCTTTTGCTTTTTCTACTTGTAATAACATTAATTCAACCTTATTCGCTTTTTAATTTTGTGTTTATATTTCTCATTGTTGGAATCAAAATTCCGCCCAATACATTACCCAAAGTAATGACAATTAGAGCGATGATTGTTTGTGAATTCCACATTCTCGCCATTTGAATGTAAAACATATCTGCAATACTGTGTTCAAATCCGACCAAAATAAATACCATAATACTCATTATAATTCCCAAATATTTTCCAATTTCGTGAGGATTGTTTAAGTATTGATCCACAGCGTGAACAACCATAATATTACAGAAAATCCCCAAAACAAACAAACTTATCAAAGTATCATCTGCTTTTACTTGAACCAATTTTGTGGATTTTTCGATAATTCCAGGAGCAACTCTCGTAAGACGAACCAATTCCGCTACGATAATACTACCGACTAAATTTCCAACCCATACCATCAAACACCATGGTAAATAAGTTTTTACATCATTGCAGAACAGATACCCAACTTTCCCTGTAAATAAATTATACTTTAAAGTACACACAGCAAAAAGTCCCAAGCTGAACATAAATGCCCCGACGATTTTATTGTTTAGGCTCAAAAACGCAACTCCGCCCATAGCAATAAACGCCCCTGCCATAATGGCATACAAAAAATCCGCAAATTTTTTCATAATTAATCCTTCTTTCTAAAATCCTTATAAATATTTAAACGACTTTGTTTGCAAAAGCCGATTACGGACAAGTTATATTTGCTAGCTAATTCCAAAGAAATATCAGTTGGTGCGCTTCTAGAAACTATAACAGAAATACCTGAATTGACACATTTTTGAACAATTGATGAAGGAATTCTTCCAGAGGTAAATGCAATTAAATCAGATAGTTTTTCCCCATTTAACACCGCAGTACCCACAGCCTTGTCAAAAGCATTGTATCTTCCAATATCATCACATTGACAAATTATTTCTCCATTTTTTGCCAAAACAACAGAATGAACATTGCCAGTTTCTTTGAATAACTGCGATCCCGATAAGTTAAAATTGGAAATCTTCAACAGCGTTTCTTCATCCCAATCAATCGGAGTGACCTTCTCATCTCTATTTGTAAAATTGTACGGAACGTTTTTATAATCTCCACTTTCAGTAGTCACATGACTTGGAGTGTTATCAATATCTTTTAAAGTAACATCACAAACATTCCCGTCAATTTTAATATCTACATTTGCTATATCTTCTGGCTTTACAATATTTTCTGTTATAAGATATCCTGTAACAAGTTCTTGTAAATCCTTTTCAATACACAAAAGTTTAACTATAGGTTTTGAATTAATATTTATATCTAATAAAAATTCTCTTAAAATAACATCTTCAACTTCTTCTATAACTCCATCGTTATATTTCTTAAGTATTACATTTTTTTCAAATTTCATAATCTCTCCTTTATTTCATTATATCAAACAACTTTAGTTGGTACAAATACTTAAAATTTAATTATAAAATACTAATTCTGATAATATTCTTGGAATTTCAAATCTTAAAAAACACAAAAATCGGCGATAATTATCGCCGATTAATATTTTGATGTCGTTGTTCTGCTTCCTTCTTACTGTAAACACATCCGCAGTAATCTTGCCTATACAAATCAAATTCCTTTGACAATTCAATAGATCTTTTGTAACCATTTTTCTTCTTAAAATCAGAATGCAAAAATTTTGCTTTGTGAGTTTTCTCTAATTTTTCTCCTATTTCATTGATCCATTGACTATTTTTGTGCGGGCTAACAGACAAAGTAGTCGTTACAAAATCAAAACCCATCTCATCTGCAATCTCAAAAGTTCTATCAATTCTCAAATCGTAGCACTCATAGCAGCGCCTTGATTTTTCGCCCAAATCTTTGTAAGGAGCGACTCTTTCGTAGAATTCATCCGGATTGTATTTGTCGACTATTATATCTATGGGATACTTCGCTTTTGTGTTTGTGATTACTTTTTTCTGTTCCACAACTCTTTTATCAAACTCAGATTGTGGACTTATATTCGGATTGTAAAACAAGATTGTTATCTTAAAATATTGGGACAAATACTCCAGCACATAACTTGAACATGGCCCACAGCAACTGTGTAGAAGTAGAGTTTCTCCACCGTTTAGATTTTCAATTGTTTTATCCAATATTTTTTGGTAATTCTCCATAAAAATCAACTATCCTTCTTTGATCAGAGATCACAAAATCAGCTCCCGATTCTATGAGCTCTTCTTTTTCTCTAAAACCCCATTCAACACCTACACTTGTGACATTTGCGTTCTTGCAAGTTTCAATGTCTGTGTTGGTATCTCCAAAATACACTATTTCTTCTTTTTTAATATCCAAATCTTTCACGATTTTGTCTAGCAAATACGGATTTGGTTTCCTTTTTGTTTCATCTTCCAATGCAGATACATAATCAAAATATTCTTGTGGGAATAAATTGTTCAGGATTTTTTCTGCTGCAGGAAGTGTCTTGTTCGTACACACACAAATAAGTCCACCCATTTCTTTTAATTTATCAAGGCTTTCTCTAATATGTGGATACAATTGTGTTTTAGTGTCGTTGTAACTATTGTAATAGTTAATGTAGTTGTCGTAAATTTCGTCAAATTTACAATTAATTTCTTTTTCGTCCAAATTATCTCGTTGTATCAAATAATTCAAGGATTTTTCAACTAAAATTCTTGGACCATCTCCAAGAAAATAATTGAACTTTTCCTTTTCAACAGGTTGCAGTCCGTAGTTTTTAGTAGTGTGATTGAAACAATTATTTATCATTTCTATCGAATCTATCAACGTTCCATCCAAATCAAAAACAAAAACTCTTTTCATTAAATCCCCCTCGATTTATACATTGCAATGGAGCAAGCTATTGGCAAATTCAAAGAATCCACGTCCTTCGATTGATTAATAAAAATCTTATTCTCGTTGTAGTATTCTTGTGGAAGTCCTGCTCCCTCATTTCCAAATGCTAAGCTAAATGGCTCATCGAACTTCACATCACAAAGTTCATTTGAACTTTCATCTAACAAAAACGAATAAATCTTATTTTCTGGAAAATTCTTCTTGTAATCTTGTAAATTATCGAATCTTTGTATATTCAATTTAAAGAAAGCTCCCATGCTCGAACGTACTACTTTAGGATTGTAGACATCACACGTATTTGATATCAACGCCAAATCCTTGTATCCAAATGCAAGCATACTCCTCATAATCGTGCCTAAGTTTCCCATGTTGTCTATTCCATCTAAAATTATGTGATTTTTTTCTTGTAATTTGGATTTTTCTTTTCTGAAAACTCCAATCACGTATTCCTTGTCTTTCAATGAAATTTTGTTTATTTGTTTACTAGAAATCGTGTAAGTAATGTTCTTTTCATTTAATATATTTATTAGCTTTTCTGTGTCATTGAAATCCTCAGAAATTAAGACCTCCTCAACTATATCATCCCTTTTTTCAATAAGTTCATAAGTTGGAAAAGGTCCCATTGTATAAGAATATTCAAGATCTTTTTTGTATTTTGTGTATTTTTTCATTTATACTCCATTACTAAACACCCACATAGCTTTGATTTGTGGCTGTAATCTATCGTATTTCCATGTTTTTCTAGAATTCGTAAAACTATTTGGATCGTTAATTATAATATTCCCATTAGAATCTATTCCAGAAATCACCATTACATGACCAGTTTGTGTGAAATCACCAGGTCTTACGGAAATCACTATAGGATTTCCTTTTTTTAGATTTTCTTTGATAATATTATAATTTGCATCCATTTGCACAGCTTTAAGTCCGTATTTACGGGCGATGTAAGGATAAAATCCCCAGCTAGTTCCTTCTGACGACGAATATCCGTTGCGGTCGCTTTCTTCTGCGATTTTTGCAGGAGTGATAGAAGGATCGTTTTTTAAATACGATATAGCCATAGCACTACTCGTTGGCCCACATCCGGTAAACCCTATAATTCCGTAGCCGTATTTCTCATATCCCCATCTTTTATCCCATTGCAAATACAATGGAACATTTGAGCCGTTTACTTTTTCCGGATATGAATATTCGTTTTTGATTGTCGAATCAATTGTTTTTGCGACGAAATTCACAGCAGTATAGTTGTTGCCTGCAAGTTTTAAAAGAGAAGGATGGATGTCGTCAGCGTGTTTCATCACAAGCTTTGCATTCGGATTGTACTTAGCGTAAACTTCCAAATTGTGTAGCAGTTCATTTCTCTTAAATGTATTAGAATAAACATTTTCATTTTTTCTAATTTCATTGAATATTTCTTCATCAGTTTTCTCTTGGCTTTGAGACTCTTGTGGTTTTGAGTCTTGATTTTGATTTTGTGATGCTTCTTTTTGTCTGTCGATTTCTTCTTGTCGTTTGACCTCTTGCGTATATTCTTCTCTATCTTTTTTTACTTTTATGATTGAAAATAGAATTACTAAAAGAATTACTGAAAAAACAAGCCTTCGTTTAACCGAGCGTTTTCTCTTTTCTTCTAGGTATCTATTATGATTATCCCTTATCAAATTTTCACCTCATTTACTTAATTATATCACAGGATTTGAAATTATTACAAAATTATGACAATTTTATAATTTTGTAACATTCTTTTGGGTATAAATACATTAGAGGTGATAATATGAGTGATTTTTACAACTCAATTTCTGATAATTACGAAGATATTTTCCAACCTAATGATAAACAAATAAATTTCTTAACTGAACATGCTCATGGTAAAATCTTGGATATTGCATGCGCCACTGGAAAAGTCGCCAAGAAACTCCAAGATAAAGGCTACGATGTTTTGGGAATAGACTTGGAAGAAAAATTTGTCGATAAAGCGATTAACGAAAACAAAATTAAAGCTATTCATATGAATATGCTTTATGTCGATAAATTAGAAGACAGTTTCGGTTTGATTTATTGCATAGGAAATTCATTAGTTCATTTGGATTCAAAAGAAAAAATAAATGAATTTTTTAAAAAATGCTACGATAAATTAGACACCAATGGGAATCTTGTAATTCAAATCATCAATTTTTACCCGTTTTTGAAAGTTGACGACGAGTTTTTGGGAACACTTCCTACTATAAAAAACGAAAAAGTGGAATTTGTCAGAAAATACTACAGAAATGGCAATATTATTAGATTTAATACAGTGATGAGTGCAGAAGGCATGTCAATTGAAAATGATGTGAATTTATTTCCTATAACATCAGATGAATTAGTAGAACTTGTAGAACAAAATGGCTTTAGGAATATAAAAATATACGGTGGTTTTGATAAATCTGATTTTGATAAGGAAAATTCTAGACCATTGGTATTGAGTGCCGAAAAACAATAACTTGCACATCAAAAAACCTCCCAGATGGGAGGTTTCTTAGAATTTTATGCTCTTTTTAATTGATCCGAATACTCCACGTGCAATGTCGCGGCCGATCTGTCTAGTAAAACTACCTAACATTGAATTAATGCTTTTAGTTGCAAAATCTTCTATAGGAGATTTTTCTTGTTTAGAAGATTTTTTAGTTTGTTTTTCGGGCTTTTCTTTGATTTGTTTTTCTAATTTGTTTTGTAAAATTTCATAAGCAGATTCCCTGTCTATTGATTGTGCGTATTTTTGATTTAAATCAGAATTTTTTACAATATAATCTACGTCGCCTGAAGAAAGCGGTGTAAATGATGAGTGAGGTGGAAGAACTAGTCCTTTTTTTGTGATGCTTGGTGCTCCTTTTTCATCCAAAAATGAAATCAATGCTTCTCCTGTTCTCAAATTTACAATTTCATCTTTGACATTCATATCGTCGTTCGCTCTGAAAGTTTCAGAAACTTTTTGCACAGCCTTCAATTCTTTTGGAGAAAAGGCTCTTAATTGATGAACAATCCTATTTCCAAGTTGTGATGAAATCGAATCTGGAATGTCCAAAGGATTTTGTGTTACGAAAAATATCCCCACGCCTTTTGAACGGATAAGTCTTACGACTTGTTCGATTTTATCCATTATCATTTTATTTGCATTATCGAATAACAAGTGTGCTTCGTCAAAGAAGAACACGAGTTTTGGAATTTCCGGATTGCCCACTTCTGGCAAAGATTCGAAAAGTTCCGACAACAACCACAACAAAAACATTGAATACAAGTTTTTGTCGTTGATGAGTTTTACGGCAGAAATTATATTTACAAATCCGCGTCCGTCAGAATCTGTTTTCATCAAATCTTTTATATCCAAACTTGGTTCTCCCAAGAATTTATCAGCACCCATATCTTCGATGTACAATAATTTTCTCATTATTGCACTGATGCTTTGAGTAGTTATGTTTCCGTATTTTTTAGAATAAACATCTTTGTTGTCGGATAAGTGGTTAAGCATCGAACGCAAATCCTTAGTATCCAACATCAAAAGTCCTTCTTCATCTGAAACTCTGAATGCTATATTCAAAATCCCAGCTTGTGTATCGTTCAAATCCAAAATTTGCGACAACAAAATTGGTCCCATTTCAGAAACTGAAACTCTCAATGGTAGTCCCGATTCACCGTAAACATCCCACAAGTTTACAGGATAGTTTTTGAAATCAAAATCTGTGATCCTCATTTCATTTAATCTGGATTTCAAATTGTCGTTCATTTCGCCTACAGATGCAAGGTTTGACAAATCGCCTTTAACATCTGACAAAATCGTTGGCACTCCCAAATCTGAAAAATATTCACACAAAACTTTCAATGTAACAGTTTTTCCACTTCCTGTCGCCCCGACAATAAGACCGTGTTGATTTACTTTATCGGAAAGAAGTTCTATGTCTTCATTTCCTCTTGCAATCAATAATTTTTCCACTATTTCCTCCGTATGTTCTAATTATCTCTTATAATTTGTCTTAAATCTGTAAAATTAAACTTAGCTTTCTTGAAAAAAGTCCTCGTTTTTTTGTATTTAATGTAATTGTTGTACACATTTATAGCATAAACCAAAATACTAAACAAAAGCAGTATGTATTTGCCAAATAACAAATATAATATCATTCCCATAATCATGTAAAATAAGGGGCTGTAATCAAATGGCAAATCGTAAAATACACCGAAAACTATTCTATCAATACTTATCAACGATAATAATAGCCACGAATACAAAGCCAAGTAGAGCATATTTGATTCTAATAAATTAAGAATGATTGCAGGAATAAAATAAACTCCCGCTCCGATTATTGGAACAAATGAAAACACCGTTATAAAAAACGATTTGGCAAACAAATGATCTACTCTTGCAGATTTCAAGAATATAACCGAAGTCAATAATACCAATATTATTCTCGAAACCACGTAGCTTTTATCGTTCAAAATTATTTTTTCTAAATTTTCTTTCATACTAATAACCCGGTTTTTCTAATAATTTAAACATTTGCTTCTTGTACTCTTCCACTCCTGGTTGGTTAAATGGATTCACTCCCAAAACAAGCGCCGAAATAGCGACACTCATCTCGAAGAAATAAATCATATATCCCAAGTTTTCTTCGTTGATTTCGTCGATTGTAACCACTACGCTTTCCACACCTGATGACAAATGTGCAGTAAGTGTTCCTTGCATAGCCATTTTATTGACATAATCGACAGATTTTCCTTGCAAATAATTCAAATTATCCAAATTATCCTCGTCAGATTTTATATACAAATCTTTCTTAGGTTTTTCAACAGAAATCACCGTCTCGAATACGTTTTTCTGTCCGTCTTGAATCATTTGTCCCACAGAATGTAAATCAGTCGTGAAATTACACATCATCGGGAAAATCCCCTTGTTGTTTTTACCTTCAGATTCAGCGAATAATTGCTTGAACCATTCAGAAAAATATTTCAATCTCATTTCATAATTTATAATTATTTCAATGTCTTTTCCATTTCGATACATGTTATTTCTAAAAGATGCGTATTGCAATGCGAAGTTTGATTTGTAATCAAGTTTTGTGAAATCTTTCATTGCATTGAATGCGCCCATCATCAATTTATCAATGTTCAAGCCTTTTACACAAAGTGGCAATAACCCAACAGAAGTTAGAACGGAAAATCTTCCACCGATATCATCTGGAACTACAAAAGTTTCATAGCCATTGATATCCGATAATTCCTTCAAGGCGCCTTTATGTTTGTCAGTAGTCGCAAAAATCCTGTGTTTCTGTTCTTCTTTTGAATACTTTTTGTCCATCAATTCTTTAATAAATCTAAAAGCGATTGCAGGCTCCGTAGTAGTTCCCGATTTGCTGATTACATTTACGCAAAAATCCTTGTCCTTCAAATATTCCAAAAGTTCAGCCAAATACGTAGAAGACAATTGAAACCCAGCGTAGATTATCTCGATGTCGGTTTTTTCGAAATAATCACTCATAGCAAAATCAATCGCCTTTGCTCCCATGTAACTTCCACCGATTCCAATCACAACCAAGCAATCAGACGTTTCTCTAATTTGCTTTGCACATTTTTTAATTTTTTCGAATTCTTCCTTGTTGTAATTTTGTGGCAAATCAATCCATCCTGTGAATTCATTACCTTCACAGGATTTATTCAAAAGCTTTTCTAAAGCGTTTACGGATTCTGTCTTCAAAGTATCCACAGAATTTTGACTTGTCGTATTTGAAAAATCCAGCTTGAACATATTTCCTCCTATAGAACCTTCAAACTCACTAAAACAATATCATCATCTTGTTCCAAAAACCTAAAAGAATTCACCTCATTTAGTACGTATTCAATTCTTTTTTCTGGAACTTTCATTAAATCTCTTTTTAGTCTTTCTTCGCCGTAAAATTCGTTATTAAAACCTCTAGTTTCAGTTATCCCATCAGTGTACAAAATCAATTCATCGCCACTGGATAACAATATATCTCTTTGATCAAATCCAACTCCTTCAAACAAAGGAGAAATCGGATGACCGGTAGCTTTTAATTCTTCTAATTTGTCATTACAAATAAGTAGAGGAATTCCGTTATGTCCAGCATTTGCATACGAAAATATTTTGAGTTTTCTATCATATAATCCGTAAAAAATCGTAAAATACTTGTCTATTGGCAAATTCAACTCTGTAAATGTAGTATTCAAATCCTTCAGCACTCTTTTCGGCCTAGAATCTGTAACGCTACTCACCAAATACCTCATAGTTTGTCTAATAAACATGGTAAGAATAGATGCTGCGATTCCATGGCCAACAACATCAGCAATATAAATCCCCACAAATCTTTCATCAATGTCTATACAATCGATTATATCTCCAGACAAATCCCTCGACGAAATATAACTATAATCCAAATCCAAACCGACATGCTCACCTTTGCTAGGCAAAGTCTTACTTTGGATATGCTTTGCAAAAATAATTTCATCTTTGATATCTTTGTTGGCATTAATCAAATCAATCTGGGTTTTCACTTCTTTGGAAATATCCCTGAAAACCTCAACCGTACTGATAACTTCTCCATTTTTATCCATAACTGGAGAAGAAGTTATCGAATAATCCACGCCATTTATTTTTCTTTTTTCTTTAATTGTGCTGTTCAAACGGTATTTTCTGTCTGCTAAGCATTTCGGAAAATTTTTGCTGTAATCCAAGTAGCAGTTTACGCCAATTGGATTTATCGGCATCGATTTAATCATGCTCGTATTTGCAAATATTATAACTCCATCTTTATCTATTACTCTGACTAAATCTTTCATTGAATTTAGAACTTCATAATCAGATACCTTGAAATCACTAATACCTTCGCTCGATTTATTCTCCAAGGAAATCTCCTCCTATTTAGGTCTTGGACCAAAATATTGATACAAATAACACTTCATATTTCCATTATACATTTTTCTATTTTTAGATGCTTTTTTGCCATAAAATTTTTCAAATTCTTCGCAATCTGTAATTATATATTGAGATGATGTTTTAAATTTCGCCATCTTAATCCCCAAATCCTCGTAAATTTTCTCAGCTTCCTTTTTTTCGCCAAGTCTTTTTCCATAGGGTGGGTTTGATATTAGAACAAAGTAATTGTCTTTTAAAACGATATTTCTGAAATCTCTGGTTACAAATCTAATATCTTCTCTGACTCCAGCATTTTCTGCATTTGCGATAGCTTTTTCAATTGCTGAACCGTCAACATCACTTGCGAAAATATCTATCTTATTGTCGTAATCTATGCTCTCCAAAGCTTTGGTACGCTCTTGTTTGTAAGCAAGATTGAATTTCTCATTAAAATTTGCAAAATCAAATTTCCTGTCTATTCCAGCAGCGATATTTCTGAATTTTCTCGCCGCTTCTATGGCGAAAGTTCCGCTACCACAGAACAAATCCACAAACGGTCTATCGCTGTTTGCAAACGACAAATCGATAATTCCCGCTGCTAAGTTTTCACGAATTGGTGCAAGAACTGAATCTTGTCTGTAACCTCTCTTATGTAGTCCATCTCCTGAAGTATCCAACGTTATTGAACAAATATCTTTTACTAAACTAACTTCAATCCTAAATCTTCCCTTGGACTTTGAGAACCAATCCACCTTGTATTTTTTCTGAAGAGTTTTAATAATCGCCTTCTCAGTAATCGACTGACAATCTTTAATAGAAAATAATTTTGATTTGTAACTTCTACCTTCTACGATAAAATTAGAATCCGCTTGTAAAATTTCTAACCAATCAATACTTTCCACGCCTTTAAAAAGTTGTTCAAATGTCACAGCTTTAAAAGTCGCTAATTCGATTAGAACTCTGTCTGCACATCTCAAATTTATATTTAGTTTTGCAATATCATTTTCGTTGCCCTCAAGCATTATTCTTCCATCGTTTACATTCAAGTTAACGTATCCCATATCCAAAAGTTGTCTTTTGACTAAGCTCTCCAAACCGAATGCGCAAGTTACTATTATTTTCAAAATTATTACTCCTCCATATTACATTATATTCTATCATATTTTCAATGTTTTTTTCCTTTAATTATAATATTTAACCACAAATTTACAATAAAAAAACTGCAACGAAAATTCATTGCAGTCTATCTTTAATTTATTCTACAGTAATATCTCCACTAACCGTTGCAGCAGTGATACTGATTTTATCGTTTGAGAATGATTGGTCGTGCGATTTGCTAATTTTCTTGGAACTATCTTTGTAGTAGCTTTCGATTTGGATTTCGCCGCTTACTGTTTTCAAATCGATAGAACCCTTCTTTTCTTTGATTTTGATATCAATATCGCTGGATACCCCTCTCAAAGTCAAATCTTTGTTTTCATTCAAATTGATATCCAAATCCCCGCTTACTGTGTTTATCGTAATTTCAGGATTGTCAGATTCAACCTTAACATCACCACTTACAGTATTCACAAAAATATCTTTTTTGCATTTGAAAATTTGAACATCCCCACTTGCAGTGTTTACATTTACATTATTTGATTGTGTTGTAATTTTCACATCCCCGCTTGAAGTGTTGCATGTAACATCGTTATTTACAACATCAACATTTACATCGCCACTTGCAGTTGCAATGTTTAATCCCAAATCGCTGTCTTGTGGAATTTTGATAGAAATTGATTTGATGTAGCTTTTTTGGAAGAATTTTTCCATTTTTACCTTACCAAGCTTCAAAACGTGATTCATATAATCTACATCTAATTTAACAGTTTCATCAGTTGTAGTGTAAGTTACAATGATTTTATCCAATTCGTGAGTTGACACATCGATATCAGCATTTGATTTTACTTCAATTCTGTGGAAATCATTGTCGAATTCCAATGTTTGTTGTGACAAATCATAGCCTTTGTCTTTGGATTGGTCAAAAATCTTAGAATTAAAGAAATCGCCGATACTATCTAAGTTAAACATTCCGAAGAAGTTGTTTTCTCTAATAATTCCAGCTTCTTTACATTCGTTGAATATTTCTCTTGGATTACCTAATTCAGTTGAAATCTCCTCTTCAGTTTTTCCGTTTTCAACACCAATTCTGAAATGTTCTTCGTAATCATTTTTGATTTCTCTGTAAGTTGTTTCATCAACATTTCTGAAATAGTAATCTAAAAGTTCCATAAATTGTTCTTTATTCATTTAAAAACCCTCCTCTAACAAGGCCTTCACACTATCAACCATGTTTTTGTAATCTACAAGTTGTGAGTGTAGGTATTTCTTTCCTTCGTCTGTTATTTTATAGTATTTTCTAGATGGACCTGACTCTGATTGTTCAGTGTAATCTTCCAAGTATTTGTCGTTTTTTAATCTTCTAAGCATAGGATAAATAGTTCCTTCGCTCATTGGTATCTTATCTTTTATCTGATCTATAATTTCGTATCCATAGCTGTCTTGTTTTGATATAACCGATAAGACACATAATTCTAAAATCCCTTTTTTTAATTGTGTGTTCATATCTTACCTCCTGAATACATTATAATACACAGTAGTAAATATTGCAAGGTATTATGTAAAGTTTTTTACTACAAGAATTTCAGTTGCTCAAAACTCGTATCACTCAGGTTAGCCGCAGTAATTCCAAAAAGTCTCACAGGCTTTTCAATCTTGGTGTTTAGAACAAGATACTTTACAATCCTGTAAATATCGCTTTTATCATTAATATATTCCTCAAGAGTCATTGATTTTGTAATCACAGTAAAATCATTAAGTTTTATCTTAATTCTGATGGTCTTTGCTTTTATATTTTTCTTGTTAAGATCATCGCTTAATTCTTCGCTATATTCATAAGCTTTTTTCACAAGCTCATTGTAATTTCTTAAATCGCGTTCGAAAGTGTATTCTACGCCGATGGATTTTCTAATTCGTGACAAATCCAATTGTCTATCGTCAATCCCGCGTATTCTGTCATAAATCACTTCGCCAAATTTCCCGAACAACTCCCTAAGATTTTGTCTGGACAAATCATACAAATCACAGACCTTTTTTATTCCAATATTATTTAGTTTTTCTTCTGATTTTCTGCCTATTCCTTGAATTTTCCCAACATTTAAATCCATCAAAATATCCGGAATATCATCTTGTGTTATGATTTTAATTCCGTGTGGCTTATTCCAATCAGATGCAAGCTTCGCAAGGCTCATATTGTAGCTAATTCCAAGAGATATTGACAATCCTGTTTTAATTCTCACATTTTCTTGAATGAGTTTTGCAAGTTCCATTCTATCCATTTTAATTTGGGAAATATCCATGCATCCTTCATCAATACTCATCTTTTGAATTTTCGCAGAAAAAGCCGATAAAACGCTGAAAACTTTCTCGCTGTTTCTTCTGTATTTTTCAAAATCTGGAGCAACTATAACGAGGTTTGGAACGATCTTTTTTGCTTGAAATATTGGCATTGCAGAATGTAACCCGTATTTTCTGGCTTCGTAGTTCGCTGTGGTTATAATCCCCCTCTGACTTCTTCCACCTACAACCATCGGGACGTGTTTTAATTTAGGATTATCCAAAATTTCACACGAAGCAAAGAAAGCATCCAAATCAAAATGCAAAAAATTCAAATCCATAACACACCCCTTTCTATCAAAAAAGCCCTCATTATTGAGAGCAGTTTGAATTATAATTTGCAAACCGTAATGCTAAGAACATCATACGATAAAAATTTCATTGATTTCAAATTCAAAATCTTCGTTTAAAAATCCGTCTGTTTGAGCGAATACGAGTTACGGATTTTAGAAGATTGGGATTTAGATATCATAAATTTTTTGAGTCAGATGTTTTGTGCATGAAGGTTTATAATGTACTAAAAGCCCTCGTTATTGAGAGCTTCATCGTTAATTTCTAAATTGTTTGATGATATCCAAGCATCGTATGATTTTAGTGAGTCTGCACTTTTTATAATCGCGTGACACCATACTCTTTGACCTGAATCCGGTTTTGCTTCGTAAATGTAAACTTCACTTCCCAAAGGAATTGATGAGATTACTTCTGATTTATTGCTTGGTTCTTCGTAAATTTTGGCATTTTCTGTAGTTACCAAGTAAGTTTTTCCGACAAGACGAATGCACAAATCGATAAGTCTCTTGTTATCATCAGTTTCGTAACTTTCATCTTGTTTATCTTGGTTGTCTTGATTTTTATTGTCTTCTTTCTCTTTCATTAAATCTTGCGCTGATTCACTAGCTAGTTTTTCAGCTTTTTCTCGTGCTTCTTTTTCTTTTTTCTCAGACAATGCACGTTGCTTTTCTTCTTCTTGTTTTTTTTGTTTGAATTGGTCCTTCGTTTTTTCGACCTCTTTTATTTTGTCGATTACAAGAGTTTCATGTGGCATTACGCGTGCGTATGAGTTTAACAAATTCAAGCTTGCTTCAAAGTTGTCATCTTCTGCAAATGAATCACTTGCAATTATCACAGCTTGTGTGCTTTCTTGCAATCTTTGTTGCGCTTTTTGATAATTGACGCTATCTTTGTTGCTTACTTTCAAGAAACTTTTCGCTGCATCGACATACTTCATTTCCTTTAAATAATTTACGCCATAATCGTAATTATTTTTAGAAGATAAAAGTTCTACAGCTTCACGTTTTTTATCTATATAAGATCCATCGTTTGTTCTATCGTATAATTCACTATAATAATCAACTGCTTTTTGGTATTCGCCATCTAATATGCATTGATGAGCTAATTTATCTAACTTTTCTGCTTTAGAAGAATTAAAAATATTAAATCCTACAAAAGCTCCAACAAATATTACTACAGTTATCAAAACTACAACTATAATATTTTTCTGCTTCATTCATTACACCTCTCTAATATTCTAATGAATAAGATAAAATAAGTCAATAAACGAAAACGTTATATTTTACGTATTTTTACATATTTTACATAAAAAAGTGGAGTGTAAAATTACACCCCACTTATTCTAAAACTATTATTCTTTTAGAGGTTGTTCTGCTGTAAGTTCGATTTCATTCCATCTGAAGTCATCTTTGTTAAGATCTTGAACATATCTTGTATCAAATTTCTTAACCCTCTTGTTGATCGGAGTTAATGATTCTCTGTAAAGTGTTGGAATCAATGGTACATTGTCTTCCATAACTTTTGCAAAGTCTTTGTAAGCTTGTGCTCTTTCTTCATCAGATGATTTACCATCAGCTATCTTATCCAATGCTTGTTGCATTTCTGGATTAGTATATCTGTAGTAGTTAAATGATGCATTCTTACTGAATAATCCTGATGGGTCTGGGTTAGTACCTACACCCCAAGCGCCTTGGAATACGTCAACTTCAGGGTCGTCATTTTTAAGTTTGTCGTAGAATGCGTTAAATTCGATTAATCTTCCACCTGTTAATTCAACATTCAATCCAATTTCTTTCCAACATTGGATATAATATGATGACAATGGTTCTGCGATTTCTCCACCTGACATTGATGCGAATTTGATTACAAATGGTTTACCGTTTTTGTCTTCTCTTATTCCATCGTTGTCAACGTCTTTGTATCCAGCTTCATCTAACAATTGTTTAGCTTTTTCTTTATCATAATTGTATCCTTTTAATTCGCTATTAAAGTAATCTTTGAATATAGGAAGAACAACTGATGTCGCTTGTGATCTGTATCCTTGATAGAATTTTTCACCAACTGCGTTGTTATCAATTGCATAACCCATTGCTTTACGTAAGTTAGGATCAGCCATCTTAGCATTAGGATCCACTACGACTTCGCCTTTTCCTTTGTCCCATTTACCTAATTTGAATCCTAAGTAAGTGTAAGCCATGTTTTGTTGTCTTGCAACTTTGTATCCTTTTAATTCTGATATTTCTTTGAATGTATCTGATGGTGCTCCACCTGCGATATAATCGTATTTACCAGCTTTTAATGATGCTAAGATTTGTGAAGTAGGAACTACTTCCATTACTACCTTATCGATTTTTGCTTTTCCGCCCCAGAAGTGTTCGTTAGCACTAAATTCAACTGATTGTCCTGGTACTACATTAGAAATGTAGAAAGGTCCTGCTGATTTAGGATTTTTTCTGATTGGGTCAGAAGAGATAATGTCTTTTATAGCTATATCTTTTACTTGTTCGTAGTTTGTTGGTTCATGCCAAATACTAGCACCCCATTTGATTGCAGGTTTCCATTCTTTGAATGAAATTTGAACTGTTTTTTCATCGATTTCTTTAACACCTGCGATGTCTTTTGTTTTTCCAGCGTGGTAATCTTCCATACCTACGATGTTCATCATATCATCATCATAACGTACACCAGGATAATCCTTGTGACCGATGATTAGGTAGTTGATTATAATGTCTTTTGCTGTTACAGGCTTTCCGTCATTCCATTTGAATGCATCTGAAAGTTTGATTGTAGCTGTCTTTGCTTTTTCATCCCATTCGAATTTTTCAGCACCAGAATCTCTCAATTCCATGCTTTCTCCACCATTTGCTGAACCGTACATTGTAGGTCCGATAATTGTCCAGTCGAAGTTATCGTCTTGTAATGCAACATTAAATATACCTTTAAAAGGTGAATCTGTAGGAATACCTACTTTAAAAGTTCCACCTTTAATTGCTTCGCCTTCGTTTTCAATAAGCACGCCGCCGCCCATTTGTTCTCCGACTATGTTACCTTTACTTTCTCCTTTTGCCTTTTTACCAGTGCTGGATTCTTGTTTAGAACCAGAATCTGATGATTTTCCGCTATCTTTATTAGATTTTCCACATCCTGTAAGTACAAATGCTAATACTAAAAAGATTGCCAATAATGATTTAAATTTCTTTTTCATTATTTTTCCCCCTTATCCTTTCCTTTGTTTTGCATCGGAAGCTCTTCTTAATGCTTGACCGATATAATTTATACACAACATCATTACTAATATCAATAATGATGCAGGTAACCATACATATAATTTATCTTGAATAACTTCTGGCTTTCTGGCTAATGATACCAAAGTTCCAAGTGATGGATCTGACGGTGGAAGCCCGAAACCTAGAAAGCTAAGTCCAGTTTCAATACCGATGTTACCGGCAAAACTCAATGTCATATCTACAATTAATATTGAAGAAATGTTTGGCAAAATTCCTGTGAACATAGTCTTCAAATCGCTAGTACCCATTGTTTTGGATGCATTTACGTAGTCTTTTTTACTTTCAGCAAGAGCTTTTGATCTGACAAGTCTTGCCATTCCTGTCCAGTAGAACACCGTAAATATCAAAACGAATGTAAACATCGAATACTTTGGAACAATTGTTACGAAAACTATGATAATCATCATTGTTGGAAGAATTTGGATGAAATCTATAATTCTCATTATAATATTATCCAACCATCCCCCGTAATAACCTATCAACAAACCTACAACTATACCTATAACAGATGTGAGGATTGTTACGGCAATTCCTATTACGATAGAATTTCTAGCGCCAATTATCAATTGTCCGAATAAATCTCTACCACCTTGGTCCGTTCCAAGTATATGTCCCGCTTCTCCTGGTCTTACATATGAATTAAGTATATCAACTTTCATTACTTGTTCTTTGTCTAGTAGCATTGCTCCCACGAATATTCCTATCCATAAAACCGCTAATATTATTAAAGAAACAATGGCCAATTTATCTTTTTTAAATTCATTAACAATTACTTTAAATCCAGTAGGATTATCTTTGGCAAGGTCTTTATATTCTTCAAGTTTTTCTTCTGTTACTTTTACTTCTTTCATAAAAACCCTCCTAATCTATCCTTATTCTTGGATCAACTATACTCATGATAATATCACTTAATAATGAACCACAAAGTGTTAAGAAACCATAAATCATTACAAGTGCTGTCATAACAGAATAATCTCTTTGATTGATACAGTCTACGAATAGTGAACCCATTCCTTGGTATCCAAAAATTGTTTCAATCATTATAGAACCGGCTAACAATCCTGTGATTTGGAATCCGAAGAATGCAGCTATTGGTAAAAGTGAGTTTCTGAAAATGTGTTTGCTGTAAACTTTTTTGATAGGAACCCCTTTTGCTCTTGCAGTTCTTACGTAGTCTTGACTTTTTGCATCTACAACTTCATTTCTCAAATATTGAATAGTTCCAATAGTTGTTAGTAACGCATAAGATATTGCTGGTAAAAGCATGTGATAAAATCTACTTAACACCGCTGCCATTCCGCCTTTTGATGAAGCTTCAAGACTTATAATTCCACTTGTAGGAAACCATCCTAGTTTGTATCCAAATATTAGTAGCATTATCAAATAAAATACGAATCCTGGTGTAGCCAGAGCGAGGAAGTTGTACAAGTTAACCCCCTGATCGAATGCCGACCCGCTATACCTACCTGCGTTAATTCCCAAAGGAATTGCTATCGCATACATTATTAACAATGAGAACAATGATAAGAAGAATGTGTTCTTAGCTCTTTGACCTATAACATCTCTTACAGGTAATTTTTGTGTGTAGGAATCTCCAAAATCTCCATGAAGAGCATTGCCAACCCATCTTTTGTATTTCACATACCATGGATCGTAAAATCCAGATTTTATTTTAAGTTGTTCTTCAACCTTTGAGTTACCAGTGCTTGGAGTGATTTTACCTGTAAAAGGATCCCCTGGCATCTTTTGAGCTACAAAGAATATAAACAAACTTAACACTATCAATTGAGGAATCATTATTAAAAATCTTCTGATTATGGTTTTAGTCATATTATATTTCCCCCTTTCTAGCTGCTACATAGTGAGAATCTTTGTATTTAGACAAATCGTACACAGATCCATTTTCATCGTAGTAGACATTTTTTTGTTCATCAAATTTCTTTTCAATAGCTTGTCTAGCTTCTCTAAGTTCTTTTCTTCTATCTGGTTCAATTTGAGGAATCGCTGCGATAAGTCGTTTTGTGTAAATGTGTTGTGGATCAGAATACAACTCATCACGGTTTCCAGTTTCTACAAATTTACCGTTGTGCATGATGTAGATGTAATCACACATGTGCCTTACAACTCCCAAATCGTGTGAAATGAAAATGTAGCTTAGATTAAACTCTTGTTGAATTAATTTCATGTAGTTTAGTACTTGTGCTTGAACTGATAAGTCAAGAGCACTTACAGGCTCATCCGCAACGATTAATCTTGGATTACATGCTACAGCTCTTGCAACACCAATTCTTTGTCTTTGTCCACCTGAAAATTCAAATGGGTATTTGTAAATTGCACTTTCATTAAGTCCAACTATATCCAATAATTTTAACACCTTTTCTTTTTCTTCTTTTGGTGTAAGTTTTTCAAAATTTCTGATAGGTTCAGCAATTATATCCAAAATTCTTTTCTTAGGATCAAGCGAACTCATTGAGTCTTGGAAAATCATTTGAACATCTTGGTTGTAGTTAATCTTTTTTCTGTAAGATCTACTTGTAACGTCCTTTCCTTCGTACAGAATATGTCCGTCTGTAATCTTTTCAAGTCCTACTATCGCTTTTCCTATAGTGGATTTACCCGATCCTGACTCTCCTATCAAACCATAAGTTTTTCCTTGTTCAATATCCAAATCCACACCGTCAACAGCTTTGATATAATCTTGAATTGTATTAAAAAATCCACCACGAATTGGATAATGAACTTTCAAATTTTTAACTTCTAAAAATCCCATATTTCCCTCCTATTCGTCTTTAAAATGGAAGTTTTTCCAACAAGTACAACGCACCAAATGTCCGTTACCAACATCGTGTAACACTGGGTTTTCTTCGTGTTCATGATCATCTATCCAAGGAATACGAGGAGCAAATCTGCATCCTTTTCTTGGCAAATTTTTTAATGAAGGAACTATACCTTCTATAACGTGCAACTGATCAGATTGAGTATCTGCTTGTGGAATGGAATTTAATAAACTTCTTGTGTATGGATGAAGTGGATTGTTGAACAGCTCATCCACAGGTGCAATCTCAACGATTTGACCTGCATACATTACACAAACTCTGTCAGCGGTTTGTGCTACAACTCCTAAATCATGGGTTATTAATATAATTCCTGAATTCATTTGGTTTTGTAGTTCTTTAAGCAAATCAAGAATTTGTGCTTGAATTGTAACGTCAAGTGCAGTAGTAGGTTCATCGGCTATCAATACACGAGGTTTACAACTTAAAGCTATCGCTATTATTACTCTTTGTCTCATACCTCCAGATAATTGATGAGGAAATTGTCTTGCTATAACTTCAGCATTTTCAATCCCTACTTTTTTTAGAAGGTCAACAGCTTTTTTCTCTCTTTGCTTTTTATCCAAATCTGTGTGATATAACAAGGCTTCTTCAATTTGTTCGCCAATTCTCATTAAAGGGTTAAGAGATGCCAATGGGTCTTGGAATATCATTCCAATCTCTCCACCTCTCAACTCATTGAATTGAGCTTCTGTGTAATTCAAAATATTTTCACCGTTATATATAACCTCACCGCTAATTTGAGTGTAATTCATATTATGTAAACCCATAATAGTTGTAGCTAAAGTAGATTTACCACAGCCGGATTCTCCGACCATCGCTAATACTTCATTTTCATACAATTCAAATGAAACATCATCTACTGCATCATAATAATCGTCTTTTATTCTAAAAGCTGTATGCATATTATTAACTTCCAATATTTTCTTATTAGCAGACATTTTATTCTCCTTTCAGTTTATTTTTCGTATTATTTATGTATGATTAATAAAAAATACTTTATCTTATTATAGTGAGATAAAATGCATTTGTCAATTATTATTTATTTTAAAATTTAAAATTTCAGTATAAAATACAGTTTTTCTATAAATTTACGTATTTTTTTACACTTTTTAATAGCAAAGATAAGATTTGTGATTTTGTTTCCCGTCGTTATTTTAACGTTTATTGTTAATTATGAAAATAAATCATAATTATTTTTATTCATTTTCAAATTTAAGCAAACGTTAAGACAAAATTTTATTTTTGTATAAAAATCACTTGACTTATTTTCTTTATTGTGATAAAGTAATGATAATCATGAGCCTATTTATAAACTTATTAATTTTTTAATTTCATAACAAAATACTTGCATTCATTGTATCGAAATGGTAAAATCATTATAAACATTGAAAACTTTTTCATTTTCAATTAAATCTCCATTTCTTAATTTATTACAACATAAAAAAACAAGGTATGAATTAAATTCAACACCTTGTTTTTTTATTTTAGTCTATTTTAATTATTTCAACGATATCTAAGTATTCATCTATTTGGAATTTTTTCGGCAAATCCTTAGTCTTCAACGACGCCAATGCACAAGCATTAGCCATTTTAAAAGACTGCCTAAAATCCGATGTTCTTATAAATGTCGCAATGAACCCTGCTATGATGGAGTCTATAACGAAATCACGTTTTTGGTTTATCATGTTATCTATTTCAAAAGCGTGCACTGAGTTTTCCGCGAACAAATACACTTTATTTTCTACAAATGGAACTATCACAAATCTAGAATTGAAATTCAATATTTTCTCTTTCCAACGTAAGAGTTCCGCTTCGGAATCTATTGTCGTTTTAAATAAATGTTCCAAGCATTTTACGCTGACATTTTCCAATAAAGATCCTTCATCTATAAATCTCTCCAAGTAATGCTTGTCAATATCCAACACAAATTCCGCTTTATTAGCTTTGCAAATAGCAATCATTCTGTCTATTACTGATTCTGTGATGTTTTTAGGAAAAGCTGTCGACAAAAATACAGTGTCTCCCTCTTTTACTCTAGACAAATAATACAGCAATTCTTGAAGTTCTTGATGCGAAATGCTCGGTCCTTTTGATTCAATTTCAGATTTTGATGAGCCAGTAATTTTGATGTTAATTCTTGTATTGTCGTCAATTCTGATAAATTCCGATTTGATATCTTCTCTTGTAATCCAATCTTCGATGAAATCTCCTGTAAATCCCCCAGCAAAACCCGATGAAACCGTTGGAAGTCCAAGTTGTTTCAAAATTCTTGAAACATTTATCCCTTTTCCAGAAGGAAGCATCAAATCAAACTCAGATATGTTGTTCTTATCAATTTTGAAATCATTAACCTCACTCACAAATTCCAATGCTGGATTCAGTGTAACTGTGTAAATCATTTAATCACCTACATTAACCCCGGAGCCAATCCGAAGAATATTTTTTGAAGAAGTGTCATCACAATCATAAACATAACAAGTCTTGTGATTATAATTCCTGCTGCATTAAGTCCGTAAATTTTCCACAAATTTTTGTAATCAAATCTATCAATTAAAATAATCGTCGTCAAAAGTATTAACAATATTAAAGAAAATAAATATAAAAAAGCGTGTGCTCCCAAAAATGTAAATGTGAAGACAGATGAACTGAAACCAACAAGTCCTCCTGCGGTTAATATTCCAAACAAACTAAAAATCAGAGACTCAATCACTGTAAGTATGACTGCAATATTATTTCTCAAATCTTTGTCTAAAGGTTGGTACAACTTATTATCGGAAAGTTTTAGCCCCATATTATAAGATAAGATTTTTTGAACCAAGTCCAGTCCCAACACCGATACCATAACTACTATCGCTTTTGATTTTTGAGTAAATGTCCAGTTATTTGTAGAATTCACATAGAAGAATAAAAGCGGCAAAGCAGATAGAACAATAGTTGCTAATCTCATTGAAAACCTATAAGGTTGTGCTCCACCCATCATTTTTTTCAAAATTTTGACGAAAAATAAGTTAATTTTGTCGAATAACTGTTTGCTTTTTAACTCAAAATTATCCATAAATTCATCCATATCATCGTCTTCTTCATCTTCCATTTTATGAATTGTAAACTCATTTGCAGAAGTAAATCTGATTGATTCATCTCGTTTGATTTTTTCTTGATTATCCTCGTAGCCTTTGGTTATGAAAATCGTGTTTTCGTAATTTTCCTCAGGTTCTTCTACCTCTTCGTGATTTATTTTCTTTTCAACTTCATTATCGGGATTAAACTTTCCATACTGAGATTTATTCTTGTTAATTACTTGAAAAATATCCTCAATTCTTTTAGGTCTGCTGTTCGCTTTATTACCGTTCAAAATCTCGTCTGCTTTTTGTTCCTCAGAAGACTTCTCGCGATTCTTTATATTGAAAATATTTTTGACATCATCTGAATACGAAAAGTCTTTGTCAGTTGCTGTATGATTATCCTCTCTTGTCTTATTTCCAGATTCTTCTTGTTGTTCATTCAAATTTTCTCGGTATTCTTTCAAATTAAACCCACAATTATGGCAGAAATTTACCGTATCCAATACTTTTTCATTGCAATTAGGACAACGCATTTACTCACCTCCGTAACCGTATTATATCACAATACATTATACTCAATTATAACTTTGCCAAATCTTAATATTTGGACAATAATCATCCCCCGGCGTAGCCGGGGGTTTTTCTCATGCGGCCCAAAGGGCCTGTATTACCAGCCACGCCTCAATGGCGTTGGTTTGTCCGCCACTTGCAACTTCTACTTGCTACCCTTTAAAAGGGTCAACTACATCAAATGTTAGTTGTTCGCTTAACTGGTCTTGTTTTAATTGGTTTTGGATATATTCTTGGATTGCTTTTGCATTTTTACCTGCTGTATCTACATAATATCCTCTACACCAAAACTGTCTTCCTCTGTATTTATATTTTAAGCTTCCCCATCTTTCATATATCATTATGCTACTCTTTCCCTTTAAAAATCCCATAAAACTTGATATTGATAGTTTCGGTGGTATTTCTACTAACATATGAATATGATCTGGGCATACTTCCGCTTCTATTATGTTTACTTCTTTCCAGCTACATAATTCTCGAAGTATTTGTCCTATTTCTAATCTTTTACTTCCGTAAAATTCTTTTCTTCTATATTTCGGTGCAAATACTATATGGTATTTACAGTTCCATTTTGTATGTGATAAACTATGTTTGTCATTTATTGATGACATTTTCTTACCTCCTTGATATTTTTTATTGCAGTTGGCGAACTACAATTTAATTATATATCATAGGAGGTTTTTTGTTGGTTTTTCATCGCTAAAGCTATACTGAACCCCCAGTCTAACTGGGGGTTTTCTTCTTACAA
>CAJUSY010000013.1 GCA_910589545.1 Peptoniphilaceae bacterium
ATACAGGCCCTTTGGGCCGCATGAGAAAAACCCCCGGCTACGCCGGGGGATGATTATTAATTGACAAAAAAACAAGATATGATATAATAAAAAGTTTTAATATTGAATTAAATTTATGATTAAGATATAATATAAAGTGAGGTGATAGTATGTTTAAAATAGGCGATAAGATTGTTTATCCTATGCACGGTGCAGGCATAATTACCGAAGTACAAAATAAAGAGGTCTTGGGAGTTAAAAAAGATTATTATATTTTGAAAATGCCAATGGGGGAAATGAAAATCTCTATACCCGTAGATAAGATAAATGATATGGGAATAAGATTTGTTGCTAAAGAAGAGACCATTCATTCTTTAAGAGATATTTTAAAGAATAGTGCAGTAAAATTTTCTTCTAATTGGAATAAAAGGTACAAAGAAAATCTTGAAAAATTGAGAACCGGAGATATAAAAGAAACTGCAGTTGTGTATAAGGGTTTATATGAACTAGATTCAAAAAAAGGCCTATCCATGATTGAAAAGAAAGTACTAAATACCTCCAGAAAAATGCTTATTAGCGAAATAGCGAGCAGCATGGATATTAAACCATCAAAAGCTGAAAGCATGGTTAATGAATTGATTGATTTGGACTAGACTATTTTGAAAGGAGGATTAATGTTTTGTTCAGACGAGGGATGTCAATACTGATATCTTTAATCGGAGCTATTTTAGGAATTATATTTGCTAATGTTATATTTAATAATTTTATTGATAAATCAACGAGTTTGATTATCAAGATAATTTGTATGATTGTAGCAGCTGTTGTTTTTGGATTTATATTTTATGCTTTGGCTCCGAAATTCATATCAGTGGAATTGAAATTGATAGAATCTATTGAAGATTCACTTAAAAAGTTCTCTCTGGTTGATATTATTATTGGAACTATTGGTCTTGTGGTAGGGCTTATCTTGGCTTTTTTGATATCGCAGCCGTTGTTAAAATTGAATATTCCGGGGATAGGAACTGTATTGACGGTTATTTTTGAGATTGTATTTTATATTGGAATGGGATTTCTGGGGGCGAAGCTTGCACTCAATTATCACGATGATTTCTTGAGTTTTTTCGAAAGAATCAAAACAAAAGAAAAATCAAGTATAAAAATACCAAGCAAAGATAGCAAAGTTAGACCCAAAATCGTAGATACTTCTACTATTATCGATGGTAGAATTATCGATATACTGAAGACTGGGTTTTTGGAAGGAAATCTGATTATTCCAATATTTGTTATCGAAGAACTACAACATATAGCAGATTCTGATAATTATTTGAGAAGGCAAAAAGGTAGACGTGGATTGGATATTTTAAAAACTATGCAAACTGACTACAAGGACAAAGTTAAAGTTGTGGATAAAAGATATCCAAATATCGATAAAGTGGATTCAATGCTGGTTAAAATGTCAGAAGAATTGAATGCAAATTTACTTACTAACGATTATAATTTGAATAAGGTTGCAAACTTGCAAGAAGTTTTCGTGTTTAACATAAATGATTTGGCGAATGCGATGAGACCTGTTTTTATAGCGGGTGAACCAATCAATGTATCAATAATAAAAGAAGGACGTGAAAACAATCAAGGTATCGGATACTTAGACGATGGTACTATGATTGTAGTGGAAGATGGTAAGAGGTATTTGGGACAGGTTATCGAATGTACTGTTACAAGTGTTCTTCAAACTTCTGCGGGGAAAATGATTTTTGCTAAGAAATCAGATGAAAAAAATAATTAATATTTTGAGGGCTACATTAAGTAGTTCTCTTTTTTATTGCAATTGTATATTTTTTTAATTAAGTTCATTTTTTGATATAATAATAATGAGGTGTTGTATGGATAAATATATTTCAGCTATTATTACAGCGGCTGGCTCCTCTCAAAGAATGAATAATAAAATTCCGAAACAGTTTTTGAAAATTAGAGATAAAATGATTTTGGAGATGACGTTGGATGTGTTCCAATCTATCGATGAAATAAAAGAGTTCATTCTTGTAATCAGAGAAGAAGATGAAGAATTTGTAAGAAAATTTATTAAAGAAAAAGGCTACAGGGATATTATAATTGCTATTGGTGGCGATACAAGAGAAAAATCTACATATAATGGGTTGAATAAAGTCAGTGAAAATTGTGATTTGATAATCAGTCATGATGCGGCTAGACCATTTATAAAACGAGAAAAAATTCTTGAAGCTATCGAATCTATCGGTGATTTCGATGGACTTGTTGTGAGCGTTGGAGCGAAGGATACGATTAAATATGTCGACGATGATATGAGAGTGGTTAACACTCCTAACAGGTCACATTTGTATATGGCTCAAACTCCACAAGTTTTCAAATATAAATCTATTAAAGATGCTTACAAATTAGTATTTGACGAAAAAATAAATGTAACTGATGATTCATCGTTGCTTGAAATCGTCGGCAAAAAAGTAAAGATAATTAAAGGTGATTATTCTAACATTAAAATAACAACTCAAGAGGATTTGTTATTTGGAGAATTAATTGCAAGAAAGAGAGAAAATGAATGAGAATAGGTTTTGGGTTAGACGTTCATAAGCTTGTTGAAGATAGAAAATTAATATTAGGCGGAGTGGAAATACCACACGACAGGGGACTTTTGGGTCACAGTGATGCAGATGTTTTGATTCATGCGATAATGGATGCTATATGTGGAGCGCTTTGCCTCGGAGATATTGGAAAATTATTTCCCGACACTGATATGAAATACAAAGACATTGATTCCAGAATATTACTTAGAAAAGTTTTTGAGATTATGGATGATATGGGATATGAAGTGGGAAACATTGACTGTACGATTTCTTGCCAAAAACCAAAACTTAGAGATTATATCGATACTATGAGAGAAAATATCGCACATGATTTGCATACTAATATATTTAATGTTTCTGTAAAGGCGACAACTACTGAACAACTTGGATTTGAAGGTAGATGTGAAGGCATAACTGCTAACAGCGTTTGTATACTTAACAAAAAAGATTTATAGGTGATTATATGAATTTTAGAAGGAAAATAGCAATAGATTTGGGAACGGCATCTGTTCTTGTGTATCTGCCTAATAAGGGAGTTGTACTGAATGAGCCATCAGTTGTTGCGATGAATAGTTTTAATTCGAAAATTATTTCTGTTGGTAAAGATGCTAAGAAAATTTTGGGGAGAACTCCAGGAAATATTATCGCAAAAAAACCGCTAAAAGATGGTGTGGTTGCTGATTTCAATTCTACAGAAAAGATTATTTCCTATTTACTCAGAAAAACTTTGGGTAAATCATTGATTAGACCTGAAGTTTTGATTTGTGTTCCAAGTCAAATCACTCAAGTACAACGACGTGCTGTTATTCAAGCAGCAAAATACGCAGGAGCTTACAATACGTATTTAATTGAAGAACCACTAGCAGCAGCTATAGGATCGGGAATTGATGTAACTGATGCAAGAGGAAATATTGTCGTGGATATTGGCGGAGGAACTACTGATGTTGCAGTAATTTCCATGGGTGGAATTGTAATCAATAAATCAATCCCTGTTGCAGGAGATGAATTTGACAAAAGAATCCAAGATTTTGTTCAAACAAAATACAATATGATTATTGGGGAATCGACAGCAGAAAAAGTCAAAATAAATGTGGGAAGTGCATATCCAAGAGATGACGGAGAGTTGTTCGAAATCAAAGGCAGGAATTTGGTAAATGGATTGCCAATGCACATTTACGTTTCATCTAAGGATATTTCCGTAGCCTTGAAAAAACCGATTGATAAAATTGTGGACACTGTCCAAGAAGTTTTGGAACAAACTCCAGCAGAATTGGCGGCAGATGTTTACGAAAGAGGAATTATAATGAGTGGTGGAGGAAGTCTACTCAAAGGTTTGGATAAATTAATTTCTGAAAGAATTGGTGTAAATGCTAGAATTGTAGATGGACCAATTACTGCAGTTGTTAGGGGAACTGGCAAATCATTAATGTGGATGGATAAATTAAAAGAAGACAGCGATTCACATCAGGATTTAAGAAGAAAAGTTATAGTAAGTAGAATGAGATAAATTGTAATAATTACAATCTGTATTCATTGTTTGGTATCAATGTGATATAATATATATATAAAATAATTTAGGGGGTATTTTGATATGAAAATGATGACACAAACAAATTTACAATCAGCATTCGGGGGAGAATCCCAAGCAAGAAACAGATACAACATTTGGGGGAATAAAGCTGAAAAAGACGGTTTCAAAAATGTTGCAAGATTGTTCAATGCTACAGCTGATGCTGAAAAAATTCACGCTGCATTACATTTTGATGCATTAAAAGATGTTCACGGTGATTTCGCAGTAACTAGCATGGCTGGTTTTGGAATTGGAAGTACTTCTGAAAACTTAGAAGGAGCTAGAAACGGAGAAATCTTCGAAGCAACTGAAATGTATCCTTCATTTATCGAAGTAGCTGAAATGCAAGAAGAAAAAGAAGCTGTAAGAGCCATGAGATTTGCTGTGGAAGCAGAAAAAGTTCACGCTGAAAGATTCGGAAAAGCAAAAGAATTTGTTGATGGTGGAAAAGACTTAGAAGTAGAAGAAATATTACTTTGTCCAGTTTGCGGATACATAGGATTTGAAAAAATCGATGAATGTCCAATTTGCGGATGTAAATCCGAAAAATTCATAGAATATTAATTTTGATATAAGCCGGGTAATACCGGCTTATATTTTAATTGTGCACTTAAGTGTGTTGAGCGAACGAAGTGAGAGAAACAAAAAAACCACCTGCTATGCAGGTGGAAGACATTAGCTTAAGCTTCAAGCAAAACAAAACCTCCTATGATAAAATAGTGTTGCCTGACAAGCTGCACA
>CAJUSY010000014.1 GCA_910589545.1 Peptoniphilaceae bacterium
TTGTTTGGCGACTACCTACTCTCCCACGACGTTTCCATCGTAGTACCATCGGCGTTAAGAGGCTTAACTTCTGTGTTCGGCATGGGTACAGGTGTATCCCTCTTGCTTTTATCACCATACTTATTCACTTTTTACATTTCAATCAATAACAGTATATATTTCCAGTCAAGTTTTCGATTTATTAGTATCAGTTAGCTTTGATATTACTATCTTTACACCTCTGACCTATCTATCTTGTTTTCTTCAAGTAATCTCATAGAAATCTTATCTCGAGGTTGGTTTCGTGCTTAGATGCCTTCAGCACTTATCCTTTCCAGACGTAGCTACCGAGCTGTGCACTTGGCAGTACAACTCGTACACCAGCGGTCTGTCCATCCCGGTCCTCTCGTACTAAGGACAGATCCTCTCAAATTTCTCACGCCCACGGTGGATAGGGACCGAACTGTCTCACGACGTTCTGAACCCAGCTCGCGTGCCTCTTTAATGGGCGAACAGCCCAACCCTTGGAACCTACTCCAGCTCCAGGATGAGACGAGCCGACATCGAGGTGCCAAACCTCCCCGTCGATGTGGACTCTTGGGGGAGATAAGCCTGTTATCCCCGGGGTAGCTTTTATCCGTTGAGCGATGGCCCTTCCACTCGGTACCACCGGATCACTAAGTCCGACTTTCGTCTCTGCTCGACCTGTTTGTCTCGCAGTTAAGCTCGCTTTTGCCTTTGTACTCTTTGAATGATTTCCAACCATTCTGAGCGAACCTTTGAACGCCTCCGTTACTTTTTTGGAGGCGACCGCCCCAGTCAAACTGCCCGACTGACAGTGTCCTATTACCAGTTTCATGGTAACTAGTTAGAACTTTAGAATTAAAAGGGTGGTATCCCAACAGTGACTCTGCAAACTCTGGCGAGCTTGCTTCTTCGTCTCCCACCTATCCTGTACATTTAATCCCAAAATTCAATGTCAACCTGCAGTAAAGCTCCACGGGGTCTTTCCGTCCTACCGTGGGTAAGTCGCATCTTCACGACTACTACAATTTCACCGGATCCTTTGTTGAGACAGCGCCCAAATCGTTACACCTTTCGTGCGGGTCGGAACTTACCCGACAAGGAATTTCGCTACCTTAGGACCGTTATAGTTACGGCCGCCGTTTACTGGGGCTTAAGTTCGTTGCTTCGATTGCTCTAACAAGTCCCCTTGACCTTCCAGCACCGGGCAGGTGTCAGCACCTATACTTCATCTTTCGATTTAGCAGATACTTGTGTTTTTGGTAAACAGTCGCTTGGGCCTATTCTCTGCGACCTAATTTCTTAGGCATCCCTTCTCGCTAACTTACGGGATTATTTTGCCGAGTTCCTTAACAAAGGTTCTTCCGCGCGTCTTAGAATTCTCTTCTTGCCTACCTGTGTCGGTTTGCGGTACGGGTACAAGGTTATTCGATAGCACCTTTTCTTGGCAGTTTGAATCTGTCGCTTCGCATCTTTCTGCTCCCCATCATAACTTACGTTAACGAATATACGGATTTGCCTGTATATTCTGGCTTGTTATTTGGACGTGCATGACCATCAGCACGCTCGACTTTTCCTTCTGCGTCAGTACTTCTCTCAATCACAATCTTGTAGTACAGGAATTTCTACCTGTTGTCCATCGACTACGCCTTTCGGCCTCGCCTTAGGTCCCGACTTACCCTGAGAGGACGAGCCTTGCTCAGGAATCCTTGGGCTTTCGACGGGGATGATTCTCACATCCCTTCTCGCTACTCATGCCAGCATTCTCACTTGTATACAATCCACAATTGCTTACGCTTTTTGCTTCAATTCATATACAACGCTCCTCTACCGATAGAAAAGCTATTATGCCAGTTGTATGTTGTTAAGTTTTAGAAATTGTATCGTTTAATAGTTTTACGCTTTTTTGTTTTCACAAATTTTGTTTTATGTCTTTCTCTCTTACTTTACTAGTTGATATATTTCCTAATCACTTTTACTTCATACTTCTCGCATAATTGCTTTTCTATCCCACAGTTTCGGTATCAGATTTAGCCCCGTTCATCTTCGGCGCATTACCACTTGACCAGTGAGCTATTACGCACTCTTTAAATGTATGGCTGCTTCTGAGCCAACATCCTGGTTGTCTGAGTAGTATTACATCCTTTCCCACTTAATCTGTATTTTGGGACCTTAACTGGTGGTCTGGGCTGTTTCCCTTTTGACTATGAAGCTTATCCCTCATGGTCTGACTCCTGTTCATCGATTTTCAGGCATTCGGAGTTTGATAAGTTTCGGTAGAATTACTTCCCCTAGACTATTCAGTGCTCTACCTCCTGTAATCTAAAACAAGGCTAGCCCTAAAGCTATTTCGAGGAGAACCAGCTATATCCGAGTTCGATTGGCTTTTCACCCCTATCCACAGGTCATCCGATAGCTTTTAAACGCTACCCGGTTCGAGCCTCCAGTAAATTTTACTTTACCTTCACTCTGCCCATGGATAGATCACCCGGTTTCGGGTCTACAACACGCAACTTTTGCCCTATTAAGACTCGGTTTCCCTTCGACTTCACATCTTAAATGTTTAATCTTGCTACGTATCGTAACTCGCTGGCCCGTTCTACAAAAAGTACGACATTAGAAGTCTTCTTCCTCTGTCTGCTTGTAGGCGCAAGGTTTCAGGTTCTCTTTCACTCCCCTCCCGGGGTTCTTTTCACCTTTCCCTCACGGTACTATTCGCTATCGGTCACCAGGTAGTATTTAGCCTTAGGGGGTGGTCCCCCTATCTTCCCACAGAATTTCACGTGCTCCGTGGTACTCTTCTTAAAGTGTCTCTATTCTGATTTCGACTACAAGACTGTTACTTTCTTTGGTTCTTCTTTCCATAAGATTTGTCTATCAGTTTAGTCTTACTTTAATGGGCTTCTCTCTGTTCGCTCGCCGCTACTTGGAGAATCGAGTTTTCTTTCTTTTCTTGTTCCTACTTAGATGTTTCAGTTCAGAACATTCGCCTCCATACGCTATGTATTTACGTATGAATACTAGAGTGTGTCTAGTAGGTTTCCCCATTCGGATTCCCCCGAGTTACTGGATATTTGCTCCTATTCGAGGTTTTCGTTGCTTGTCACGTCCTTCTTCGCCTCCTGGTGCCAAGGCATCCGCCTTGCGCCCTTAGTTTCTTGACCGGAAATATATACTGTTATT
>CAJUSY010000015.1 GCA_910589545.1 Peptoniphilaceae bacterium
GTCGTACAGATGGTCGTTATGGCTTAATTGAAACAGAATAAAAATTAAGGATAGATTTTTTCTATCCTTTTTCATTATTATTCAAATGATAAAATTTCAAAATGTAAGCGCAAAACCTTTTGAAGTTTAGGTTTGCGAAGATTTTCACTTGAAAAATCTTTCAAAAAATAGTAAAATCAAAGATGTATTAAGAGTGCAGACGCACTTAAAAATAATAAGGAGACTAAAATGTCAATTATTACTGATATTTATGCTCGCGAAGTCCTTGACTCACGCGGTAACCCAACACTTGAAGTTGAAGTTTACACTGAAGACGGTGCATTCGGTCGCGGTATGGTACCTTCAGGTGCTTCTACTGGTGAACACGAAGCGGTTGAACTTCGTGATGGCGACAAATCTCGCTACAACGGACTTGGTACTCAAAAAGCTGTTGACAACGTAAACAACATCATCGCTGAAGCTATCATCGGTTATGAAGTTACTGACCAACAAGCTATTGACCGTGCAATGATCGCTCTTGACGGTACTGAAAACAAAGGTAAATTGGGAGCTAACGCTATTCTTGGTGTTTCTATCGCTGCTGCTCGTGCTGCTGCTGATGAACTTGGTGTTCCACTTTACAACTACCTTGGCGGATTCAACGCTAAAGTATTGCCAACTCCAATGATGAACATCATCAATGGTGGTTCTCACTCAGACGCCCCTATCGCTTTCCAAGAATTCATGATCGTACCAGTTGGTGCACCTACATTCAAAGAAGCGCTTCGTTGGGGTGCTGAAATCTTCCACGCTCTTAAGAAAATTCTTAAAGCTCGTGGACTTGAAACAGCTGTCGGTGACGAAGGTGGATTCGCTCCTAAATTCGACGGAACTGAAGACGGTGTAGAAACTATCCTTAAAGCAATCGAAGCAGCTGGTTACAAAGCTGGTGAAGATGGCGTTATGATCGGTTTCGACTGTGCATCATCAGAATTCTACGAAAACGGTGTTTACGACTACACTAAATTCGAAGGTGAAGGCGGTAAAAAACTTTCAGCTTCTGAACAAGTTGACTACCTTGAAGAACTCGTTTCTAAATACCCAATCATCACTATTGAAGATGGTATGGACGAAAACGACTGGGATGGATGGAAAATCCTTACTGAACGTCTTGGTAAAAAAGTTCAACTCGTTGGTGACGACTTCTTCGTTACAAACACTAAATACCTTGAACGTGGTATCCGTGAAAATGCTTCAAACGCTATCTTGATCAAAGTTAACCAAATCGGTACTTTGACAGAAACTTTCGAAGCTATTGAAATGGCTAAAGAAGCTGGTTTCACAGCAATCGTATCTCACCGTTCAGGTGAAACTGAAGATTCAACAATCTCAGACATCGCTGTTGCAACTAACGCTGGTCAAATCAAAACTGGTTCACTTTCACGTACAGACCGTATGGCTAAATACAACCAATTGCTTCGTATTGAAGACCAATTGGCTGAAGTTGCTCAATACAAAGGTCTTAAAGCATTCTACAACCTTAAAAAATAAGGAGGAAAAAATGAAAAAAAAGATTATCTCAGCTATTTTAATGTCTACAGTGATACTTTCTGCTGCAGCCCCGTTGTCAGGTGTTTACGCCTCAGCTGGTCAAGGTACTCAATCAGAAAACTCATGTACTCACTTTCCAGGTAACTTGCCAAACATGCTTCGTGATTTGCGTGATGCTTTTTCACGTGTTAAAACTTTTTTTCAAATGAAAGATCAACTTGATAACTTGCTTTTGAAAGAATCACTTTTGGAAGATTTTAAAGGTTACCTTGGTTGTCAAGCTTTGTCAGAAATGATCCAATTTTACCTTGAAGAAGTTATGCCACAAGCTGAAAACCAAGATCCAGATATCAAAGCTCACGTTAACTCATTGGGTGAAAACCTTAAAACTTTGCGTCTTCGTTTGCGTCGTTGTCACCGTTTTCTTCCATGTGAAAACAAATCAAAAGCTGTTGAACAAGTTAAAAACGCTTTTAACAAATTGCAAGAAAAAGGTATCTACAAAGCTATGTCAGAATTTGATATCTTTATCAACTACATCGAAGCTTACATGACTATGAAAATCCGTAACTAAGCAAAACTAGGAGGAATATAGCATGAAAAAAGTGATTAAAAAAGCGGCGATTGGCATGGTGGCGTTTTTTGTGGTGGCGGCGAGCGGCCCGGTGTTTGCGCTTCAACTTCAACCATTTCCACAACCAGAACTTCCATACCCACAACCACAACTTCCATACCCACAACCAGAACTTCCATACCCACAACCACAACCATTTTAAGGTTTAGATGGTTTTAATTAGCAATATCTGAATTTAATAGATGTCCTTTCTATGTTTAATTACAAAACATAGGGAGGGCATTTTTTTGATGCAATTCGAACAATTAGTGAAAGAATA
>CAJUSY010000016.1 GCA_910589545.1 Peptoniphilaceae bacterium
TTTCTTCATACTTTATATTTTATCATAAAAATAATTGTTAACGCTTGCTGAAAACGTTTTTATGAAAACGCCTTAAAATGGCATTTTGACTTGCAAACTGGGCTAAGATTTGCTAAAATGAAAAATGCCTATGTTTAAGGTAAAAAACAAATGGAGGACATTTCTAAAATGTTTGGAATAGGAAAAAAGAAAGAATTGAGAGATGATAAAAGCCTTTATGCTCCAGTTTCTGGGGAAGTTATCAACCTTTCAACAGTCAACGACCCCGTATTTTCAAAAAAGATAATGGGAGACGGGTTCGCGGTTGAGCCAAAAGAAAATAAAATTTTTGCCCCAGTTTCTGCAAAAGTAACTTTGGTTCAAGGACATGCAATTGGTTTTAAACGTGCTGATGGCTTAGATGTACTTTTACATTTTGGAATTGATACAGTAGCTCTTAAAGGTCTTCATTTTAAAATCAAGGTCAAAGTTGATGATATTGTCAATGGTGGTGATGAGCTTGGAAGCGTTGATTGGGCACAGATTGAAGCTGCAGGTTTAGATAAAACGACAATGGTTATCTTTACAAATACAAAAGATAAACTCTCTGAGTTCAATGTCAATTATGGACCAGCTACTTCTGGAAGTGAACTTGGTAAGGCAAGTGTTAAATAAGGAGGAAAAAATGGCAAATTATTCACAACTTGCGACAGAAATTATCGCAAATGTAGGTGGCGCTGAGAATGTCACAAAAGTTATTCACTGTATCACTCGTCTTCGTTTTACCTTGAAAGACAAAGATAAAGCAGATACGGCGGCGATTGAAGCCTTACCTGGTGTCGCTGGAGCTGTTTATAACTCAAACTTGAATCAATATCAAGTAGTTATTGGACAAGCTGTAGAAGATGTTTATGACGAGGTTGTTGAACAGCTTGGAGATTCAGTTGTTGATGAAGATGCAACGGCGCAAGCACTTACTGCAACAGCACCGGCTAGTGGTAAAAAACAAAATCCAATTGTTCATGCTTTCCAAGTGGTTATTGGGACAATTACAGGTTCGATGATTCCAATTATTGGTTTACTTGCGGCTGGTGGGATGATTAATGGATTATTAAGTATCTTTGTTAAAGGAAATCGTTTAATTGAAGTGATTGACCCTGCAAGTTCAACTTACGTCATTATCTCAACTCTAGCAATGACACCATTTTATTTCTTACCTGTTTTAGTAGGATTTTCAGCAGCAAAACAATTAGCACCTAAAGATACTGTTTTACAATTTATTGGTGCTGCTGTTGGTGGTTTCATGATTAATCCAGGGATTACTAACTTGGTAAATGCTCATGTTGGAACAAATGCGGCCGGTAAAAATGTTGTTGTTGAAGCAGCAGCTCCAGTAGCAAATTTCCTTGGAGTCACTTTTAATACAAGTTATTTTGGAATTCCGGTTGCTTTGCCAAGTTATGCTTATACAATTTTCCCAATCATTGTGGCGGTAGCAATCGCTAAACCTTTGAATGCTTGGTTGAAAAAGGTTTTACCACTTGCCTTGCGTCCAATTTTCCAACCGATGATTACTTTCTTCATCACTGCTTCAATCATTTTACTCTTGGTCGGTCCTGTTATTTCAACAATTTCATCTGGTTTGTCATTCGTTATTGACCATATCTTGTCATTAAACTTAGGGATTGCAAGTATTATCGTCGGTGGTTTGTATCAATGTTTGGTTATATTTGGTTTGCACTGGTTGGTTGTACCACTTATTTCACAAGAGTTGGCAGCAACAGGAGCAAGCTCACTTAATATGATTGTTAGCTTCACAATGCTTGCGCAAGGAGTTGGTGCCTTGACTGTCTTCTTTAAATCTAAAAAAGCTGACCTTAAAGGACTTTCTGCTCCAGCTGCCATTTCGGCTTTTTGTGGAGTAACTGAACCTGCCATGTACGGAATTAACTTGAAATATGTTCGCGTCTTCATCATGTCTTCAATTGGTGCAGCAATTGGTGCTGGGATTGCCGGATTTGGTGGCTTACAAATGTTTGGATTTTCAGGGTCATTGATTAGTTTTCCTAACTTTATCTCTAATCCATTGACGCATCATGCACCTGCGGGTATTCGTATGCTGTGTCAGATGTGTATAAGAGACAGAGACAGTAATAGGCAGTGATTGTTTGATTAAGGGCGATTGCGAAATCGTGGATTCTA
>CAJUSY010000017.1 GCA_910589545.1 Peptoniphilaceae bacterium
CATTATGACTTAACGAGGCAATTACCTACGGTCTATTTGACAGAACGTTTAACAGATCTCGTTTATCAACGTTCCAACTAAAAAAGCCAATCTGGCTTTTTTCTATGCTCTGTCGTTCCTAATGGTTTGATATCTAAAAGTAAAAAAGTTAAATTGAGATAACAAATATAATTATCAAGGCTGAACCTCGCAAGCTTAAAGGAAACTTATATGACAATTTTGGTACAGGAGTCTTCAAAAGTGGCACAGAACCAAAGTGATGGAAAAATAAGAAACTGCTTGCTTTACTTTGCCTATTAATGCTATAATGAAAATGTAGAAAAGATGGACGTGAAACCAGTTCATCAAAAAAAGTAAAGGAGACTGTTCAACCATGAACAATTTTATTCAAAACAAAATCATGCCTCCAATGATGAAATTTTTGAATACCCGTGCAGTCACGGCAATCAAAAATGGTATGTGAATTCCTATCCCATTTATCATTATTGGTTCAGTATTCTTGATTCTTGGTCAACTGCCATTCCAAGCAGGACAAGACTTCATGAACAAAATCAAATTGGGCCCACTCTTTTTACAAATTAATAATGCTTCATTTGGTATTATGGCTTTGCTTGCCGTGTTCGGTATTGCTTACGCTTGGGTTCGAGATGCAGGTTATGAAGGAGTACCCGCTGGTTTAACAGGTGTCATTGTTCACATCTTGTTGCAACCAGACACAATCCATCAAGTAACAAGTGTTACTGACCCAACTAAAACATCAACAGCATTTCAAGTAGGTGGTGTCATTGACCGAGCTTGGTTAGGTGGGAAAGGGATGGTTCTCTCAATCATCGTTGGACTCTTAGTAGGTTGGATTTACACTGGCTTTATGCGTCGGAACATCACAATCAAAATGCCAGAACAAGTTCCAGAAAACGTTGCCGCATCATTTACTTCACTTGTACCTGCAGGAGCAATCATTACAATGGCTGGTGTGGTTCATGGAATCACAACGATTGGCTTCAACACAACTTTCATTGAGTTAGTTTATAAATGGATTCAAACACCATTGCAACACGTGACTGACGGTCCGGTTGGGGTCTTCGTTATTGCCTTTATGCCAGTATTTATCTGGTGGTTCGGTGTTCACGGAGCGACAATCATTGGTGGGATTATGGGACCATTGCTTCAAGCAAACTCTGCTGACAATGCTGCTCTCTACAAAGCAGGACATCTTAGCCTGTCAAATGGCGCCCATATCGTTACTCAATCATTTATGGACCAATACTTGACAGTTACTGGTTCTGGTTTGACCATTGGTTTGGTTATCTTCCTCTTAGTGAGTGCAAAATCAGTTCAAGGTAAAACTTTAGGACGAATGGAAATTGGACCTGCAGTATTCAATATCAACGAACCTATTCTGTTTGGACTTCCTATCGTTTTGAATCCAATTCTTGCTATTCCATTTATCTTGGCTCCGTTGATTTCAGGAATTTTGACTTACTTAGTGATTTATCTAGGAATCATTCCACCATTTAATGGTGCCTATGTTCCTTGGACAACCCCTGCGGTCTTGTCAGGATATCTAGTAGGTGGCTGGCAAGGTATGGTTTGGCAAATTATTATTCTTGCTTTGACCACAGTTCTCTATTGGCCATTTGCCAAAGCTTATGACAATATTCTTCTGAAAGAAGAAGCTGAAACAGAAGCTGGAATTAATGCTGCCGAATAATTGCAAAATTTAGATGAGCTCAAGACTTCTTGAGCTTATCTTGTTAAGAAATGATAATTTAATAATTCTAATAATTACAAGGAGAAATTATGACTTTAAAAAAAGACTTCCTCTGGGGAGGAGCAGTTGCTGCACATCAACTTGAAGGAGGCTGGAATGCTGGTGGAAAGGGAGTTTCCGTAGCAGATGTGATGACAGCAGGTAGTAACGGCGTAGAAAGAAAAATCACAGATGGAGTAATTGAGGGAGAAAATTACCCTAATCATGAAGCTATTGATTTCTATCACCACTATAAAGAAGATGTAGCACTTTTTGCAGAACTCGGTTTAAATTGTTTTAGAACATCTATTG
>CAJUSY010000018.1 GCA_910589545.1 Peptoniphilaceae bacterium
TTATTCTCCAACTACCTGTTTTAATTAATCAATAATAGACTTCATTTTATTAAATAACGAATTGTCTCCCTCATCCCTAAGTGCATAATTCATAGCAGGGTCATTTCCTATCATATAATCTGCAAAAGATTGCTCTGCGTAGAAATCTGGTGTAAGCATATCACCTTCATAATCATAGTTTTTGTAATTGTGTTTAAATACATCTTCTAGCTCATAATTTTGAGCTAGTAAAACTCTTGCATACTGGCAATACGCTTTTAAATTTTTAATATATAATAAACTATCAACTCCTGTTGTAGTTTTAATTGTAAATCCCGAATCACTACCTATTATTTCAACATTGTCCAGCTTTCTCATTGTTTCTATTGTTGCAAATCCCGCTGCTGAATATGATTTATTACTTATCATTACTTTTACCTGTGTATTTGGATTTTTTATTTGATATAACCCAATTTCTTTTAATATGCTAAGATAATTTTTAAGAAAACCTCCGGTATTAAATCTCAGATCAATGACTATTTTAGAAGGTTTGTTTTTATATAATTTTTCATTTATTTCTTTAGTAAAATTATATGTTATATATTCTGGATTCTCGTAACATGAATTGTAATAAATAATTAAGTCTTTATTCTTCGCTTCAGAGTAAAAATTTCTTTCAGTATAATTTGTTTTATTTAATGGCTTGATACTAGCGAAGTTTGGATCTTTAGCTATGTTTAATATTTTATTCACATTAAAAAAGTAAAAATCTGTATAACTAGAATTTATTTTCCCAAATTCCCAGTTTTGATGTTTAATTGGTATTAAATTTTTATAGAATATTTTTCCGTTTTTTTCAAGTTTAAGTGTTATTTCATTGCCATCCACTATATTTTCGCGCCTTAAGTTATCAACTCTTCTAATATTTCCGATTACATTTGCCCTTGATGTATTCTTGTTTTCACCTAGAAAATATTTTAATACTTTCGCTTCTACGTCTTCAATTGAAGTATTATTTATTGCCAAAAGTTTGCTTCCTAACATATCATTGTCTTCTTCGGCACATTTTTTTATGTAGTAGCCATCGTTGAACATAATTAAATCAATTGGCAACAATTCAGTAAAATATTCTGTTCCAAATCCAAGATGCCCTTGCTTTAAGCTTGATATTAACATTCTTAAATCTAATAGTGTATCAATTATTGTGTGTTCTTTTTTATTTTTTACAAATTTGTCACATTCTTTTGAAAATTCTTCTCTGGATGTATTATTAAAAATCACATGATTTTCTTTCAAAAAATTTTCTACGTCTTTTATTGTAGTTTCATACTCTTCTTGTGATATTTTAGTATTTAAATTAACATGAATTTTATCTTTTAAGTTAACATTTTCTAAAAGATCTTCTTTTATATAATCAGGCACATCTTCTATATTATTTGAATATGTAAATCCAGTAGTTGTTATAAAGAAAATCATAACCACTACTAATTTTATTTTTTTACTTAACGTTTGTCTTTGCAACATATCCATTACCTTTATTATAATTCTGGAACACATACTGAAGTTCCATAACAGTTGAATTTGTTATTCCAACAAGAAGCTTCGTTTATGCTACAAACTCCACTTCCACTTGTTCCTGCTTCGTGATTTCTACCGTCTATTAAAATTTTCATATTTTTCTCTCCTTGAATTTTATGCCACTTCGGTAAATTTATTTTTAGTTAATGTTATTTTCCAACTACCTGCTTTGTCTTATTAATTAAAAATAGACTTGATTTTATTAAATAAAGAACTATCTCCTTCATTTCTCAAAGCATAATTCATCGCTGGATCATTTCCTATCATATAATCTGCAAAAGATTGCTCTGCGTAGAAATCTGGTGTAA
>CAJUSY010000019.1 GCA_910589545.1 Peptoniphilaceae bacterium
AAAAGCACTTCTGTATCAGCATGAGTAGTAAAATCATGACCTTTAGAGATAAGGTCTTCACGCAATTCACGGAAATTATAAATTTCGCCATTAAAGGTTATAAGTTTAGTTTTATCTTCATTAAAGATAGGTTGATCTCCACCCTCAAGGTCAATAATACTCAGGCGACGAAAACCAATTGCTGCTCCTTCGTCAATAAATTCACCTGAACTACTTGGACCTCGGTGAGCGATTGTATCCATCATTTCTTCTAAAGTTTTTGATTTATCATTTTGATCGATCCGGTCAATAAAGCCGACAATTCCACACATTTGTATCTATCCCCTTATCATTTTTCCTTATTATTATACCACAATAATAAAAAATGATTTGACAGAAGGAAAATTATTCCCCACTATCAAACCACTATTTTTTATTTATTAAGACTTTTTTTTAGATACTACGACTAAACGACTCATAGTCATCACTCCTGTTATTTTCTCTTTTTTGTTGTAATGCGGTGGTTATCATTTCAAGCCAGCTCCAGACATCCGGCACACCCGCCAGTCGCCATGATGCCTGAGTTGCACCTGTGCCAATTTTTACTGACATTCCGCCCAGTCGGTTAACGACTGCGAAGCCAGATTCATCGGTTAAATCATCGCCCAGAAATACGGGCGTTCGCCCGATAAAGGGAGCTTCCTGCATAAAAGCTGCAATTGCCTCACCTTTACTGGTACCTCTCGGTTTGATCTCGACAACACACTTTCCCTGCTGTAACGCCATTTGTGGCCAGATCTGAGTAATACGTTGCGCTAATGTCATTAATGCGTCTTCATGCTGCGGAGCCTGACGATAATGCAGCGCAAAAGCCATCCCTTTCGCCTCCAGCTCCGCGCCGGGATACTGAGCGATGACTGTATGCAGTTGCACGCTAATATCACGCGCAATCGCATCCGGCAGATGAACGATATGTGTTTTACCATTGATGTCACGGCGCTCCGCCCCATGCACGCCCGCTAACGGGAAGCGATAAGGTTTTGCCAGTGCGTCAAGCTCCACCATTGAGCGCCCTGATATCAATGCCAATGCACCATCACTTGCGGTTGCCAGTAGCTGTAGTCCTTGCAGAATATTGTCAGGCACGACGACCTGATCGGGATGCGGTTTGATTTCCGCCAGCGTTCCATCAAGATCAAAAAACCAGGCATATTTCGCGGATAGTTCAGGGGTTTCGGTTAACGGTTCTGTCATTTTTTCCTCCTTAGTTTGGCATCAAGAAAGTAACACCAGACGCACTTACAGTACGTTCATGTCCCCACCAAGTTGTACCATATCCGCCTTCTTTGATAGTAATTGTACCATCTGAATTAACTGATTTTACAATAGCTACGTGACCGTAAGGTGAGTTTGCATATCCAACAAAATCAGCTGAGAAGCTTGATGCGATAACACCAGGAGCAGCTCCTACAACATGGAGCACGCCTTGGGCAGGTCCATTAGAAGCCCATTGTCCACCATTACCAGGCATGATATTTCTGATATAAATTCCTTGTGCAGCAAAGTATTGCCATACATAGTCAGTACATCCACCACCAGCATAAGGATTTCCAATTGGTGAACTATTTATACCGCTACCACCAGTAGTTGTTCCTCCAGTATTTCCAGTACTAGTGCCTGAATTTGTATTCCCACC
>CAJUSY010000020.1 GCA_910589545.1 Peptoniphilaceae bacterium
GCATATCACCTTCATAATCATAGTTTTTGTAATTGTGTTTAAATACATCTTCCTTCTCATAATTTTGACTTACTAAAATCCTTGCATACTGGCAATACGCTTTTAGATTTTTTATATATAATAAACTATCAACTCCTGTTGTAGTTTTTATAGTAAATCCTGAATCATTTCCTATTATTTCAACATTATCCAGTTTTCTAATTGTTTCTATTGTTGCAAATCCCGCTGCTGAATATGATTTATTACTTATCAATACTTTTATCTTTGTATTTGGATTTTTTATTTGATATAATTCTACTTCCTTTAATATTTTAGAATATAATTCAGACAAACCTCCAAGATTAAATCTTAAGTCTATAACAATTTTCTCAGGTTTATTTATATGTAATTTTTCATTTATCTCTCTTGAAAAATTATACATGTCAAATTCTGCGTTATCTTTACATGAATTATAATAAATTATTAAGCCTTTGTTTCTACTTTCAGTATAAAAATTTTTTTCAGTTAAATTTATCTTACGTAAAGGAATAATAGTTCTATAATAAACCTGGTTAATCTTGTCGTACATTTTTTTTACATCTACAAAGTACATGCCTGAATAATCTGAATCAATTTTACCATATTGCCAATCTTCAATTTTATAGATATTAATATTTTTATAAAATATCTTACCATTTTTTTTAAGTTTTAATTTTATTTTTTGTCCTTTTACTATATTTTCCCTCTTTAACATATCTAATATCACTAAATTGCCAATTGAACTTATATGTCTAAAATTTTTGTTTTCTCCATAGGCGTATTTAAATAATTTACTTTCAACTTCTGTAATTGAAATATCGTTTATCCCTAAAAGTTTACTTCCTAATATATCAATATCATTTTTATAACTTGTAGTTATGTACACTCCGTCTGAAAATTCTGATAGTTTTATTGGCAAAATTTCAGTGAAATAATTAGATTCAAGCCCTAGATGTCCTTGCTTTAAACTAGATATTATAAGCTTTAAATCCACCAGAGTATCTATTATTGTGTGCTCTTTTTTATTTTTAATAAATTTGTCGCATTCTATCGAAAATTCCTCTCTGGACGTATTATTAAAAATAACATGATTTTCTTTCAAAAAGTTTTCTACATCTTTTATAGTCTTTTCATACTCTTCTTGTGATATTTTACTCTTTAAATTAACATTAGTTTTATCTTCTAATTTAATATTTCCTTTTAAAATATCCTCTTCTATATAATCAGGTACTTTCTGTACATTATTTGAATATGTAAAACCAGTAGTAGTCATGATAATTATCATAACTGCTACTAACTTTTTAATAAATCTTTTAAACATTTGAACTATTTTTCGGATTATATCCTTGTACGTTAACAGTAAAGCAAAATGATAACGGTCCATGAATATTTCCACAACCCATTAAACCTTTACATGGTGAATAAACTTTGCAACCAGGACCAGCAGTTGAACAAGGGCTACTACCGTTTGTTCCTGCTCCGTGATTTCTTCCGTCCATTAAGACTTTCATGTATTTTTCCTCCTATTAAAATAAATTTATATTTAGACAATTTTATTCTCCAACTACCTGTTTTAATTAATCAATAATAGACTTCATTTTATTAAAT
>CAJUSY010000022.1 GCA_910589545.1 Peptoniphilaceae bacterium
AAAAATCTTGACCTTTTAGTTTAATTGTGCCAAAATTAGGTTACAAATATCTGAACTTTAAGATTTCAGTAATAAAAGTATATTTTTTAAAAATCAAAAAAATATCAGCTCACAACCTATCAGGAGGAGCTGATACACAAAACTTTTCACATACCCGCATTTTTTTATCAAGTATTTAAGTTTAGCCATTGTGTTTTTTGTTTTTAAAATATTTTCTAGATAAATTTATCCTGTTCTCTATAAAAATGGGCACACTTAATAAAGCTAGCTATAATGAATATTTTTTTCTTAAGCAGCTTTGTATTTTATGATTTCTAGATTCTTATTTTCTATTTTTGATGTCAGTTTATTTAGGTTTAACGCAATAGAGTGTAGGCATATTTCACTTATTATATTTGCTTTTCCTCTATGGTGGAATCTATTGTAATTTAGTCCTTACTTTATTTTGGAAAAAGCCCCTCAGCTTGAAGAGACCTATTTAGTCTTTCTTCTATTCCTTGGTCGGATATTATGTTTTCTAATGATTCTTTCCTATATTTTTTGAAGATTTCTGCTATGTAGATTCCTTTAGTTTTTTGACCATCTTTATTCCAGATAAAACACCTGTATACTTTTTTAGTTGTTACATATCCATTTTTTCTTTTCCCATACCTATTATTGCATCTTATGAATTCTTTGCCTTCATTTGATATGTATTTGTCTTGGGTTTCATCATAGACTAAACTTTTTCAGAATTCTTGTTCTTTTTATATTTTCGTGTTTTGAATTGTTCATAGTTTGATGGTTTTATGTATGATGTCAGCCTATTTTCTGCTAGCTATACATAGTTTTCTTCGCTTTAGTATCCCCATCTGCTACTATTTTATCTAGTTTGTTTGGATAACTTTTTAGTTTGCTTTTCCAATCTTTTAGTTGTTCATAGTCTCGTTGAAGTTGATGTTTTCTTTTGCCTTGACCATGTACGAAGTTTATTTTCTTTTGTCTACATTCTTTACTTCTATTTGCTTTAGTATTGGTATATTTTACCATTATAAAAAAATATATTCAATTTAGTGATTTATTTAATAAACTCCAATCATAACCACCAGCTTAGCTGGTGGTTTGCTCTGCCCCTATAAGGGGCTGTTGCCTGCAATGCACCTTGTGCATATTGAATGTCCGACAGCTGCACTGCTTTCTCAATTGACGCTAAAGCGTCTCTTTTTTGTTTTTTATCTTTTATTCTTTTT